>JBJMIG010000032.1:0-39039 GCA_045806965.1 Labedaea sp. | reverse complement strand
GTGCCCGGTCAGCTCGGCCTGCAACCCCCGCTCCAGCACCGCCTTAACCAGCTCCGGCAGCAACCCACCCGCACCGGTCAACGCCACCCCATCAACGCCTACCTTGGACATCAAGTGGTCCAGCAAGCCAGCATCCACCATCTCGTTGATCGCCCGCCGCGCAGGCGCAACATCCTGTCGATCATCCGTCACAGTCACCTGTGTACTCCATCCAACTCATCGTTGATCTTGTACACAGACCATCTGACACCCTCGCGGCGCCGGCCGCGGCGAGCACCCGGTGTTCATCGGTGCCGGCTCGTTTCGCGCGTTTCCGCACCGAACCTGAGGTTGCGGAATCCAGCACTACCGAGCGGTAGGACCCGTCGGGGTAGACCTCCAACACCGGCAGCACCAACTTCGCGGTAGCGCGGAACACCACCGCAGCGCCGATCTCGATGATCGCCTGATACAGCTTGTAGCTGTAGAAACCCCGATCCGCCAGGATCAGCATGTCCGGTGTCACCTCGGGCAGCAGCTGTGGAACGAGGGTCTGCTCGCCGACGCTCACCGTGCCCAACGCGGCCGAGACGATGGCATGGGTGCCGCATTCGCCGAGTCCGACCAGGCGGACCATGGGAAACGCGCTCTCACCGCGACCGCTCTTCGAATGTTCGAATTCTGCGTTGTTCTCCGGTGTGTCAGGAACATCGAGAATCACACCATCGATCGCCATCACCCGCCAGGACCGAAACCAGGCACCACGGCTTCCCGGACGCGCGATCGGCACCGCCACCCGACGAAACAACGCCTCCATCGGTGCCGCACCGAGCCGGGCGCGGGCCTGCGAAATAGCGCTCGTGGTCGGCACCTTCCACTCACCCGACCAGTTCCTCAGGAATCGGAGACCGCCGACCAGTCGACGTATCACCTCCTCATACGCTTCACCGAAGTACAACGCCAACGCCAACACATAGTAAACAACGACATGCGCGGGAAGCAATCGTGAACGTTTCTCCTTGCGACCCGCATGCGCGATGACCTCGTCCACCAGATCACGAGGAAACAAGCGAGTCAGCACACCGATCGAGATACGATCAGTTAGCCGAACCCGCTGCCCTGCCGAAGCACCACCATCGACCATAAGGAAATAATAGCGTTGCGCATCCTTCGCAAGGGCCGGCACACAATGTGACACGCCGAAAATCGCGAAACATTCGCCAAACCCAAAGCCGCAGGACCCAGTCCTAACTTAGTGGCATTGGGATGTGGTGTGCGTCTGTCCAGCGGGCGGGTAGGTGGCATCCGGGAAACGCGCAGCCTCGGTCGCGGGCGATGAGGGCGGTGCGTTGTGGGGTGGTGACGAGCCGGTGTTCGCGTCCCACATCCAGGGGGACACCGTCGGTGTTGAGCACCATGGGGATCAGGTCGGCATCGCAGGCGAGTTTCCGGATGGCGCGGGCGTTGAGGGCGCTGCCGCAGTCCAGGGTGGCCTTCCCGACTCCTTTTACGAGCGTGGTGTGGTCGAGGATGACGTTGAGGTGGGGTTTGATGCCGCCGTGTACCGGTGCCTCCCCGGCGGTGACGGCGAGGTGTACGACGGCGGCGAAGGCGTCGCCTTGTCGTTGCTCGGTGGATCGCGGATCCGGTACCCCCTCGGCGGGAGGTGTGGGTTTGGCCAGGGGCCCGAACAACGCCACGAGTTCTTCGGCGGTTTCGGGGTCGCTTTCCCCGGAATACTTGATGCGCCCGCTGGGTAGGAGTGTGTAGCGGAAGGTGTTGGTGGGGTCGGCGTCGTGGTCGTGCAGGTGGGGGTCGGTGCCGTCGTGGTTGATCCGGTTGAGCAGTACCCGCCCGTGGTCGCGTACGACTGCGGGGGAGTGGGTGCGGGCGGTCTCCGCCAGGGTGGATTCCAGCAGTTCCCGATGTTCCAGGGTGGCCCAGGTGGGTAGTTCTTTGATCGCGTCGGCGACGGCGTCGATGTGTTCGCCGTCGATGAGGCCGTCCAGTAGGGCGGTGCGGAGGGTGGGCAGCGTGGCGGGGGTGGTGTGTCCGGTTGGGGTCACGGTCGAGGTGGTGTGCTCGGCGTGGGTGAGCATGCGGGCGGCTTTCTGCCGGTTGATGTGTACCAGTTCCGCGACGAACGCGGCCGGGCTGGAATAACCGGCGTGGTGCGCGGTCCGCGCCTGACCCATGTCGGCAAGGTGTTCCAGGGCGATGGCGAAATGTCGCCGGATGTCGCTGATTGCCGCCACAAACCCGGCCGCGTGTTCGGCACCGGGAAGGGCGCCAAAGGAGTCAATGGCCGGGAATGTCACACACCTATTGTCCCAGAACGACCAGGCATTCGCCTGCTGAAACCGGTGCGTATGCAAACCTTTGTTCGAGAAGAGCCAGTGACCTTTAATGCCGTCGAGCGTTTGAACGATGAGGGGGCGGGGCGGCACAAAGGGAGGGCAGGCGCAGCCTGCCCTTATCTCCTGCCCAAGGTGCCGAGCGAGGCTCATTGTCAAGGGTTCGCGAAGCGAATCGCGAAGCGACGCGACGAAGGAGCGCCCTTGACCATGAGAATCGGCACCGCAAAATCCGCCCCGCCCCACCCCGGTGAACCCCGCACAAGCCAACCAAATCGCCCGAGCGCGCAACTCAGTTGCCCGAGCGCGAGACTCGCGAGCCTGAGCGCGAGACTCGCGAGCCGGAGCGCGCGACTCGCGAGCCGGAGCGCGCGACTCGCGAGCCTGAGCGCGCGACTCGCGGGTGCTAGGAGGGGGAGAAGGAGACCCAGACGCCCAACAGGCGTACCTCCCGGGTCAGCTCGAACATTTCCAGCACCTGCAGTGCGGCGGCTTCCAGCGTGGCGGCGTCGTCGGTCGGAGCGGGCAGGGTGAGGCTCCGCGTGGTCGTGATGAACGGGGCGAACCGCACCTTCAGCCCGATCCGGTGCGCCGGGCGCCCTTCCTCCGCGACGTCCTCGGCGACCCGGCGGGCGAGTTGGACGATCTGCGCGGCGATCTCGGCCGGGTCGGTGAGGTTGGTCTGAAAGGTGACCTCGCGGCTGCGGCCCTTGGCCACCCACGGGGTGGCGGTCACCTCGGTCCCGCTCGCCCCTCGGGCGAGCTCCCAGTACCAGGGCCCCATTTTCGGCCCGAAGCGGCGCGCGAGGTCGGCCGGGTCGGCGAGGGCGAGCTGACGGACGGTCTTCAGGCCCAGGTCGGCGAGCTTGCGGGCGGTCTTGCCGCCGATGCCCCAGAGTGCCTCGGTTGGCCGGTCGGCCATGACGGCGACCCAGTTGTCCTTGGTGAGCCGGTACACCCCGGACGGCTTGGCGAAGCCGGTGGCGAGCTTGGCGCGCAACTTGTTGTCCCCGATGCCGACCGCGCAGGTCATCTCGGTGCGCTCGGTGACCGCCCGCTGGATGTCCGCCGCCAGCGCCTCCGGATCGTCGGTGTCGACGCCGACGAAGGCCTCGTCCCAGCCGAGCACCTCGACCACCACCGGGAACTCTCGCAGCACAGCCATCACCGTGGCGGACACCTCGTCGTAGGCCGGCGGGTCGCTCGGCAGAAAAACCGCGTCGGGGCACTTGCCGGCCGCGGTGCGCATCGGCATGCCGGAATGCACCCCGTAGGCGCGGGCCTCGTAGGAGGCGGTGGCCACCACGGAGCGCTTGGTCGGATCGCCGTCGCCGCCGACCACGACCGGCCGGCCCTTGAGCTCGGGGTGTCGCAGCACCTCGACCGCGGCGATGAACTGGTCGAGGTCGACGTGTAGCACCCACCACATGCGCGCCAGTCTGCCCTTGGGAACGACAACGGCCGCCGGATGGTCGCAGTAGCATCCCTCGCGTTCGGAGGCTGACAGGGAGGCCGCGTGACACAGGACCAGGGCCACGCCCCGTTACCGGCCGCACCGGTGGAGCGCGTCATCGCCGGCCGGTACACCGTGCTGCGCGAGATCGGTCGCGGCGGGATGGGCATCGTCTGGCTGGCCGAGGACCGCATGATCGGCCGCCGGGTGGCCATCAAGGAACTGCACCTGCCGGACGGCGTGCCGCCGGCCGAGCGCGGGGTGTTCGAGGAGCGGGTGCTGCGCGAGGCACGCACGGCCGGCCGGCTCAACGACCCGGCCGTCGTGATCGTGTACGACGTGCTCCAGGAGCGCAACACCTACATCGTGATGGAGCTGATCGAGGCGCCCACGCTGTCGGACGTGGTGCGCAACAGCGGCCCGCTGCCCCAGGACGCGGTGACCGCGCTTGCCGCGCAGTTGCTCTCCGCGCTCGAGTCGGCACACGCGGCCGGCATCGTGCACCGTGACGTCAAGCCGAGCAACGTGATGGTCCTGCCCAACGGCCGGGTCAAGCTGACCGACTTCGGCATCGCCCAGTCGCTGGACGACCCACGGCTGACCACGAGCGGAGTGCTGATCGGCTCGCCGACCTACATGGCGCCGGAGCGCATCCACGGCGCCGAGGCGGACGCCGCGACGGACCTCTGGGCGCTCGGCGCGGTGCTGTTCTACGCGGTCGAGGGCTACTCGCCGTTCGAGCGGGCGTCCACCGCCGCCACCATGCACGCGATCACCACCGAGGTGCCCTTCCTGACCCGCTCCCAGGGTCCGCTGGCCTCGCTGATCATGGGTCTGTTGATCAACACACCCCAGGCCCGGCTGACCGCCACCCAGGTGCGCGGCCTGCTGGCCCAGGCGCCCGGCCTGAACACCGGTCCGCAGACGGTGATGTATGCCGGCCGCCCCGGCTACCCGCCGCCGAACCCCACGATGATCACCACCGGCCCGCAGCCGTCGCACCGGCGGACCAGCCGGACCGCGCTGCTCGTCGGGCTGGTTGTGCTGCTGGTTGCCGGCCTGGTCGGCGGCTGGTTCGGCCACCAGTTGCTCACCGCGCAAACCCCGGTCGTCGAGGCGGCCAACGGGGGAGTGTTCACCTACGGCCCGGAAGGCGACATCCCGCAGTTCGAGGTGTCCGAGGGCTACTGCGCGTCGGCAGATCTGCGCAAGGGCGTGAGCTTCCCGTCGGCCGTCGAATGCACTCAGTCGCATGCCATCCAGGTGTTCGCGGCGAGCAAGGTGCTGGAACCGCCGCCCGGGGTGAAGGTTGGCTACCCGAACCGGGACAAGCTGATCTCGGCCGGGCAGTCCTGGTGCTCGCTGGTGTTCGCCAGCGACGTGGTCCGCAAGGACGACAAGAGCACCACGCTCAGCTTCGTCACGTTGATCCCGTCGCAGAAGTACTGGTCCAGCCGGGACAACGAGCGAGAGGTCGTCTGCGTGTTGCAGCGCAGGGACGGTCAACAGCTGACCGCATCGATGGTGGCCAAGAACTGACCGGTGGTGGCCAAGAACTGATCGCTACCGACCGGTAGCATCCGGCGCATGGGTCTGGCCAAGGACGAGCGCGCCGCGCTGTGCGATCTCTTCACCGAAGTCGGGCCGGACGCCCCGACCCTGTGCGCGGGCTGGCGGACCCGGGATCTCGCCGCGCACCTGGTGCTGCGGGAGCGCCGGCCGGACGCCGCGGCCGGCATCCTGCTGTCGCCGATTGCCGGCCACACCAAGCGAGTTCAGGACGGCTACGCCGCACGGCCGTGGTCCGAACTGGTCGGCCAGGTCCGCTCCGGTCCGCCGCCGTTCTGGCCGACCGCGATCGGCGCGGTGGACGAGCTGATCAACGCCACCGAGTTCTTCGTGCACCACGAGGACGTGCGCCGGGCGAGCCCGGACTGGCAGCCCCGCCCGGCGGACGAGCGGCGCGACCGTGCCTTGTGGACGGCCGTCGCCAGGTCCGGCCGGCTGGCGCTGCGGCGTAGTCCGGTCGGGCTGGTGCTGCGCAGCGGCGAGCGGGAGGTGACCGCGAAGCGGGGGCCGAGCACCGTGATCATCTCCGGTGAGCCGGGGGAGCTGTTGCTGTTCGCGTTCGGACGGGACGAGGCGAGCGTCGAGTTCGAGGGCGAGCAGCCGGCGATCGGCGCGGTGCGGGGGCTGCGCCGGGGCCTGTAAGGGCTCACCGGGGAGCTGGCACGGGGTAGTTTCAACACATGACCGCGAGTCCCACCACCGCCCCGGACCGGCCGTTTGGCCAGGTGCTGGTAGCCATGATCACCCCGTTCACGCGCACCGGCGCGATCGATCTCGACGCGGCCGCGGCACTGGCCTCGCATCTGGTCGCGCACGGCTGCGACGGGTTGGTGCTCAGCGGCACCACGGGGGAGAGCCCGACCACTTCGGACACCGAGAAGGCCGATCTGATCCGGGCCGTGGTGGACGCGGTCGGGGACCGGGCCACGATCGTCGCCGGCGCCGGCACCTACGACACCGCACACAGCGTGCAGTTGGCCAGGGACGCGGAGAAGGCCGGCGCGCACGGCATCCTGGTGGTCACCCCGTACTACTCGCGGCCGCCGCAGTCCGGGCTGCTGGCCCACTTCACCACCGTGGCCGATGCGGTCGGGCTGCCGGTCATGCTGTACGACATCCCACCGCGCACCATCGTCCCGATCGAGGTGGACACGCTCTGCCGGCTGGCCGAGCACCCGAGGATCGTGGCGGTCAAGGACGCCAAGGGCGACCTGCGCGCCGGGGTCGAGGTGATGGCCCGCACCGGTCTCGCGTACTACTGCGGCGACGACGCGCTGAACCTGCCGTGGCTGGCCGTCGGCGGGGTCGGCTTCGTCAGCGTGATCGGGCATGTCGTGGCCGATCGGTTGCGCCGCATGCTGGACGCGTTCGCGGCCGGCGACGTGGCCACCGCCCGGGAGATCAACGCCGGGCTGCTCCCGGTGCTGCGTTCGTTCAGCGAGCTCGGCGGGGTGATCTTCAGCAAGGCCGCGCTCAACCTGCACGGCATGGGGGTTGGCGAGCCGCGGCTGCCGCTGCCGGCGGCCACCCCGGAGCAGGTCGAGCGGCTCGCGGCCGACCTGGCCGAGGCCGGTCTCGCGGTGGCGGTGCCGGACGTCGCGGGCCCCGCTTCCGCGGTGGTCACGGCATGACGTCACGGCAAGCCCCCCCGCCGCCATTGCCCGACGGTGCGCTGCGGGTGGTCGCGCTCGGCGGCATCGGCGAGATCGGCCGCAACATGACCGTGTTCGAGTACGGCAACCGGTTGCTGGTGGTGGACTGCGGGGTGCTGTTCCCGGAGGACATGCAACCCGGGGTGGACCTGATCCTGCCCGACCTGCGGGCGATCGAGGACCGACTGGGCGACATCGAGGCGGTCGTGCTGACCCACGGGCACGAGGACCACATCGGCGCGGTGCCGTTCCTGCTGCGCCTGCGCCCAGACGTGCCGGTGGTCGGCTCCCGGTTCACCCTGGCGCTGCTCGCCGCGAAGTGCCGGGAGCACAAGCTGAACCCGACCCTGGTCGAGGTGAACGAGGGCGGCCGGTACGCCGCGGGTGAGTTCGACTGCGAGTTCTTCGCGGTCAACCATTCCATCCCGGACGCGCTCGCGGTCGCCATCCGGACGCCGGCCGGCGTGGTGCTGCACACCGGCGACGTCAAGCTGGACCAGCTACCGCTGGATGGCCGGCTTACCGACCTGGCCGGATTCTCCCGGCTCGGCGACGAGGGCGTGGACCTGTTCCTGGTGGACTCCACCAACGCCGAGGTGCCGGGCTTCCTGGTGTCGGAGCGGGAGATCGGTCCGGTCCTCGATCGGGTGATCGCGAAGACCCACGAACGCGTGATCGTGGCGTGCTTCGCCAGCCATGTGCACCGCGTGCAGCAGGTGCTGGACGTGGCCGAACGGCACAACCGGCGGGTGGCCCTGGTCGGCCGGTCCATGGTGCGCAACATGGGCATCGCCGCCGAGCTCGGCCTGCTGCGCGTGCCGCCGGGCCTGCTGGTGGACATCGACGAGGCGATGGAGCTGCCGGTAGGCCGGGTGCTGTTCGTCTCGACCGGTTCGCAGGGCGAGCCGCTCTCCGCGCTGTCCAGGATGGCCCGTGGCGAGCACCGGCAGATCCAGATCCAGCCGGGAGACACCGTGGTGCTGGCCAGCTCGATGATCCCGGGCAACGAGACCGCGGTGATCGCCGTGGTGAACGGGCTGATCCGGCTCGGCGCCACCGTGGTGCACCAGGGCAACGCGAAGGTGCACGTGTCCGGGCACGCGCCGGCCGGGGAACTGCTGTTCCTGTACAACGCGGTCCGGCCGAGCAACGTGATGCCGGTGCACGGCGAGTGGCGGCACCTGCGGGCGAACGCGGAGCTCGCGGTCGCCACCGGGGTGCCGCAGGACCATGTGGTGATCGCCGAGGACGGCGTCGTGGTGGACCTGGTCGACGGCCGGGCCCGGATCAGCGGCCGGGTCGAGGTCGGCCACGTCTACGTGGATGGGCTCTCGGTCGGTGACGTCGGCGAGTCCACCCTGTCCGACCGCCTGATCCTCGGCGAGGGCGGGTTCATCGCGATCGTCATCGCGGTGGACTCGACCACCGGGCGCGCGGTCGCCCCGCCAACCGTCTCCGGGCGCGGCTTCTCCGACGATCCCAAGGCGCTGGACGGGGTGCTCGCCCTGGTCGAGGTCGAGCTGTCGCACACCGAGTCGGAGGGGATCACCGACACCCACCGGATCGCCCAGGCGGTGCGCCGGGTGGTCGGCCGCTGGGTGGCCGAGAACTACCGCCGCCGGCCGATGATCGTGCCGACGGTCATTCCGGTCTGACCGGTCCGCGCCGGCGCGTGTCGCCACCGAAGTCGCTGTGACCTCCGTTACGCCGTCAACCTGCGGCGGGATGTGACGTCTCCTAGGTAGCCGGGCGTCCGCCAAGGTCAAAGTGACCCTCAGTGAGACCACGCCTCACCCATTAGTGGTACGTTGCCCGATCGTGACCTCCCAGCGCTTATCCCGGCGGCCTGTGCTCCCGGTTCTCGTTGCGCTCTTCATCGGCGCCACGAGCGCGGGCGCGGCCACCGTTCTGGCCAAGCCGACCGCCATCAACCCCGCGGCACAGCAGGCTGAGCTGGCCACATCGTTCACCTACGCCCGTCGCCCGCCGCCCGCCCCCCGGGAGCCGGCCCCGCACGCCACCCCCACCGCCGGTCAGACCAGCGCACCGTCGACCACCACGCAGGTCCCGCCGCCGGTCAGCTCGACCGAGCCGCCGGCCACCACCACCAGTACCGCGCCGTCGGCATCCAGCGTGCCGGCGAGCAGCCAGCCGCCCTTGCCGGACGGCCAGACCGACCGGGTGGTGGCGCTGGTCAACGCGGCCAGGGTGGAGAACGGCTGCCTCGCGCTCAAGGTCGACGCCATGCTCACCGCCGCGGCCGTCGCGCACAGTGCGGACATGGCGGCCCGGGACTACTTCTCGCACACCACGCCCGAGGGTGTCACGTTCGACAAGCGCATCCTCGAGGCCGGCTACCCGACGCCGGGCGCGGAGAACATCGCCCAGGGTCAGGACTCCGCCGAGGAAGTGATGGACGCCTGGATGAAGTCCAAGGGCCATCGCGCCAACATCCTCAACTGCCAGCTCACCACGATCGGCGTCGGCCTCGACACGAACGGCTGGTACTGGAGCCAGGACTTCGGCTACTGATCGCCGGCCCGGTCCGGCCCGGGTGCGGGACCGAGCCGGGACAGCACCGGCAAACCGGCGGCCCGCCACCCGGCGAAGCCACCGATCACGTCTCGGACGTTGGTCAGCCCGAGCGTCGCGGCCAACTGGTGGCGGCCAAGCTCGAGGAGTACCCCTCCGGACACATCAGGATGATCTCCTGATCGTGGTCGTCGGGGACCAACTCCTTGAGATGCCATGGACTCGTCACGTCCATCCGCCACTCGAGGACGTGCCGGGAGACGGCCACCGCGCCGGGGACCTCGCCGAAGCGCCAGCGGTACTCGGTCGGTCGGAGATCCACGAGCACCGCGCCCCGGCGCATGGCATCGGCCGTCTGCGTCGGGGTGTAGCGGGTGATCCGCCCGCGGGCCTGGTCAAGCAGCCGGCTGACCGCGCATTCCGGAATGCTGGTCACAGCACGGGCTCCGGGGTTTCGCACCGGATCTTCCGGACCTGATGCAGCCCGGTCGGCAGCCAGCAGTAGAAGTTCATCGCCCGCAGCGGCGGGGCGTAGGCGTGGATGGACACGGTCGGCAGCAGGCCCACGTTCACCAGGTTGTGTACGTAGTCGACGCCGAACGCGACCGCCTGACCGGCGGCGTGCCGGCGGGTGTGCAGCGCCGGGCCGTGCACCGAGCCGTAGTCCTCGACCAGCGCGCCCTGCGTGACGGCGAACGCTCCGGCACTGCCGCCGTGGTCGTGCAGCAGGGTGTCCTGACCGAGATCCCAGCAGATCAGCCAGACCTCGCTGATCTCGTCACGGCGCAGCCGCCGGCAGTACCGCTCGGACAGGTCGAAATGAATGGATGGGAACCAGATATCGGGAGAGTTGGCGATTTCCTCGACGGTTCTTGTGAGCGCGCGCAAGGACAACTGAGTTCTCTCGGTCACGAGACAAGCCTTTCCGCTTAGCACCCGCGATGTCCTCGCTCGCCGGTCGCGGACGATCGTCGCTCGGAGCCAGCGCGGGTTCTGATCTCGCTCGAGTCGCACCGCCGCGAGTCTCGCGCGGTCGCGGTGCCTTCATTGCGGCACGGCCCGATGGGCCACTATAAGGGTCGTCCGAGCCCGGACGGCCCTTCCGGACAGCGGACCCAGGGTTCGGCAGGGCTTCGGCAGGGTTTCGGCAGGGGCCTGATCGGCCTCGATAGGGTGATCCGGGTGCGGATCACCAGGGCCCAACGCAACGCCGTGGCCGAGCGGATTACCAGCCTCGAGCGGACCTTCTACGGGCGCGGGCCACGCAACGTCAAGGTGTCGGTCAGTGATGACGATCCGATCAGCCTCGTGGTGCTGTCCATCGACAGCCTCACCGTGGCGGATGCGGTGCTCAGCGAGCGCGGGCACACCGACGCGGTGCTCCACCACCACGAGGCGCTGCACGCGGCCACCAAGCCGGACTTTCTCGAGGCGGTCGAGACCATCGTGGGCAGCCCGGTCTCCGCCTATCTCGCCCAGGTGCATCCGAACACCGGCTACGCGGTGCGCGTCTTCGTCTTTTCCGACCTCGGCGACTTCGACCAGCCGGACGCCGATTCCTGAACCACCGACGATCAACCGTCCGCGCTGAGCGCACGACCGGTGTGTCTAAGTATGTGGACAAAATATATGTGGTTGGACTCCGGTCAGCCTATTGACGATGGCTTGCGGGTTGTTAGGTTCGAACCAGCGTCGGATCTTGTGAGGAGCACGGCCATGGAACGGTCGCCGTCTCGACGAAACGTGTTGCGGGCCGGCGGCCTGCTTGCCGGCGGCGCCGTGGTCGCCGGTACCACGGCCGGCCGGGCCGCGGCCGCCAATTCACCCGCCGAGCCGTTGACCGTGCCGGCGTTCACCGTGCTGACCCCGGCCAGCGGGGTCGCCGCCCGAACCGACCGGCGCCCGGTCGCCGGGGGAGTGCACGACCGGGCCGCCGGGGCCACGTACATCTGCTGGGGCGGACAGAACGAGGACAGCCACGTCCAGGCCTACGACCACCGCACCGGCACCTGGTCGCCGCCGAACTTCGTGGTCGGCGGGCGCGGCGACTCGCACAACTACCCGACCATGGTGCAGGCCGCCGACGGCCACGTGCTCATCGTGATCGGCATGCACAACGGCGAGACCGTGCTGGCCCGCTCACCCCGGCCACACTCGGTCGACGGGACGTGGACCTCGAGCGTCGTCCCGGCCGGCGCGGCGGCGAGCTATCCGATGCCGTTCCGCACCGCCTCCGGCGAGCTGTTCGTGTTCTTCCGGGAGACCTCGCGCACGCTGGTGCCGACCGTGCCGCAGGACACCCGGCCGATGCTCTACCTGCGCTCCCGGGACAACGGGCTGACCTGGCAGAGCTGCAAGGAGATCGGCGGCCTGCCGTTCGTGCTCGGCTCGACCGCGCGGGCCGACAACCTCAACGAGATCTACGTCGGCCAGCTGCGTCACCAGGCGGCCGGGCCGGGCCGCCGCGAGCGGGTCCAGTTCGTCTGGACGCTTGCCGGCGGCGGGCCCGACCAGCACGTGCACGACTTCTTCCACAAGGACATCCACTACGCCACCTTCGACCCGAACACCTTGCGGTTCCACGACGTTCGCGGTGCCGATCTCGGCACCCAGCTCGACGACGCGGACCAGGAACAGCGCTGCAAGGTCGCGGTCACCCCGCTGGCCAAGCCGGGTGGACAGAAGTCCCCGGACTACATCCAGCTGGTCGGTTCGGTGCTCGGCGGCCGGCCGTTCGTGGTCTGGTTCAGCTACGACGACACCGCGCTGATCCACAACTTCGCGTCCGTGTGGACCGGCCGTGGCTGGCACACCACGGAGATCGCCACCGGCCTGCGCACCAGGGAGATGGAGCCGGTCGGCCCGCTCACCTGGCGGGTCTACACCACCCGCGACGGCCAACCCGACATCGAGACCTACCTGCTCACGCTCGGCCGGTTCTGGCGGTCGGAGGCGGTGATCCCCACCCCGCGCCCGGTCCAGCGGATCGAGCTCATCGGCGGCTTCCAGGACCCCGCGCGGATCCTGGCCACCGGCGCCGCCAGCGCCCGCGAGGTCACGGTGGCCGACGGCGACGTGTACGTGGCCGGCCTGCACACCCGCCGGTAACCGACCGAATGCGGCTCGCTCCGCTCCACCGCACCGGTGGAGCGGGGCGTTCGCGTGCGCCGAGAATCGCGCCAATCCTTCCATGCCACCGGTTCGAATCACCGGCTGTCGAGGCACCCGGCCTCGCCACGAAGGAGTTCGAACCATGGTTCACGAAGAGAAACTCCCAGCCGGCGGCGAGGCCGCCCCACAGGACGGGATCTCGCGCCGCAAGCTGATCGTCACCGGCGCCACGCTGGCCGTGGCCGGTGTCGCGGTGGGCGCTGCGGTGCCGCTGACCGCATCGGCCATCCGCGACAACTCGGCGACCCATGACCACGCGGCGCCGGCACTGGACGCGCCCCTGATGGTGCACGTGAAGGACCTGGCCAGCGGACAGCTCGACCTGTTCGTCGGCACCAGGCACGTCAGCTTGACCGACCGTGGGATGGCCGCCCAACTGGCCAGGGCCGCGGCCACCGCCAGCTAAGGAAAGGGCTTACCCGAACATGTCTTCTCATCGCGAGGCACCGGAGATCAGCAAGGACCCGGTCGCCGACTCCACCGACGTCTACGCCTTCGTCAGCCCGGACCGCCCGGACACCGTCACCCTGATCGCCAACTACGTGCCGCTGCAAGGCCCGGCCGGCGGTCCGAACTTCTACGAGTTCGGCGACGACGTGCTCTACGAGATCCACATCGACAACGACGGCGACGGCAAGGCGGATCTCACCTACCAGTTCCGGTTCGACATCGAGGTGCGCAACGAGAACACCTTCCTGTACAACACCGGCCCGATCCAGTCGCTGGACTCGCCGAACTGGAACCGCAGGCAGTTCTACTCGGTGACCAAGGTGGACGGCCGGGGCCGCAACAACCGGCTGGCTCGCCAGCTGCCGTGCCCGCCGTGCAACATCGGGCCACTGTCCACTCCGGACTATGCGAAGCTGGCCGCGACCGCGGTGCGCGACCTCGGCCAGGGCCGCAAGGTGTTCGCCGGGCAGCGTGCCGAGGGCTTCTACGTGGACCTCGGCGCGATCTTCGACCTGCTCGACCCGCGCCCGTTCGCCGACGCGCACACCCACTTCGGCCTGTCCAAGTTCCCCACCTCCGGCCCAGGGGTGAACGCCACGAAGAACCTCAACGTGCACACGATCGCACTGCAACTGCCGATCAGCGAGGTGACCAGGGACGGCTGGAAGGGCAAGGACGTCAACGACCCGAGGGCCACCATCGGGGTGTGGACCACGGCGAGCCGGCAACGGGTGCGGATGCTGGACACCGACCGCAGCAACACCTGGAGCACCGGCCCGTTCCGGCAGGTCTCCCGGCTGGCCATGCCGCTGTTCAACGAGGTCATCGTGCCCATGGGGCGCAAGGACTTCTGGAACACCCAGGCGCCGCACGGGGACAGCCAGTTCGCCAAGTTCGTGGCCAAACCCGAGGTGGCCGGCCTGCTGCCCGGCCTGTTCCCCGGGGTCTTCCCCAACCTGGACAAGCTGAACAAGTCCGGCAAGCCGAGAGCGGACCTGCTGGCCATCCTGCTGACCGGAATCCCGGCCGGCCTCATTCCCGGCTTCCAGAACTTCACCGGGAAGACCCAGGCCGACCTGATGCGGCTCAACACGGCCATCTCGCCGAACGCGAAGCCGAGCATCTTCGGCCTGCTCGGCGGCGACCTGGCTGGTTTCCCCAATGGCCGCAGGGTGTTCGACGACGTGGTGGCGATCGAGCTGCGTGCGGTGGCCGGCGCCACCTACGCGCTGGTCGACAAGACCTTCACGCCGGACGCGGCCGCGTCCCAAGTGGACGACGGAGTGACCCCGAACGATCTGGACATACCGTATCTGGACACATTCCCGTACCTGGGTGTCCCGCACAGCGGGTTCGACAACCCGTCGAAGTGAGGAGGAACCGCCGATGTCCGCCAGCCATTCCCGGCAGCACGGTCACCATCACGGCCAGCACGAGCACCATGAACACCAGGGTGAGTCGAACAACCTGGTGCTCGACATCGGCGGGGACATCGGTGCCCTGCTCATCTACGCCGGCCCTGAGCTGCGCGAGCAGGAGATCGAGATCAGCCCCGGGCACAACCCGGCCACCCCGCGCAGCCACAACGTCGTGCACGCCAGAACCGACGGCAGACGCACCGGCTACACCGCGGTGTTCCCCAGCGTGCCGGCCGGCGCCTACACGATCTGGCGGCACGACGGCCGGCCACAGGCCAGCGTGACCATCCAGGGCGGCCGCGTCACCGAACACCACTGGGACTGACCGGCCGGGAAGGCGCGGTGTGACGTTCCTGTCGACAACAGCGCGGGAACGTCACATTGCGCCTACGACCGGGCGAGCAGGCGCTCGAGCCGGGCGTGCCACCAGGCTGCGCGGCCCGGGTCGGTGATGGCGAACCGGTCGAGCAGCCCCGGATCGGGGACCGGGGGAGTGCGCGGCACCGGCAGGTAACCGTCGCGCGCAACGAGCGCAGCACCGACAACATCGCCGGCGAGCAACGCCCGGGTGCCGAGCCCGCAGGCGAAGTCGAGCTCGGGCAGGGCGCCGGCCAAGGCCAGCCCGGCGGCCAGGCCGACGCTGGTCTCCAGCGCCGAGGAGACCACGCAGGGCAGGCCGACGGCCTCCGCGATGTGCAACGCCCGGCGCACCCCGCCGAGCGGGGCGCATTTGATCACGGCCAGGTCGGCGGCACCGGCCAGCGCCACCCGCAGCGGATCCTCGGCCCGGCGGATCGACTCGTCGGCGGCGATGCGCACGGACACCTTGCGCCGCACCGAGGCCAGCTCGTCGAGCGAGGGGCACGGCTGCTCCACGTACTCCAGTCCGCCGGCGGCCCGGTCCAGCACGGGGATCACCGCGACCGCGGTCGCCGCGTCCCAGCCGCCGTTGGCATCGCAGCGGACCGCGCCGGCCGGACCGAGCGCGGCGCGCACGGCTTCCAGCCGAGCCAGGTCCTCGGCCAGCGACTCCGGGTGGTCGGCCACCTTGACCTTGGCCGTGGCGCAGCCCGAGCCCGCGACCAGATCGTGCGCGCGCTCCGGTCCGATGGCCGGCACGGTGCAGTTGACCGGGATCCGCTCGCGCACCGGAGCGGGCCAGCCGGTCCGCGCGGCCTCGAGGGCGGTGGCGAGCCAGGGCAGCGCCTCGCGGTCGTCGTACTCGGTGAACGGGCAGAACTCACCCCAGCCCGCCGGTCCTTCGAGTAGCACTCCCTCGCGCTCCGTGATGCCGCGGAACCGGGTGGTCAGCGGAATCGCGTAGGTCCTCACGAGCACCCGGCCAGCGTCTCACGAACTGTTCGTGCCGGTCGGATCACTGCCGGATGTTCACCAATATCCTCAAGGGTTTCCGGGGCTGAGCCGGTCGCGGTCGTCGGTCTCGGCGCCGAACAGACCGCGGGCCGCGGCCTGTAGGCCGGCCTGGAACCGGGTTCGGGCGCCGAGTCCGTCCATCATGCGGCGGACCCGGCGCTCCACCGTGCGCAGCGCGACGCCGAGCTTGCGGGCGATGGCCTGGTCGGTCAGCCCGGCCGCGAGCAGCGCGAGCAACTGCTGATCCTTGGTGCTCAACGGATCGGTGCCCGCATCGCGAACCGGCGCCCAGCGATGGTGGGGCCACAGCGGGGTCGCCTGCTCCCACAACTTCTCGAACAGCGCGACCAGCCCGTCGAGCAGGGCGCAAGCCCGCAGCAGCACCGCGGTCTCGTCGTCCGGCAGCTCGTGCGGTGCCAGCCCGACCAGCCGGTCGGCGATCACCAGCTTCATCGGCACTGCGGTGAGCACCCTCGCCTCCTCGCCGCGGGCGGCCAGTTGGCGCAGCTTCTCCACCCGCTCAGCCGGGCCGAGCCCGTCCCGGTCGTAGATCGTCCGGTAGCGCACCCCCCTGGCCTGCAGCTCCTGTTGCAGCGCGTGCTGCGGCTCCGCCTCGACCACGTAGGGCGGCTTGTCCAGGATCAGCAGCTCACGCCGGGCCAGCTCCTGGATCTGCCGGAACCGGTGCCCGACGGCGGCCCGCCCGCGCACCACCTCGACCGGCGACTCCACGGTGGACCGCACCTGCCGGCGTACCCGGTCGCAGAAAGCGACTCCAGCCAGCCGGGCCTGCTCGATCTCCTGCTGCCGGCGCAGGGCCAGCACGTCGACCGCGATGTCGGGAGGGGACGGCGCGAAGCGAGCCGGCCGGTGGCCGGTCCTGGTCAGCAGCCCTTTCTCGGCGAGCGCGCGCAGTAGCACGCGCAGCCGCGGCGTGCTGAGCCCGGTCAACCCCGCCAGCTCTGGCAGGCTGCGTTCCGGATGTCGCAGCAGGATCTCGTACAGCCGCTGCTCGGCAGGCGCGACGCCGAGGGTGTCCAGTTCCATCACCGCCTCCTCGCTGGGGCTGGCAACGAAGTGGCGCCGACCGGCCGCACCATTGCGATCACTTGCCGGTAGTCATACTGCCACGTTCAGGTGAGGTCTAGACCACCTACTTCCGATGGTGAGTGGCAACCGGCGTGGCCAAGCGCTCCGGTGTGCGCCCCCGGCGAGGCCGCGGCGAGGGCCGGGAACGCGGCGGTGGCCCGGGCGCCCGGGTGCATTCCGGCCGTCGCGCCGGCCGGCGGTCCCGACGGCTGGAACTGTTCTGGATTGGTGCTGGCGCGGCGGACAGAACGAATCGCCAATCGAGCGGACCCGATAGGTCTTCACCGGTGTAGCCCGGGCCGGAAAGTCCGGACATTGCCGAAACATTTCGCCTCCGGTGCTTTGAGCGCGGCCAGTTGTCCGAATAAGGCGAACCGACGGTTGCTCGACGTGCGGGGTGCCTCCGCCGCTCGTACAATCCACGGCTCGGATGTGCGATGGTCGGATGACCGAAATCTCACGATTGAATGGCTCGTATTGGTCTAGACCTTGACACCGGATGTGGTCTAGACCACACTGAATCGACCGGACTCCGCAACCCCTGCCCCCGAGGAGACCTGTCATGCGCCTGCGAGGTGTGTTCCCGATGGCCCTTGGTGCCGCGTTGGCGGCATCGGCCCTGGTGGCGGTGCCCGCGGCGGCGGCACCGGCCACCGCCACGTTCACCAAGGTCTCGGACTGGGGGTCCGGGTTCGAGGGAAAGTTCACTCTGGTCAACGGCACGACCAGCCCGATAACCGGCTGGTCGGTGGCGTTCGACCTCCCCGCCGGCGTCACCATCTCCTCGTCCTGGGACGCGGTCCGAGGCGGCAGCGGGCAGCACTACACGTTCAGCAACCCGAGTTGGGCGCCGACGCTGCCGGCCGGCGGGAGCACCACGTTCGGGTTCAACGGCAGTCCGGGCAACTTCTCCGGCGGCGTGCTGAACTGCACGTTCAACGGCACGACCTGCGCCGGTGGCCCGACCACGCCCGGCGCGCCGGGAGCACCGGGAAACCCGAGCGTCACGGGCAGCACCAACGGCGCGATCTCGCTGTCCTGGGGCGCATCGAGCGGCCCGGTCACCGGGTACCGGGTGTACGAGGGCACGACGGTGCGCGCGACCTCGACCGGCACCTCGGCGACGGTGTCCGGGCTGGGCACCTGCCAGTCGCACACCTACCAGATCGCCGCGTTCAACGGCGTTGGCGAGTCGCCGAAGAGCGGCGCGGTGACCGGCACGACCACCGGGTGCACCACGCCAACCGGCGGGGCCGGCGCGCCCTACCTGTACCTGGGCTGGGGTAACCCGCCGGCTCCCGGCACCGTGATGAGCGCGACCGGCGTCCGGTGGTTCACCATGGCATTCATGCTTTCCGGCGGCGGATGCACTCCGGCGTGGGACGGCAACCGGCCGCTGCAGGGCGGGGTGGACGCCTCGACCATCGCGAGCATCCGGGCCGCCGGCGGCGACGTGGTGCCCTCCTTCGGCGGTTGGAGTGGGAACAAGCTGGGCCCCAACTGCGCGACTCCACAGGCGCTTGCCGGGGCGTACCAGCAGGTGATCAGCGCGTACAACCTCAAGGCGATCGACATCGACATCGAGAACACCGATGAGTTCGAGAGCGAGGTCGTGCAGGACCGGGTGCTCAACGCGCTGAAGATCGTCAAGCAGAACAACCCGGGCGTCCGGACCATCCTGACCTTCGGCACGTCGACCACCGGGCCCACCTTCTGGGGCACCCGGCTGATCAACCAGGCGCGGGCGCTCGGCGCGAACGTGGACGTGTTCACCATCATGCCGTTCGACTTCGGCGGCGGTGCCGACATGTTCCAGAGCACGGTGAACGCCGCCGAGGGCCTGAAGAACACGCTGACGAGCGCGTTCGGCTGGTCCGACGCGGTGGCCTACGGGCACATGGGTATCTCAGGCATGAACGGCCTCTCCGACCAGCAGGAGCTCACCAGTCTGGCCGCGTGGACCCAGATCAGGGACTGGGCGAAGTCGCGCGGACTGAACCGGCTGGCCTTCTGGTCGGTCAACCGGGACCGGCCGTGTCCGGGCGGTGGCGTGGTCTCCGACTGCAGCGGCATCGCCCAGAACAACTGGGATTTCACCAGAGTGACGGCAGGTTTCTGACCGGGAGGGAAGCGGGGTGGCCGATCCGTCGGCCACCCCGCTTCGTTGTGACCGGGGGTCACCCAAGTGAGTTGGCAGTGCATCGTGCCCAAGTCGCGCCGGTACAATCCGGCGACTGGACCAGATATTGAATTGATTTATTAATGGAATCATTCCAGTTAGCGGATACCTGGAATTATCCCAGTGATAACACCGATTTATCGATCTTCGGATTGGACCTATACTGCCTCGACCTCGCAAGTTGATAGGCTATTGGTCAAAACTCCCTAGGGGTCTGGAATCGCGAGACCGCACGTTGCACACTGGGTAATAACTCGGATTCTGGCGGTGAATCGGGCCGATGCCGCCTTGGGCGCAGCTCTGAGTGGGTTATCCACGTAGTCAGACAATCGGGGAGATACACCGTGCGAGAGACTGACCCTGTCACCATCCGCGGCCTGCGGCCGCGGCTCCGGACCGCGGAGGCAACCGCCATCGAGAAACTGCGGCGGATCAGCCTGCCGTTGCTCCGCCTCACGATCGGGATCGTGTTCGTCTGGTTCGGCGCGCTCAAGATCGGCGACGCGACCCCGATCGGCGATTTCGTGGCCCGTACGCTGCCGTGGTTCGACCGCGACTTCATCGTGCCGACGCTGGGCTGGTTCGAGGTCGCCATGGGCCTCGCGATCATCGCCGGCCGGCTGCTCACCCTGGTCTGCGCCGGCCTGGTCGCGCACCTGACCGGTACATTCCTGTCCCTGGTCATGCAGCCGGAGGTGACGTTCCAGGGCGGCAACCCGCTGATGCTCACGACCGAGGGCGAGTTCGTGGTCAAGAACATCGTGTTCATCGCCGCAGCCCTGGTCATCGCGGCCAGGTTCCATCTCGAGGAGCGCGAGCAGGAGGCGTCGCCACAGCCGGTGGCCGAGCCCGCCATCGCCCATGCCGCAGGCGAGGTTCTCGCCGCCGCGAGCGAGGTTCTCAACGGCGGCGAGGTCCAGCCAGCCACCGCGGCAGTACCGTCGCAAGCAACACCATGAGCGCGGCGACCAGCATGACCTGACCCACCGCCCAGGCCGCGAACAACAGCAGGTTCGTGACCTCGGTGCCCAACCCGGCAACCGAGGTCACGGTGGCCCTGGCCGGCCCCTCGATCCGTTGTTGCAGCCGGGCATCCACCACCACCAGCACCATGCGGTACAGACCGTAGAACACCGCCACACCGGCCAGCCCGGCCGGATGGCGCAGCAGACCGGTGCCGCCGAACACCGTCGCGGCGACGCCGAGCACGACTCCAAGGGCGACCGGGTGAAGCCGGGCGGCCGGACCACCGAACGTGGCTCCGGCCGCTCCGGCCAACGGAATGCCAAGCACGGCAACCGGAACCAGTTCGGGCGGCACTCCCCAGTCGGCCGCCAGCAGGGTGAAGTACTCCTCAATGCCGTCCACCGCGGCCAGCACCGCGGCCGCCACCAGCACCGCCCGCACGGCCGGGTTGCCGGCCGCCTCGAGCACCCCGGCCCGCAGCGTGGCCAGGTAGCCGGCGGGCTCGTCTTCGGCCGGCCCCGCCGAGCCCGGTGCCTCGGGCAGCCGGGCGGCCAGCGCCGCGGCGACCAGGCAGCAGGCCACGCTGGCCCAGCCGACCAGGTCGTAACCGCCGAGCCCGAATAGCACGGTGGCGGCCACCGCCGCCGGCACCTGGGCCAGCAGCCGCAGCGCCTCCACCCAGCCGTACACCCGCGGGTAGTGCTCGGCCGCATCCGCCGCGACCATGCCGTCGTAGAGCAGCGCCTCGAGCGCGCCGGTGACCAGCGCACCACCCAGACCCCAGAGCACGAAGCCGGCGGCGAACCCGGTGAAGGACGGCACCAGCACCCAGACGGCGTATCCGGCCGCCTGGCCGACACCGGCCACGACCAGCGCACCGCGACGGGAGAACCGGTCGGCCAGCGCGCCGGAAGGCACCTCGGCGAGAAAGCCGGTCGCCGACCAGATCATGAACAGTACGGAGATCTTCGCGGCCGACAGTCCCGAGTCCGCGAACAGCAAGGCGTACAGGGAATACAGCGGAACGACGTCAGCGAAGACGGCCCAGCCGAGAATCAGGCGAACGAGCCGGCGAGCCGGGGGCGCTACGGTGCGTCAACGAAATGGCATGGCCCGCAGCGTAACCGGGCCGGCCGGCCGCGCAACGCATTTTCAGCGCAGGGTTCGCCCGCCGGTGTCCACCTGCCCGTCGGTGACCAGCCAGGCCAGCGACTCCCGCACGGCCTGAAGCGAGGAGTAGCGCGGCGCGTAGCCAAGCAGCCGGCGAGCCTTGCCGATGCTCATGTTGGAGCTGCGGGAGACGTGCTCGAGGCTGGTCTGCGCGGTGGCCGGGTCGAGCTCGGCGGCCCAGGCGTCGAACGGGGCGTAGCGCAGCTTCGGCTCGTGGCCGAACCAGCCGTAGACCGCCTCCGCATAGCCGCGCAGGGTCAGTGCCTGCGCCGAGACCGTGTGGAACGCCTCGCCGGCCGCGGCCGGGCGGTGCACGGCCAGCTCGAAGGCCTGCGCCACATCGTCGGCGTGCACATGGTGCAGTGTCTCGAGGCCGAAGTTGGGCAGGGTGATCTCCTCGCCTCTGGCGATCGCGCCGAACAGCGCCGGGTCGTAGTGCCCGGCCGGGGTGCACGGCACCCAACCGGGGCCCACGATGTGCCCGGCGTGCAGCACGGCGGCCGGGGTGCCGCCGCGCCGGGACTGGTCGAGCAGGTAGCGCTCGATGTCCGACTTGGCGGTGCCGTACTCACCGAACGGCACCCGCGGCGCGTCCTCGGTGGCCGGAACCGCGGCCAGCGGCCCGTGCACCCAGATCGTGCCGCAGTGCAACAACAGCGTGGTGCGCCCGCGCAGCGCCTCGGCCAGCGCGCGGGCGCTGTCCAGGGTGAAGCACACCAGGTCCACCACGACGTCGCCGCCGAGTTCGGCGATCCGTTCGCCGAACGTTCCCGCCGCGTCCTCGGCGTCCCGATCCACCCGCAGGCGCCGCACCCGCTGCCAGGCCGCGTCCGGGTGGTACGGCTCGCGTTCACCCCTGGCCAGCACGGTGACCTCGTGCCCGCCGCGCACCAGCCGGGGCACCAGATAGCTGCCGATGTGCCCGGTTCCGCCGATCACCGTCACCCGCACCGCGTCCTCCTTCGGCTCGTGTCGCCACCAGGGTCTCAGCCGGGCCGCCGGGCGCGGAACCGCCCACCTGTCCCATGATCCGGGCGGGCCCGCGGTGCGAACCGAACGGGTCGGGTACGGCCGTTCAGCCGTTGTCCGCCGCGAACCGGCCAACCAGAATGGCCGGCGGGGCGAGAGGAGACGGTGGGGTTGACCCCCGGCAGACGCGGGCACGTGATCGTGGGCGCCAAGATCGCCGGCGTCGCGATCGCATACCTCGTCGCCGGGAAGATCGGCCTGCAGATCGCCCTGGTTGGCGGTCAGGTCACCCCGCTGTGGCCGCCGACCGGCATCTCCCTGGCCGCCCTGCTGGTCTGCGGGCTTCGGTGCTGGCCGGGGATCACGATCGGCGCGCTGCTGATCAACCTGCCGATCGGGCCCAATCTGCTGGCGGTACTCGCCATCACGACCGGCAACACCCTCGCGCCGGTGATCGCCTACCTGCTGCTGCGCCGGCTGGGCTTCCGGCCCGCGCTCGACCGGCTCAAGGACGCGTTGTCCCTGGTGTTCGTCGGGGCGTTCGGCGCGATGCTGATCAGCGCGCTGATCGGGACCTCGGTGCTGTGGCTGGCCGGCACGTTGCCGGCGGACAACGGGTTCTGGGCCGCGCTGTCGGTCTGGTGGGCCGGCGACGCGATGGGCGCGCTGGTCGTCACCCCGGTGCTGCTGGTCATCGCCAGGAGCCGGTGGCCCGTGCGGCCGCCGCTGAGGCGCTGGCTCGAGGGGCTGAGCCTGCCGGTAGCCATCTTCGTCATCATGGCCCTGGCCGAACGGACCTCGACGCCGGTGTTCTTCCTGGCCTTCCCGGTACTGGTGTGGGCCGCGCTGCGGTTCCAGCAGCGCGGCGCCGCGCCGTGTGCGTTGGTCATGTCGTTCATCGCGTCGGTCGGCGCGGCCCGGGGGGTTGTCCGTTCGGCGACCTGGCGCTGGTGCCCAAGATGGTCACCCTCCAGGCGTTCAACACCTCGACCGCGCTCACCGGGCTGTTGCTGGCCGCGGTCACCAACGAGCGCAACGAGGCGCAGCGCGCGGTTGAGCGGGCGGTCTCCCAACTCGCCGATGCGGTCACCTCGCTGGAACCGTACCGGTGGCTGCGGGACGGCCTGCTGGACAACGTGCTGCGCGACCGTGTCTCGCCTGGTCGAAGTGATCGGATCGGCTAGCTTGATGGGGTGGCAGGCGATTCGGCGATCGAGCTCGAGGTCGGGCACCGCACGGTGCGGATCTCCAACCCGGACCGGGTGTACTTTCCGGCGCGCGGGGAGACCAAGCTCGACCTGGTGAACTACTACCTGTCGGTGGGCGATGGGATCGTGCGGGCGCTGCGCGAGCGGCCGTGCATGCTGCACCGCTTCCCGTCCGGGGTGGCCGGGGACAAGGTGCACCAGAAGCGGGTGCCGCACGGGGCGCCGCCGTGGCTGGAGACGGTCCGGGTGAAGTTCCCGCGCTACGGCCGGCACGCCGACGAGCTGTGTGTGACGGAGCTGGCGGCGGTCGCGTGGGCCGTACAGATGTCCACTGTGGAGTTTCATCCGTGGAACTCGCGCCGGGCCGACACCGAGCGTCCCGACGAGTGGCGCATCGACCTGGATCCCATGCCGGAGTGCGGGTTCGACACGGTCCGTCGGGTCGCGCACGTGGCCAGGGAGATCCTCGATGAGCTCGGCGCGGTCGGCTGGCCGAAGACCTCCGGCGGCAACGGCATGCACATCTACGTCAGGATCCGGCCGGACTGGGGTTTCGGCGACGTGCGCCGGGCCGCGCTGGCCTTCGCCCGCGAGGTGGAGCGGCGGGCTCCGGACGACGTCACCACCACCTGGTGGCGCAAGGACCGGGATCCGAAGCTGCTCTTCGTCGACTACAACCAGAATGCGCGGGATCACACCATTGCCAGCGCCTACTCGGTGCGCGGCAACCCCGAGGGCACCGTGTCCACCCCGATCGGCTGGGACGAGGTGGACGACGTCGACCCGAGGGAGTTCACCATCGCCACCGTGCCGGACCGCTTCGCCAAGCTCGGCGACCTGCACGAGGGCATCGACGAGGCGGTGTTCTCCCTCGAGCCACTGCTGGAGTGGGCCGAGCGGGACGAGCGCGCCGGCGCCGAGGCCGTGCCCGACCCGGACCAGTGATCATGGGTTGGCGGGCCGTCAGCCCGCAACCACATCCAGGGCGGCTTGCAGGATGGTCGGTTCGGCCAGCAGTACGTGCTGGGCGGCCTTGCCAAGCGGGATGAAACTGTCCGCACTGGTCACCCTGCGCACCGTGCCTGCGAAGCCGGCGTCGACCAGCGCGGTGAGCACCGCCTCGGAGACTCCGCCGGTGCGCCTGGTCTCGTCCACGACCAGCACCCGTCCGGTCGCGTTCGCCTCGCGGAGCAGATCGTCGACCGGCAGCGGGGCGAGCCAGCGCAGGTCGAGCACCCGAGGGTCGATGGCCCGCTCGGCCAGGCGCCGGGCCACCCGCAGGCTCATCGGCACCCCGTTGGCGAAGCTGACGATGGTCAGATCGGTCCCGTCGCCGTAGCGCCGCGCCGAGCCGAGCGGCACGGCGGCGCCGCCGGCCGGGGCCAGCCACTCGTCGTCTCCGTCCCGGTACAGGTCCTTCGTGTGGTACAGGGCAATCGGCTCGAGGAACACGCAGACCCGGCCGTCCAGTTTGGCCGCGGCCGCGCAGGTGTGCAGCATGGCCGCGGCGTCGTCGGCCCGCGAGGGGGAGGCCAGGATCAGCCCGGGGATGTCCCGCAGCGCGCCGACCGCGTTGTCGTTGTGGAAATGCCCGCCGAAGCCCTTCTGGTACCCGTACGCGGCGATCCGCACGATCATCGGATTGTGGTACTGGCGGTTGGCGAAGAACCGCAACGTGGCCGCCTCGCCGCGCAGTTGGTCGGCGGCGTTGTGCAGGTAGGCGAGGTACTGGATCTCCGCGACCGGCAGGAACCCGCACAGCGCGGTGCCCAGCGCCGTCCCGAGGATCGTCTGCTCGTCCAGCAACGTGTCGAAAACCCTTGCCGCGCCGAACTTCTTGAGCAACCCGCGGGTCACCCCGTACACGCCGCCCTTGCGTGCCACGTCCTCGCCGAACACCAGCACGTCACCCCGACCGGCGAGCAGGTCGTCGAGCGCGGCGTTGATCCCCCTGGCCAGCGTGACCCGATCCCCGGTGGCCGGGCGGGCGACCGGCGCCGGCGCGCGCAGCTCGAGCGGGGCCATGACGGCGGCCGCGCTGGCCAGTTGCGGCGCGGCGCTCGCCCGCTCGGCCACGGCGGCCACCTGCGCGGCCTTGTCCGCATAGCGAAGGAGGACCTCCGCCGGGGTGAGCAGGCCGTGCTCGACCAACATGGTCGCCGTGCGCAGCACCGGATCCCGGCGCAGGTCCCCGTCCAGCTCGGCCGGATCGCGATAGGCACTCTCCACATCGGACCCGGCGTGGCCCATCAGCCGGACCGTGCGCAGGTGCAGGAAGGCCGGCGCGCGACGCGTCCGCACCCAGTCCACGGCCCGCGCCGCGGTCGCCGCCGCGTCCAGCAGGTCCGAGCCGTCCGCGGCAAGGTACGGCAGCCCGGACGGTTCCGAGTGGACGGCGCGGACCCAGCCGGGCGGCGTGCGCACGCTGATGCCGATCCCGTTGTCCTCGCAGACGAACAGGATCGGCATCGGGATCTTCTGGAAGGCGCAGTACCGCGCGGCGTTGAGCGCGCCGAGCGCGGTGGAGTGGTTGGCCGAGGCGTCGCCGAAGCTGGCCAGCACGACGGCGTCCGCCGGCCAGGGACAGGGGACGTCGAGCCGGGCGGCCCGCTCGATGCCGAACGCCACACCGACCGCACGCGGCAGATGGGAGGCGATCGTCGAGGTCTGCGGGATGATCGACAGCGCCCGGTGGCCGAATACCTTGTGCCGCCCACCGGAGATCGGCTCCTCGGCCGCGGCGCTCACCCCGAGCAGGACATCGAGCAGCGGGGTGCTGCCCGGTACCTGCCGGGCCCGTTCCAGGTAGAACGCCCCGGAACGGTAGTGCAGTAGCGCCGGGTCGGTCGGCCGCAGCGCCCCGGCCACCGCCGCGTTTCCCTCGTGGCCGGAGGAACCGATGGTGTAGTAACCCTTCCCGGCCGCACCGAGCCGGCGCGCGGCCAGGTCAAGGTGCCGGCTGCCGAGTTGGGCGTCGAACAGTTCGAGGGCGCGGGTGCCGGTGATCGTCCCGCCCGGGATGGGCAGCGCCGGATCCCGGCGGCTCCTCGCGGACAGCGTGCCGACCACGTCGAGGAAGTACCCGTCGACGGCCTCGTGCGGCGGAACCGGCATGTGCTCTAGTCCTCCACCGTGCTCACCCGCCAACCGTAGCGGAGCGCCGCCTCGCGGGGGCAGGGCGAACCCGTGCCCGTTCGCCACCGCCGTGGCGCTCGAAAGGGCGGTCAGGGACGCAATCCGAAGCCGTCGGTATCAGGCCGGGGGTGCGCCACGCACTTGCTCCCAGCGGCACCGTGCCGCGAAATGTTGGGAGGCTTCATGTATCCGAGCAGGATTCTGCGCGGCGCGCTGGCGGTGACCGGGGCGCTCACGCTGGCGCTGATCCCGGTCTCCGTCGGTGGCGCACAGGCCGACACCCCGCAGGCCGTCGCCGCACCGGCGGCGCAGCCCGACCAGATCACCATGGTCAATGGCGCCGGCAAGACGATCTCGTTGCCCCGCACCATGGTGGCCGCGGGCAGTTCGTCGTTCGCCGGCAGTTCGGGCTCCGGGCTGTCGCCGAACGGCGCGGCGTCGAAGGAGAAGGCCGCCGCCGGCACGGGCGCCGACTCGGTGATCGGGGTGGACGGCCGGCTTCAGGAGGCCGACCCGTACGGCTACCCCTGGCGCGCGATCGCACATCTGAGTACGAACCAGGGCGGCTGCACCGGGTTCATGCTCAGCCGGGACGTGCTGGTGACCGCCGGCCACTGCGTCTACAGCGGCGGCTGGGTCACCAGCTACCGGGTGACGCCGGGCAAGAACGGCAGCGTGGAGCCGTGGGGCTCGTGCAGCGGCGGCATCGCCGATGTGTGGACCACCGCCAACTGGATCAACACCGGCTCGGTCGACTACGACTACGGCCTGATCAAGCTGACCTGCGACATCGGCAACACCACGGGATGGTTCGGCTGGTGGTACAACACCGGCGAGAACCTGGTGAACCAGCCTTTCTACGTCGAGGGTTACCCGGGTGACAAGCCGTTCGGCACGCTCTGGTGGGACGGCGACAACAGCACCTGGCAGACCGCAACCCGGCTGTTCTACTGGAATGACACGGCGCCGGGGGAGAGCGGTTCTCCGGTCTACCACTTCAACTCGGTGACCCCCGGCCTGTGCGGCGGCTGGTGCGTGACCGCGATCCACACCACCGGCGTCTGGGACACCCCGTACAACAGTGGAACCCGCTTCACGCCAGACGTCATGTCGTTCATCAACTACTGGGTGAGCCAGCCCTGAAGTTGACGCGCCATTGACGAACGCGGTGCCCCGGCCGGGTCAGGCAGACCCGGCCGGGGTCTACATGTTGGGAACTATCCGCCCGCCAAGCCCGGCCGATGATCACTTGAGAGAATTCGATGATGCGGGCCGTGGTGTACGAGGCGTTCGGGCACAGACCCGAGGTCGTGGTGGTCGAGGATCCGGTGCCCGCCGAGCGCGGCGCGGTGATCCGAGTAGCGGCAAGCGGCCTGTGCCGCAGCGACTGGCACGGCTGGCGCGGCCACGACAAGGACATCCGCCTACCGCACGTGCCGGGCCACGAACTGGCCGGCACGGTCGAGTCGCTCGGCGCCAACGTGGTCAACTGGCAGCCGGGCGCCCGGGTGGTGGTGCCGTTCGTCTGCGCCTGCGGCAACTGCGCGGCCTGTGCGCACGGCGCGCACCAGGTCTGCGAGCGGCAGACCCAGCCCGGGTTCACCCACTGGGGATCATTCGCCGAGCTCGTCGCCATCGAGAACGTGGACGTGAACCTGGTCGGGCTGCCCGCCGACCTGGAGTTCAGTACCGCGGCGAGCCTCGGTTGCCGCTTCGCCACGGCGTTTCGCGCACTGGTCGGGCAGGGCCGGATCAGCCCCGGCGAGTGGGTGGCGGTGCACGGCTGCGGCGGGGTTGGCCTCTCCGCGGTGATGATCGCGGTCGCCTGCGGTGCGCCCGTGGTGGCCGTCGACATCTCCCCGGACGCGTTGGACCTGGCCGCGGCGCTCGGCGCGACGGTCTGTGTCGACGCCGTGAACACCGACGTGGCCGAGGCGATCGCGCACGCCACCGGCGGCGGCGCGCACCTGTCCATCGATGCCCTCGGCAGCCCGGCGACCGCGGTGACGTCGATCAACTGCCTGCGCCGGCACGGCCGGCACGTACAGGTCGGCCTGTTACCCGAGGACCCGGTGCTGCCGATGTCCCGGGTGATCTCGTTCGAGCTGACCCTGTTCGGCAGCCACGGCATGGCCGCGCACGACTACCCGCCGATGCTGGACATGATCGGTTCCGGCGCGCTGCGCCCCGAGCTGCTGGTGACCAGGACGATCGGGCTCGACGAGGTGCCGGACGCGCTGGTCGCGATGGACCGGGCCGAGACCGCCGGGGTGACCGTGGTCGAACCGGGCCGCCCGAGCCTCACGGGCTGAGCGCGCCGTCCGAGCCGACCTTCGGCGCGGTGGTCGCGAGGTCCGCCACGGACAGGTCGCGCACCAGAGCGAGCGCGCGGCGGCGCTGGTCCAGGGCGGGCAGCCCGCCGCCGACGAGTTCGGTGCCGACCAGCGTGCCGCCCACCCAACCGCCGTCCCGGCCGAGCGTCACCCGCAGCACCCCGCCGACGCCGAGCGGGCCCGCCGTGCTGAGCACCCGGTAGCCGGCGAAGTTGCCCAGGCTGTAGGCGATCAGCCGGCCGCGGTAGAACTCCATGCCGCGCAGCACGTGCGGGCTGTGCCCGACCACGAGATCAGCACCGGCGTCGATCACCGCATGGGCGAAGGCGATCGGGTCGCCGCGATTCTCGCCGAGGAAGTACTCGGTGCCGGGCCGCACGTGCTGGTGGTCCGCGCCCTCGCCGCCGACGTGCATGTTCACCACGACCAGGTCGGCCTGCCCGGCCGCGGTGCGCACCAGCTTGGCGGCCTCGTCGAGCCGCAGCACGCTCTGCATCCAGGCGTACGGCCCGAAGCCGAGCACCGCCACCCGGATGCCGTTGGCCTCATGGATGGCGATCTCGTCCGCGCCTCCGGTCGGCTTGAGGCCCGCACCGGTGAGGGCCGACCTGGTGTTGCGCAGCCCGACCGGGCCGGCGTCGTTGGTGTGGTTGTTGGCCAGGTTGAGCACGTGGAACCCGCCGCCGCGCAGCACGTTCGCGTATTCGGGCGGCATCCGGAAGGCGAAGCAGGTCTCCTTGGCCGGCGGGGGCGGCTGGGTCGGCGGCCCGCTCGGTGCGGTGGGCGGCTGGGTGGGCGGCTGGGTCGGCGGTGCGGTCGGCTTGGGGCACTTGGTGACGCCGGTGTCCTCGGTGAGCGGGGTCTCGAGGTTGCCCATGGTCAGGTCGGCCCGCAGCGGCTCGGCCACCCGGTCGAAGAACCCCTTGCCGTTGCCGGGCGGCAGCTTGTCCGGGGCGCTGCCCATCAGGATGTCGCCGACCGCGGCAATGGTGAGCGAGGGCGGCTTCGCCCCGGCCGGCCCCGCCGGCGCGGGCGTCGCCGATGGTGACCGCGGCGCCGCGCTCGGCGATCCGGCGGTCGAGCACCCGGCCGCCAGCAGGCCGGCGATCGCGACGGTGACGAGCGTGCGCATGTCGCGCAGTGTGTCAGAGCAGGTGACGATCGTGTGCGCGGCCGGCCGCCGTGGTGCGCTCGCGCGACCCGAGCCGGCTCGGAACGTCCTCTTCGGACTGTCCGGGTGACGCGCCCGGCGGTTCCCAAACCCCGCCGTGCTGCTGCGCTACGTGATCGGCCGCGGACCGACCGCGTTGCGCTCGGTGCTGCCCGCGCCGGTCGGGTCCGCCGGGTTCGTGCTCGGCGGCGCGGCGGTGCTCTGCCTGTCCTGGGTGCTCACCACGGCCAACCAGGCGGCCAGCGCGGTGAGTCCGGCGAGGATGGCGAACACGGGCGGGTAGCCGCCGACCAACTCGGCCAGCGCCGTGCAGCCCCACGGGGCCAGCGCGGTGACCACCAGCATCGGGGCGGCGAGCAGGCCGGTGAGCCGGCCGTAGTGCGCCGGTCCCCAGCGGTCGGTCACCGCGGTGGCTTGCAGCAGGGTGAACACCCCTCGGGCGGCACCGGCCAGCACCGCCATGGCGATCAGCAGGAGCACCGGTCCCGGCAGCAGCCCGAACAGTGCCGTGGAGATCGAGGCACTGCCCAGGATCAGCGCGGTCCTGGTGCGAACGCTGGTCGACGCGGACAGCCGGCCGTAGCCGAGCCGTCCGCCGAGTTGCCCGACCCCGCCGAGACCGAGAGCGAGCGCCGCGACGCCGGTGGACACGCCGCGCCCGATCATCAGCGGCACCTGGATGATCACCACGCCGTAGACGGCGAACGCGGCCAGCGAGAGCGCGACGGCCAGCAGCACGAACTGGCGGCTGCGGACCACCTGACCGGGCGGCCGGGGCAGCCGTTCCGGCTCCGGGTGCGGCCACGGACCACGCAGGCCGATGGCATGCAGCGGGATGGTGAGCAGGCCGAGCAGCCCGGCCAGCACCAGGTAGGTCCCGCGCCAGCCCAACTGTCCGGACAGCCACGCGGTCAGCGGCGCGAACACGGTGCTGGCCAGACCGGCGACCAGGGTCACGGTGGTCAGCGCGGTCACCCGGCGCGGCCCCCACCAGCGGGTCAGCGCGGCGAATGCCGGTGCGTAGAGGACTCCGGACATGGCGAAGCCGGCGAGCAGCCAGCCGGCGAAGTACCACAGCGGCGAGTGGGCCGAGGCGACCAGCGCCAGTGCCGGCACGGCCAGTACCGAGCCCGTGGTCATCACCGGTCGCGGGCCGACGCGATCCAGCAGCCGTCCCACCGGGATGCCGGCCAGCGCGCTGACGATCTGACCGAACGAGAGCCCCGCCGTCACCGTGCTCGCCGACCAGCCGGAGTCGGCCGTGATCCCGGGCAGCAGCACCGGGAAGGCGTAGAACAGCACGCCCCAGCCGGTGATCTGGGTGAGACACAGGACGACCAGCACCCGACGCAGCCCGGCCGCGGGCAGCGTGGTCGGGACGGTCATGCCCCGAGCATGTCATCGAGGGGCGAGAGAAAGAAAAGGGGTTCCGTGCTCTACCGGCCTGGGGGTCACCGGGAGCACGGAACCACTTTAACCTTACACCGGCCGCTCGGCCCACAGCGAGGGGCCGCCCGTTGCCCCTCACTCGATCGAGTGGTGGTCGGCCGGCCGGTCCGGTGAACCGGTGTGCCACGCGGTGGTGGAGGGCGGGTTAGCCTGCCGGGTATGAGGATCTCTGTGGCCGCCGACGAGCGCACCGGTGTGGCCGACGCGATCGTCGAGGAGCTGCGCCGCCGGGGGCATGAGCCGGTGCTGCACGGAGCGCTGACCGCCGGAGAGCGGGACGACTGGGCGTGGGCGAGCGAGGCGGCCGCGCGCGACGTCGCCGACGGCCGGGCCGAGCAGGGCGTGGTCGCCTGCTGGACCGGCACCGGCGCGTCCATCGCGGCGAACAAGGTGTCCGGCGTCCGCGCCGCCCTGTGCGCCGATGCGGAGACGGCCAGAGGCGCCCGGAAGTGGAACGACGCCAACGTTCTCGCGCTGTCCCTGCGCAGCACCAGCCGGGCGGTGCTGAGCGAGATCTTGGACGGCTGGTTCGGCACCGCGCCGAGCGCCGTCGACGCCGACCGGGCCAATGTCCGCCATCTCGACGAGATCGACCGGTGAACCGGACGCCAACCGTGCCGGGCCATGGGGTGCGCGGGTGAGCGCCGACCTGGAGACCGCCCTGACCGTGGTCGCGCTGGCCTGCGCGGTGTGGGGCCTGGTGCTCGTGATCCTCGACCGGGCGCCGAACCGGCCGCTGCTCGGGGTGCTGCTGCTGCTCGAGCTGGGCCTGCTGGTGCAGGCCGTGATCGGTGTGGTGGCGCTGGTCGGCACCGACCGGCAGGTCTCCGCCGTGACATTCGTCGGATACCTGGTGGGATCGCTGGTTGTCCTGCCGCTGGCGGTGTTCTGGGCCATGGCGGAACGAACCCGTTGGGGGACAACGGTTCTCATCGTAGCGTGTCTGGTCGTCCCGGTGATGATCGTGCGGATGGACCAGGTGTGGGGAAATGCTGGCTGAACCCGCCACCCGCAGCGGGCCGGGGCGGGTGCTGATCGCGGTGTACGCCGTCTTCGCGCTGGCCGCGACCGCGCGCTCGGGCGTGCAGCTGGCCACCCGGTTCCACCACGCGCCGCTGGCCTACCTGCTGTCCGCGCTGGCCGCGGTGGTCTACCTGGTGGCCACGATCGCGCTGGCCAGAGCCAGCAAGGTGTCCCGCCGGGTCGCCGCGGTGTCCTGCGCGGTCGAGTTGGTCGGCGTGCTCGCGGTCGGCACGCTGAGCCTGCTCGATCCGGCCGCGTTCCCGGACGCCACGGTCTGGTCGGTGTTCGGTCAGGGCTACGGGTTCGTGCCGGTCGTGCTGCCGGTGCTCGGTCTGTCGTGGATTCGCCGGACCCGGGACCTGGCGTGACCGAGGTGCGCGTGGTGGCCCAGGTTCCGGCGCCGCCGGAGCGGGCCTGGGCCGCGGTCGCGGACCTGTCCCGGTTCCCGGAGTGGCTGACGCTGCACGAGGCCTGGCGGGGCGCGCCGCCGGCGGGGCTCGCCGCGGGCGCCCGGTTCACCTCGGTGGTCCGGGTCCGGGGGCTGCGCAACCGGATCACCTGGCGGCTGGACACCTACGATCCGCCCGCTTCCCTGGCCATCACCGGAAAGGGTGTCGGTGGTCTGCACGTGTCGCTGGCCGTGGCGGTGCGCCCGAACCGGCGTGGATCCTCGGTCTCGCTGGCCGCCGAGATCACCGGCCCGCCTACCATCGGCCTGTTCGGCCTGGTGATCGGCCGGGCGGTACGAGCCGAACTGGACCGGTCCGCAGCCGCCCTCGCCGCACTGCTCACCACCTGCTCACCACCTGACGTGGAGGATCAACAGTGATGAGCGAAGGCACGACGGGCGAAGCCACGACGAGCGAGTACGGCGTCCTCGGTCCCCGGGAAGTCCACTTCGGCGTGGACCGGGTACCGGCATCGGCGGATCTCGCCGGCCTGGTCGAGCGCTACTGGCTGGCGCGCTGGGCGCTGCCGCCCGGCGCGCACGACTCGGTCACCCTGCTGCCGCACCCGTGCGTGAATCTGGCGTTCGACCGGGGGCTGGTGACCATCAACGGGCCGGGCCGGGAGCGGTTCACCTACGAGTACTCGGGCCGTGGTCAGGTGTTCGGGGTGAAGTTCCGGCCGGGCGCGTTTCGCCCGTTCTGCAGCGAACCGATGATGAAGCTGACCGACCAGGCCCGTCCACTTGCGACACTGTGGGGTGCCGACGCCGAACGGTTCGCGGCGGACCTCGACCGCGCGGCCGGACTGCCGGAACTGGTCGCGGTCGCCGAGCGGCACCTGCGTGCGCACTGGCCGGAACCGGACCCGGAGGTCGCCGTGGTCGGCCGGATCGTCAACGCACTGCTCTACGACCGGGGGGTGACCCGGGTGAGCGACGTGTCCACCCGGTTCGGCATCCCGCCCCGGACCCTGCAACGGCTGTTCGAGCGCTACGTCGGGGTCAGCCCGAAGTGGGTGCTGCGCCGCTATCGGGTGCACGAGGCCGCGGCCCGGCTGGCCGCGGGCGGCCCGACCGCCACCTGGGCCGAGGTCGCCGCCGAGCTCGGCTACTTCGACCAGTCGCACTTCATCCGCGACTTCACCATGGCGGTCGGGCTGACCCCGGCTGCCTACGCGGACGCCTGCCGCCGGCACCAGGCGCCGGTCAGCGCCTGAGCGCTTGGCGGGTGGGCTCAGCCCAGGATCAGGCGGGGGACCCGGGGCGGGTTGGCCCGGGGCCGCCACTCGCGGGGGTAGCCGAGCGAGACCTCCTCGAAGCGCACGCCGTCGTGCTCGGTGGTGCGGGGGATGTGCAGGTGTCCGTAGACGGCGGCGGCCGTGCGGAACCGGCGATGCCAGTCGGCGGTGCGCTCGGTTCCGCACCACAGGGCGAAGTCCGGGTGGCGCAGCACCAGGGTCGGCTCGCGCACCAGGGGCCAGTGGTTGATCAGGACGAGGGGGATGTCCGGGTCGCAGCCGGCCAGCCGGCGCTCGGTCTCCTCGACCCGGGCGGCGCACCAGGCGTCCCGGCTCGGATACGGGTCCGGGTGCAGGTGGTACTCGTCGGTGCACACCACGCCCGACTGGTAGGCCCGGGCCAGCGCCTCGGCCTTGGTGGACACGCCGGCCACCCGGAAGGTGTAGTCGTAGAGCAGGAACAGCGGCGCCACGATGACCGGGCCGGCCGGACCGGTCCAGGTCGGGTAGTCGTCCTCCGGGGTGAGCACGCCGAGCCGCCGGCACATCTCGACCAGGAGCAGGTAGCGCTCCACGCCGCGAGCCTGGAGCGGGTCGTCCTTGGTGGTCCACAGCTCGTGGTTGCCCGGCGACCAGAGCACCCGGGCGAACCGCTCGGCCAGCGTGCCGAGGACCCACTCGATATCGGTGCTTCGTTCAGCGACGTCTCCGGCCACGATCAGCCAGTCGGCGGCGGACTCCGGCCGCAGGCCCGCTACGATCTCGCGGTTCTCCGGATAGCCGACATGGAGATCACTGGTCGCGAGCAGGCGGGTCACCCGGCCGACCCTACCGGGCGGCTCCGTACGTAATTCAGTGGGAAATCTGCGTACCGCCACGGATGTGTATCAGAGGGGTCGGAAGCGACTCTTGTATGTGAGGAGAGGACGTGGGATGACGGCAGCTGTGCTTGCTCCGCCGGCTCGGCCGGTGCTGAACGTGGCGCTGGTCGATGACCGCCCGGCGGGGCCAGGCGAGTTGCGTGCCCTGCTGTCTCGGGTGGACGGCATCGCGGTGGTGGCCGAGGCCGTGACCGCGGACGTGTTGGTCGTGGACGGCACCGCGGCGCTCGAGCGAGCTCGTCGGTTCGCCGCGTCGGGCGCGGCCGTGCTCGTGATCATGGCAGACGAGGACGACAACTCGGTGTTCCACGCGATGCGGGCCGGTGCTCGCGGCTGCCTGTCGCGCAGTGCCTCGCCGGACGACATCGGGCGGGCCGTGCGCGGGGTGGCCGCAGGCGAGATGATCCTCGGCGCGCGGATCGCCGTCCGGCTCACCGAGCTGATGGTGCGCCAGGCCGAGCCGGCCCGACCGCCGTTCCCGGATCTGACCAGCCGGGAGCGGGAGATCCTCGCGCTGATGGCCCGCGGCCTGGACAACCCGTCCGTGGCCCGGCGACTGTTCCTGGCGCCGAAGACCGTGCGCAACAACACTTCCGCGATCTTCGCCAAGCTCGGGGTCGCCGACCGCGCGACCGCGATCGAGCTGGCCCGCGCCGCCGGGCTCTAGCTAGTGCACTCGTTGGACCTGTCCGTGAGGCGTTCAATGTCGGAGCACATTGCGCACCAATTTCTGTTCCAGGTCCACCCATTTCGGGGGTTTGAAGTACGGAATATCGTTGACGACGTGGATCTCCCATTCGGTACCGTGCAGTATTCGGTGATGTCGCCGGCAGAGTAGGACCATGTTCGCCAAATCTGTTCTGCCACCGTCGATCCAGTGATGAATGTGATGTGCGTCTGTCCAGCGGGCCGGCAAATGACACCCCGGAAACGCGCATCCTCGGTCCCGTGCGACGAGTGCGGTGCGTTGGTCTTTGGTGACCAATCGGTGTTCGCGCCCGACGTCGAGGGGAACACCGTCGGTGTTGAGCACCATCGGGATCAGGTCCGCATCACACGCCAGTTTGCGCACGGCGTGGGCGTTGATGGCGGTGCCGCAGTCGAGGGTGGCAGTGCCGAGTCCTTCGGTGAGGATGGTGTGGTCGAGGATGACGTTGAGGTGTGGCTTGATCCCGCCGTGCACCGAAGCGTCACCGGCGGTGACCGCGAGGTGCACGACGGCCGAGAAGGCATCCCCTTGGCGGTGTTCGATGGGTCGTGGGTCTGGGACACCCGCAGCGGGTGGGGTGGGCTTGGCCAGGGGTCCGAACAGGGCGAGGAGTTCCTCGGCGGTTTCGGTGTCGGCCTCACCGGTGTATTTGATGCGTCCGGTGGGCAGGAGTTTGTAGCGGAAGGTGTTGGCGGGTTCGGCTTCGTGGTCGGGCAGGTGGGGGTTGGTGCCGTCGGAGTTGATGCGGTTGAGCAGCACCAGCCCGTGCTCACGCACCACCGAGGAGGAGTGCGTGCGAGCGGTCTCCCCGAGTGTGGTCTCCACCAGTTCGCGGTGTTCGGGGGTGGTCCAGTCGGGGAGTTGTTTCATCGCGTCGGCTACCGCGTCGATGTGTTCGCCATCCACCCACCCCGTCCAGCAACGCCGCCCGCAAGGTGGGCAGCTTGGCCGGCGCGGTGTGCCCGGTAGGGGTCACCGAGAGGCTGACTTGCTCGGCCTGCGCCGCCATGCGGGAGGCCTTCCGCCGCTTGATGTGCACCAACTCAGCCACGAACGCGGCTTGACTGGAATAGCCCGCGAACTGGGCGGTTTGTGCATGGCCCATTTCCGCAAGGTGCAACAACGCGGCGGCATAAGCCTGCCGCATCTGGGTGATGGCAGCAATGAACCCGGCCGCGTGTTCGGCACCCGGAAGGGCACCAAAAGAAGCAACAGCCGGTTGACTCATACGCATATTATCGCAGCCGGCTCTGACATTCGCCCGCCGAAACCAAGTGCAAATGCAAACACCTGTTCGAGACTGAAACCGGAGCGCACGAATGGGTTATGGGGCGGGGCGGGCAAGAATGGGCAGGCGCAGCCTGCCCTTATCTCCTGTCCCAGGTGCCGAGGGAGGCTCGTTGTCCAGGTCGCGGCCAAACACACCACACCAATCACACCCAGGCCGCGATCGCGAAGCAATGCCGCGTAGTTAAGGGGGTGGTGGGGGTTGTCGAGGGGGTTGTGGGGTGAGTGTGTAGCGGCCTCTGGCTGTTCTGGTTAGGAGGCCGTGTTGGGCCCATTCTGCGAGTTGGGTGAGCAGGTTGTGGGGTGGGATGTTGAGTTGTTTGGCTAGGTCGGTGCCGTTCCAGTCGTGGTGGGGTTGGGTGTTCATGAGGGTGAGGACGCGGGCTCTGCGGGTGGTTGGCCGGGGTGGGGTTGGTTGGTGTGGTGTGCGTGGTGGTCGTGGTTGTGGTGTGCGTGGTGGTTGGGTCGGTGTGGTGGTGAGGGCGGGGGTGTGGATGGCGATGTGGATGTTGGTGATGGTGGTGGGGTGGGGTGGTCGGCCATCGTCGCGGTTGAGGTAGCGAGATGTGGGGCATTTGACTTTGCGGGCGCTGAACCGTGGGCGTCGTGGGGGCATGAGGGTGGCCAGGACGGCTTGGCCGATGACGCCGAGTTCGGTGGGGTCGGTGGGACAGACTCCGTTGGCTGCGGTGAGTTGGTCGCGGGCGGTTTCCAGGGCGGTGGTGAAGCTGGCTCGGTCGGGGTCGGTGCCCGGGTGTGTCTCGACCGCGGTGACCATGGCCATCCGCAGGAGTTGGTAGACGGTGAGCAGACCCCAGATCTCTTGTTCGAGGCCGGGTCGATCACCGGAGCGCAGGACGTGCCCGGTGAGCATGGTGTGGCGTAGGGCGAGGTAGGCGGACTCGATTTCCCACCGCTCGTGATAGAGCCGGATCAGCGCCGCGGCGGGGTAGTGGTCGTGGTCTGTGATGGTGGTGATCAGTCGATAGGTGTCGTGGACCTGGCTGGTGTCTGCGCCGCTCATGGTCAGCTCGGCCTCGATGATCCGCACGGCCAGTCCGTTCAGTTCGGAGAGGTAGGAGCCGTCGGGGAGGTGCCGCAGCACGGTGGGGGTGCGGGTGGACTTGCCGCGGACCAGCAGCATCGCCCCGGTGGCGGCCACCTCGGTGAGGAAGGCGGTGGCGTCGAACGCCCGGTCCAGCAGCAGCAGCATGTCCGGTCGTAGCAGCGGCAACAGCCGGCGTGCCAGGCCCGCTTCGTCGCGGTCGTCGGCTGAGCCGATCACCGCGCCGAGTAGGCCGCGGGTGCCGGTCTCGGCCAGGGTCATCAGCCGCAGCGTGGGATACCCGGCCCAGCCCATCCGGTAGCGGATGCGGCCAAGAAACGACCGGTTGCGGTCGGTGTCGGGCACTTTCAGCGAATTCAGGCCGTCGAAGGGAGCTTGTCAAGTTGTCTGTGTAAGTTGATGTAGAAGTGTGTTAGCCGAGGTAGGGGTTGAGGCGTTCGGGGTAGTGCAGTGCGAGGGCGCCGAGGGCTTGTTTCCAGCCTTGGACGATGGCGCTTTCGACGAGTCGGGCGGGTGCTCTGCGTTGGCCGGGTGGGAGGCCTTTCTCTTTGGATCGTTGTCGGGCGCGTTTGTCTTCGATGTCGCGGATGGCTAGCCAGAGCAGTTTGATGACGGCGTCGTCGGTGGGGAAGTGTCCACGGTTCTTGATGATCTTGCGGAGTTGGTAGTTGAGCGACTCGATCGCGTTGGTGGTGTAGATGATCTTGCGGAGTTCGGGTGGGAAGGCGAGGAACGGAATGAACCGCTCCCAGGCGTGTTCCCAGGT
>JBJMIG010000031.1:0-59336 GCA_045806965.1 Labedaea sp. | reverse complement strand
GGCGGGCCGATCCGCACCGGTGCCGCACGCGGCGGCTCGGACGACCGGGGTCCGGACGACTGGGGTGCTGGCGACTGGGGTGCTGGCGACTGGGGTGCTGGCCAGGCCGGCCGCTGGATCACCCGGGTGTCATCCGCGGCTGGCGGCGAGACCGGGGGGCGCGGCGGCTCCGGCGGTCGGTGCGCACGGGACGGCGGCCCGGGCACCGGGAGTTGCCGGGTCTCCTGCTCGCCCGGCTCGTCGCCGTCCACATCCGGCCAGTGCACCGCGTCGGTTCGCTCGTCCCCCTGCTCTGGCACGCGTCCTCCTGCTGATGTGCACCGCTCGTAGTCCACACTAGTGAGGGATACCGAGGAGGGTGGTTTGGAGTTCGACGTCACGATCGAGATTCCCAAGGGCATGCGCAACAAGTACGAGATGGACCACGAGACCGGCCGGATCCGGCTGGACCGGACCCTGTTCACGGCCACGCAGTACCCGGCCGACTACGGGTTCGTGGACAACACGCTCGGTGAGGACGGCGACCCGCTCGACGCGCTGGTCCTGGTCCTGGAGCCGACCTTCCCCGGCTGTCTGATCAAGTCGCGGGCCATCGGGATGTTCCGCATGACCGACGAAAAGGGCGGCGACGACAAGGTGCTGTGCGTGCCGGCCGATGATCCCAGGGTCGAGCACCTGCGCGATATTCATCACCTTGCCGAGTACGACCGGCTGGAGATTCAGCACTTCTTCGAGGTGTACAAGGATCTGGAGCCGGGCAAGAGCGTCGAGGGGGCGACCTGGGTCGGCCGGGTCGAGGCCGAGGCCGAGATCGTGCGGTCCTACCAGCGACTCAAGGACGCCGGCGGCTTCCCGCACTGAGCACATCGGACCGCGTTCGGCGAGCCCGGACCTGGGAAAGCCCCGCCCGATCCAATGGATGGGCGGGGCTTCTCCCTCCCCGGTTCAGCTAACCGATGCCGGTGCGGCGTCCGGCGTGGACACCGCGCCGTCCTCGTCGGCGCGCCGTTGCATGCCCGACTTCATCGACAGCGGCACCTCCTTGAGGAACCAGATAAGGACGAACGCGACCAGGATCACAAACCCGCCGACGGTGAACACGACGTCGATGCCGTGCGAGAAGGCGTCCAGAATCGGGCGCTTCTGCTCCGGTGACATCCGAGCCAGGAACGACGTGTCGTTCAGGTCGAGCTTGCCGCCGCCGCGGGCCCCGGCGAACCCGGCCAGCTGGTCGATCACGACGGTGAACAGAATCGAGAGGAACACCGCGGTGCCGACCGTGCCGCCGATCGAGCGGAAGAACGTCGCCGACGACGTCGCCACGCCCATGTCCTTGGGCGGCACCACGTTCTGCACGGACAGCACCAGGGTCTGCATGCACAGCCCGAGCCCGGCGCCCGCGAACAGCATCAGCGTCATGGTCTGCCACAACGGGGTATCCGTTCCGATCTGGCCGAACAGGAACAACATCGCGGCGACCAGGCCGAGGCCGACAACCGGAAACACCTTGTAGCGCCCGGTTTTGGCGATCGCCCGGCCGCTGGTCATCGCCGAGACCAGGATGCCGGCGGTCATCGGCAGGGTGAGCAGGCCGGCCTCGGTCGGCGACGCGCCCTTCACGATCTGCAGATACAGCGGTAGCGACATCATCATGCCGAACATGCCGAGACCCATGATGAAGTTGATCACATTGGACAGCGAGAAGACCGAGAACCTGAACAAGCGCAACGGAATCAGCGCCTCGTCGCCCATCTTGGACTCGACGAACACGAAGGCGGCGAGGCCGATCGCGCCGATCGCGTACATGGTCAGCGCGGCGGCCGAGCCCCAGCCCCACTCGCGGCCCTGCTCGGACACGATCAGCAGCGGGATGAGGCCCGCGGAGAGCGCGCCCGCGCCCCAGAAGTCGATGCGGTGGTCGACCTTGTTGTGCGGCACGTTCAGGTACCGGAAGACCACGACCAGCGCGAGGATTCCAACCGGAATGTTCACCAGGAACACCCAGCGCCAGCCGGCGATCCCCGCGACGGTGCCCGCACCGGCGAAGAAGCCGCCGACCAGCGGACCGATCACACTGGACGTTCCCCACACGGCCATGAAGTAACCCATGTAGCGGCCCCGCTCCCGGGGCGAGACGATGTCGGCGATGATCGCCAGCGCGAGCGACATCAGGCCGCCGGCGCCGAGGCCCTGCACCGCGCGGAACGCGGCCAGCTCGTACATCGAGTTCGAGATTCCGGCCAGCACCGAGCCGGTGAGGAACAGTCCGATCGCCGTCATGTACATGGGCTTGCGGCCGTAGATGTCGGACAGCTTGCCGTACAGCGGGGTGGCGATCGTCGAGGTGATCAGGTACGCCGTGGTCACCCAGGCCTGGATGGTCTGGCCGTGGAGCTGGTCGGCGATGGTCCTGGTGGCGGTGCTCATGATGGTCATGTCCAGGGCGGCGAGCAGCATGCCCAGCATCAGCCCGTAGATGACCAGCAGAATCTGGCGGTGCGGTAGCGCGCCGTCGCCCCCCGCAGGCGCCTGCGCCTCGGGCACGGCCTGCGCAGCCGGTTCAGACATCAGTTCTCCCCTTCGGAACGTGCCCACTGGGCACATTCATTGATCAATGTGGGTAGGTATCGCTCGTGCTCGGTGACGAAGCGCTCGAAGAGGTCGACGAACCGCCCGAGCTCATCGGGGGTCCAGTGCCGCACCATTCGAGCCAGTGAGATACCCATCCGCCTGCGTTGTTCCTCGAGCAGGGCAAGCCCCGCCGGGGTGGCGGCCAGCAGGCTCGCCCTGCCGTCCTCCTGGTCAGCCCGGCGTTCCACCAGCCCGTGCCGGACCAGCGCGGCAACCTGCCGGCTGATCGTCGACGGATCGGAGTGGACCGCCGTGGCCAGCGCGCTCGACCTGCTCGGACCCAGCGCGATGAGGGTCTTGAGCAGGATGATGGCCGACCGGTCGAAGCCACCGACCTTGCTGATCCGCGCACCGATGCTGGCCTGCTGCTTGCCCATCGCGAACATAGCCGCGGCCAGCCGCCGGCCGCATTCCAATTCATGCTCGGTCAGCTCGGCGACGTCGGCCTGCGCACGCTGCGCAACCATCTGAACGCTCCCCGCTTGCGTGCATCACACAATTAGTTGGTCGGTACAAGCATGCACTCGCGGATGATGTTCGTCAACTCCGTTGCTGCGGACTCGCCGGCGAACGGAACGGGGTGCGGGAACCCGCCGCGGGTCAGGCCCAGCCGGGCATGGGGTAGTCGGCGAGGAGGTCGCGAACCTCGGCGGCGATCTTCTCGATGGTGGGCTCGTCCCCGGTGCCGGCGGCCTGCACCGCGCGGTCCATCCAGTCCGCGATCTGCGACATCTGCTCGGTGCCAAGGCCGCGGGTGGTGATCGCCGGGGTGCCGAGCCGGACGCCGGACGGGTCGAACGGCTTGCGCGGGTCGAACGGCACCGTGTTGTAGTTCAGCTCGATGCCGGCCCGGTCCAGCGCCTGCGCGGCCGGCTTGCCGCCGATGCCCTTGCTGGTCAGGTCGACCAGGATCAGGTGGTTGTCGGTGCCGCCGGAGACCAGCTCGAACCCGCGCTCCAACAGCGCATCGGCCAGCGCCTTCGCGTTGGCCACCACGGCCGCCGCGTACTCCCGGAACGCCGGGGTGGCCGCCTCGCCGAGGGCCACCGCGATGGCCGCCGTGGTGTGGTTGTGCGGACCGCCCTGAAGCCCGGGGAACACCGCCTTGTCCAGCGCCTTGGCGTGCTCCGCGTCGGACATCAGCATCGCGCCACGCGGCCCGCGCAGCGTCTTGTGCGTGGTCGTCGAGATGACCTGCGCGTGTCCGACCGGTGACGGGTGCGCCCCGCCCGCGATCAGGCCGGCGATGTGCGCGATGTCCGCCACCAGCACCGCGCCCGCCTCCCTGGCGATCTCCGCGAAGCCGGGGAAGTCGATGGTGCGCGGGATCGCGGTGCCGCCGCAGAAGATCAGCTTCGGCCGCTCACGCATGGCCAGTTCGCGCACCTCGTCCAGGTCGATCCGGCCGGTGTCCTTGCGCACCCCGTACTGCACGGGGTTGAACCACTTGCCGGTCGCGGACACGCTCCAGCCGTGCGTCAGGTGCCCGCCGGCCGGCAGCCCCATACCCATCACGGTGTCTCCGGGGTTGGCCAGCGCCAGGTACACCGCCAGGTTGGCCGGCGACCCCGAGTAGGTCTGCACGTTCGCGTGGTCCACCCCGAACAGCGCCTTCGCCCGCTCGACGGCCAGCACCTCGATCGGGTCGACGAACTGCTGACCCTCGTAATAGCGCTTGCCGGCGTATCCCTCGGAGTACTTGTTGGTCAGTACCGTGCCGGTGGCCTCGAGGACCGCGGTCGATGCGTAGTTCTCCGACGCGATCAGCCGCACCTTCTCGAACTGGCGCCTGGCCTCGCCTTCCACGAGGGCGGCCAGCTCGGGGTCGGCGGCGGTGAGGTGCGGGATCGCGGGCTCGTGCATAGCGCGAACCCTAGTCGTTCCCGCTCGAGACGCCACCGTCGACCGATACCCCCATGGACCGCGCCGTACCGGCCACGGTGCGCATCGCGGCCTCGATGTCGGTGGTGTTCAGATCGGGCAGCTTCGCTTCGGCGATGGCCCGCAACGCGGCCGCGCCGATGGTGCCGGCGCCGCGGTGTCCCGGCCGGTCAGAACCCTTGCCGCCCAACGCCTTGCGAATCAGGAACGCGGTCGGCGGGGTTTTCAGCCGCAGCTCGAACCGGCGATCCTCGAACACGGTGACGACGACGGGCACCACGTCGCCGCGCTGGCTCGCGGTCGCGGTGTCGTAGGCCCGCTTCACCTCGACCAGGTTCACCCCGGTCTGGCCGAGCATCTTGCCAAGCTCCATCATCGGTGCGTCCCCGGCGGTCAGCTCGAGCGTGACCTGGTGTGTTCTCTTTCTTCCCGGCATGGCGCCCGACGATATGAGTTGACGCTGCGGCAATCTCAAACCTAAATAGGCACAATGGACCAGGGTGCCGTGCTGGCGGCGTTCGACGAGCAACTGCGGGCTGGTCCGCGGCCGAGCATCTTCGGCGGGCGGTTCGAGCGGGACGGCCGCGTGATCCGGTGCGTCGGCGAACACCCGGACGACTGGTCCGGGATCGACTGGTCGGACCTCGACGAGGACAACGCGGACGAGGTGATCGCCGGCCAGGTCCGGTGGTTCGCCGAGCGCGGCCGCCGCTTCGAGTGGAAGTACTACACCCACGACCGGCCGGCCGACCTGCCCGAGCGGTTGCGCCGGGCCGGCCTCGAGCCGGGGCCGGAAGAGGCGCTGATGGTCGCGGACATCGCCGAACCGGCCGCCGGGCCGACCGCCGATCCGCAAGCTGATCCGACGGCCGACCGGTTGCTGCCGGCCGGAGTCCGGTTGGTACCGGTGAGCGACGCGGCCGGGATCGCGCTGCTGGTCGGGTTGCACGAGGAGGTCTTCGGCGATGATTTCGCCGGGTTCGGCCGGACGCTGCTGCACCGGCTCGAGCACTCCCCCGGCTCGGTCGTCCCGGTGCTCGCCATGGCCGGCGACCGCGCGGTGTGCGGCGCGCGGATCGACTTCCACCCGGGCACCGAGTTCGCCAGCCTGTGGGGCGGCGGCACGCTGAAAGCCTGGCGGGGCAAGGGGATCTACCGCGCCACGGTGGCCTACCGGGCGCGGCTGGCGGCCGAGCGCGGGTTTCGCTACCTGCGGGTGGACGCGCTGCCCACCAGTGACCCGATCCTGACCCGGCTGGGCTTCGTCCGGCTCAGCACGACCGTGCCGTTCACCTTCACTCCGTGATGAGCTCGATGCCGTCCCGGTGCCGGCGGGCCAGCTCCTGGTAGACCGCCGCGTTGTGATCCACCCAGAGTTTCGCCGAGCCGGACAGCGGCACGAACTTACGGGCCGGTGAGCCCATCGCCACCACCTCGTCGGGCACCTCGGCGCCCGGCGTGACCGTGGACGCGGCCGCGACCAAGGTGCGGGCCCCGATCCTGGCGCCGTCCAACACGGTGGCCCCGTTGCCGACGATCGCCTGCTCACCGATCGTGCAGTCGTGCACAACGCACAGGTGCCCGATGGTGGCGCCCCGGCCCACCTCGCAGCCGTGCCCGCCGACGTGGATCACCGTGTTGTCCTGGACGTTGGCGCCCTCCCGGACGATCACGGTCCCGAAGTCCGCCCTGATCACCACGCCGTACCAGACCGAGGCGTTGGCCTCGAGGGTGACGTCCCCGATCAGCGTCGCGGTCGGCGCGATCCACGCGTCCGGGTGGACGATCGGGCTCTTGCCCTCGAAGGAGTACAGCGGCATCGGGCCCACGCTACCCGGGTCACCGGCAGTCGAGAACGGCGCCGATCAGCGCCATCGACCTCGGGTCCGGGACGCCGCCCGGGCGCATCTGGTTGACCGTGTAGCCGAACGCGAGACCGAGGCCGGGGTGCGCGAACCCGACCGAGCCCCCGAGACCGTAGTGCCCGAACGAACCCTCACCTGCCATCGGGCGCTCCGGGAAGGACAGCTGGAACCCGACCCCGAACCGGCTCGCGTAGGGAGCGACCCGATCCGGCCCGCTGGTTTGCGGCACCGTCGCCGCGGCCAGGGTCTCCGGCCGGAGCAACCGAACGCCGTCGACCTCGCCGAGACAGGCGGCGTACATCCGGGCCAAGGCCCGCGCGGTGGCGACGCCGTTCACCGCCGGCAGTTGGGCGCGCAACAGGTCCGGGTCGTTGATCGCCGGGAACAGCCCGTTCGGCACGAAGAACGCCTTGTGGGCCAGGCCGTCGCGGTCGGCGAGGAGCACAGTGAGCGGGTCCGGCCCGGCGCCGGGCGGCGGTGCGGGCGCGGGGATCAGTGGCGCCACCCGGTCCAGTTCTTCGTCCGGCAGCCCGACGAAGAAGTCGATGCCGAGCGGATCGGCCACCTCCCTTGCCAGCACCTCACCCGGGGTCAGCCCGGTGATCCGGGCCAGCACCTCGCCGGTCAGCCAGCCGTAGGTCATGGCGTGGTAGCCGTGTGCCGTGCCCGGTTCCCAGTACGGGCGTTGCGCGGCGAGCGCCTCGACCATCGGCGTCCACCGGTACACCTGCGGCATCGGGATCACCGGGTCGACCGCGGGCAGCCCGGCCTGGTGGGTGAACAGCCAGCGCACCGGCAGCCGTTCCTTGCCGGCCGCGCCGAACTCCGGCCAGTAGCTCGACACGGCCGCGTCCAGGTCCAACTCGCCGCGCTCGGCCAGCCGGTGCGCGCAGATGGCCATGGCGCCCTTTGTCGCGGACGCCACCAACTGAAGCGTCCGGTCGGTATAGGGGCGCTCCGAACCTGGGGCGGTTACCCCGCCCCACAGGTCGACCACCGGCCGCCCGTCGAGATAGACACAGCAGGCCGCGCCCACCTCGGCCCAGCGCTCGAAGTTCGCCTCGAACGCGGCGCGCACCGGCTCGAAGCCCGGCGCCACGGTTCCGTTCACCCGCACCACTGCCTCGGTCACGTTCAGCAGTGTACGCAACGGATTTCCTTACAGTGGGATTAACATCAGCCGGTTGACCGCCATTCGGTCTATTTACTTCCGGTGGGCGCCGAGTTAGTTTTCCTCTCGTGGAGCCGGGCATTGGCTCCACAGCTTCATTTTGAGGAGGTGTCAAATGCGCGCAGTGCGAGCTGGCTCCGAGTAAGCCAATATGAACCGCGCACGACAGCGGACCCATTGCGGGTCCGCCCATTTTCTCACTAAATCGTGAAAGCGCGGTTCGGGGCCGGTGAAGTCTACGGTTTTGCTGGCCCCTCTTTCACCTCCTCGAGCGGCTCGTCCGCCAACTCCGCTTCGGCGCCGGGGCCGCGGTACCAGAGCAACGGGATCAGCGTGGCCGCCAGATACACCCCGCCACCGAGCAGGATCGCCGTGGACAGACCGAGCCCGCTCACCGCCCAGCCGCCGAGCAGCCCGCCGATCGGGAAACCGGCGTAGGAGACCGCGGCGACCAGCCCGAACACCCTGGTCTGGAACTCGCTCGGCACCCGCCGGTACAGCGTGGCGCCGAAGATCGGGTTCACCGAGGCGATCGCCAGGCCGCAGCAGAAGGTCACCACCAGCACCACGGCGAGCGTGTGACTCAGCCCAAGGACCAGCAGCCGGGGTGCCCCGCTGAGCGCCAAACCGATGGCGAACGTCAGATAGTGCGACATCTTCACGGCGAACGCGGTGAAGATCAGGTTGCCGATCACCGCACCGGCCGCGAACGAGCCGAGGATGGTGCCGAGCGCGGCCGGCGAGTGCAGCATGTCCCGCACCCAGAGCGGCACGAACACCGCCGTGGTCGCCTGGTTGACCAGGTTGGCGAAGAACACCATGGCCAACATGCTGAGCAGCAGCCGGTCCCTGGTGAGCTGCCGGGCACCGGCCCGCAACGCCGCCAGGTACGGCTCGGCCGCCGGCTTGTCCTCGCGGGCCGGCTCGAGCGCCCGCTTGACCAGAGTGAGGACCAGCAACGCGGACGCCGCGTAGGACGCCGAATCCACCCAGACCGCGCCCTGCGCGCCGAACCAGAAGATCAGCAGACCGCCGACCGGAGCGCCGACGAGGCTGGCCGCGTTGTCCAGCCCGTCGTAGATGGCGGTGACCCGGACCATCGGCACGCCGGCCTCGGTCGCGGCCGGCTGGAGCAGCACGTGCTTGGTGCGGTCGCCGGCGCCGCGCACCAGGCCCGACACGGCCACCATGGCGAGAATGGTCGGCATCCCGATGTTCGGCGTGGCCGCGATGACACCCGTGGTGACCGCGCTGACCGAGTCCGCGCCGATCGCCGAGACACGCAGGCCGTACCGCTCGACCAGCGGCGCGCCGAAGATGCTCGTGGTCAGGTAGGGGATCATCGTCACGGCGATGACCAGCCCCATGTCCGTGGGATTGCCGGTGGTCACCAGCACCAGCCAGGGGATGGCCACGATGGACACCCGGCTGCCGAGCGCGGAGACGACGCTCGCGGTCAGCAGGGCGGCCAGCCCGGTTCGGCCACTCAACTCGCGGCGCCGATCGCGGCGTCCTCGTGCTCGGTGGCCCACTTCGCCTTGAGCGACTTGACATCCACCTTCCCGTTGTTGGTGCGCGGCAGGTCGGCGAGGAACTCGAACTCCTGCGGCACCCAGGACTCGCCGAGCTGCCGCTCGACCAGCCCGGTCAGCTCGGCCTCGGCCACCGGCTCGGAGGTGACCACGTAGGCGTGGGCCGCCTCGCCAAGGGTGGGGTGCGGCACCCCGATCACCGCTGCCGCGCGAACCTGGGGATGGGTGCCGAGCACCTCCTCGATCGGGCGCGGGAAGATGTGCTCGCCGCCGATCCCGGTGATGATCAGGTCCTGGGCGCGGCCGACCAGGTGCAGATAGCCCTCGTCATCGGCGTAGCCGAGATCCTTGGTGCGCAGCCAGCCGTCCACCAGCGTCTCGGCGGTCAGCTCCGGCTGGGCCCAGTAACCGTTGCAGGTGAGTCGGCTCCGCGCCCACAGCTCACCGACCTCGCCCGCCGCAAGCACGTTGCCCCGCTCGTCGCGGATCTCGATTCGCACATCGCCGTAGGGCGGACCGACCGAGCGCAGCCGGTTCGGACGCGCCGGATCCTCAGCCATGTTGGGGAAAGCGGAGATGAAGGGCAGCTCGCTGAGGCCGTAGGTCATGCGCACCACCGGGCCGAAGCGCTCGATGGCCTGCTTGAGTCGGGCCGGGGTGACCGCCGCGCCGCCCACGTTGAGCAACTCCAGGACGCTGGTGTCGGCCGTGTCCAGTGCGGGGTCGTCCAGGATCGCGTTGAGCATCAGCGGCGAGATGTACACCGAGTTGGCCCGGTGCTCGGCGATCGTGGCCAGGTACTCGTTGGACCGGAACCGGAACAGGATGAACAACACGCCGCCGCTGACCAGGTTGAGCATCGCGACCGCCTGCCCGGCGGCGTGCCAGAGCGGGGTGAGCGAGAGGTGCCGCAGCAGCGGCTGCCCGTCCCGGACCCACGCCTCGCCAAGCGCGGACATCTGCTCGTAGAGCCCGGCGCCGTGGTGGATCAGCTTCGGCGCGCCGGTCGTACCGGTGGTCTGGAAGATCGACTCGGGACTGCCGGTGGCGCCGGCCACATCGAACGGCGCCGCGGCCGGGTCGGGGGTGAGCAGGTCGGGGCCCAGCCCGTCCGGCCCGAGGCACACGGTCGCGACCCCGAGGATCTCGGCCAGCTCCCGGCCGATCTTGCCGTGCCGGGTCCTGGTGTCGTAGACGAACGCCTCGGGCGCGACCTTCGCCAGGTACTCGTCGACGTCCCGGCGCGGCGTGTCCACGTCCAGCCACGCCGTGCGGCAGCCGAGCAGATGCAGCGCGAGCTGCAACATGGGGCCCTCCGGCGGATGCGCCAACACGACGCCGACCGTCATGCCCGGCTTGAACCCGGCATCCCGCAAGCCGGCCGCCATCTCCAGCACCACCCGGCGGACCTGCGTGTACGTCCAGCGGCCCGGCCAGCCCACACCGACAATGGCGTCCCGCTCGCCATAGGCGGCGAAGCGCTCAAGCATCCGCAACACATAGTCAGGCCGCTCAACCACCGTGTCTCCGCTCCCCGCCGGTACCGAGCCCCAATCGTTTCCGGAGAATGCCCGCCCCACTAGCTCCGAACGGCCTACTCCCCTCGGCCCTTGCGTTTTTCGGCTTGGCGCAAGACGCCGATCAATTCACCGAATGTGTGAATTGTCGCGCTGGGGACACATCCCGTGATTGCCCGACGACGATGGGTGGCGTTTCTTTGTTCGCGGTGGCGGTTGGATACCGCGCGGCTTGACTTCGAGCGCGCTCCAACTCCTAGCGTCGAGGGCGCTCGCCGAGAGACTTCTCGGCGAGCGACCGCTTCCGCACGCGCACCGATTGGAGCCGCATGCCCGAACTCGGCCGACGCCGCCGCCTGCTGGTGCTCGCGATCTGTTGCGCCAGCATCGTCGTGGTGGTGATGGACATCTCCATCGTCAACGTCGCGCTGCCGGCGATGCGTCGCGACCTGGCCGCCGCGGTGTCCGGCCTGCAATGGACGGTCGACGCGTACACCCTGGTGCTGGCAGGATTCCTGGTGCTGGCCGGCTCCACGGCTGACCGGGTCGGCCGGCGGCGGATCTTCCAGGTGGGTCTCGCCGTCTTCGGACTCGGATCGCTGCTGTGCGGCGTGGCGCCGAGCACCGGGTGGCTGATCGCCGCACGGGTGGTGCAGGCCCTGGGCGCCACGATGCTCAATCCGGTGGCGATGGCGATCGTCGCCACCACGTTCCCCGATCGGGCCGAGCGGGCCAGGGCCATCGGCGTGTTCGGCTCGGTGTCCGGCCTGGCACTCGCGCTCGGACCGATCCTCGGCGGCGCACTGGTCGACGGTTTCGGCTGGCGTTCGATCTTCTGGGTCAACGTGCCGATCGTGGCCGCCGCGATCGGGTGCACCGCGCTGTTCGTGCCCGAGTCCCGGGCCGGGCGGGCGCGCCGGTTCGACCCGGTCGGCCAGGCCTTGGTGATCATGGTGCTCGGCTGCGGCGTCTACGCGATCATCGAGTCCGCCAGGTTGGGCTGGGACTCGCCGGTCATCGTCGGCCTGCTCGCCGTCGCCGGGCTCGGCGTGCTCGGCATCCTCCGTTACGAACCGCGCCGGGTGGACCCGCTGCTTGAGCTGCGCCTGTTCCGCAGCGTGCCGTTCAGTTCGGCGATTCTGACCGCCCTCTTCGCCCTCTGCGGCTTCGGCGCGTTCCTGTTCGTGACCACGCTGTACCTCCAGCAGGTGCGCGGAATGCCGGCGCTGACGGCCGGGCTCTGCCTGCTTCCGGTCGGAGTGCTGGTCGTGGTGCTCTCGCCGCTCACCGGCCGGCTGGTCGGCGGGCGCGGTCCCCGGTTGCCGCTCGTCGTCGCCGGGCCGCACTGGCGCTTGGCGGCGCCGCCTCGGCCTGGATCGGCCCGGAAACCCCGCTGCCGGCCGTGCTCGCGAGCTTCGTGCTGTTCGGCATCGCGCAGGGCAGCGTGAACCCGCCGATCACCAACTCCGCGGTGTCCGGGATGCCCGCCGCGATGGCCGGGGTGGCCGCCTCGCTGGCGTCAACCGGCCGGCAGACCGGCACCGCCCTTGGTGTCGCGATCTCCGGCACGGTTGTGGGATCGGCCGTCGGCGACGGCGGGACGGCATTCACCGGCGCGGGGCGCGGTGTGTGGTGGCTCGTGTTCGGGCTCGGCGTCGGCATCCTGGTGCTGGCGCTGTTCAGCACCGGGCGCCGGGCCGAGGCCACCGCCGCGCGGGCGGCGGCGTTGTTCGAGGACGTGGACTCCGGCCAGGTCTCGGCCCGACCCGTGGCTACCTCACCGGGCGCCCGGCTGGGCCGATGACCTTGCGGCGCGCTGGAACCGGGCCGCGGTGCGCTCCAGGTGCACGGCGAGCTCGGGGGCGTCGAGCAGGTCGAAGTCGACGTCGAGCAACCCGAGGTAGTGGGTGAGCAGGTGCGGGTTGTCCGAGCCCACCTCGGCGAGGCAATGGTTGTCGCCGTCGGGTTTCAGGGAGATCGCCGCGGGCAGCCGGGGCCGGATCTGGGCTACCGGCGCGTGTAGCCGGAGCCGCGCGCGAACCTGCCAGGTCGCGGTGCCAACCGTCTGCTGGACGAACCGCGTCACGTCGCCGTCGGGGGGTTCGCGCGGGGTGAACCGGGGACCGTTGGGCACCCGCGGAGTGATCCGGTCGACCCGGAAGGTGCGCCAGTCCTGCCGGTCGGTGTCCCAGCCGACCAGGTACCAACGACGGCCCCAGTTGACCAACCGGTGTGGCTCGACCTCGCGGCGAGTGGATGCGCCCTGGTGGTTGGTGTAGTCGAAGCGCAACCGCTCGTTGGCGCGGATGGTCGACGCGATCGCGGTGAGCACATCGGCGTCGACGGCCGGGCCGGCACCCGGCACCGCCACCGTCGCGGTCTGTAAGGCGTGCACCCGGTGCCGGAGCCGGGACGGCAGGATCTGTTCCAGCTTCGCGAGGGCGCGCACCGACGTTTCGGCGATGCCGACGATCGTGCCGCCGGCCGCCGTGCGTAACCCGATGGCCACGGCCACCGCTTCGTCGTCGTCGAGTTGCAGCGGCGGGAGTTGGGCGCCGGCGCCGAGCCGGTAGCCGCCCCGCACGCCGGACGCCGCGTTCACCGGGTAGCCGAGGTTGCGCAGCTTGTCGATGTCGCTGCGCACGGTTCTGGAGGTCACGCCGAGCCGGTTCGCCAGCTCGGCGCCGGTCCAGTCGCGGCGCGTCTCCAGTAGGGACAGCAGCCGCAGCAGGCGAGCGGAGGTCTGCAACATCTGCCAAGAATCCCACGGAATCGCGGAAGGAAGTCTTCCGCGATCATGCCTAGCGTTGCGGATATGACGAACTCCTCCACCGAGATCCGCCCCTTCCGCATCGAGATCCCGCAGGCCGAGCTCGACGATCTGCGCCAGCGCCTGAGCGCGGCCCGGTTCCCGTTCGCGGTACCGGGGGACGAGCCGGGCTGGTCCCGCGGCATCCCCGGCTCGTACCTGCGGGAGCTGGCCGACTACTGGCGCGACGGTTTCGACTGGCGGGCGCAGGAAGCCGCGCTCAACGAGTTTCCGCAGTACACCACGGAAATCGACGGCCAGACCATTCACTTCATGCACGTTCGCTCACCGGAGCCGGGGGCCGTCCCGCTACTGCTGACGCACGGCTACCCCAGCTCGATCACCGAGTTCCTGAAGCTCATCGGCCCGCTCACCGATCCGGCCGCGTACGGCGGCGACCCGTCCGACGCGTTCCATGTCGTGGTGCCGTCGCTGCCCGGGTTCGGCTTCTCCACACCGCTGAGCGGCACCGGATGGGAGCTGGCCCGGACCACCGACGCGTTCGCCGAACTGATGACCCGGCTGGGGTATCAGCGTTTCGGCGCGCAGGGCGGCGACATCGGCGCCGGGGTCACCGGGCGGCTCGGCGCGCTGTATCCGGACCGGGTGATCGGTACCCACGTCAACAGCGACCGCGGCGCGCTCGGTCTGGCCGGCGAGCAGTTCCCGGTGCCGGATCACCTCAACGAGGCCGAGCGCGCCGAGGTTGACGCGGCCCGCCATGCCTGGACGAGCGAACGCGGCTACCTGGATTTGCAAACCCACCGGCCGGACACCATCGCCGCGGCGCTGACCGACTCACCGATCGGGCAACTCGGCTGGATCGCCGAGAAGTTCCAGTCGTGGACCAACCCCACCGCCGCGACCCCGGACCAGGCCGTCGACCGCGACCAACTGCTGACCAACATCAGCCTGTACTGGTTCACCCGCAGCGGCGCGTCCGCGGCCCGTTTCCTGTACGAGGCCGCGCGTTCCAAGCTCGACTGGCTGGCGCCGAGCGGCGTGCCGACCGGTTGGGCCGTGTTCAACTCGTCCCCGGTGATCCGTCGGATCATGGATCCGGACGGGAAGGTCGCGCACTGGTCGGAGTTCGCCGAAGGCGGCCACTTCGCCGCGATGGAGGCCGCGGACCTGCTCCTGCGAGACGTCCGCGCGTTCTTCCGCCCGCTGCGGCCGTAACTACCGGTCGCGACCGGAACCGGGTCGCCGGAGTTGCGACGATGCCAGGGAAACGCCCCGGCGCAACGCAACGGGTCGGTCCCCCGCGATTTCAGCGCAAGGGAGGACCGGCGCCGGCGTCCCACCGCATACTGTCCATTCCGGCCGATGATCAAGGGGGGTACCGGTGGGCGATCTGTTGGTGTGGCTGGCCTCAGGCCTGCTCGTCGCGGCGGCATCGGCGCTGTGGCTGCCGATTTCCCCCAGGGGCGACGAGGATCTCTGGCCGGGCGAGATCGCCCTCCTGCGCCGGGGGGTGAAGGGGGCGATGCGGACCGCGCTCGCCGTGCTGTACGAGCAGGGTGTGATCGAATCCGGTGGCCGAACCGGGCTGCGGCGAACGAAACGCCCTATGCCGCCGGGCGGGGATCCACTCGGGCGGGCGGTGTACGGCGCCATGCACACCCCGGCCGGGCTGCGCGCCCTTGCCGCACGTCCGGGCGTACGGCGGGTGCTGGCGACGATGACCGAAGGGCTGGTCGCCGCCGGCCTGATCGCGGGCCGACCGCGCCGGCTGCTCGGGCGCGTCCTACTGATCGCGGCAGGTGCGCTGGCGGTCACGCGGCTGGCCGCCGGCCACCTGTCCGAGGGCGGGCGCGTCCTGCTGGTCGTCGCGATCATCGCCGGGATCGGGCTGTGGATGCTGTCCCGCATCACGATCGCCGGCCGACGCACGCTGTCCAGCGTGCGCCACGCGCATGCCCGGCTGCTGGCCACCTGGTCCTCCGGCGAGGAGGCGGGCATCCTGGTCACCATCGGCGTCGCACTCGGCAAGGAGCGCGCCCTCGAGGCCGCCGGGTTCTCGGTCGCCGACCTCGCCAAGGTCACCGAGATCGGCTGGCAGGTCCAGATCGGGGAGGGACAGTGGGGTTACGGCGGCGTGGGCGGCGACGATGCCGGCTTCACGCGCTAAGCCGCCACACCCGCCGCCGTTCGGCCCGCTACTGGTGGATCATCACCGGGCCGCGTACCAGTTGGACATGGAGGCGCGAGCGAGCGGCAGGCACTTGCCACGGCACGGTTTGTCGAGGACTTGTCCACGGTCGGGAAGACCCGCCCGTTGTGCTGCGCCGCGCCGTGGCCTGGTTCGCTGCTCGTGGCGCGAGGGTCGAACGGGTCCTGTCCCGCCTCTACCCCAGCGAGACAGCCCGGCGAAACGCCCTCCCGCCTGGCTCCACGAGTACAACCACCACAACGGTGCAGTTTGGTCTGCATCTTCCGTACCCGCAGCCACGCAGTGTCCACGTCGGGCCACGCGACCGGGACATCCACCCCGGTATCTTCGGACATTGCAGCACCTCCCCTGCGATCTCGCTGCCGCCCTTCCCCATGTGCGTGGCTCTCCCACGCCCGGAGTACTACGGCGGCTCCGCCCCTGTCCCGGCCCGTTCGGCAGACGGTGTGCCCAACCCATGCCGTCCGCGCTGGCCGCGCGGGCGGTGGGCAGAGCCGGGAAGGTTCCCGTGTTCACTGACTGATCGCTTGACGAAGTAGGCACCCGGCTATGCCCCCGCGGCATCGCCACGGCTACGCCGCAGTCATTTACCGTGGCCTCCCCAGCGGCCTGTCACTCACCGCTGAGAAGTTCCCCACCCCATTCAGCTGGGTGGGTGCGCGCCGCGCCCAGCCCTCATCCGCCAGGTTCGGGCTGGTGGCACCTTAGGAGGCTTTAGAACACCGGTTCCTCGCGTATACCTCTCCGTCTCGCTCGCCGGACCCGCACCATCTGGCAGTACTGACACGTCCCGGCTTTGTCGGGGCCGCTTGCCACCCTTCCCGGCACCTCCCGGTTCAGGCTGCCCCCGGCTTCACCACCCTGCTGCGACAGGGCAGCGGCGAAGGTCTCTCACCTCCACTCGATCAATCAGCGCCTCACGGCGCACGTGCCACAGATGCCAACGATCACTGGCCTGGACCGCCTTCGGGGCAGCCTGACGGATGGCCTCAGCATAGGCAGCTGAACCGTCCCGGCAGACCACCTCAACCCCGGGGATGGCCACGCAGCCAGGCGGCAGGGTGGCGGCCTCGCGGTCGGGCAGGACATCGACTCGGCGGTGGGTGATCGCGTCGATCAGCACGGTCGCGTACTTGCGTCCCGTCTGATTGCGAAATCGTCGACGCCGAGAACTGCCACCGTCCCTACCTCAGGGTCCGGCAGTGCATGCACCAAGCGCAGCAGCGTGTTCCGGCCAGCCACCAGCCCGAGCTGGGCTGCCAGACGCGAGCCCGCTCGGCCGGCCAGCGCCAACCCGATGTGCTCCACCGCCGTGCGGCACACCGATGTGCGGCGGGCATGCTTGGCGGTCAAACCGTCAACCTGCTCAGCGAACGTCCGAACAAGACAGTTGTTGTTGTCACAGAAGAACCGGCGCACCCGCAATCGCAACACCACCGGCTGACCAGCCACCGAAACATCGGCCAGCCCGCGGTCGTATCGGCTGTGCACCCGGCGGGATCGGCCACCACAGGACGCACAGACGCCGTCGACGGCCTTGGCACGCGCCCAGATCAGCACACCCGACCCGGTCCGCTCGATCTGCTCAACCACCACACCCGCCAGATGCGGCAGCAGCGCGTCCAACCACTGATGATCATCACACGCCGACCATGATCACAAACACAAGATCAACACCGGTCATCGAGTCGACCAAGTTGATCACGCAACCAGAGACAGAGCCGACAACTTGACAAGTTCTGTGGCGACAGACCCATCGTCCGCAACAATCGACCCACGCTGACCACCGACAGCGCCACCCCGAACTCGCGGCGGATCACTGCTCGGACCATTTCCCGCGTCCACGACGCGAATTCGAAGGACAACTGCCGCGGATCGCGACCCACGATCAACGCATACAACCGCGCGATCAGCTCACCCGACAACTTCGCCGGCCGGCCCGGAACCGGCTTGGCCCGCAACGCATCCGTTCCACCCTCGCGGTACTTCGCCAGCCAGCCATACACCGTCTTGCGATCAACCCCAGCGTGACAGCCACATCCTCCGGATGCGCACCCGCCCGCACCTGCTCCACCGCCCGCACCCGCAGCACCTCAAGCGTCCGATGATCCAACTTCCGGCCATCGTTGTCCCGCATAAAACGATCTTGCCAGATAACCACACAAGAGTCGACCTACTTACGAACTCCTTGGTAAGCGGCCGTACGGGCAGAGCGTCGTGCCCGATGATGCGCCCGAACGTCGGAAATTACCGGCGGTTCGCAGGATAGTGTCGCGGGTTCGACCCATATGTGTCACGCCATCCGCAGGGAGGCCGGAAAGCATGGACACAACCGTATCGCAGGCGATCTGTGTCGTCAGCCTCGACGACACAGCTGTCGAACCGTGGTTCGAGCTGATATGCGCAACCTATCAACAACTCAGTGAGTCGGATAAGGGCGACTGGCAGTGTTTCGCCTCGGCGCTGAACGAGGGAGCGCCGTCGGCGGGTGTCGACCGGCCCCTCGTGGCGCAGTTCGTCGAGCGCATGGCCGCAAACGACCTCGCGCCGCTCGAGACGGTCGGCCAGATGGCGATGCTGTCGGGCGAACTGTCGGCGCACTACCGGGAGCACGCCACGACGGCAGCCGCCGCCCCCGAGGCGTCGGCGGAGGCGTACGACGAATCGGGATGGCAGCCCTTTCTCATGGAACACGGTGTCCGCTGGGACGGCACGGAGCCTTCCTGGGAGCAGTTCAAGGTTTGGTTTCTCTACGAGGCGGAGCAGCAGGGAATGATGGTTCCCGCTACTGGGTTCGTCACGTACGCGGAGTCCGAGCATGACAAGGCCGCGGTGTTCGCCCAGTACCAGGTTCCGATCAATTGTGCAGCCGCGGAAACCGGAGACAAAGAGACACCGATAGACATCGATGCCTTTCCAGACACGAAAATTGGGGACTCCGGAGAATGGGTAAATTACCTGGACACCATGTTGACCCACCACGGGTTCTGAAACACGAGACCTGCTCCATGCAACCACCCGAAGGACCAACTGATGGCGAATGAGTTCGATGACCAACTGCACGCCCGGCTGCTGGCTTTCCAACGAGCAAACGGGCTTGCCGAGGACGGCTTGGCTGGTGCCAAGACTTGGCAGCAACTGGTGTCGGGTGCGTACAGCAACGCGGCGACCGATACCCAGCCTGAATCGGACCACCGGTCCGACGCCGAGATCACGAAGGAACTGGAGCAGCGAACCCACAAGACCATCGCCGAGCTCACGATCGAGCTGGGGCTCGGGCCGATCACGATCACGCCGCGCGAGCTGGAGGCCAGGCTGATCGAGAACCACACGCTGCGGCCCCGGCTCCCCGACAACAGTAAGCACACGGTGATCGACGCGGTCCGGGAGCGCCACGAATACATGGACGGCCGCTTCGTCACCCGCGGTGTGGTCGGCCGCCCGGACGTAGTCGACCGCATGAAAGCGGCCGGCGAAGCGGACGAGCGCGACCAGCTCCAACAGAACCTCGCCACGCTCGCGCACGGCATGGGCGGAGTCCGGGTCCCGCCCAAGTCAGCCCCCAACGCTGGTCCGAAACCCGCACCGAAGTCGCCGGCGAACAAGGGGCCGGCAGAGTTCCAGAAGGTCGACCCGAAACGGGTCGGGGGAGGGAAGCCAGCCAACGACCATGGCGACCCGAACGGACCCGCGTCCGGCGTCGTACGAGCCCAGCCCCCGGTCGAGCACGAACCCCATGGCGAGATCCAGCTCGATACCGGAACGGACGCCAGCCAGCCACGCCCTAACCGCCCGGTCGCCGCTTCTCGCCGAGGACCCTCGCGCAAGGGATCGCGAAGCCCCGACGACCCCAACTACTGGGACGACCGCTACGGCGACCTCGACGACGACAGCCCGCGCCGGCAGCGGATCAGCGACGGCAACAAGACCGAACTGGAGAACTCCGCCTGGCTGCGCCGGCGGCTGCCCGACGACGAACGCCGTCGCCAGTTTATGAAATGGTTGGAACGCCGGCACGATAACCGCGATGGGCCGCACGCCCACGAGAACCCCGGCTCGCGCGAGCTCGAAAGCTCCGTACGCGATTTCGAAGCGGAGAACCCCTGACAGCTGAACACGTCCCCGCACCACGGTCTCATTTGAACGGTGCTTTGCACCATGCGGATCGACCGGGGCGCAGTCCCACAGGATCCAACACCCAACCAACCCAGTCGATGCGGTGTTGTTACCAGTAATTGCCTATGGATTCTTCGACATGATTGCACTAATCAAACAGGAGGAAGAACCAACCTAGGCGCACTCCTTGCACATGGCTCGCGCCTACCCAGATATCGAGAAGAACGACCTAGAGGCATTACTGCGACCACCGAACCCAATGTTCCTCACTGGCGTAAATTATGCCCGCAGCGCTATGAGTGAGATGTCGACGAAGGTCGCACAGTTTGGCACTCGCACGTTGCTTTGGCTGGCGGCAGTGGCTCCCGTCGGGGTGCAGATCTATGCGTTCCTGAACTTGTTTGTTCGATACGGCAGGTCCGTTTTGATCTTCATTTCGCTCGGTCCAAGTGGACAACGTGGTACTCCCACCGCTCCCCGTTCGGAGCCTCCACATCCACCAACCCGAGCTTCACCCACCGGTTGTCATAGGCCAACCGCTCCGTACGTCTTCCATGTCCCATGCCACTCAGCCACGACCGGCAGCCTACGGTTGTCAGCACAGAGGCGTCGGCAAAGCGGCGGACGCAGCGTGTAATCATACGGCGGACCTCTGTAACAAAACCGATATGGCCAACGATGGGGCCCATAAGATGAGCCATAGACCTTAACGCATAACACGCATTCACACGATGACCATCACAGATGGGTCGAATATGGGTATCCTTAGCCGCAAATCACGGCCAATGTATTCCTCACTCAACGAGCCCACTTTCGATTCGATACGACTTCCAGACTTTTCTGTGTTGCGCCGAGACCCACGATCTCCGAAGTTGCCTTAGCAATCTGGAACATATCAATGTCACCATGTGGCCGACCCTCGAACGTCTGGAGCATCAACTCAATGAGGCGATAACCGCAGGTCAAGCGGATCGCAGCAAGGTTTCCGTGTATGCCTCGACGGGGACGCGACTTGGTTACATGATCGGCATTCTCGAAAATAAGAGTGGAATTGCGAAGGACGGGATGAGCGAGGCCGGTACCGCAATAGTTTAACCCTGTCGTGGACCCAGTTTCAGTCAGTCAAACAAGAACATCTAGGCATGTTCACATACTGCATGGAATCTGGCTACTACGTTGCCAGAGTCGGCGAGCTTGCGATTCCAACAGTGTTGGCGAAGATCGGCTCGCAGCAGAACAACTGAATCTATGAGGTGCCGATCTGTCTACGGGCATCCAGGCTGACAACCTCGGCGGACCTTGGGGTTCCGTGCGTTTGCTCGGCGATTACTGCCCGCCGGCCTCGGCTGACGGTGACCAAGCCGTCGGACTTCAGGGCCGCGACGGCGCGCTGGGCGGTGTTGAAGGCGACGTCGTAGCGGGCGGCGAGGTCGACGAAGGCGGGGAGCTTGTCTCCGGGTTTGAGAGCGCCGCAAATGATCGCGCCGCGTAGGTCGGTGGCGATGCGTTGGTATTGCTTGTTCTCGGCCGATGAGATGGTAGACGTCAGGGTGCCGGTCGGGTCGAGAGCGACGGGGAGAGCGGGCATGCGGGCGCCGAGGGTGCCGGCCGCGCGCTGGTCGACTTCTGAGACCCAGGCGCTGTAGAAGCGGAGCGTGGTGGAGCCTCCGCCACCGTGGCCGAGACGGCCGCCGACCGTGGTCACGTCTACGCCGGCCGAGATGAGTTCGGTGGCGGAGTAGTGGCGGAGTTGGTGGACGTTCATGTCCCAGCCGAGGCGGGAACACATGCGGGCGTAGCGCTGGCTGACCGAGTCTGGCTTGAGCCAGGTGGAGCCGTCGGGGGCGGTGGAGAAAATTCGGGCGGTGGGGGGCAATTCGGCAAGGCCAGCGCGTCGGGTGCAGTGCTGCCGGTAGGTCTGGAGAAGGTGGGCGGTCTGGTCGTCGAGGGTGATGCGGCGTTGCTGGTGGGTCTTGGTGGTCTTCTCCCAGGTGCGGGCGCCTCGTTGGGCGATGCTCGAGCGGATGGTGAGGACCTTGGCGGTGAAGTCCACCCGGTCCCAGGCCAGGGCGCACAGTTCGCCTCGGCGGGCGCCGGTGACCATGGCGAGCCAGACGAGCATGCCCCAGTCGACGTCCAGGAAGGCCTCTGAGGCGATTCGGGCCGCTTGGTCGGCTGTGGGTGGCTTGGGCTCGGGGCGGGCCGTGGGGAGGGGCTCGGCCTGGTCGAAGGGGTTGACGCCGAGCCAGTGCCAGCGGACTCCTCGCTTACCCGCGCCGGTGAGGATTGCGTGGATCTTGCGCAGTGTGCTGGCCGCGAGCGGGATGCACTCGTGCGGCTTGCAGCGTTGATCACAGTCGTGGTCGCGGGGGGTGCGGTGCTCGATGAACGCGCGGCCTCGGCACCGGGCGCGGCAGGTGCGAAGTTGCTTGTAGAACGAGTCGAGGACCTCGCCGGTGATCTTGCCGAGGGAGAGGCCGCCGAGAAGCGGCCGGATGTGGCTGCGGGCAAGGGATTCGTAGCTCTCGCGGGTGGTCGGCTCGAGGCGGAGCAGCTCGAAGTAGCGGTCCAGGAGCTGGTTGACGGTCGCGCGGGTCCTGGAGTTGCGCTGCTGGTCGACCTCCGCGAGCAGGCGCGTTCGGACCTTCTCGGCTTCCTTCGCGGCGTTCGGGCCCGCGGGGATGACTTCGCGGAGGTAATGCTCCTTGCCCGACACGGGATCGATGCCGGCGTAGACCTTCACCCGGAGTGATCCACTCGGCAGGGACGCGATGCCGCCACGGATTCGACGGCGAGGCCTTGAAGTGGTCGCCATGGACTGGATGGTACGCGGGTTCAGTCCACGTGCCAGTCCACGAAACATCATCCGCAGGGGCCATGTGGCCTCTGACTTGGGAGCCGCCTGTCGGAATCGAACCGACGACCTGTTCATTACGAGTGAACCGCTCTGGCCGACTGAGCTAAGGCGGCGGGCTTGGTCAGTGTAGCGGGCAAGGCCCGTCACTTGCGGCGGGCGGGTTCGTTGGTGAGGGTAGGTATACAAGGAGGGCCGATGTTACAGCGACTGCGGGTGGTGGGGGTCTTACCACTTGTGGCGGTGGTGTTTGGGCTGGGGTCTGGGGTGGCGGGGGCCGAGCCGTTACCGGTGGGGCGCGCCGTGGGCGATGCGGGCACCGGGTTGGCCGTGGTGCGGGCGTTGCCTGGCGAGCAGCAGAAGCCGGTCGAGGTGGGGTTCGGGTTGGCGAACGCCTCGGTCAACAGTGAGGCTGGGTTCTCCTTCGACCGGTCGGTCGCCCAGGCAACTCCTGGCGGGCTGACCGTGCAGGGCCAGCGTCCACAAACACCCGGGACTTTGGCGCAGACCGCGCCGCCCGACAACCCCCAGCCGGTCACCGGCGGGCTCACGCTCCCGTCCACCCCGTTGGACCCGCTCGTCAAGGGTGGCCTGCTCAACGGCTCCGTACACGCCCGGTGGAGCGACACCATGGGAGCGTGCGTCGGGACGATCTCCGACGCGAGCACCGAGGTCGCCAGTTTGGCCCTGCTGAACGCGATCCCGTCCCTGCCCAGTGTCAACGACCTTACCGGCCGCTTCGATGCGTCGAGCCTGGACGCGAACGCCGACAACGCCATTGTGGAGGGACTGAAGAAGCTCGCCGGACCGCTGAGCACGCTTGGCGGGGTTCTGAGCGGGCCCGGCCGCACCGGCGCCACCGGCTCCCTGGTGAGTCTGCCCGAAACGCTCTCGGCGCACTCCACGGTCCAACTCGTGGACCTGCCGGGCTCGGCGAACAAGGCCGTGCGGTCGACCTCGACGATGCGTGTCGCCTCGGTGAAGTTACTTGCCGGCACACCCTTCGAGGTCTCCGTCAACGTGGTGAGCCAGCCGACGCTGCAGGTGACCTCGACCGGGGACGCGGCCACCTCCACCGTGTCGTACACCGCGCCGGTGCTCGACGTCGTGCAGGGCGGCCGCAGTCTCGGCCGGCTGGACGCGGCCAACCCGAAACTGGACCTCCCGATCGGCATTCCGCTGCCCGCCCAACCGGCCCAGACCGGTCCGGGCAACCTGCCGATCATCGGCGACCTGCTGGCCAACGGGCAGCCGGTGACCGACGCGGTCGGCCAGGGCCTGCACAAGCTGGACCTCGGCGTGATCCGGCTGAGCATCGCCCAGCTCAACCAGAAGAGCCAGCAGATGACCACGCCGTTCAACGGCTTCCAACTCGGTGCCACGGCCAGGTTGCTGGACCTCCAGGTGCTGCCGACCGCGGCGCTCGGCCTCGCGAACCTGCCTTCGGCGCTGGCCCAGGTCACCATCGGCGAGCAGGTGGCCAGGGCCTACGCCCCGACCGGCGGGGTGGTCTGCGCGACCCCGGCCGGCATGCCGGCCCCGCCGCCGGCCCCCATGCCGAAGGGCAAGCTCCCCGGCAACCTGGCGCACACCAGCGTGACGCAGTACCAGACGATCCCGCTGTTCTGGGCCGGCACGGCGATGCTCATGGCCGGGGTCGTCATGGTCGCGGCCTTCCCGCGCCGGTTCCTGCCCCTGCCGGCGCTCGCCGACCCCGAATCGGCGAGCGAGCCAGAACCGGCGGACGAGCCAGAACCGGACCAGGACGGCGAATCCGAAGCGGCCGTCGAGGACTGAGCTCAGCCGCGGTAGAGCGTGGTCAACATGGCCTCGACGGCGATCCTCGGCTTCACGTTGAGCTCGATCGCCTCCCGACAGGCCAGCACCGCCTCCAGCCGGCGCAGCGTCGACTCCGCGGGCCAGGACGACGCGGCGGTGCGCACGTCCGACACGTGATCGGGGTGATACAGCACGGCCGGCGCCTGGCTGCCGGTGACGAGCACGTCGCGGTAGAAACCGGCCAGGTCAACCAACGCCAGATCCAGCGCATCGCGCTGAGTACGGGTGGCCCTGGACTTCTGCCGACGCTCCAGTTCCTTGATCGCCCCGGCACTGCCCCGGCTGGCCGCGGCCGCGCCCTTGCCGGTCCCGCCGTGGCCCATCGCGGTCTTCAGCGCCTCCTTCTCGGCCTCGTCCCGGGCGCCGCTCACCTCGCTCGCGTCCGCCTCGGCCGTCTTGACGAGATCGTCGGCGCAGTCGAACACGTCACCGAGACGCCGCAGGTGCAGCGGGATGCGCAACACGGCGGCCCGCCGCTCGCGGGCCGACACGTCGGTGGCGAGCCGGCGGGCCCGGCCCACATGACCGCCGCAGACCGAGGCCGCCCAGCGCGCGGTGTCCGCGTCGATGCCGTCCCTGGCTCGCAGCACCTCGGCGATCGCGGCCGGCGCGGGGGTGCGCAGCGCCACCGGGCGACACCGGGACCGGATCGTCACCGGCACGTCGTCCGGGTGGTCGGATGGGGCACAGAGCAGGAACACGGTCCGCGCCGGCGGCTCCTCGATCGCCTTCAGCAGCGCGTTGGCCGCGCCCTCGGTGAGCCGGTCGGCGTCCTCGATGATCACCACCTGCCAACGCCCGCCGGTCGGGCGCCGCGCCGAGGTCTGCACCAGGGCGCGCATCTCAGCCACCGAGATGGACAACCCCTCGGGCACCACCAGGCGCACGTCGGCGTGCGTGCCGGCGATCGCGGTCCGGCAGCCGGGACACTCGCCGCAGCCGACACCGGCGAAGCACTCCAAGGTCGCGGCGAACGCGCGTGCGGCCACCGAGCGCCCGGAGCCCGGTGGACCGGTGAACAGCCAGGCGTGGATCATGCCCGAGCCGCTGCCGGTGCCGTCCACCACACCCGCCGCCGACGCGGCGGCGGCGCGGAGGACGTCGATCGCCTCCGGCTGACCGACCACCTGCGACCAGACGCCGCCGGTCACCGCACGTCCGCTGTTGCGAGGCTCTCATCCGGGCTGAGCAGGGCCAGGCGCCGGCCGACGAGCGCGGCCTGCACCGCGCCGCGCACGCGCTCGGCCACCTGGTCGGGGCTGCCGTCCGCGTCGACCACGACGTAACGGTCCGGATCGGCCCTGGCCATCTCGGTCAGCACGTGCTGAACCCGCCAGTGGTGTTCGGTCGATTCGCGCTTGGGGAACGGCATGGCGTTGGGTTCGCGGTCGAGTAGCACGGTCACGTCCGGGCGCAGCCGGGCGGTGGCCCAGTCGGCCAGGCCCTCCAGCTCACCTGGGTCAAGGCCGGCGGCCACGGACAGCTGGGCGAGCGGGCTGTCCACGAACCGCTCCATCACGACCAGGGCGCCGCGTTCGAGCGCGGGGCGGATCTGTCGCTCCACGATGTCCGCCCGGACCGCCGCGGCGACCAGGGCGTGCGCCCTGGCGCCGGCCAGTTGGGCGCCGGCCAGCACCGCCTGCAGCCGCCGGTCGTCCAGCGCCGGGTCGGTGGCCAGCAGCACCTCTTTGCGGCCGGGGTGCCGCAGCCAGTCGGCGAGCAGGTAGGCCTGGGTGGACGTGTCCTGCACGATGTCACCCTCGACGGCGATCAGCAGGCCGGTCGAGCGGCGCGGCTTGCCCCGGATCGCGGCCAGCAGGTCGGCCATGATCGGCTCGGTGCGCCGGTCATCCATCTGCCGGTAGGCGATCACGCCGACCAGCGCCGCGACCAGGCCGGCGGCCAGCAGCACCGGGCGGGTGCCGTCGACGATCATCTCGCGGCCCCACGCCGACACCGTGCGGGGTTTGACCAGGCCGACGAGCAGCGGCACCGATGCGGTCACCCCGAACAGGATGATCTTCAGCAGGGACTGGTAGATCGCGTTGATCCGGCCCCGGATGGCGTCCTCGACCTGCGAGCCGATGATCGTCACACCGGTCAGGAAGGCGACCCCGGCACACGCTCCCACCAGCGCCACGGCGATCAGCGAGACGGCCAGGTGCGGGGACAACGCGACCAGCGTGAGGATCAGCCCGGCGAGCACGATGGCGATGCCGAAGAGCCGGTTGTGCGCCAGCCGCACGGCGAGCTTCGGCGAGGTGGCCATGCCGGTGCCGAGCCCGACGAACAGCGCGACGAACAGCATGCCGAACGCCGAGTCGCCACCCTGCAGGCTGTTCGCGTACTGCTTGGCCGTGCCGATCACCGCACCACCCGCGGCGAACGCGCCGACCATGCCGATCAGCAGGCCGCGGACCAGCCGGGTGCTGCGGATGAACCGGATGGCGTCCCGGAGCATGCCGACGAGCCCTTGTTGGTCCCCGTTCGGCGGGGCCGCGGCGTCGACCGGCGCCCGCTCGACCGGAACCCGGTAGGACAGCTCTGGGATGCGGCTGACCAGGATCGCGCTGGTCAGGTACAGCAGTCCGTTGATCACCAGGATGATCTTGGCGATGTTCAGCGCGACCGCGTCGGTCTGGAAGTCCAGGGTGGTGCCCAGCCCGGTGACCAGGGAGTACAGCCCGGCCGCGGTGACCACGGCGATGCCGTAGGTCATCACCATGCCGAGCTGGTTGGCGGTCTCCACCTGGTCTCGGCGCCGCAGCAGGTTCGGGACCGCCGCCTCCTTGGACGGGATCCAGAGCATCGCGCAGCTGCCGATCATGAAGTTCGCCAGGAACAGCCACCAGGCGGTGCCGACGATGGCGATCGAGCTGAACAGCGCGCAGCGAATCAGGTCACAGGTCACCATCACCTTGCGCCGGTCGAACCGGTCGGCGAACACCCCGCCGATGGGCGCGAACAGCAGGCCGGGCAGCAGTTGGGTGAGCACGACACCGGCGAAGGCGAAGCTCTGCGCCTGATAGCCCTCGGTCAGCTTGGTGACCAGGCCGGTCAACGCGAGCAGTGACAGCCAGTCACCAATACTGCACAGATAGGTGACACCCCATAGCCGGCGGAACGCCCGAATGGCCAGCACACTCCGAGCACGGTGCGTGATAGACGCGTCGGACGTGGCCGGCGTGTTCGCCCAGCCGCTTGTTTCCGCTCCCCCGCCGATAACCGCCACCCCTCTCCCGCACCGCCCCGTGCTACCAGCGTAGCCAAGAGACCGGACACGGGTGCGGAGAGCGCCGAATCAGCGCTCAGTTGAAGAGTTGGGTGAGAGTGTTCAGCAAGCTGCCGATGATCGTCAACACGATCAGCACCAGAACGCCGATCACGAGCAGCACGGCGACCATGCCGGCCGCGCCGGTGGTACCGCCCCGGCGACGAACCTTCTGGATTCGGGCCGGCGGCCGGGGTGGCCGGGGCCGTAAGCCTGGAAGCTGCCTGGTGGCCGGGTTGCGCGGCCAGCCGGCGCGCGGGTTGCCCGGCACCAGGCCCGGCATCGGAGCCGACGGGCGGCCGGACAGTTGGCCCGGCGGTTGGCCAGGCGGGAACGGTGGCCGGCCGCGCTGGGTCGGCACCGGCAGGGTGTCGAACTGAGCCTCGCCCGCCAGTGCCGCGTCGACCGCCCTGCGCACCTCGGACATGTCCGGTTCGATCGGCGCGGCCAGGTCGATGTGCAGCGGTTCCTGCTCGTAGCCCGTGCCGGTGACGAGCCCGGAGACCGGGTCGTCCCACACCGGCGGCGGAGGCGGCGACTGGGTTCCGTCGGGTTCCCATGGCGATTTGGCCACGGACCCAGTATGACGGCTGGCGCGGCCACGGCCAACGCCCCGCGAGCCGGATTGGCGCTGTGCCACCCGAATGCCGCAACGCCCTCGAGCGGTGCTCAAGCAGCGCCGAAGCAATGCTCGAGCACCGCCGTCGTGGCTCAGGCCTTGGACTTCGACTTGGCCGGGGCCTTGCGCTTGGTTGTGGTGGTCCGCTTCGGCGCCGGGCCGCGGGCCCTGCGGTCGGCGAGCAGTTCGGCCGCGCGCTCGTCGGTCAGCGTCTCCACGCTGTCGCTCTTGCGTAGCGAGGCGTTGGTCTCGCCGTCGGTCACATACGGCCCGAACCGGCCCTCCTTGACCACCATGGGTTTGCCGGACGCCGGATCGTTGCCAAGCTCGCGCAACGGCGGCGCGGACGCGGCGGACTGCCTACCCCTTCGCTTCGGCTCGGCGTAGATCTTCAGCGCTTCGTCCACCGTCACCGTGAAGATATCTTCCTCTGTGGACAGTGACCGAGAGTCGGTGCCCTTCTTCAGATACGGGCCGTAGCGCCCGTTCTGCGCGGTGATCTCCTCGCCACTGGCCGGATCCGTGCCGACAACCCGTGGTAAAGACAACAGGCGCAACGCGTCGTCCAGCGTCACGGTGTCCAGCGACATCGACTTGAACAGCGAACCGGTGCGCGGCTTGACCTTCTTCGCCTTCTCCGACTCCGGCTCCGGCAGCAATTCCGTTACGTACGGCCCGAACCGTCCCTCCTTGGCCACGATCTCGTTGCCGGTCACCGGATCGGTGCCCAGCGTGCGGCCCTCGACCGGAGTGGCGAACAGCTTCTCCGCGAGCTCCAGGGTCAGCTCGTCCGGCGGCAGGTCGTCCGGCAGGTTGGCGCGCTGGGCGGCGCCGTCCACCTCGCGCTCGAGGTACGGCCCGTACCGGCCGACCCGCACCACGACCGGGCGGCCCGCGTCGTCGTCGAACAGCGGGATGGAGTTGATCTCCCGGGGGTCGATCTCCTCGACGCCGGAGCCGACCAGCTTCTTCAACCCCCCGGAGCGCGCCACCGAGCCGTCCGGTCCCATGTCGCCGCCGAAGTAGAAGCGCGACAACCACATCGTGCGCTGGGCCCGGCCGGACGCGATGCCGTCCAGCTCGTCCTCGAGCGCGGCGGTGAAGTCGTAGTCCACCAGCCGGCGGAAGTGCTGTTCGAGCAGACCGACCACGGAGAACGCGATCCAGGCCGGCACCAGCGCGGAACCCTTCTTCCACACGTAGCCGCGGTCCTGGATGGTGTTGATGATCGAGGCGTAGGTGGACGGCCGGCCGATGCCCAGCTCCTCCAGCGTCTTCACCAGGCTCGCCTCGGTGTAGCGCGGCGGCGGGCTGGTGGCGTGCCCGTCCGCGGACAGCTCGGTCGCGGTGACCGCCTGGTCCTTGGTCAGCCGGGGCAGCCGGCGCTCGGCGTCGTCCGCCTCGCCGCCCGCCTCGGCGTCCACCGCCTCGACGTAGGCACGCAGGAACCCGGCGAACGTGATCGTGCGGCCGGACGCGGCGAACGTGCACTCCTCGCCACTGGCGGCCGTGCCGGTGATCCGCACGCTCATCGTGGTGCCGCGCGCATCGGCCATCTGCGAGGCGATGGTGCGCTGCCAGATCAGCTCGTAGAGCCGGAACTCGTCGGACTCCAGCTCGCCGGCCACCTGCCCGGGAGTGCGGAACACCTCACCGGCGGGGCGGATCGCCTCGTGCGCCTCCTGGGCGTTCTTGACCTTGCGGGTGTACTGCCTCGGCTGCGGCGAGACGAAGGCGTCGCCGTAGAGGTCGCGGGCCTGGGAGCGGGCCGCCGTGATCGCCGTCTCGGACAGCGTCGTCGAGTCGGTCCGCATGTAGGTGATGTAGCCGTTCTCGTACAGCCGCTGGGCGATACGCATGGTGCGGTCGGAGCCGAACCGGAGCTTGCGGCCGGCCTCCTGCTGCAACGTCGAGGTCATGAACGGCGCATACGGACGGCGGGTGTAGGGCTTCTCCTCGACGCTGGTGACGGCCAGCGCCGATCCGGTGAGGGCCTCGGCCAGCCGGAGCGCCTCCGGCTCGTCCAGCCGCAGCACCTCGACACCGTCCTTGAGCATGCCGTCCGGGCCGAAGTCCCGCCCCGCGGCCAGCCGGACGCCGTTGACCGAGTGCAACCGGGCGCCGAACGCCCGCGGCTGCGCGGTGTCCTCCCCGTCGGTCGGCGCGTCCGCGGCTGTCGCCAGCGTGGCCGAGATGTCCCAGTACGAGGCCGAGACGAAGCGCATCCGCTCCCGCTCGCGCTCCACCACGATCCGGGTGGCCACCGACTGCACCCGGCCGGCGGAGAGGTTGCGCATGATCTTCTTCCAGAGCACCGGGCTGACCTCGTAGCCGTAGAGCCGGTCGAGGATGCGCCGGGTTTCCTGGGCGTCCACAAGGTCCTGGTCCAGATCCCGGGTGTTCTCCGCGGCGGCCCGAATGGCCGGCTCGGTGATCTCGTGGAACACCATCCGGCGGACCGGGACCTTGGGCTTGAGCGCCTCGAGCAGGTGCCAGGCGATGGCCTCGCCCTCGCGGTCGCCGTCCGTCGCGAGGTAGAGCTCGTCGACGTCCTTGAGCGCCTCTTTCAGCTCGGTGACCGTGGCCCGCTTGTCCGGGGTGACGATGTAGATCGGCTCGAAGTCGTTGTCCACGTTGACGCCGAGATTGGCCCAGGGCTCGCCCTTGTACTTGGCAGGCACCTCGGCGGCCTTGCGCGGGAGGTCCCGGATGTGCCCACGGGAGGACTCCACGACGAAGTTCCGGCCGAGATACGACGCGATCTTGCGCGCCTTGGCCGGCGATTCGACGATCACCAACCGGCGCGTGGCCGATCCGCCGTCAGTTCTCGTCGTCTTCGAGGATGCCACTGAACGTCCTGCTCTCTGTCCCACCCTGGTCGTTGCGTGCCGGTCAGCACGCCAGTGTGCACTGCCCGGCCGCACACTTCGTACTGGGAGTATCACCCGTTACTACTTGTAGCAGGCTTACCCGGTCGCACGCACGCGCGAAACCGTGGGCCACCCACCCGCCGGCATCTCCGCCGGGGGCGCTCCGACGAGTTCAGCCAGCCGGTTCAACCGCCGCTGGCCCGACACCCGAAGGCCCGGTCCGCCGCCGCGCACTCCCAGCATCGTGGCGGCCAACCCACATCGTGCCAGAGCACCGCCGAGCGGCTCGTGCGTGTCCGGCGCACGCGGGTCGAGGGCCAGCAGGTAGCCGCCGTCCACCCAGCTCCCGGCGGCCATCACCCAGAACCGCAACATGGCACCATCCAGGCTCAACCCGGCCGGCACGGCCTTGACCGCACCCCGGGTCCAGGCCCGCGCCACCGGCTCGAGGTCGGCCCGAAAAGCCGTGCGGACCAGCGTGCCGTCCTCCTCGGAAGTGATCACCTCGGCCTCGACGCGCCGCTCCGCGAAGGCGCCGGCGATCGCGGCCGCCCGCCAGGACTCGTCGACGAGGACCGACAACCGGGCGGCCGTACCGCCGAAGCTCGCGACCTGCCCCTGGCAACACAGCAGACCGGCCAGGTCGGCGAGCGTCGGCGGGTTGGCCTCGGCCGAAAAGAACGACAGCTGGGCCATCCGGCAAGGCTAGAACAGTCGTTCGACCTTGGTAAGCCGGACCGCTCAGGTGGTCGGCGTGCTGCTGCTCGATCCGCCGGCGCCGTCCGAGAGCCTCTTGCACGACGGAGCCTTGTCCGAGGCGGCCTTCAGCTCCTGGTTGGCGTCCAGGTCCTGGAACGGGTCACCCAGCTTCGACATGTCCTCGCCGAACTTGGTGAACGCGTCCTGGAGTGCGGCCGGGTCGCTGGACTTGGCGCCTTCCAGGGTGCTCTTCGCCTGGTCGAGCGACTTCTTCGCGTCCTGGAGGGCGCCGGTGGCCCGGTCAACGGCCTGCTGACCATCCTTCACCGGCGGCGGGCCGGCGTCCTTGATGCCCTTGACCATGTGATCCAGCGAACTGGACACCGTGCCGAGGTAGGTCACCAGCCCTTGCTTGGCCTTCGCCGGATCGGACGTGTCGATGTCGGGGGTCTGGCCGAGCTTTGCCATGTCGTCGCCGACCGACTTGCAGACCTGCTCCGACCAGGCGACCGCGTCGCCGCTCGCGCCGCCTCCGCCGCTGGTCGAGCTGTTGCCCGCGCTGGATCCCCCGGTGCCGGAGCCCGAGTTCGAGCTGTTTCCGCAACCGGTCAAAGCCATTGAGAGCGCGGTCGCGGCTGCCGCTGCCATGGCGAGACGGCGAACCATTGGTTCCCCCTTTTGTCGCTTCTTCGGGTCGACCCATGATGTCATTGCCGCCCCGGACAGCAGACCGGAGCCGGCCCGAGGACTCGGACCGGCTCCGGAAGTGTTGTGAGATAACCGAATCAGCCGGCGTCGTTGGTGATCCGCTCGGCCGGGTTGTCCGCGATCGCGGTGCCCCGCCGCTTGGACACCACCACGGCGACCACGATGATCGCCACCGCGACCAGCGAGATGACCATTCGCACACCGGTGTTCTTGTCCTCGCCGATGGTCAGCGCCACGATCGCCGGCGCGACCAGGAGCGAGACCAGGTTCATCACCTTGATCAGCGGGTTGATGGCCGGGCCCGCGGTGTCCTTGAACGGGTCGCCGACGGTGTCGCCGATGACCGTCGCGGCGTGTGCCTCGGAGCCCTTGCCGCCGTGGTGACCGTCCTCGACCAGCTTCTTGGCGTTGTCCCAGGCACCACCGGAGTTGGCCAGGAAGATCGCCATCAGGGTGCCGGTGGCGATCGCGCCGGCCAGGTACCCGGCCAGTGGGCCGACGCCGAGACCGAAGCCGACCGCGACCGGGGCCAGCACGGCGAGCAAACCCGGGGTGGTCAGCTCGCGCTGCGCGTCCCTGGTGCAGATGTCCACCACGCGGCCGTACTCCGGGCGCACCGAGTAGTCCATGATGCCCGGGTTCTCGTGGAACTGGCGGCGCACCTCGAACACCACCGCGCCAGCCGCCCTGGACACCGCGTTGACCGCGAGCCCGGAGAACATGAACACCACCGCGGCGCCGATCGTGATGCCGACCAGCACGTTCGGGCTGAACACGATGAAGCTGAACGAGGACACGCCGGCGATCGACGACTTCGCCTCGACCACCGCCTTGCCGATGGCATCGGTGTATGAGCCGAACAGCGCGGTCGCGGCGAGCACCGCGGTCGCGATCGCGATGCCCTTGGTGATCGCCTTGGTGGTGTTGCCGACGGCGTCCAACTCGGTGAGGATCTGCACGCCCTCGCCCTGCACGTCGCCGGACATCTCGGCGATGCCCTGCGCGTTGTCGCTAACCGGGCCGAAGGTGTCCATGGCCACGATCACGCCGACCGTGGTGAGCAGCCCGCAGCCGGCCAGCGCGATGGCGAACAGCGACACGATCACCGAGCCGGAGAGCAGGAACGCGCCGTAGACCGCGGCACCGATCACCAGGGCGGTGTAGACCGCGGACTCGAAGCCGACCGAGATGCCGGCCAGGATGACCGTCGCCGCACCGGTCAGCGAGCTGCGGCCGACGTCGTTCACCGGCTTGTGCTCGGTGCCGGTGAAGTAGCCGGTCAGCCACAGGATCACGCCGGCGAGCACGATGCCGATGATCACCGCGATGGCCGCGATCAGGGCCGGGCTGCCGCTGATGGTCGGGTCCGTCGCGGCGTCCAGCTCGGAGAAGGAGTTCGGCAGGTAGACGAACGCGGCTACGGTGCACAGCACCGCGGAGATCAGCGCGGAGATGTAGAAGGAGCGGTTGATCGCCACCAGGCCGCCCTCGCCGGCCCGCGCCTTGGTCAGGTACACCCCGAGCACCGCCGTGATCACGCCGAGCGCGGGCACGATCAGCGGGAAGAGCAGGCCCTGCACGCCGAACGCGGTGCTGCCCAGGATGAGCGCGGCGACCAGGGTCACCGCGTAGGACTCGAACAGGTCGGCGGCCATGCCAGCGCAGTCGCCGACGTTGTCGCCCACGTTGTCGGCGATCGTGGCGGCGTTGCGCGGGTCGTCCTCCGGGATGCCCTGCTCCACCTTGCCGACCAGGTCGGCGCCGACGTCCGCGGCCTTGGTGAAGATGCCGCCGCCGACACGCATGAACATGGCGATCAGCGCAGCACCGAAACCGAAGCCCTCCAGCACCTTGGGGGCGTCGGCCGCGTAGACCAGTACGACGAGGGAGGCACCGAAGAGGCCGAGCCCGACCGTGGTCATGCCGACCACACCACCGGTGCGGAAGGCCACCCGCATGGCAATCTCGCGGCCGCCCTCCTCCCGGGCCGCCGCGGCCACCCGCAGGTTCGCCTGGGTGGACAGCCACATGCCGAGATAGCCGATGGAGAACGAGAATCCGGCGCCGACGAGAAAGAAGAGAGAGCGGCCGATCCGCTCGCCCCAACCGTCCGCGGGCAGCACGAGCAGCAGCAGGAACACCACCACGCCGAAGACCATCAGCGTGTTCCGCTGCCGTTTCAGATACGCCGCCGCACCCTCCTGGACCGCCTTGGCGATGTCCTGCATCTTGGCGGTGCCCTGGCCGGCGGCCAGTACCTCCTTGAGCAGCACATACCCCACGCCAAGCGCAGCGAGGGCGATCACGGCGACCACGACCACCACGCCGCGATCACCTCCGGATAGCGACAAGCCATCCGCGAGCAACTGCCCGGACATCCGTCGTCCTCCTGGTACATCTGCCGGCGGCTGCGCCGGCGACCGGTGATGCGGACGTATTGCGTCACCGGGACTCAACGATGGGACCGGCGGAGTCTATTGGTTGGCCCAACTGGACATAGCGGGGCGTCCCCCGCCTGCCGGCTCAGACCTTCGCGGACGCTTCGTCGGGGGGTTGTGCGAAGCTGCGATCGTGGGTGAGAACACCGGTCGGGAGCTGCTGGACCGGGTGTTGGCCGGGGTGCGGGCAGGTGAGAATCCGTTGACCCACGTCAGGGACCTGCCGCAACGGCCCGCGAGTTGCGTGCCATGGCCGGACTGGGTTCCGGCCGCCGTGCGCCAGGCGTTCCAGCGGTGCGGGGTGGGTTCCCCGTGGGCGCATCAGGTCGAGGCGGCCGGGCACGCGCGGGCCGGCCGGCATGTGGTGATCGCCACCGGCACGGCGTCCGGCAAGTCGCTCGCCTACCAGCTTCCGGTGGTCACCGCGCTGATCGAGGACCCGAAGGCGACCGCGCTGTACCTGGCGCCGACCAAGGCGTTGGGCGCCGACCAGCTGCGCTCGGCGGGCGCGCTGGACCTGCCGGGCCTGCGACCAGCCGGCTACGACGGGGACACCCCGATGGCCGAGCGGGACTGGGTGCGGGCCCACGCGCGATGGGTGATCACCAATCCGGACATGCTGCACCGGGGCGTGCTGCCGGCGCACGGTCGGTGGGCGAACTTCTTCCGGCGGCTGCGCTTCGTCGTGGTGGACGAGTGCCACGGGTACCGCGGCGTGTTCGGCTCGCACGTCGCGCTGCTGCTGCGCCGGCTGCGCCGGGTGGCCCGGCGCTACGGCGCGGACCCGGTGTTCGTGCTGGCCTCGGCGACGGTGTCGGACCCGGCCGGGTCGGCGTCGCGGTTGTCCGGCGTGGACTGCGTCGCGGTGTCCGTGGACGGTTCGCCGCAGGGGGCGCGCACGGTCGCCCTGTGGGAACCGCCGCTGCTCTCCGAGGTGACCGGCGAGAACGGGGCGCCGGTGCGGCGCTCGGCCGGCGCCGAGACCGCCCGGATTCTCACCGACCTGGTGGTGGAGGGCGCCAGGACGCTGGCCTTCGTGCGGTCCCGGCGGGGAGCGGAGCTGACCGCGCTCGGCGCCAGGCGGGCACTGTCCGAAGTGGACCCGACACTGGGCGGACGGGTGGCCGCGTACCGGGCCGGGTTCCTGCCGGAGGAGCGGCGCGCGCTGGAAAGCTCGCTGGCCAGCGGCGAACTGCTCGGTGTGGCCAGCACCAACGCCCTGGAGCTCGGGGTGGACATCGCCGGGCTGGACGCCGTGGTGATGGCCGGTTACCCCGGTACCCGGGCGTCGTTCTGGCAGCAGGCGGGGCGGGCCGGACGGGCCGGCGACGAAGCGCTGGTGGTGTTCGTGGCGCGCGACGATCCACTGGACACCTACCTGGTGCACAACCCGGCGGCGATGCTCGACCAGCCGGTCGAGGTGACCGTGATCGACCCGACCAACCCGTACGTACTGGCGCCGCACCTGGCCTGCGCGGCGGCGGAACTGCCGCTCACCGCGGGCTGCCTCGCCGAGTTCGGCGGCGTGCTGGCCGAGCGGGTGCTCGCCGACCTGGTCGCGGACGGGACACTGCGCCGCCGTCCGGCGGGTTGGTTCTGGACCGGGCGGGAGCGGCCGCACGCCACGGTGGACATCCGAGGTTCCGGTGGCGAGCAGGTCGCCGTCGTCGAGGCGGACTCCGGCCGGATGCTCGGCACGGTGAACCCCGGTTCGGCGTGCACCACGGTGCATCCCGGTGCCGTGTATCTGCACCAGGGCGCTTCCTATGTGGTCGATGAGTTGGAGCTGGACACCGGTCTGGCGCTGGTGCACGCCGAAGATCCGGAGTGGACCACGTCTCCCCGCGAGCTGGTGGACATCTCGGTGCTGTCAACCGCTTCGCGGCACAGCCATGGCGCCGTCTCCGTCTGCCTCGGTGAGGTGGCGGTGACCTCCCAGGTGGTCGGTTACCTGCGCCGGCTGCCCACCGGCGAGGTCCTCGACCAGGTACCGCTCGACCTGCCGGAGTACACCCTGGAGACCCGGGCGGTCTGGTACACGGTGAGCGAGCGTCTGCTGGAGACCATTGGACTGCATCCCGCCCAGGTGCCCGGCGCCCTGCACGCCGCGGAGCACGCCGCCATCGGACTGCTTCCGCTGTTCGCCACCTGCGACCGGTGGGACATCGGCGGGGTGTCCACCGCCCTGCACCCGGACACCGGCGCGCCCACCGTGTTCGTGCACGACGGTCACCCGGGCGGAGCCGGCTTCGCCGACCGCGCCCACGCCGCCTTCGGTGCCTGGCTGACCGCGACTCGCGACGCCATCGCCGCCTGCGAATGCCCGACCGGTTGCCCCTCGTGCGTTCAGTCCCCCAAGTGCGGCAACGGCAACGAGCCGTTGGACAAGGCGGCCGCGATCACCGTCCTCACCGCGGTCCTGGCCGCCATCGCCTGATCGACGCCCAGCCCCGGCGGCCGATCGGCCGGGTGCGGACATAGCGACGCGCCGGGGGGTCGGAGTCCGACTCCCCCGGCGCGTCGCAGATCGCCGAGCACGCATGAGGGTCCTACTACCGCTCCTCATGGCGCGCGACCTAGCAGGACGTCGGCTGGGTTGTCCATCACGGCGCATGGAGCTTTGGGAGGCGGGAACTCCACGGCCGGATGGTCATCCCGGGGGCCAGGTTTTCGCCGAACGATCCGTGCTGGTCATGAGCGGGAGGTCTGCACCTCCTGCGTGCCCGGCAGGCTGCTCGGACCGCGGTTCGTCGGCTTCAGTGCGGGTGGCCGACGAACCGCATTCCGAGCTGGATTGCTGGTCCGCTGTGTAGTTGTGGTTGGTCCTGATTGGCTCAGTCCGCGGTGACGAGCGCGCCGGCCGAGAGCCCGATCCGCTGGCTCTCAATCGCGTCGAGCAGGGCGTCCCGGACCACGTGCGTCTTGGGAATCTGCCAGCCGCTCACCTCTGGCCGCACCCGCCAGTGCACAACACCGTGCTCGAACTGGGTTGGCGGCAACGGCAACCAGCTGCCCCTGCCGTGCACCACGATGTCCTCGTCGTGCGCCGCCAGGTCGGCAACGCAGTCTTCGCTCTGCATCAGGAACAACCAACGCCCGGTCGGCGTGCCGATGATCGGCACCGGCATGCCGAGCGCGCGAAGCGCGCGAGCCGTCGCGGTGCCGAGGCGGGCGCCGACCTCGATGGCGTCCAGTCCGAAACCCGTGGCCAGCAACAGGCTGTACGGTCGCCCAGACCACCAGCCAGCGACCTGCTCGGGCGCCGTGCCGATGCGCTCCTGCCAGTCGTGGTGCACGGGAACGGGTCCGGTGTCCTGCGTGCCGTCCCGGCCCGCCCAGTCCGCGCCGGCCGGATACGTGCCCGGCAGTACCGACCAATGGCGCCATGCCAAGCCAATGGCCTGGGCGCGCAGTTCGACACGGAACGCCCGCCGCCAGGTATCCGACCGATCCATTTCCAACATCTCGGGTGCAAGCCTCCTTGACCAACGGGCACCGGCTTCGGTGCCCACATTGACTCAACGTCATCCCAACTTGTGACGAAACTTGCAGTCGACCACCGGTCGCCATGGCACGACGAATGAAGGGTGATTGGGCAGGGCGGGTGATATATCCGTTGCGATCACCGGCCGATGAACCGCATCTGAGGGTTGGCAAATTACCGTTCGTCGCGGCGAACCGACCGTTGCTCGTGGCAAAACGACCGGTTTCCGTCGCCCGTGCCTCACTTGTCGACCGGCCCAGCTCGCGCCCTCGCCGTGGCCGATCCGAGACCCAGGAGCAGGTCAGGCGGTTGCACGAGGATCTCTACCAGCGCGTCCCAGCCGCTGAGCCGGCAACTGGTCAGCTCGGCCCGCATGCGCTGGGCCACCCACCGCGCCCGGGCGCAGGCCCGTTCCGTCCCGGAGACGGCACTCGTCGCGGCGGCCAGTGCGGCGAGATCCGCGGCCGCTTCGGCCCGGCGTCTGGTCACCGTGGCAGAGCCGATCGCGACCACCGACCCGATCACCAGCATGATCACGGCGATCCCGGTGACGGCCACGATGGTCGCCGAGCCGCGCTCACGGTGCGCGGGCGGTGGCCTGATGATCCGTGAAGGCCGCACGGCCACCGCGGTGCTCATGGTCACGGCGTGCTCCCCGCTCCGGCGAAGGACGGCTCGGCCACGGCGTAGGCATGGCCGGCCACCCGGAGCCCGGAGAGCAGGTTGCCGGCCGGAGCGGCGTCGACCTGCACGGCGATGGTGTCGCCGTCGAACCGGATGTCGATGCGGGCCCCGCGCGGGGCGATCTGGGCCGCCGCCGCCCTGGCCCGGCCGGACTCGCCACGGGCGGCCAGCCGCGCGGCCTCGCGCGCTGCGTCGATGCAGCGCAGCTGGTCGGTGACCGCGACGACCGCGCCGAGGGCCAGGCCGAGGAACACGACGAGGGCACACAGGACGATCGCCCCCTCGACCGTGGCCATCCCGGCGTCGGACCGCAGCGGCATCAGAACCTCACCGACAACGCCCGCTGCACGAGGGCGGTCAGTCCGTGGACGACGGAGTCGCCGGTGACCACCGTGTACAGAATCGCGCCGAACGCGGCGGCCGCGATGGTGCCGATGGCGTACTCGGCGGTGCTCATGCCGTCGTCGGCGGCAAAGCGTTGGCGCCACGGCATGTTGTGACCGGCGCGACGGAACTTGGGACGGGGGAACATGTTGCTCCTTTGGTTATGGGTGAACGGACAGCTGGGCGGCCAGGCCGATGACGACCGGCACGATGCCGAGACAGACGAATGCGGGTAGGAAGCACAGGCCGAGCGGGCCGGTGATCAGCACGCCGGCTCGTTGTGCCCTGGCCTCGGCGTCGTCCCCGGCTCTGCCGCGGATGCTCGCGGCCAGCCCGGTCGCGATGCCGGCGAGCGCGGTACCGGACCGGGCGGTGCGCCGGGCGCCGCGAGCCAGCGCGGCGGTCGCCGGACACTCCAGGGCCGGCGCCCAGGCCGCGACCGGATCGGCTCCGAGGGCGAGCAGGTCGGCCGTGGCCCGTAACGCGTCGGCGGCCGAACGAGGAAGGTCCTCGGACACCGCGACGACGGCAACGGGAACCGGCAGGCCGGCGCGCAGGCAGGCGGCGAGCAGGTCCCAGCCGCCGGCCAGGCCGAGCTCGTCCGCGGATGAGCGCGTCCGGGCCCGGCCCGCGCGGCGCAGCCGGCGGACACCCAGCCAGGCGAGGACGCCCGCCGCGAGTCCGACCGGCACGCCGCGCGGCAACCCGCACAGCGTCGCCAGCAATGCGCCCACCGACGTGCCGAAGACGGCCGGCAGCAGTCGAGCGGACCCGTCGCCGGCCCAACGCCGCGGTCGGGACAGCCAGCGCGGCGTCCGCTCCGGCTCCACGCCGGTGGCCACCGCCAGCCGGAACCGGGCCACTCCGGTGGCGGACCACAGCGGAGTGGCGGCGGCCAGCAACAGCAGGGCCAGCGGGCTACTCATGACACCACCTCGCGAGTTCGGTGCGGTCGGACACGGTGCGCACCTCGCTGACCGGTGTCGGTGGGCTTGTTCACAGCAGCACCACCTGCCCGGTCAGCCGCGCACTCCAGGCCACGCCCGCGCAGGCCAGGCCAACACCGAGAACGAGGAGCAGTTGGCCAGGCCCGGTGCCGGTGAGGACGTGTACCGGGCGGGCGCCCATGGCCTCGCCGAGCGCGATTCCGACCGCCGGCAGCAGCGCGAGAATCGTGGCGCTGGCCCGAGGACCGGCCATCCTCGCCTGCACCTGCCTGGCGAACCGGGCTCGCGCCTCGAGGTCGCCGCACACCGCGTCGAGCACCTCGGCAAGCGGCAGGCCGTGGCGCTGGACCAGCGACCACGCCCGGGACAGCTGACCGAGTACCTGTGCGATGACCGACGCGCCGCCTCGGCCGGCGGCGAGTGCTCGTTCGACGTCGCCGTTGCGGCGGGCCGCCGCGGCGACGGCAGCCATGGCCCACGCCGCGTGCGGTTCCGCGTCGACCGCGGCGGACTCCGCCGCGGTCGCCGGGTGCGCACCGGCCCGAAGCTCGGCGACCATGGAGCGCAGGGCCTCGGCCAGCCCGTCAACCGCCGCCAGCGTTCGGCGGGTCGTGCGCCTGGCCGTCCAGCGCCGCCAGCCCGTCGCGATGGCCAGTGCTGCGGCGATCCCGCCACCCATCCCGCCGACCACCCAGCCGGCGGCGCCGGCGAGCAGGGCGAGCCCGGCGGTCGTGGGCTTCGGCACTCGGCTCGGACCGGCCGGTTCCGCGCTCACGCCCAGAACCGCGCGCAACCGTGCCGGAGAGCGTGCGGCCGGCCAGGAGAGCGTCGCGAGGGCGAGCAGCAACGCGGCCGCGCTCACCATGGCGGCCGGACCCCTCGACCGGACAGCGCGTCGGCCAGAACCGGCTGACCGGGCAGCCAACCTTCTGGCCGCCATGCGGGCAGCACCCCGACGCCCTCCCGCACCCGATCGAGCAGCGCGATCTCCGCCAGCCGCCGGGCTCCCCCAGGCTCCCGGCGCATGTGCAGCACGACGCGCAGAGCGGCGGACAACTGGCTGTGCAACGCGTCCCTGGCCAGCCCGCCGAGCGCCGCGAGTGCCTCCATGCGGGCCGGCACCTCAGCCGGGGAGTTGGCGTGCACGGTGCCGGCGCCACCGTCGTGACCGGTGTTCAACGCGGTCAGCAGGTCGCACACCTCGGCACCGCGGACCTCACCGACCACCAGGCGGTCCGGCCGCATCCGCAGGCCCTGCCGGACCAACTGGGACAACGTCACCTCGCCGGCGCCCTCCACGTTCGGCGGCCTGGCCACAAGACGGACGAACTGCGGGTGCTCGGGTCGCAACTCGCCCGCGTCCTCCACGCACACGATGCGGTCGCCGGGCGAGACATGGCTGAGCAGCGCGGAAAGCAGGGTCGTCTTTCCCGAGCCCGTGCCGCCGGTCACGACGAACGCGAGCCGTGCCTCCACTATGGCTTCGAGGATCCGCCGGGCGTCGGCGTCGAATGTGCCGAGACCCTCGAGGCCGCGCAGGTTGTGCGCGGCCTGCCGCAGCACGCGCAGCGACAGGCAGGTACCGCCGGCGGCGATCGGCGGTAGCACCGCGTGTACGCGGATCCGGCCGTGCGCGGCGCCTTCTGGCAACCAGGCGTCGACAAAGGGTTGGGCGTCGTCGAGTCGCCGGCCACAGGCCAGGGCGAGGCGTTGGGCCAGTCGCCGCACGGAGTCCTCGTCCGGAAACCGGATCCCGGTGCGGTGCAGGCCGCCCGCGCCATCGACCCAAACCTGGTCGGGTCCGGTCACCAGGACGTCGGTCGTTTCGGGGTCGCGCAGTACCGGCTCGAGTAGTCCAGCACCGACGAACTCCTGCTGTAGCAACCGAAGCGTGGCCAGCAGATCGTCGTGGCCGACCACGCCGCCGGCCTCCCTGCGCACCGCGTCAGCCACCACCGCGGAGGTGATTTCGTTGCCACCGCTGGCAAGTCGGCTGCGTACACGCTCGACGAGCTCACCGTTCACGACCCGCTCCGCCCGTCTCGGCCCGGCCGCTCGGCAAGCGCGCGGACCGTGGCCCTGGCCGCGGCGGCCAGCGGACCGCCGCGCCGGGAGCGGAACTCACCCCGTTCCAGGCAGAGCGCGAGGCGCGGCTCGGGTCGCATCGCGGTCAGCAGCGGCAGACCGACGGCGTCGACCACCTCCGAGGTACGCAGGCCGCCCGGCGCCGGCCCGCGCACGATCAGCCGTGCGGTCACGCCACGCTCGGCGAGCCGCCGGCCGATCAGCTTGCCGCCGACGCAGGACCGCACCTCGGCCGGTACGACGATCACGGCAAGATCGGCCCGGTCGAGTGCGGCTCCGGCGGCCGGACCGAACTCGCGGGACAGATCGCAGATCACCGTCTCCCCGGCCCGCTTGCCGGCGTCGAGCACGGCGGCGACGGCGTCCGGCTCCGGGCCGACGCCTTCCCGCGCCCCGGACAGCAGGGTCAGCCGGGCCGTGCCCCGGGAGCGGCCGGGCAGCGCCGAATGCAGTGCGGAAGCGGCCACCCGCCCGGCTTTCAGCCGCAGGTCGGGCCAGCGCAACCCGCTCTCGGACTCGGCGCCCAGCACGAGATCCAGCCCGCCACCGAGCGGATCACAGTCGATCAGCAGTGTGTGATCACCGTCGCGCAGCACGGTCAGCCCGACCGCGGCGGCGAACACCGACGCCCCGGCGCCACCCCTGGCGCCGAGCACGGCGAGTACCCGCCCACGATCCCCGGCCGTGCCTTCGGCCACGTCGGCGAGCACCCCGACCAGCCAGGCTTCGCCCTCCGGCAGTTCGATCACCCGCTCGGCACCGAGCAGCACGGCGTCCTGCCACAACTCGGTAGGCGGCGGCTCGGCGCACACGGCGACCACCGAACCGCGCCGGCCAAGGCCCAGTTGGCGACACGCGCGCACACCGTTGCGGTCGAGGACCACAAGCGGCGCGTCGTTCCAGCGTGCGCGTGCCGCCGCGGCGTCCGGAACTCGCTCGACCGCGCACCCCGCGGCGGCCGCCAGCTTCAACACGTCGTCGAGCAGCGCGTCGTCCTCGACGAGAGCCACCGGGCAGTTCTGGTTCATCGCGTCCCCACGGAGCAATCGGGTCTCCGGCTGGCGTTCGCCGGCCGCATATCGACGATCGCGGGACCGCGCTGCCCGGGCAATGCGCGAAGATCAACATGTGGACAACCCCGCGCCCTGTGGACAACTCGGGCCATTCCTTGATCATCTGTTGGCCCGAGATGTCAAACTGGCAGGGGACGACTGTGCCCACGACCTGTCGGAGGGCGCAGAGAGCTGCCGGCGAGTACGGCAGGGCGCACCGGGCGCCGGACGTACGAGGGAACGACGCGGCACGCTACTGGGAGGGCTACGAAGCGCCCCGTTCCTGTTGCCCGAGCGCGGAACTCAGTTGCCTGAGCGCGAGACTCGGTTGCCTGAGCGCGAGACTCGGTTGCCTGAGCGCGAGACTCGCGAAAAGACGACGCGCGAGTCCGCGATCTCGACACCCCACGTTCGCGCGCTCACGCCATGGCTGGACGCCGCTCTCGGTCCGCGCGCTATCCGCGGAAAGGGGTGCCCGACGGTGGTTTGGGACGACCCCCGCCAGGGGGGAGGGACGGGGGTCGTCAAAGGTTCAGTCCCGGGGGGTCGGACTGAACCGGTCCGGCAACGCCGGACTCTGCCTACTGTATCTCCTCACCCACCACGGATGCTTGTAACTTGGTAGGACTCGCGCTGAAGTTCGGGCCGGGGCGAGTCTCCGTATGCTGACGAACGTGACCGATTCTCGCGATGTCGCGGCTGGACACGCCCGAGTGGGGGTGGCGGCGTTCTTCGATCTGGACAAGACGGTCATCGCGAGGTCAAGCGCGTTAGCGTTCAGCCGGCCGTTCTTCCAGAGTGGGCTGATCAACCGGCGCGCGGTGCTGAAGAGCGCGTACGCCCAGTTCGTGTTCGCCTCGTCAGGGGTGGACGCGGACCAGGTGGAGCGGATGCGGGCCCACCTGACCGCGCTGTGTGCCGGGTGGGAGGTGCGGCAGGTCCGGTCGATCGTCGAGGAGACGCTGCACGACATCGTGGATCCGCTGGTGTACGCCGAGGCGGCGGAACTCATCGCCGACCATCGGGCCAAGGGGCACGACGTGGTCGTCATCTCGGCGTCCGGCGAGGAAATCGTCGGCCCGATCGCGGACATGATCGGTGCGACGGACAGCGTCGGCACCCGGATGGTCGCGGTGGACGGCCGGTACACCGGGGACATGGACTTCTACTGCTACGGGCAGCAGAAGGCCGCCGCGATGAAGCAGTTGGCCGCCGAGCGGGCCTACGACCTCGACGCGTGCTCCGCCTACTCGGACTCGATCAGCGACCTCCCCATGCTCGAGGCGGTCGGACATCCCACGGTGGTCAACCCGGACCGGGCCCTGCGGGCGGCGGCGTTCGAGCGCGGCTGGCCGGTGCTCACGTTCTCCAAGCCGGTCTCGCTGCGTTCCCGGTTTCCCGCGCCCAGCGGAGCCGCGGTGGCCACGGCCATCGGGATCGGCGCCATCGCAACGGCGGGTGCCACCTGGTACGGCCTACACCGCCGACGCCGACGTTGAGGGTAAATCCCCTGGCCAGACAAGGAAAATGCCGCATCGGCTTGAGCGGGCCGCCGAGCGGCGACCTCCGACAATACGCTCACGGGCCGTGTCCGTACACCACTTGCGGGCTCTGTAACGGTGCACCCATATGTGCTCTTGAAGTGGCCTCGCTCGCTGGGTAGAAATGTAGATGCGGACTTCTGATCGGCCAGGGACGAGGCGAAGAGAAGCCTCGATCCACCCCGTTAGAGCTCCGTGCGCGAACACTGGAGAACCCACGCGCAGCACGCCGCGGGAGGCATGTCGTCAGGGACTGCGTATCGGGACGCCGGACGCCGAGGCCAGGTTTGTACGACACCGTTGCACGCTTGGTAACCCAGATGTTCGCGCTGGACGATTGGGCGATTTCTGTCCGCGAAGAGCGCGGACCGGGATCGCCCAGTCCTATTTTCTGGGCCCAAGCCCCCAAACCCCCGGCCGGGCGGGGCTTCACCCCCGGACCCGATCCTTGGGCGTGGGTTCTCTGCCCCGCTCGGGTTTTCGGCAGATGGCCAACCTGGTCACGAAGCGGTGGGTGCCGTATCTGGCCCGGTGACGTCGTGTACCTCAGATCTTGGCGGCGCGGATTCCTCGGACTTCCTTCCGGGGATGCACCCCGTCGCCAAGCCTCGGGCCTCGGGGCTCGACCACTCCACCGCCGTGGGCGCACCGTCCCGCCGAAACGTGCCGGTGGGGTTCGAGTCCCGGACCCGAGCCTGCCCAGGCAGGTAGTGGTTGACCGGTGAACAGGCACGTGGGTAACTTACCGATACTGAGGGATGTCGGTGAACATTTGCCGTCAGCCTGGTCGACCAGGGAGGCCGCGGTGAGCCGGTTACTTCGTCGAAGCTCGGTGGGGTTGGCCGCGGTGACGGCCGCGTCGCTGTGCTGGGGGCTGCCCGGCGTGACGGGATCGCCGGTGGCCAGCGCCAGCCCGCCGGACCCGGCCGCGCTGTGGGCCAACCAGGTGCTCAACCACCTCTCCCTCGAGGACAAGGTCGGGCAGCTCTTCGTGGTCTCGGTCTGGGGGAAGTCGGCCGACGAGACGCACCCGACCAACCAGCAGAACTACGGCGTGGACACGCCCGCGCAGGTGGTCGAGCGGTACCACGTGGGCGGCGTCATCTACTTCAACAACTCCGGCACCGACAACGTGGACAGCCCTCGGCAGGTGGCCGAGCTGTCCAACGGCTTACAGCACGCGGCGGTTCGCTCCGGGTTGCACCTGCCCCTGGTGGTCGCAATCGACCAGGAGGGCGGCAACGTCACCCGGTTGGAGACGCCGGCCACCGAGTTCCCCGGCAATATGTCGATCGGCGCCGGGCGAAGCGCCACCGACGCCCGGTCGCTGGCCACGATCAACGGCCACGAACTGCGCGCGATGGGCATCAACCAGAACTTCGCGCCGGTGGCCGACGTCAACTCCAACCCGCTGAACCCGGTGATCGGCGCCCGGTCGTTCTCCTCCCACCCCGACCTGGCCAGCCAGCTGGTCAGTGCCGAGATCGCCGGCTACCAGGACTCCGGGCGGCCCCGGGAGACCGTGTCCTCGGCGGCGAAGCACTTCCCCGGGCACGGCGACGCGGCCACGGACAGCCACACCACGCTGCCGATCATCAACCGGACCGAGCAGCAATGGCGCCAGATCGACCTGCCGCCGTTCCGCGCGGCCATCGCGGCCGGAGTCGACGCGATCATGACCGCGCACATCGAGATGCCCAACATCGAGCCCTCCGGCGTGCCGGCCACGCTGTCCCACCACATCCTCACCGACCTGCTTCGCGACGAGCTCGGCTACCGCGGCGTCATCGTCACCGACTCGCTCGGCATGGGCGGGGCCAACGTGTTCCCGCCCGAGGAGATTCCGGTGATGGCGCTGGAGGCGGGCGCGGACGAGCTGCTCATGCCGCCCAACCTCGACCTGGCCAAGAACGCCGTGCTGAACGCGGTGCACTCGGGCCGGCTCAGCGAGAACCGGATCAACCAGAGCGTGCTGCGCATCCTGCTGCAGAAGTTCAAGCGCGGCGTGCTGACCAGCCCCTTCGTGGACGTGAACCAGGTGGACGCGCTGGTCGGCACCTCCGGGCACGTGGCCGAGGTCCAGCGGATCAGTGACCGGACCACGACCGTGCTGCGCAACGACGCCGGCGTCCTACCGGTCCGCACCAAGCCGAACAACGTGCTGGTCACCGGCATCGGCGACACGGTGATCACGGCGAGGACCCCGACCTGGCTGGCGAACAGCCTGGCCGCTCGCGGGATCAACGCGACCGCGCTGCCAAGCGGTGGCAGTCCGAGCGAGGCGCTGATCACCCAGGCGGTGACCGCGGCGCAGTCCGCGGACCTGGTCGTGGTGCTGACCAACAGCCTCGGTACCAGAGCGCAGCTGCGCGCGCTGCTGACCCGGCTGCTGGCCACCGGGAAGCCGGTCGTCGCGGTGGCCACCCAGATCCCCTACGACGCCGGGTTCATCGACGCGCCGACCTGGCTCGCCACCTACTCGTGGCGCTCGATGTCCATGGAGTCGCTGGCCAAGGTGCTGCTCGGGGAGATGGCGCCACAGGGCAAGCTCCCGGTCGACGTGCCGGTCGGCACCGATCCGGCGACCATCCGCTACCCGTTCGGCACCGGGCTGACCTGGTGACCGGCGGCCTGGATCGGCGGCGCTTCCTGGCGGCTTCGGCGGCCTCCGCGGTCACCACGGTCACGGCCGCCGCCACCCCGGCGGCGGCCCAGCCCCAGAACACCGGCCAGGAGCCCGACCACGCGGGTGGCCGGGTGACGCCCGGTGCGGACCTGCTGGCCGCCCAGGGGTGGCGAACGCTGGCCGGACGCCGGGTCGGCGTGCTGACCAACCCGACCGGCGCGCTGCGTGACCACACCCAGATCGTCGACTCGATGGTGGCCGCCGGGGTTACGCCCGTGGCCGCGTTCGGGCCGGAGCACGGTTTCCGCGGCACCGCCCAGGCCGGCGGTTCGGAGGGCGACTACCTGGACCCGCGCACCGGAATCCCGGTCTACGACGCCTACGGGGCGAGCGCGGACAAGCTGGCCGGGATGTTCGCCAAGGCCGGCGTGGACACCCTGGTGTTCGACATCGCCGATGTCGGCGCGCGCTTCTACACGTTCATCTGGAGCATGTACACGGCCATGCGGGCGGCGGTGGCCACGCACGCGGCCTTCGTGGTGCTGGACCGGCCGAACCCGGTCGGCGGTTCGCCGCGCGGCCCGCAGCTGGATCCGGCCTTCGCCACCGGCGTCGGGCTCAGGCCGATCGTGCAGCAGCACGGCATGACCATCGGCGAGCTGGCCCGGTTCTTCGACGCGGAGTTCCTGCCGGCCGACACCGGCGGCGCCCGGCTGTCCGCTTTGGAGGTCGTACGGTTGCGCGGATGGCGGCGCGACGAGCTGTTCTCCGCAACCGGGCTGCCCTGGCGGCTGCCCAGCCCGAACATGCCGAGCGAGACGACCGCGCTGGTCTACCCCGGCACCTGCCTGTTCGAGGGCACGGTGCTGTCCGAGGGCCGCGGCACCACCCGGCCGTTCGAGATCATCGGCGCGCCGAAGCTGGACTGGCGATGGGCCGAGCGGCTCAACGCGGCCGGCCTGCCCGGCGTGCGGTTCCGGGAGGTCTACTTCGCGCCCACTTTCAACAAGTGGGTGAACCAGGTCTGCGGCGGGGTGCAGCTGCACATCACCGACGAGCGGTCGTTCGAGGCGATCCGAACGGCCGTCACCATGATCATTGCCGCCCGGCAGTTGTACCCGGCCGACTTCGGCTGGCGGCCGGACAACTGGATCGACAAGTTGTCCGGGTCGGACCGGTTGCGCCGGATGGTGGACGCCGGGGCCGGCGTGGACGACGTGACGGGGGCCTGGCAGCAGGAGCTGGCGGCGTTCCGCCGGCAGCGGGAGCCGTATCTGCTCTATCGGTGAGGTGGAAGTCATGCTGGGGCGAAGGATGTTGCTGGCCGCGACGTTGCTCGCGGTCGTCGGCACGGTGTCGGGCGGCGCGGTAGCCGTGGCCGGTGAGCCGGCGGCGAGCCGGGCCGGGCGGGGGTTCGACGAGCCGTACCACGGGTTCGCGCCGGTCTGGACAATGCTGCGCGACGGTACGCCGCAGCGGGTCGGGCTGGATCCGGCGCCGATCGGCGCGGCGCTGGACAAGATCACCGCCTGGACCAAGGTCAACCCGGCAACCGGGCACCCGCTGTTCGCCGGCGCGGTCACGCTGCTGGCCCATGACGGCGTCGTGGTCAGCCGGTCGGCGACCGGGCAGGCGGTGCGCTACGCCGACGCCGCCGGCACCGAGCTGCCGGCCGAGGCTCAGGTGCCGATGCGGACGAACACGATCTTCGACATGGCGTCGATCTCGAAGCTGTTCACCTCGATCGTGACGCTGCAACTGCTGGAGCGACACCGCATCGAGCTGGCCGCGCCGGTTGCGACGTACCTGCCCGAGTTCGGCACCAACGGCAAGGAGACGATCACCGTCCAGCAGTTGCTCACGCACACCTCGGGACTGCAACCGGACCCGATCCCGTCGCTGTGGGCCGGCTACCCGGACATCCCGTCCCGCCGGGCCGCGATCTTCAACGAGCGGCCGATCAACCCGCCGGGCACGGTCTACCTGTACTCGGACATCAACATGATCGTGCTCCAGCTGCTGGCCGAGCGGCTCACCGGAAAGGGGCTCGACGAGCTGGTCCGCGCCGGGATCACCGAACCGCTGCGCCTGGTGGACACCGGCTACAACCCGCCGGCCAGCAAGCTGGACCGGATCGCGGCCACCGAGTTCGAGGCCAACCCGCCGCGCGGCATGGTCCGTGGCTCGGTACACGACGAGAACGCCTGGTCGCTCGGCGGGGTCGCGGGGCATGCCGGGATTTTCTCCACCGCCGGCGACCTCGCCGTGCTGGCCCAGACCATCCTCAACGGCGGCAGCTACGCCGGGCGGCGCATCCTGCGCCAGGACACCGTCGACGCCATGCTGACCAACTACAACCAGGCCTTCCCCGGGCACGACCACGGCCTCGGCTTCGAGCTCAACCAGCGGTTCTACATGGGCGGCCTGTCCGGGCCGAGGACCGCGGGGCACACCGGCTTCACCGGCACCACGCTGGTGATCGACCCGATGTCGCGCTCATTCGCCATCACATTGACCAACCGGGTGCATCCGAGTCGTAGCTGGGGCTCAATCAACCTTGCCAGGGAGGCCATGGCGACCGGGCTGGCCAAATCCATCGCGGTGCGGCCGAAACAGGGCCGGGATGCCTGGTACACCGGGATCGGGGACGCCAGCTCCGCCGTCCTGAGCACCGATGCCCTCCATTCGGCTCTGCCCCTTCGAGTGACTTTCCGGGCTTTCGTCGACACCGAGGACACCGATCGGCTGGTGCTCGAATCGAGTAGCGACGGAGTCACCTGGCAGACCGTCCCTGTCACCGCGACCGGCCCGGGGGCGCCGGCCGGACCAGCACAAACGTTGTCCGGCTCTGGTCACCGTTCGTGGTGGAACGTGCGCGCGGACCTGGCGGGTGCTGCGGGTATCACGCTGCGCTGGCGATTTGGCACGGATAGTCGCTACACCGGCCGCGGCATCTATCTCGACTCCATTCTTATCACTGACGGTGATCACTCGCTCCTCAACGGTGAGAAAGAACCCCACATGTTGCACCCGCAAGAGTGGCAACTCAAAACTCGTTGAGGTTGAAGCGATAACAACTCGCGGCCGACCAGCGATTCTGCTGGCAAGCCCACAAGGCGTCGCCTGAAGTTCCGATGTGAATTGGGTACCGTGGCCGGTACAGGTCGCGCGTCACCTTGTCCTACCCTCTGACTGTTAGTAAGTTTCCCACATGAGCGCGAGTGTCATGACAACTGAGCACCTTGAGTCAAGCCCGCTGGTCCGGATTCGCTCGCTGCTGCCCGGGCTGGCCCGGGCCGAGCAGCGGGTCGCCAAGGTGGTGCTCGACAACCCGTCGAGCGTCGCTCGCCGCAGCATCACCGAGGTCGCCGACGCGGCCGGGACCAGTGAGACCACGGTCACCAGGTTCTGCAAGGCCATCGGTGTCGGCGGCTACCCGGAGCTGCGGATCGCGCTGGCCGCGGACACCGCCCGCACCGAGATGCGCGTCGACCGCGACCTCGGCGGGGAGATCTCGCCGGAGGACGACCTGGCCACCGTCGTCGGCAAGGTCACCTTCGCCGACGCCCGGGCCGTCGAGGAGACCGCCGAGCAGGTGGACATCGCCACGTTGCATCGGGTCGTCGAGGCCATCGCCTCGGCCGGCCGGGTGGACGTCTACGGCGTGGCCGCGAGCGCCTTCGTCGCCGCCGACCTCCAGCAGAAGCTGCATCGCATCGGTCGGGTCAGCTTCGCCTGGAGCGACACGCACATCATGCTGACCTCAGCTGCCGTGCTCGGCCCCGGCGACGTCGCGATGGGCATCTCGCACACCGGCGCGACCACCGACACGGTCGAGACCCTGCGCACCGCCAGGGAGCACGGCGCCACCACGGTCGCGCTCACCAACTACCCCACCTCACCGATCACCGATGTCGCGGACCTGGTGCTGACCACGGCGGCCAGGGAGACCACGTTCCGCTCCGGCGCGATGGCCAGCCGGATCGCCCAGCTCACCGTGATCGACTGTCTGTTCATCGGGGTGGCTCAGCGGCATCTGGACGCGGCCATGCGGGCGCTCGACGACACCAGGGAGGCGGTCGGCGCGCACCGGCTGGAGACCCGCCACGACGGCCGGCGAAAGATTCGGGAGACCGGGAAATGAGCGCCGCGGCGACCGGGGGTTACCAGCACGAGGCCGCTCCAGGGCGGCTCGGCGGGCTGGCCGCCGCACCGGAAGCCGTCGGCCCGGAGCCAGGGGGGAACGAGATGACCGTGCCACCGCAGTCGGTGCACGTCGACTCGCCGACGGAGCGGCGCAACCCGCGCACCATCGACATCGACCTGCTGTCCACCCTGGAGATTCTGCGGGCGATCAACGCCGAGGACCGGTTGGTGCCGGACGCCGTCGCGGCCGCCCTGCCGGCGCTGTCCACCGCGGTCGAGCTCGCGGTCGAGGCGCTGCGGAGCGGGCACCGGGTGCACTACGTCGGCGCCGGCACGTCCGGCCGGCTGGCCACGCTGGACGCCGCCGAACTGCCGCCGACCTACAACGTGCCGGCGGACTGGTTCGTGGTGCACCATGCCGGCGGCCCGACCGCGCTGCGCTCGGCCGTGGAGAACGCCGAGGACGACGACACGGGCGGGGCCGCCGAGCTGGCCAGGGACGCCGAAAGCGGCGACTTCGTGCTCGGGCTGACCGCGTCCGGGCGCACCCCCTACGTGCTCGGCGCACTGCGGGCCGCCCACCGGCAGGGCGCGTCCACCGCGCTGATCTCCAACAACCCGCTGGCCACCCGGTCGATCGACGTGGACGTGATGGTCACCGTGGACACCGGTCCCGAGGCGATCGCCGGTTCGACCAGGATGAAGGCCGGCACCGCGCAGAAGCAGGTGCTGACCGCGTTCTCCACCGCGGTGATGGTCAAGTTGGGCCACACCTATTCCAACCTGATGGTCAGCGTCCGGGCGAACAACGCGAAGCTGCGCGGGCGCACCGTGCGGATCCTGCGTGAGGCCACCGGACTCGGCCAGCAGGAGTGCTCCGACGCGCTCACCCAGGCCAGTGGTGACCTGAGGGTGGCCCTGGTGCATCTGCTCTCCGGCGTGGACACCCGGCGGGCCGCGACCGCGCTCGGGGACAACGGCGGGCAGGTCCGGCGGGCGCTCGCCACGCTCAGCGCCAAGGCGGTCTAGACCGCGCGGCGGGCCGAGACGCTAGGAGATCTCGGCCCGCACTGTGGAATCCCTCGTCGCGAGGAAGGGGGAACTCGCGCACTTCGACGGTAGGCGGGGGCCGGCACGGTCACGCTTGACTACCGCTGGAGCCCGGCCCGCCGATAGGTACCGGGCGTGATGCCGTAGCACCGGCGAAACCAGCGGGCCAGGTGCGCCTGGTCGGCGAAGCCCGCCGCGGTCGCGGCTTCCGCCACGGCCAGGCCGTCCCGGATCAGCCGGCGGGCCGCGCGCAACCGCAGCAGCCGCTGGTAGTCGCTCGGCGCGAGCCCGAAGTCCCGCTTGAACGCCCGGTACAACACGAACCGGCTACACCCCGCCACTTCGGCGAGCTCGTCCGCGCCGACCTCGTCGAGATAGCGCTCGTCCAACAGCGACCTGGCCCGTCCGGACGGTCCGGCCTCGGCGCCGTGGCCGCGTCGGATCGCCGGGGATGCCAGCGGGACGCTGCGCGCTCCCCGGTCCACCATCGCGGCGACGGTGGCGGCCAGCGCCTCGTCGCGGGCCAGGGTGCTCGCCACCGGACCGAGGCTCGCGTGCAGCCGGGCGAGCGCGGCCGCCAGCACCGGGTCGTGCAGCACCGGCTCGGCGAACAGCGGCAGGCCCGCGGCGCACCCCGCCCGCTCCGACAACAGGTCCGTCACCAGCGCCGGTCCGATGTGGACGATCCGGTAGGTGAACCCGTGCTCGCCGGCCGCGTGCCCGTCGTGCGGTTCGTCCGGGTTGAACGCCATCACCATGCCGGCCGTGCTGGTCCGGGCCGCGCCCCGGCAACCGAACGCCTGTGCACCGAACTCGGTCAGCCCGAAGGAATACGTCTCGTGCGTGTGCAGGTCGTAGGTGTGCCGCTCAAAATGCGCGTGCATGGCCTCGACCGGCCGGTCCGCCAGCCGGGAGTACCGCACCCACTCACCCGGTTCCACCCGGTCAGTCTGCCCGCACGAGCGTTCAAGACCAGCCGATATTCCGGCGCGCACGATCGTTGGATGCGTACCTATCTGTCGCTGGTGCTGGTGATGGCGTTCTGGGGCAGCGCGTTCGCCTCCTCGAAGCTGGCCGTGCACGAGGTGCCGCCCGCGGTGGCCGCGTTCCTGCGGTTCGGGATCGGCGCCGCCGTGCTGCTCGCCGTGCGCCGGTTCCCCCACCTGCCCCGGCGTGAGGTCGTCTCGGTAGCCGGGCTCGGGCTGGTCGGGGTGTTCGGCTACAACGTGCTGTTCTTCCTGGCGCTGACGCTGGCCCCGTCGGCGGACGGCAGCGTGATCGTGCCGGTGACCGCGCCGGTGATCACGGTGGTGGTGACCGCGATCCTCGGCCGGCGCCGGCCGTCCCGGCGGACCGTGGCCGGATTGCTCCTCGCCGGCGCCGGGGCGGCCACCTTCCTGGCCGGCATCCCGGCCGGCGGCGGCCACCGGCTGGCCGGCGATCTGGTGTTCATGGCCGGCGCGGGATGTTGGGCGGCCTACACCATTCTCGGTGCGCCGGTGCTGCGCCGGCTGCCGCCGTTCACCGTCACCGCGTACGCCGCCGCGGCCGGTGCGCTGGCCATCGGCCTGCTCGCCGCACCGTCGCTCGGCAGGGTCGGCTGGTCCGAGCTGAGCGCGGGGTTCTGGCTCAACCAAGCCTATCTGGGGGTGCTACCCACCGCGCTGGCCTACGTCATGTACTACGCGGCGGTGCGCACGGTCGGCCCGGCCACCGCGGCGTCGGCGATGTTCCTGGTGCCCGCATTCGGGTTGGCCTGCTCCTGGCTGCTGCTCGGCGAGTCGATCACGCCGGTGCAGGCGGTCGGCTCGGTGCCGCTGCTGGCCGGCGCGTGGCTGGCGCGCACTACGGCGCGCCGGGTGGCGCCGGGCGAGATTGAGCCTGGCGAGTCCCGCGTTTCGGCAGCCGAGCGGGCGGACCGATCCGGTGCGCGGTGACCTTGCCCTGGTAGCAGCGGAGGAATGTCACCATGCGCGGTAACCGGCCGGGCGTTCAGCCGGTGAGCGCGGCGTCGGCGATGGAGCCGGCTTCGCGGGCGCCGGCTTCGATCGCCTCGCAGCAGTGCAGCAGCCACGCGGTGACGCCGTCGCGGTCGCCGGTGCCGAAGGCGTGCGCGGCGCTGGTGTAGCGGTCCCGGCGACGCAGGTGAAACACCTCGGGCACGGTGAGGCTCTTGGGGTCCAGGCCGGTGCTGATCGCGGTGAGCCGGGCGGCGGAGCGGGCCACCACGCCGTTGGCGGTGCTGAACGGAGCCAGGGTGAGCAGTTCGCCGTGCACCACCGCGACCAGGATCGGGCCGGGCACCGAGGTGCCGCCGGCCACCAGCCGGGCGAGTAGGTCGAGCCGGGCGGCCGCGCCCCGGCCGGGGCGCGGCCGCCCCAACTCGTCGTCGGAGGCCGCGAGGTCGGCGGCGGCCAGCACGTGCAGCCGGGCCAGGGCCTGCAGGGGGGCGCGCTGCCAGACCGGCAACAGCGGGCCGATCGACTCCGCGATGCGCAGCGCGCCGGCCAGTACCGGATCGGTCACCGCACCCGACTCGGGGATCGTCGCCGCGCCGTCGTCCAGCACGGCGGACGCCCGGGCGGCGCGGACGGAGGCCTCGGCGGCGGTCGCCGGCCAGCCGCGCCGGTTGGTGGGGTGCCGGTGCACGGCGTCCACCGCGTCCCGGGCGGCACGCACGGCCTCGTCGATGCCCGGCAGTGCGAGCAGCGGCGCCAGCGGGTCGCTCACCGTGACCGCTCGTAAACCCGGCGAGATCGAGTGTTCCCTGGCTCGCGCGCTCGCTCGCTCACGGGCACGAACCCTAACCGGTCGGCATTGGTCTAAACCTCTTCGGCCGTTGTTGCCGGCCGGGCCGCGCACTACGGTTCACACTGCAAGCCGCATTACGGCACCTCAGGAGGTCGCACGCCATGTCCGAGCAGCAGGGCCCCACGCTGGACAACCTGCTCACCGAGAGCAGGACGTTCCCGCCGAGCGCGGAGTTCGCCGGCCAGGCCAACGCTGGCGGGCAGCTCTACCAGGACGCCGCCGCGGACCGGGAGGGGTTCTGGGCGAAGCAGGCCGAGGAACTGCTGGACTGGCACACTCCCTGGAACCAGGTGCTGGACTGGAGCAACCCGCCGTTCGCGAAGTGGTACGCCGGCGGAACGCTCAACGTGGCGTACAACTGCGTCGACCGGCACGTCGAGTCGGGCCATGGCGACCAGGTCGCGTTCCACTGGGAGGGCGAGCTCGGTGACACGCGGACCATCACCTACGGCGCGCTCCAGCGTGAGGTGTGCAAGGCCACCAACGCACTGATCGAGCTCGGGGTGCGCAAGGGCGACCGGGTGGCGATCTACCTGCCGATGATCCCGGAGCTGCCGGTGGCGCTGCTCGCCTGCGCCCGGCTCGGTGCCACGCATTCGGTGGTGTTCGGCGGGTTCTCCGCGGAGGCGCTCGGCGGCCGCATCGACGACGCGCAGGCCACGTTGGTGATCACCGCGGACGGCGGCTACCGGCGCGGCGCGCCGAGCGCGTTAAAGCCAACCGTCGACGAGGCGGTGGCGAAGAACCCGAGTGTGCAGAAGGTGCTCGTCGTCCGGCGCACCGGGCAGGACGTCGGGTGGAACGCGGAGACCGACGTCTGGTGGCACGAGGTGGTCGACCGGCAGAGCGAGGCGCACACCGCCGAGCCGCACGACGCCGAGCACCCGCTTTTCATCCTCTACACCTCGGGCACCACCGCGAAGCCCAAGGGGATTCTGCACACCACCGGCGGCTACCTGACCCAGGTCGCCTACACGCACAAGTACGTGTTCGACCTCAAGCCGGACACCGACGTCTACTGGTGTACGGCGGACATCGGCTGGGTCACCGGGCACAGCTACATCGTCTACGGCCCGCTGGCCAACCGGGCCACCAGCGTGCTCTACGAGGGCACGCCGAACACCCCGCACGAGGGCCGGCACTGGGAGATCGTGCAGAAGTACGGCGTCACGATCTACTACACCGCGCCGACGCTGATCCGCACGTTCATGAAGTGGGGCAGCGACATCCCGGCCAAGTTCGACCGCTCCTCGCTGCGCCTGCTCGGCAGCGTCGGCGAGCCGATCAACCCCGAAGCCTGGATGTGGTACCGGGAACACGTCGGGGACAACCGGTGCCCGATCGTGGACACCTGGTGGCAGACCGAGACCGGCGCGATCATGGTCTCCCCGCTGCCCGGCGTGACGTCGACCAAACCCGGCTCGGCGCAGGCCGCGCTGCCCGGCGTCTCGGCCAAGGTGGTGGACGACAGCGGCACCGAGGTCGGCAAGGGCGGCGGCGGATACCTGGTGCTCGACCAGCCGTGGCCGGCGATGCTGCGCGGCATCTGGGGCGACGAGGAGCGGTATCGGGACACGTACTGGTCGCGCTTCGCCGAGCAGGGCTTCTACTTCGCCGGGGACGGCGCGAAGTACGACCGCGACGGCGACATCTGGCTGCTCGGCCGGGTGGACGACGTGATGAACGTCTCCGGGCACCGGATCTCCACCACGGAGGTGGAGTCCGCGCTCGTGTCGCACCCGACGGTGGCCGAGGCCGCCGTGGTCGGCGCCACGGATCCGACGACCGGACAGGGCATCGTGGCGTTCGTGATCCTGCGCGGCGGGGTGGCGCAGGACGAGGCCAAGGGCGCGGAGGCGATCAAGGCGCTGCGCGACCACGTTGCCAAGGAGATCGGCCCGATCGCCAAGCCGCGTCAGATCATGGTCGTTCCCGAGCTGCCCAAGACCCGCTCCGGCAAGATCATGCGCCGGCTGCTGCGGGACGTGGCCGAGAACCGCCAGATCGGCGACGTCACCACCCTCGCCGACTCCTCGGTGATGGACCTGATCTCGGCGGGACTGTCCGGCTCCAGCGAGGACTAGGTGACCCACGAGAGTGAGCCGCACGAACCACGGCTCGCGGAGAAGCTGAACTGGCTGCGCGCCGGGGTGCTCGGGGCCAACGACGGGATCGTGTCGGTGGCCGGGCTGGTGGTGGGGGTGGCCGGCGCCACCTCCGCGCGGGCGGCCATTCTCACCGCGGGGGTGGCGAGCCTGGTGGCCGGCGCGCTGTCCATGGCGGGCGGCGAGTACGTGTCGGTGAGTACGCAACGCGACACCGAGCGAGCGGCGTTGGAGCTGGAGCGGTACGAGCTGCGCACGATGCCCGAGGAGGAGGAGCGCGAGCTCGCCCAGATCTACGAGGACAAGGGCCTCTCGGCCGAACTGGCCCAGCGGGTCGCCCAGGAGTTGACCGAGAAGGACCCGCTGCGCGCACACGCCGATGCGGAGCTGCGCATCGACCCGGACAACCTGACCAGCCCATGGCAGGCGGCCTGGGCGTCGTTCGTGTCGTTCTGCGTCGGCGGCGTGATTCCGTTGCTGGCCATCAGTTTCCCGCCGACCAGCTGGCGGGTGTGGACGTGTGGCGCCGCGGTCGTGGTCGGCCTCCTGCTCACCGGTTGGATCAGTGCTCGGCTCGGCAACGCCGACATCCGCCGCGCGGTGCTGCGCAACGTTCTGATCGGCGCGCTCACCATGTTGGTCACCTACTACGTCGGTGTGCTGTTCGGACTCGCCGTGCGGTGATGCCCGGCCAGCCCCTGTGATCGGCGCATGGCACGATGGCGCACGTGACCAGCGCGCGCGACAACAGAACCGGCGACGGGCTGCCCCGAGTCCCGTCGATCCCGCTGTCCGACGAGGCGGCCTTCGACGCCGCCGGCAACCAGTCCATCGGCCACCTGGTCAAGGACGCCACCACCCACCTGTCCACCCTGGTTCGCGCCGAGATCGAGCTGGCCAAGACGGAGTTGGGCCGGGAGCTCAAGAAGGCCCTGGTCGGCAGCGTCTTCTTCATCGTGGCTCTGGCCGTGCTGCTGTACGCCTCGTTCTTCTTCTTCTTCTTCCTCGCCGACCTGCTCGACATCTGGCTGCCCCGCGCGTGGGCGTCCGGCATCGTGTTCGGCCTGATGGTCGTGGTCGCCGCGCTGGCCGGGTTGATCGGCTATCAGCGGGTGCGCCGGATCCGGGCGCCGGAGCGCACGATCAGCAACCTCAAGGACACCGCGGCGGTGCTGACCCGCTTCGGCGACGACGGCGAGGCCGGAACCCAGATCAGCACCCAGACCAGCGGCACCGCGCCGCGGCCGACCTGATCGGAACCGTTCTGGGCACACCGAACGCGGGTTCCCGCCCAGACCCATCGACCGTGCGGATCGACGGGCCATGGGCGCACCGGGATGTCTATGCCAACGGCATCCGGCTGCATGTCGCGGAGACCGGCGAGGGCCCGCTGGTACTGATGCTGCACGGCTTCGGCGAGTTCTGGTG
>JBJMIG010000030.1:0-12990 GCA_045806965.1 Labedaea sp. | reverse complement strand
GTGCGGATCGGCCCGCCGCCGGCCGCCGCGCCGCCGCCGGCGCGCGGGCGGTCCGGGCGCCGGACCGCCCTGATCGTGGTGGCCGCCCTGATCGTGGTGGCCGCCCTGGTCGTCGTGACCGGGGCCGGTGCAGGCGTGGTGTACCTGGTGCCCGGCCTGTCGAACAAGCTCGGCCTGACCCATGCGGAGGCCCAGGTCGCGATCGCGCCACCAGCCGCGCCGGTGCGCTTCGATCCGGCGCTGAAGGCTCCCGGTGTGCAGGGCCCGGCGCCGACCGCGGCCGGAGTGCAGGGCGCACTGGCCGGCCCGGTGGCGAACCCGGCGCTCGGCATGCTCACCGGCACGGTGCTCGACCCGCTGACCGGCGAGGTGCTCTGGCAGCAGGGCGCGAACACCGCGCTGGTCCCGGCGTCGACCGGCAAGCTGCTCACCGCCGCGGCCGCGCTGCTCAGCCTCGGCCACACCGAGCAGTTCAGTACCAAGGTCGTCGCCGGCAAGGACCCGGGCAGCGTGGTGATCGTGGGCGGTGGCGACCCGACGCTGTCCTCGCTCAAGGCCGGCGCCGAGTCGGTCTACCCGGGTGCCGCCCACCTGTCCGACCTGGTGGCGCAGGTGAAGGCCGCCGGGCCGGTGCAGACGGTCTACGTCGACCTCGGCCGCTACGCCGGCAACGGCCTTGAGCCGTCCTGGTCGCCCGCGGACGTGCCGGGCGGCTTCATCGCCCCGATCGTGCCGGTGATGCTGGACGGGGGCCGGGCCGATGCCACCAAGGAGACCTCGCCGCGCAGCCAGACTCCGGCCAGGGCGCTGGCCGAGGAGTTCGCCAGGCGGATCGGCGCCAAGGTGCCCGCCGAGGCCACCACCACCGCACCGTCCGGGGCCAAGGTGCTGGGGGAGGTCCGCTCCGCGCCGGTGGCCGAGCTGGTGGACAACCTGTTACAGCTCTCCGACAACGTGCTCGCCGAGGCGGTGGCCCGGGAGGTGGCCAAGCACAACGGTGAGGAGGCCTCGTTCGCCGGAGCCAGCAAGGCCATGGTGAAGGTGTTGCGCGACAACGGCTTTGATGTCACCGGGCTGGCCATGTCGGACGCCAGTGGACTGTCAGGGCAGGACACGGTGCCGGCCAGCCTGCTCGCCTCGATCCTGGCCGTGGCCGCCGGACCGGACGGCAAGGATCCGCGCACCGCCAAGCTCCGCCCGCTGCTCGGCGGGCTTCCGGTGGCCGGCGGCAGCGGCACGCTGGAGACCCGGTACAACACGGCGGCCACGGCGCCCGGCCGCGGCTGGGTGCGGGCCAAGACCGGCACCCTCGGCACACCGCCGGTCAACTCGCTCGCCGGCGTCGTGCTGGACGCGGACGGCCGGCTGATGGTGTTCGCGTTCATGACCAACGGCTCGGTGTCGACCACCGCGCGACCCGCCCTCGACGCGATCGCCGCCGCCCTTCGCCAGTGCGGCTGTCGCTAGCCGCGCAAGATCATCTTCATGCGGTTCTCGACGCGCAAGGTGACATTCCGCTGTATCTGCGATCCGTGGGCCGGCTCGGGTAGCGTCGAGACCGTGAGTGAGGCGCCCAGCTCCAGTGGCTCGACCGGTCACGGGCCGTCGCCGGTCGACTGGGGGCTGGCGGTGGCCACCGCGCAGCGACTGGTCCGGCCGGGCCCGGTGGTGCCGCGCGAGGAGGCCGAGCGCACGGTCGCCGAACTGCGCGACGTCACCGCGGTCGCGGAGAGTCACGTGCGCGCGCTGACCGGTCTCGGCGAGGGGCTGCCGCTGCGCACCGGCGACGTGGTCGACCGGCTGGGCTGGGTGGAGGCCGCGGCCGAGGGGCTCGAGGCGCTCACCGAGGGTGCGTTACCGGCGGCACCGAGCCGCTACTTCGGCAACGTCATGGCCAGCAGCGCCGGTGTACAGGCCGGTTTGGTGCTGGCCTATCTCGGCGGCCGGGTGCTCGGCCAGTACGACCCGTTCGGCGGGGATCCGAGCAGCGGCCGACTGCTGCTGGTGGCACCCAACGTGGTGGCCGCGCAGCAGGCGCTCGACGTGCCGGCGGACGACTTCCGGATGTGGGTGTGCCTGCACGAGTGCACGCACCGGCTCCAGTTCACCGGCGTGCCCTGGCTGCGCGACTACTTCTCCGGGCAGGTCGGCCGGTTCCTCGCCGGCCTCGAGGACACCGCGAGTACCGCGCTGAACCGGCTGCCGGAGCTGATCAGGGCGATCCGCAGGCGAACCACCGAGGAGCCGGGCCCGCTCGGCGTGATGGAGGTGCTCCAGTCACCCGCCCAGCGCGTCGTGTTCGACCGGTTGCTCGCGCTGTCCACCCTGCTCGAAGGGCACGCCGACCACGTGATGGACGCGGTCGGCCCGACCGTGGTGCCCAGCGTGGCGACGATCCGCCAGCGGTTCACCGTCCGGCGGCGCGGCGGCGGCCTGCTCGACCGGGTGCTGCGCGCGCTGCTCGGCGTGGACGCCAAGATGCGCCAGTACGCGGTGGGCGCCGCGTTTACCCGTCAGGTGGTCGACGCGGTCGGGATGAACGGCTTCAATGTGATCTGGACCTCGCCGGAGACGCTGCCGCTGCGCTCGGAGCTCGCTGACGCACCGGCGTGGTTGCGGAGGGTGCACGGATAGCTCGACCACCTGGGGGAAGTCGTGACGCCAGAGCGACGGCGCCTGATCCTGATCGGCGGTGGGCTGCTCGCGGTGACGCTGCTGGTCCTTGGCGTGATCCTGGTGCTGCCCGGCGAGCGGTCGCCGACCCGGGCGTCCGCCGATGACCCGGCCGGACCGGCGACGACGAGCCGGCCGGCGGCCACCGAGGTGGTGCGGAAGTTCGCCGCCGCGTTCGAGACGGGCGACGCCACCACCGCGGGCGGGCTGACCGACAGCGCCGCGGCCGCCACCGCGCAACTCGCCGCCGTCCGGCGCGGCCTCGGTCCGCAGACGGTGTCCGCCAAGCCGGGCGCCATCGCCGGCCCCGCGGCCGGCGCCAGCACCGCTCGGGCGCCGCTGACCATCGTCTGGACGTTCGGCCCGGCCCGGGTGTGGACCTATGCCAGCACGCTGCCGCTGGTCAAGGACGGTGTGGACTGGAAGGTGCACTGGACGCCCGCGCTGGTGCATCCGGAGCTGACCGCGGAGACCAACCTGGTGCTGCGGGCCGGGGCGACGGGCCAGCCCGCGGTGGTGGACCGGGACGGTGCGCCGCTGTTGGTCTGGGCGAGCGACGGGGCCAAGCCGGTGGACGCCGCGCTGGCTCCGCTGCTCACCCCGGCGATGGCCCGGGTGGCCGGCTCGAACGGCGGCGCCGCCGGCTGGCAGGTGGCGCTGGTCGACGCGACCGGGGCGGAACGCAAGACGCTGGCCGGCGCCGCGGGCGGCGGGCAGAACGAACCGGTCGCCTCGACGCTGGGCATCGGCGTGCAGAAATCCGCGCAGGCCGCGGTGGACACCGTGAGCGGGCCGGCCATGCTGGTGGCCATCCAGCCGTCCACCGGGGACATTCTCGCGGTGGCGCAGAACAGCGCGGCCGGTGCCGATCCGCTGGCGCTGCACGGCCAGTATCCGCCCGGTTCCACGTTCAAGATCGTCACGGCGACCGCGGTCCTCGAGGCGGGCGCGGCCGACGTCAACACCGTGCTGAGCTGTCCGAGCGAGATCACCGTGGGCAGCCGGACCATCCCCAACGAGGAGCATGTGCAGGCCGGCGAGGTGCCGATGCACACCGCGTTCGCCCGGTCCTGCAACACCACCTTCGGCAAGCTCGCCGCCGGCCTGCCCGCGACCGGCCTGCGCGACGCGGCCGACCAGTACGGGCAGAACGCCGACTTCGTGATCCCGGGCATCAGCACCGAGACCGGCAAGGTCGAACCGGCGGAGAGCACCACCCAGCGGATCGAGGACGGCATCGGGCAGGGCCGGGTGCAGGCCAGTCCGCTCGGCTCCGCCCTCATGTCCGCCACCGTGGCCCGCGGCACGGCGCTCACCCCGCGGCTCTGGCGAAGCATCCCCACCGAGGTGACCAACGGTTATCAGGCCCCGCCAAGGGCGGTGCTGGACAAGGTGCGCTCGATGATGCGCGAGGTGGTCACCGCCGGCACCGCGAAGGCGCTCGCCGGCCGGGGCGCGGTGTTCGGCAAGACCGGCACCGCCCAGTTCGGCACCGGTGAGCACGCGCACGGCTGGTTCACCGGATACCGGGGCGACGTGGCCTTCGCCGTGTTCGTCGACGGTGGCGAGTCCTCGAAGCCGGCGGTCGCCATCGCCGGCACGTTCCTCGGCGGGGTCCGCTGACCGCGGGCGTGCCATCCTGCGGCGGTGCACAACGCGGTGGTGGACACCAGGCTCGCGGTTCGGCGCCTGCTGCCGCACCTCGATGGCGACACGCTGGCCGTCGCCGTGTCCGGCGGCGCGGACTCGCTCGCCCTTGCCGCGGCCGCCCGGCACGTCGCGCACCGGGCCGGGCGGACCGTGCACGGCCTGATCGTCGAGCACGGCCTACAGCCCGGCTCGGCCGAGGTCGCCGCGCGTGCCGCCGGCCAACTGCGTGAGCTCGGCCTGGACCAGGTCCTGGTCCTGCCGGTCACGGTGGCCGGACCGGGCGGTCCGGAGGCGGCCGCCCGCCGGGCCCGCTACGCCGCGCTGCGCGGCGCGGTGCCCGGCGCGCCCGTGTTGCTCGGCCACACCCGCGACGACCAGGCGGAGACCGTGCTGCTCGGGCTCGGCCGGGGATCAGGGCCGCGGTCCATCGCCGGGATGCGCCCGCTCGACCCGCCGTGGGTCCGCCCGTTCCTCGACCTGCCGAGGACCACGACCATGGCGGCCTGCGCGGCGCTGGGGTTGACCCCGTGGCAGGACCCGCACAACGCCGACCCGAAGTTCACCCGGGTACGGCTGCGGGCGGAGGTGCTGCCACTGCTCGAGGACGTGCTGCGCGGCGGGGTGGCCGGTGCCCTGGCCAGGACCGCCGCCCAGCTCCGCGAGGACGCCGACGCGCTCGACACGCTCGCCGCCGAGCTGCGCGGCCGGGCCGGCGCCGAGCTGGCGGCAGCCGAACTGGATGCGGCCGTGCTGGCCCCGGCCCCGGCCGCGCTGCGCCGCCGGGTGTTGCGCCGCTGGTTGCTCGACGCCGGGGCGACCGAGCTGACCGACGCCCACCTGCGCGCGGTCGACGCCCTGATCGGCGAGTGGCGTGGTCAGGGCGCCGTGTGGCTGCCCGGCGGGTTGGAGGCCGGCCGCGCGCATGGCAGGCTGCGGGTGAACCGCGGGGCAGGCTGAGAGGGGCCAGGGGTGTACGACGGCGACATCGCCTCCGTGCTGATCACCGAAGCGCAGATCAACGAGAAGATCGTCGAGCTGGCCAACAAGGTGTCCGCGGACTATCCGGAGCGCGCCGACCGGGTCGACCTGGTGCTGATCGGCGTGCTCAAGGGCGCCGTGATGTTCATGACCGACCTGGCCAGAGCGCTCACCGTGCCGGTACAGCTCGACTTCATGGCGGTGAGCTCGTACGGCTCGGCCACCTCCTCGTCGGGCGTGGTGCGCATCCTCAAGGACCTGGACCGGGATATCGCCGGCCGGCACGTGCTGATCGTCGAGGACATCATCGACTCCGGTCTCACCCTGTCCTGGCTGCTCAAGAACCTGGCCTCGCGCGCGCCGGCCTCGCTTGAGGTGTGTGCGCTGCTCCGCAAGCCGGACGCGGTGAAGATCGATGTGCCGGTCCGCTACGTGGGCTTCGAGATCCCCAACGAGTTCGTGGTCGGCTATGGCCTCGACTATGCCGAGCGCTACCGTGACCTGCCCTACATCGGCACCCTCGAACCCAAGGTCTACTCCTCCTGAACCTGACCCTGACCCTGAGCCCGCTGCAGCTCGACGTCCTGTGGGAGAGCCGGCAGGCTGGCGAGGCGCCCTACCCGCTGCTGGTCCCGCCGCAGGGCACCACCGAAAGCGAGCGCAGGCGGCTGTGCCGCCAGGCGCACGAGGAGCTGCGCGACCGTGGCCTGCTCGAGGCCGACGGACGGCTCGACCCGGAGCTGGACGCGGTGCTGGCCGCGCTGGCCGACGCGCGGCGCAGCGTCGACTCGGTGTTCGTCCCGGCGGTCGGCGCCGAGCTGGTCCGCGCGGTGGCCGCCGCCGGTCGCGGCCGGGGCGTGCTGGCCGTGCAGGACGGCGCCGGGGTGACCTTGCGGCGGGTCGAGCACACCGGCCTGGCATCGGCCGTCGTCGACCTGCTGCCACCGGCCCCACGCGGCACCGAGCGCGCGCTGACCATGCCCGCGGCGGAGTTCGCCGGGGCGGACGCCCGGTTGGTCGGGCTGCCCAGCCTTCGGGCCGGCCAGTTGGCCGCGAACAGCCGGGACGCGCTCGGCGGGCGCCGCCGCTCGCCGGTGCTGGTCTGGTTCGACAACGAGACCGGGCGTTACTTCGGCCACACCAGGAAGGCGCGGGACGGCCACGAATGGACCACTGTTGCCCCGGCCGACGCCGCCACGCTGCGGGTTCGCCTCTCTGAGATGATGGCCGCCGTGACGGACGACGACCGGTGATCGGTCCGGCCGGGAACCAGCACGCAGGGCAGGCCGTTGACCTCATGAGCACGCACCGCACATTCCGTGCGGTAAGCGAGCCCAAGCGGGCGGTAGGCTGGTTGGACCGGAGTGCCCCGTCCGGCTGGGTGATGGGACGTCATTGCCCCACATGTCTGTCAGGGAGGGTCGGGCCGCCCCGCGGCCGTAATTGAATGGACCGCAAGCGCCTGCTTCGCAACCCGCTGCTGTGGATCTTGGTCGTGTTGCTGCTGTACTTCGGCATCAGCATGCTCTTCGACGACACCCGCGGATACACCGAAGTCCCCACCTCCAAGGCCGTCGCTCAGATCAACTCAGGCAACGTCGAAAAGGCGGAGCTCGAGGACAAGGAGCAGCGGCTCAAGCTGAACCTGCGCGCCCCGATCGATCAGGACGGGCAGCAGGTCAAACAGATCCTCACCCAGTACCCGGGTGGCGGCAACGTCACCGCGGATCTGTACAACACGCTGCTCAAGAGCACCAGCACCGAGTTCAAGACGACGGTCACCCAGGAGTCGTTCCTCACCCAGATCCTGATCTTCATCATCCCGCTCGGCCTGTTGCTCATCCTGCTGATGTGGATGATGAACAACGTCCAGGGCGGCGGGAACCGGGTACTGAACTTCGGCAAGTCCAGGGCCAAACAACTGCCCAAGGACATGCCCAAGACCACGTTCTCGGACGTGGCGGGCGCCGACGAGGCGGTCGAGGAGCTCGAGGAGATCAAGGACTTCCTCCAGAACCCGGCGCGCTACCAGGCACTCGGCGCGAAGATCCCCAAGGGCGTGCTGCTCTACGGCCCGCCGGGTACCGGCAAGACGCTGCTCGCCCGCGCGGTCGCCGGCGAGGCCGCGGTGCCGTTCTACTCGATCTCCGGTTCGGACTTCGTCGAGATGTTCGTCGGCGTCGGCGCCTCCCGGGTGCGTGACCTGTTCGAGCAGGCCAAGCAGAACGCGCCGTGCATCATCTTCGTCGACGAGATCGACGCGGTCGGCCGCCAGCGCGGCGCCGGCCTCGGCGGCGGGCATGACGAGCGCGAACAGACCCTCAACCAGCTCCTGGTCGAGATGGACGGGTTCGACGCCCGCGGCGGGATCATCCTGATCGCGGCGACCAACCGGCCGGACATCCTCGACCCGGCGCTGCTTCGCCCCGGCCGGTTCGACCGGCAGATCCCGGTGTCCGCGCCCGACCTGATGGGCCGGCGCAAGATCCTCGAGGTGCACGCCAAGGGCAAGCCGTTCGGCCCGGACGTCGACCTGCACGCGCTGGCCAAGCGGACCGTTGGCATGTCCGGTGCCGACCTGGCCAACGTGATCAACGAGTCGGCGCTGCTCACCGCGCGGCAGAACGGCACGCTGATCAACGCCGCGGCGCTGGAGGAGGCGGTCGACCGGGTGATCGGCGGTCCGGCCCGCAAGAGCCGGATCATCTCCGAGAAGGAGCGCAAGATCACCGCGTACCACGAGGGCGGGCACGCGCTCGCCGCGTGGGCGATGCCGGATCTCGAGCCGGTCTACAAGCTGACCATCCTGCCCCGCGGTCGCACCGGCGGGCACGCGCTCGTGGTGCCCGAGGACGACAAGCAGATGCTCACCCGTTCGGAGATGATCGCCCGGCTGGTGTTCGCGCTCGGCGGCCGCTCGGCCGAGGAGTTGGTCTTCCACGAGCCGACCACCGGCGCGTCCGGCGACATCGAGCAGGCCACCAAGATCGCCAAGGCGATGGTGACCGAGTACGGCATGAGCGCGCGCCTCGGCGCCGTGAAGTACGGCCAGGACCAGGGCGACCCGTTCCTCGGCCGGTCCATGGGCCACGCTCCGGACTACTCGCTCGAGGTGGCGCACGAGATCGACGAGGAGGTGCGGGCGCTGATCGAGGCCGCGCACACCGAGGCGTGGGACGTGCTCAACACCTACCGCGACGTGCTCGACGACCTCGTCATGGAACTGCTCGAAAAGGAGACCTTGCAGCGCAAGGATCTCGAGCGGATCTTCTCGAGCGTCGAGAAGCGGCCGAGGATCACGGCGTTCAACGAGTTCGGCGGCCGCACGCCGTCGGACAAGCCGCCGATCAAGTCGCCGGGCGAGCTGGCCAAGGAGCGCGGCGAGCCGTGGCCCCCGGTCCGCGAGGAGGCGCCGACCCCGGTCGGCACCGCGGCCGGCGGTGGCGACCTGCCCGGTGGGCCGCCGCGATCGGGCCAGGACTCGCCGGGCGGCAACGGCGCCGGACCCAACGGCGTGCCGGCCGCGCCGCGTCCGTACGGCACGCCGCCGCTCTACCCACCGCCACCAGGACAGGGGCAGGGCACGCCAGGGCATCCCGTCCGGGCCGCCGGTCCGCCGCACTACGGCGCGCCGCCGGGGTGGACGCCCGCCACCACGCCGTCCGGCTATCCGCACAACCCTGGCTGGGCCCCGCCGCAGAACCGGCCGGGTCAGCCCGGTCCGGGACAGCCGGAGGAGGACCCGCCGGCCCGCCGGGACCGCGGCTCCGAGTGGGACAGTGGCCGCTGAGCGGCAGGTCTTCTCGCGGAGGCGGCGGTGACCGACGGCGACGGGGTCACCGCCGCGACGACCGAGCGGCACGGCCCGCTGCCCGGGTTCGACCAGGGCCGTGCCGAGAAGGCCGTTCGGGAGCTGTTGCTCGCCTGTGGCGAGGATCCCGACCGGGACGGTCTTCGGGACACCCCGGCTCGGGTGGCCCGCGCCTACCGGGAGATGTTCGCCGGGTTGTACAGCGATCCGGACGCGGTGCTCGACAAGACGTTTGACGAGAGCCACGACGAGTTGGTGCTGGTCACGGACATCCCGATGTTCTCGGTCTGCGAGCACCACCTGGTGCCGATGCACGGGATGGCGCACGTCGGGTACATCCCGAACGAGGCCGGCAAGATCACCGGACTGTCCAAGCTGGCCCGGCTGGTCGACCTGTACGCCAAGCGGCCGCAGGTGCAGGAGCGGCTCACCTCGCAGGTGGCCGACGCACTGATGCGCCGGCTCGAGCCGCGCGGGGCGATCGTGGTGGTCGAGGCCGAGCACATGTGCATGGCGATGCGCGGCATCCGCAAGCCGGGAGCGCGCACCACCACCTCGGCGGTGCGCGGCGTCCTGAAGACCTCGGCCTCGTCCCGGGCCGAGGCACTCGCCCTGATCAACGGGCGGAGCCGGTGACCCATCGGCTGCTGCCCGCTCCGGACCGCTGCGCCGTGGTCGGTGTGGTCAACATCACTCCCGATTCGTTCTCCGACGGCGGCCGCTACCTCGACCGGGACGAGGCGGTCAGCCACGGCGTGGCCCTGTGGCGGCGCGGCGCCGACCTGATCGACGTGGGCGGCGAGTCCACCCGGCCCGGTGCGGCCCGAGTGGACGCGGACACCGAGATCGCCCGGGTGGTGCCGGTGATCGAGGAGCTGGCCGGGGCGGGCGTGCCGGTCAGCGTGGACACCACGCGGGCCAGGGTGGCGGAGGCGGCGCTCACGGCCGGCGCCCGCGTGATCAACGACGTCTCCGGCGGGCAGGCCGACCCGAACATGGTCAAGGTCGTCGCTCAGGCCGACGTGCCGTGGATCCTGATGCACTGGCGCGGGCCGAGCGAGGACATGGACACCCTGGCCCGGTACTCCGACGTGGTCGGCGAGGTGCGCGAGGAGCTTCGCCGACGGGTGGACGCCGCGCTGGCGGGCGGGGTGGATGCCGGCGCGCTGGTGCTCGACCCCGGGCTCGGCTTCGCCAAGCGCGCGGAGCACAACTGGGCCCTGCTTCGCCGGCTGGACGTGTTGCTGGCCTTGGGCTTTCCGCTGCTGATCGGCGCTTCCCGCAAGCGTTTCCTCGGCAGCTTGCTGGCCGACGAGCACGGCGTGCCGCGCCCGCCGGACGGTCGCGAGGAGGCCACCGCGGCGGTCTCCGCGCTGGTTGCCGCGGCCGGGGTGTGGGGGGTGCGGGTGCACGACGTCGGTCGGACCTTGGACGCGGTCGCGGTGGCCGCGGCACTGCGAGAAGGGGCGGCGGTTGACTGACCGGATCGTGCTGACCGGGTTGCGGGTGACCGGACACCACGGCGTGTTCGAGTTCGAGCGACGCGACGGCCAGGACTTCTTCGTGGATGTCACGGTGTGGATCGACCTGGACAGCGCGGGGCGCAGCGACGAGCTTGCCGACACGCTGGACTACGGCGCGCTGGCCATGCGGGTGGCCGAGATCGTCGGCGGCCCGGCGCGCAACCTGCTGGAGACGGTGGCCGCGGAGGTCGCCGAGGACCTGATGGCCGACGAGCGGGCACACGCCGTCGAGGTGACCATCCACAAGCCGAGCGCGCCGATCCCGCTCACCTTCGCCGACGTCGCGGTGACCGTGCGGCGCTCCCGCAGGGGCGGGCGGGGCGGGGCATGAGCCATTGGACACCGTTGCGGTGCCGAGCCTGGGAGGTGACGGCGTGACCAGGGCCGTGCTGTCCATCGGGTCCAACCTCGGCGACCGGATGGCCAACCTGCGCATCGCCGCCGACGGGTTTACCGGCGTGCTGTGCGTGGCGTCCCCGGTGTACGAGACCGCACCGTGGGGGGTGGAGGACCAGCCGGACTTCCTCAACGCGGTGCTGATCGTCGACGACCCGGGCACCGACGAGTGGGGCTGGCTGCGCCGGGGGCAGGCGCTGGAGCGGGCCGCCGGGCGGGTCCGCGACCGGCACTGGGGCCCCCGCTCCCTGGACGTCGACGTGGTCACGGTGGACGGGGTCACCAGCGAGCACCCCGAGCTGCGGCTGCCGCACCCGGGCACGCCGGACCGGGCCACCGTGCTGATCCCCTGGCTCGACGTGCAGCCGGACGCGGTGTTGCCCGGTCACGGCCCGGTGCGCGACCTGCTCGCCCGGCTGGACACCTCCGGGGTGCACCGGCGTGCCGACCTCGGGCTGTCATGAGGTTCACCCGAGCCAGGGACCTGGCCACCGCAGGCGTGTTCACCGCCGTCGTGGTCTATCTCGCGGTGCGTCTGGTGTACGGCGAACTGCCGCCGCTGCCCGCGTTCGCCGGCATCACGCTGCTCGGCCTCGCGGTGGTGGAGGCGGCACTTGGCGGCTCACTGCGCGCCCGGATCCGCGACCCGCGCCGTGGCCGGCCGGTGCAGCCGCTGACCGCGGCCCGGGCGGTGGCGCTGGCCAAGGCGTCGTCCCTGTTCGGCGCGATCATGCTCGGCCTCTGGGCCGGCCTGCTCGGCTATCTGCTGCCGCGCCAGGCCGAGCTGACCGCGGCCGCCGACGACCTGCCGAGCACGATCATCGGCGCGGCGTCCGCGGCCACGCTGATCGCCGCGGCGCTCTGGCTGGAGTACTGCTGCCGTACGCCCAGTGACCAGGACGATGATCTTTCGGGTGAGCAGGGCGGCCCGGCCGGGTGACATCGGCTCGATATCCACTCGATAATGGCCCGGTATGGTACGGCGCATGCCAGCCGAGGAGCTCGACCACCCGGCGGGTCGCTCACGCGGTGGGCGCCTGCTTCTCGGGGCTGGTTTGGTGTTGGCCGTCGGTGCCGCCGCCGCGCTGATTCTCACCGATGATCTCCGCTGGCTGCGACTGGGCATCCTGGCCGCGCTGTGGGCCGCGCTGGTCGGCGCGTTCATCGCGGCGAAGTACCGGGGCCGGGTCGCGGACCGCGACGTCCGCGCGGACCACCTCCAGGACGTCTACGAGCGCGAACTCGAGCGCGAGATCGCCGCCCGGCGGGAGTACGAGGCGCAACTCGAGGCGCAGCTGCGGGCCGAGGCCGACGAGCGCTCCAGGCAGGACATCTCCGCGCTCCGCGACGAGCTGCACACCCTGCGCCAGACGCTTGAGTCGCTGCTCGGCGGCGAGTTCCTGGTGGAGCGCTACGCCCTGCACGCCCAGGCCTCCCGGATGCGTCCGATGCGGAGCCTGCCCGCGGCCGGTGGCTCCGACCCGGTCACCCAGCAGTTCGATCGGGTGATCGACCAGCGCCTCGCCGAAACCCCGGCCTGGCCCGATCCGCCGCGACCGCTGGCCAGCCAGTCGCCTGGCGGCCAGGCGGAGCGGTCGTTCCCGGCGGCGCCCGCGGTGCGGCAACGCCCGGCCGAGCAGTCGATGTCCGGTCACCCGCCGGTCCCGTCCGCCGCAGCGGAGCGGTCGTTCTCGGCCCACCCGCCGGTGCCGCAACGCCAAGCGGAGCGGTCGTTCTCGGCCCACCCGCCGGTCCCGTCCGCCGCAGCGCCCCCACCCCCGCCCCCGAGGACGGCGCCGGCTCGGCCCACCCACGCCCAGCCATCCCTGTCGGCGATTCCCCCGGTGTCGCCGCGACCGGCCGCCGGCGCGCCGGCGATGCCCGAGCGTGCGCCGGTGGCCCCGCCGCCGCGCCAGCGACGGGTCGAGCCCCGGCCGGCCACCCCGGCCGCGCAGGCCG
>JBJMIG010000029.1:0-83304 GCA_045806965.1 Labedaea sp. | reverse complement strand
GGGTTCGGCGGCGTAGGTACGGCCGAAGATCGCCCTGGTGTCGGCGTCGAGGTAGCCGACCTGGTCGATGCTCTCGGCGTCACTGCCGAAGTAGGCGTGGTCCAGATCGGAGGTGAGCGCGAAGATGCTGCGCGATACCGACACGCGTGGCTCGCGCTGCCACCCTGCCTCGGCCCACGCCTTGCGAAACGCCCGGATCTGCTCGGCCTGCTGAACGTGGAACGGCGCCCCGCCCTCGTCGTTCTTCAGGGTCGAGCTCATCAGGTTCATGCCGTGCTCGGCCGCCCACACCGCGGTGCTGTTGGAACCCGCACCCCACCAGATCCGCTCGCGCAACCCCGGCGAGTGCGGCTCGACACGCAGCAGCCCAGGCGGGTTGGCGAACATCGGACGCGGGTTGGGTTGGGCGAACCCCTTGCCCTGCAGCACCGTCAGCAGCACCTGGGCATGCGTGCGGGCCATGTCGGCGTCGGTGTCGTCGTCGCTGGGCTGGTAGCCGAAGTAGCGCCACCCGTCGATCACTTGCTCCGGCGAGCCTCGGGAGATGCCCAACTGCAGCCTGCCTCCGGCGATCAGGTCCGCGGAGCCGGCGTCCTCGGCCATATACATCGGATTCTCGTACCGCATGTCGATCACCGCGGTACCGATCTCGATGCGTTCGGTCTTCGCCCCGATCGCGGCCAGCAACGGAAACGGCGACGCCAGCTGCCTGGCGAAGTGATGCACCCGGAAGTAAGCGCCGTCCGCGCCCAACTCCTCCGCGACCACAGCCAGCTCGACAGCCTGTAGCAACGCCTCCGACGCCGTCCTGGTCTGCGAGTGCCGGCTGTCCGACCAGTGCCCGAACGACAGAAAACCGAGGTTCTTCATACCCACCAAACACCCTACCCCACTGGTTGATTCCTCAACTACCTATCCTGATGTCCGTGCCGGTCCTGGTGCGGCGCCGAAAACTCATCGGTCCGTGATGGCCGGGATGCCGTGGTCGGCCGGGCTTGGTTACGACGTTGCTGTCGCTGCGTTGGCAGCGCGAGAACACGCGCGCCACGCTCGACGCGCAGGAGCGGCTGTCCGTCAGTCAGGAGCGCGCGCTTCGTGCGCGGTCTCAGCAGCAGGATCTCCTTGACAATCGGGCCGAACGTATCTCGCGTTGATTGGATGGGCTGAGCGTCTGATGGAAGCGCTCGATGAGATGGACGAGGTAGGTAAGCCGTATCTGTCTGTCGAGGAGTGGAGTATCGCCGCTGACGTGGACAATCTTCTTGATCTCTACGCCTCCGATGGCATCCATGTGCGGTACGCGGCGCTGCGCGGCAAGCTCATGGGACTCGTCGCCGCGGACAGCCCGCGGCTTCTACATGTGGTGAGGTGGACCGAGTCGGATGGTCAGGTCGACGATGTCCGCATTGAGACCGGCTCGACCTGGACTAGCTGGCCCGAACGGGCACAAGCCCGCGCCAAGCTGATGGACGACGCTATCGATCTCATCGCTTGGGTCCGAGCCGAGTCACAGGGTGCGACCAGCCGTGGCTACTTCATCATCTGGCGCCTGTCCTGACCGACGACACGAGGTCGGGCGACGGACGGTCGATCCCGCCACATCCCTGCTACCCAAGCGTCTCCACACTTGGCGGGAGCGCTTGTCCGGCCGTTCACCGCACTCCAGCGCCCGCTCGGCGGCATGAGCGGGGCGCTTCGCCACGCCGATCGTTGTTGGCCGCGCGGCTATCAGGAGAACAGCTTCCAGCGCCCCTCGGAAACTACCTCGACGGTGCTGTTGGTCACCTTGATGGCGGTCTGGTCGTCGATCGCATACGCCGGGCCTGCCATGTCGGCGGCCCAGCGCTCCGCCTCGGCCAGGGTGTTCTCCGGGAAGACGTCAAGGTGCGGGAAGATCGAAAAGTCGACGATCCCGAGGGTGCCGTCGTCGGGCGCGGACTGCCACTCGACGAAGTCGGCGCCGATGCGCGGGGTCATCACCATGCTTCCGGCGCTCACCCCCACCCAGACCGTCTCGGACAGCGACGGCAGGAGGTCCACCAGACCGGACTCCCGCATCCAGTGGCACAGGTAAGTCGCGTCGCCGCCGTCCACCAGCAGGGCGTCGGCCTCTCGAACCCACGAGACCCAACGTTCCGCACCGATAGTGGGCAGCGCGGTCAACTCGAGGACACCCAGCGACTTCCACTCCATGGCGGTCATGCCACCCCACGGTGGCGTGCCGCTGACGAAGCCACGCGCTGAGACCGGCCCACACATCGGGTGCCCCCATTGCGCCGTCGGGATGCAGAGGGCACTGGAGTCGGCGATCGGCTTGCCCAGCAGGTCCACCAACGCATCGTGGATGCTCGGGTTGGTCACACCCCCGGACGTAAGAAGAAGCCTCACAGTTGCCTCCTGTCCCTACGGTCATGACGCTCTCCTCGACAGTCGGGAGATCGGTGCACAAAAGACCGTAGCGGGACTCATCGCCGCTGCCATCCCTCAAGGCCCCTGCACGCACACGGGCAGGGTACTGTCGGTGATCTTGTGGGTCGTAGGTGATCTTGACCATGCTGCAGCGGTCGCTCCGGCAGGAAGGATCCAGGTTGACAGGCAAGGATATTCCGGTCGTCGCTGTCGGGATCGACGTCGCTGGTGAACGCGACGTGCTCGGCCTGTGGGTCGGTACCGGCGGCGAGGGCGCGAAAGGCTGGCCGAACCCCTGTCGGACCTCAAGAACCGCGGTGTCGAGGACATCCTGTTGGTAGCCTGTGACCGTCTGACAGGGCTCCCGGAGGCGATCACCACGCTCTGGCCGGCCACCGTGCAGCTGCGTATGGTGCACCTGGTCCGGGCCAAGCCGGGGTGAACCGCCGGACCTCCTGCATCCACCGCACACCGCTCCACCTGTGCGCGCTGCGCTTCCAAAGGTCGGGGCTCGTGGTCAGCGCACCAGGCGAAGAACAACCGCAGGTCGGACTCGGTGTGCGTGCGCGAGGTACCGGTGAATCGGCCCAGGTACGCCGCGGCCGTCAACCGAAGAACAAGATCGTCGTCGAAGACCGCCGGAACCGCCGGTGAAGTCGTCATACCTCAGCACGCTGAGCACACCCCGGTCAGCCAGCCAATCGATCACACTTGCAGCGGCGGATGTGCGCACGCGACCGCAAAATGGCCACTGCTCAAACGCGATCTCAGACCGCTCGAACTTCGGCGAGCCGCTTGACCGCGTACTCGTCGTCCCAGCAGACAGCGGCTTCCCACGCGGCCGACGCTTGCGCGGCGATGTCGTACATGCCGTGGTCGAGGTCGGCAGCGTTGTCGGGCAACATGAGATCGAGGTCGGGGACGTCGACGTGCGACTCGTCCCAGTCGATCAGCGCGACCTGACTCGCGGTCATGCGGACGTTGCCACGATTGGGGTCACCGTGGACGACGCATGTCTGACGCCCGGCGAGCCGCGCCCACGCTGCTCGGCATCGAACAACACTCTCAGGGGGCATTGCGCCCAGGTCGATCCTCGTCCCGGTCTCGGTGCACAGGAGGTCGGTCGACGATCGCCAACCGGGGCGCTGCGGCCAACCCTGCGTCAACCGATGCAGCTCACGAAGCGCGCCGGCCACGCGACGCCAGTCGGCCTGTGTCTCGGGCGGTCCGCCCGCCAGGTAGGTCATCACCACCAGACCGTCGGCGAACAGCCGGCCGTCCCTAGTCGGGATCGGCGCCGGCACGGTCAGACCTTCACGGTCGAGGTACTGGAGGAGCTCGGTCTCCCACGCCAGATCAGCATCACTCCTGGCACCGAGACGACCGACCGCGAGGTGCCCGTCGACGCGCACGCTCCACACGTCGTTGGCGACTCCGCCAGCAAGCGGTTCGATGCGAGTGGCGTCTTCACCCCACTTCCCGAGAGCCTCCCATCCCACCGGCACATCATTACGGGGTTCCGACCATCACTGTTCTCGGCATGTGCGGACGTCCATCTATCGGTCGGAAGCGCCGTCAGGAGCGTGACGGTGCCGGTGGCGCTCGTTCGGGATCGAGGGCATTCGAGCAGGAACGATTCCTCGCCGCGCTCGGGATGGCCGGGCAGGGTGCCGTAGGTGAAACCTTTGCGCCGCGGCTCGTCGACGATGTAGACGACGCGGCAGGCCGCCCGGTCCGCCAGCCCTCCGATGCCGATGCTCAGCTCGACGACGGCGTCGGGCGTGACCTGGACGCTGGGACTCGGCAACCCGAAGGCGCGCGCGCCGCCGCACCTGCCAGTGCAGCAGGTCACCTGTCGCCCGGTCGAAGTCGGTGCCGGCCGGCAGTCCTCGGGTTCGGTTGATGTTCCGGTAGCCGCGCGGCAGGTTCCCGGCGGTTCGGCCCACCTCCGGGTAGGTCAACCGGGCAGCGCGCAACATCGCCACACGCATGGTGTCCAGGTGCTCGACAGGCACACCTGCATCCTGCCCGGCGTCCTGCGAACGCGGCACCCGCCGCCGGTCGGCATGGCAGGGCTGTTCCGCGGACACGATCAGCGGCGGAAGAGGACGTTCTCACTGACATTGAGTCCATATTTCAAATGATTGAGGTCGGCGTACCCCGCCGAACTGAATCCGAGCGGACATTGTCTACGAACCGGTCACCTACCGACAGCTCACCCAACACAGCGGGATGTAGGTGTCGAGACGCTTCTGGCGTCGAGCGATGAACTGGGGAAACGTAAATCACTAGGAGCCATCAACCGCTGGGTGAAAGGTCAGGGGCGGCCAACGCGACGTACCCTCGGTGAACCCATTGAATGGACAAGCTCCATCATAGTCGCCCCTGTCGGCGACCATTGACCTTGAACCATTGACTAGTTGTGTCGCAGACGATCACACGAGCAGTCGGAAGCTTTGTCATCGCGTTGATCGCATTAATTGCGCTTTATATACAAGTTTATGGCGCCCGCAAAGACGCTAAGTTCTACCAGAGCCAACAGGCACGAGAGCGCATGCGCACCAAGAAGCAGGCGACTTTAGACTTTGCGCCCAGCACTTTTGGATTTTCGATACACCACCTGGTCCGAGTTGGCCGACGACTACTCTGCGGGCGATGTAGTCCAGATGATCGACAGGGCAATTTTGAATAGCAACAGCGAGATTGAACAAGATGGATCGCGCACCTTAAATAAGGCACTCGAATACTTGGGCCTTTTAGAGGCGTTCGCTGTAGGAATCTTTCAGGATGTCTACGATGCCGAGACGGCGTATGAGCTATATCGCGGTCGCCTAATTTCAGTGGCCGCCAATTATGGCTCACTGATAGAGTGTCGCCGGACAGCCAGCGGCCGTAGTAAGCCAGCCAGCCAGCCAGCGTTGCGTGGGTGACCCGCTACCGGTGGGCTTCTTCATCGTCCAAACGCCCACGCCACCATGAGCGGGAACTCTTCGCGCCAGAATGCGTCGCCGTGCGATCCGACCCGCTCGTTCAGCACGACGTCCGCTCCTGCGTCGCGCAGCGCGTCCGCCCACAGGGTCGCGTTCCGGAGGAAGAACGGCTCCAGCGTGCCGGCGACCAGGTACGCGCGCGGAAGCGAACCTGGCATGGCAGCAGGTGGTCGATAGCCTCCGCCGGGGGAGGCGCACAAGACCGTGCCGTAGACGTCCGGATGCCGAAGTCCCATGGCCAGCGCCAGCTCGCCGCCAGCCGAGACACCGCACACCGCTGTGCGCTCGGCAGGCAGGGTCACTCCGAACCGCGATCGCACCCACTGGCCGACGTCCTCGCCGAAAAACCTCTCGTGCGCCGAGAACCGCTCCGAATCGAAGACTGGTGAATACTCATGGAGCCGCAGGGTCTCATCGGTGAGGCGGTGTACACCGACGATCACTGTGGGCGGTACGTCCGCGGCCTCAAGGTCACCACCCCACTGCGAGATCAACTCGCCATCACCGGCGAACACGACCGCCTCGGGCCGATCTACCGGGACGTAGACCGTGACCCGGCGACCTCCGTCGTACTCGAAGGTCTCGGTGATCAGCTCACCCGCGATCGACATCGTCGATTCCTCCGGTCAGTGGCGCCGTCGGCCGTGTCCACAAGGCCTGAAGCCATAAACGCTAGCGGACTTCCTTGTTGCCGATCCAGTCAGCGCTGGCGCGGCGACGAAGGCCGTACCGGAGATCGAGCTGAGCCGGACCTGACGTGGCGGCACGCAGGCTGAGGTCGCAGATGAGACCCGCGGTGATCTCGGTCTCGATCTCGGTCATGCGGAGCAACCGTACTTGGTTCAACCACAACAACGCCGTCCGACCGTTCCGACGTGCGCTCGCACATCACCGCCCGGACGCCATCCCTAACCAGCCCGCGACCGGGCAGTGAACTGACTCACAAACACGCCTCGACATCTCTACGCGAGCAGTTCAGCAACTCGCCGCCACGCACCACGTAGCCCCCAGCACGGTCCACCGCGCCATCACGCTGCTTGCGCATGAACACCTCACCGCCGTGTGGGACATCCGCAAGGCGTTGGTCACCGACTCGATCGGCACAGTTCCGGACGTCGGGTGCGGATGTCGGCTGCTCGGGGTGGTGTGCAGGCCGGGACGGGTTGTCGATGGGGCTTGGCGCACCTGCCGACGCAAATGACCGCCTGATCGAACATTCAGCAGCACGCATTACCCACTCACCTACACCGCGAACTGCACTCATGATCATTTACGGGACAACTTTAGTCGCTGGACTAGAACCCCCGGAACACCCCGTCCACCCCCGCCGCGTCCACGAACTCATGAAAATCCATATTGGATAGCGAAAGATTGTTCTCGATTGACCAGAACTCGCGTGCGACCACTCGGATCCGCCCCGGCGGCCGCTCGTTCTGGTCGATCACCAGCAACGGCAACTCCTTCGACCCCAACGTGACCGCGTCCACCAGCGCCACCAACCGGCACGCCCGCGCCCCCGGCATCGACCCGAGGACCTGGTCAGCGCTCAGTGCTCGGTAATCCGGATCATCGACGATCTCGGCGTTCGCCATGAACCCGTCCTCGTTGGGCGTCCCGATCGCTTCAACCAACCGCGCCCAGGCCCGCTCATGCCCAAAATCCGTCCGGATCACCAACGTCACAACCGGCGAACCTACCTGAACTGGCAACGCGCCGGCGCCGAACCGGGGGCCGACACCGGCCGATCGTTGCTGCTGGGTGGCTCGCGACAAACAGATGATCTGAGCGCGTATGACTGCCGAAGTTGTGGTCAGGTCTCACTGGGCAGCAGGGCAATCGGGGCCAGCCGGCGACCAGAACCGGCTGGAGGCCAGCGCGGGGGCGGCAGCGATGTTGGCCGCGAGCGACACGGCGATACAGCCCAGGAACGCCGACCACACCGCCACGCGCATCCGACGGGTCTGGTGGCCGAGCTTGACCAGCGCGACCGTAACCAGCAGCAGGAGTCCGTCCACGACAGCGGCCTCTGGGCCGCCCTCGTGGCCTCGGCGCCGCCCTCGTGGCCTCGGCGCCGCCGCGCAGGGCGAACGCGCTCTGGTGCTCATAGGAGGAGTAAGCGGCCACGGCGCCGCCACGATCAGAGCGCCGCCGCGCCGGACCCACACCTCCCCGTCCACCGGCCACGCAGCCAGTCCTCCACCGTGGTGCTCACTTGGCATCATCGCCCGAGCGGCGGTGGCGCAAACCGAATCGCTGAAGGCACCAACCGTGCCCGCGCCCGGCCGCGCCGCCCGGCGAACGCGCCAACGCCCCAACTCAAGACCTCGCGCATCCTGCGCGAACTCCGCTGCTGCCGGCGACGCGCGGGCCGACTGGCCAAGGCCATCCATGTACTACAGAACTATGAACTCACCAGATGACAAGGGCTCAATGATGGAGCCGCTCCAGGTCAGTGATCAAGTAGGAGGACAATGCCGACAGGATTGGTCAGCCACCGGCGCGCCGACACCCGGCGCAACCTCGTCGACGTCGTGCCGACTCTGCTGAAGAAGCACACCTCGGAGCAGGCGTTCCGGACCTGGACCGGCCACCTGGCCCGCTACATGATCACCAAACGGGGCCCGGCCGCGGCCCTGCGCAGCGCCACCACCTCGCACGAGGAGCTGTTCGCCAGCGCCTACGAAGCCATGCTCAGCGCGGTCGCCACCCTGCTGGAAGCCAACGTCCGGGCCGGATCGATCCGCACCGACCTGGACCCGTCGACCGTGCTCCGGGCACTGGGCGGCCCTGCTGCACCTCAGCCCGAACGGAGACTGGCGAAACCATACGGCCGACCTCACCGACCTGCTCTGGACCGGAATGCGCGCCAGCCGGGACCGCTCGGCCTAGCCGGGCCGAAGCCGCCGACGGCCGAAAACCTGCTCAGCGGTGCGCGTCGGCGGTGGGCGCCGGGCCCGTAGTGGTGTCCCAGTAGCCATGCGCCCGCGGCCGGGCCGGCGGCGAGCAGCAGGCCCAGCCAAGCAAGAGATCAGTCGATCCGCGGGATGCGCTGAACAAAAACGGCCCAAAGGTGGCATCGCCACTACCGGTGCACCCCAGGGAGCCGGCAAGGCTGCTTATGTGTATCGGGCACAGTTGGCATCCTTCTGGTTCGCTCACGTCTCGCGGATCAGCACGTCGCAACGTAGTCGAAGCCTTCGCCCATAGCCACGCCCGAACTGTCGAGTCGCTCCCAGGTGTCTCCGGGCGACCATTCACCCGCAACGCCCGTAGCACCATCCTTCGTCGTCCTGCGTAGACGATACTGAGTAGTCACTCGCCAGCGTCTTGGACGTTTGCATGGCCTGGCGGGTTGCGGTTCCGTACACAGTCAGCCCGATTGTGGCGGCGACGGTCAGCATGAGCGCGCAGCCAATGACATGACGGGTCACGACATTCTTCCCTTCGCGTTGGTTGTCCTTATGACCTCATACTGCACCAGGCCGCTCATTAGTCGCTAACAAGTCCGCGGTCGTCATCTCTGACGTGGCAGGAAAGGGGGAAGTCGTAGGCAGGTTACGTCGAGTTGCAGGTCGAGCAGGATCGCTTGCCAGGCGTTGCGAGCCGCGTCGGCCGCTGCATGGTCGCTCGTAGCGGTGTAGAGCTCATCGAGCCTTGCCAGCGTGCGAGCCTGTTCGAGACGTGCCGCGAGTTCGCGCCAGGCTGTCAGCGACTGTTGCAGCAGCGCGATCGCGTCGGGTAGTTTGTCCAGACAGACGGCGAGGTCAGCACGCGACCGTTGGCTTCGAGCCTCACCGCCGCGGTCTTTCATGTCGAGGTGCACGCGTAAGCAACGGTCAAGTCGCGATGCTGCCTCGCGCCAACGTCCACGTCTTAGATCCACATCTGCTTGTGCCTGTTCGATCCACGCCTGGCCGCGGATGTCGCCGATGGCCTGGGTAAGGGCAAGGGCCTCATCAAGTGCTTGTTCGGCTTCGGCGAGTCGTCCGGATTCGGTGAGTTGCACAGCGTAACTGCGCAGATGTATCGCGGTTGTTCGCGCGTTGCCGTCCGTGCGGCTGCGGGCCACTGCCTCTTCAAACAATGGCAGTGCATGGGCTGGACCGTCCAGGTTGGCTCGTACAATTGCTAGGGAATGGATTGCTTGTGAGATCTGACCGCCGGGTAGGGCCGTCTGATGCGCGAGTGCCCGAGCCTGTTCGAGTCGGTCGCTGGCGACGCTGAACTGGTCGAGCATCCACGCGGCCCTGCCGGCGTCTGTCAGAGCAAAGAACTGGGCTTGCTGGTCACCCAGTCGGTCTGCTACTAGCAGCTCCTCTTTGGCGATAGCGGCCAGGTCTGAGTATTGGTCTTGTTGTGCGCGGAGCGCGAACCATGCCCGGAGAAGGCGGACGCGAAGGAAGTCCTCGGTGTGTTGCTCTGTCCAGTCCAACGCTCGCCGCAGTATCTGCTCGCGATCGTCGTCGTACGAGCGCATCGCCAGGAACCCAGCGAGTCGTAGCGCGAGCGCGCCGGCAAGATCGGGGATATTGTGACGGCCTGCCTGCTTGACGGCGGCAACGAGGCTCGCCCGCTCGATTTCGAACCAGGTTGCGGGTTCCTGTTGCACTTGTGGAACGTCGGGTGTTGTTGCTGGAACGGGTAAGCCGGAGGCAAAACTCGTGCCATGGTCGAGTCGCTCGTCGGCGACCGCGGCCAGGTCGAGCCAACCATTGAGCAGCCGCGAGAGCGCCTCGACACGCCGCTGCTGATCGTCCTCGGCAAGCGCGCGTTCTCGAGCGAAGTCTGCCACGAGGTCGTGTAACCGAAACCGTGCTTGACCAAGGACGTCGCGATCCAACCGCTCGACCAGGTGGATATTGACGAGCTGATTGAGCGCGTCCTCGATCGGGAGTTCCCACCGTTCACCCACCAAGTGTCGGGCCGTCCAGGCAGGCCAGTCCGGTGCGGTGATCGCTTCCAAACGCCGGAACAGGAAACGCAGCGGTGAGTCGAGCGCATGGTAACTGAGTGCGATGCTGGACCGCACGTCCAGATCACCGACGCTGAGCTCGTCAAGCCGGTTCCGCTCCGCGGTCAGCCGCGCCCGGAATTCCGCCAGTGTCCATTCCGGACTGCTAGCCAGCCGGGCGGCCGCGACACACACCGCGAGTGGCAGATGGCCACAGAGCCTCACAATCGCCATGGCGTCGCCCTGGGCCAGCGCGGCTCGCTCTACACCGACCACTGACGCGAACAGCTGGAGGGCGGATTCCGTTGTCAGCACTGGCACCGTCCATCGTACGGCGTCGATCAGGGCGGCGAGTTGGCGTCTCGAGGCAACAATCGCCGCGCTACCGGGGGTGGTTGGTAGCAACGGTCGGACTTGACCTTCGTCCGCTGCGTCATCCAACACCACGAGTACACGCTTGCCTGCCACCTGACTGCGATACAGCGAGATACGCTCGTCTTTGTCCTGCGGCAACGCGGATCCGGCGATCCCGAACGCACGCAAGAACCGGCCGAGGACCTGATGTGGATCGGTCCCTGATCCCTGACTCCCGCGGAGGTCGGCATACAGCTGGCCGTCTGGAAAATATGAAGATGACGTGTGGGCGACCGCCAGGGCCAATGTGGTCTTACCTACGCCACCGGCTCCGACGAATAACGTCGTCGAGCTTGCCGTCGCCGCTCGTCGACGCAAATTGGTGCAGACGTCACTGACCAATTGTTCTCGGCCGACCAGCAGCGCCGTCACCGCTGGAAGCTGGCGTGGCACCTGCACCGCGGCCACGGATCTTGACATCAGCGGCTCGTCCCGAAGAATCCGCACCTCAAGCTCACGTAACGACGGGCCTGGCTCGACACCGAGGTCGGCACGCAAACGGCGATACACCTGCCGGTATGAATCCAAGGCGTCCGCACGTCTACCGATAGCGGCTAACGCAATCATCTTGATCCCATGCAATCGCTCACGATAGGGATATTCCGTGATCAAAGATGCGACGTGGCGTAGAACCTCCGGATAACTCCCCAATGTTATGCCCGCGTCAAGTCTCGCCTCGCCTGCCGCGGCCCGTTCTTCGTCCAACGCATGTCGTGCTCGATCGACCAGACCTGAACAGACGTCGGCCAGCGCGGGTCCACGCCACAACGACAATGCTTCGGTGTAGTGAGCCCACGCCAATTCATGATCTTCGTCCAGGGCCGCCCGCCGCCCGCGCGCGACCAGTTCCCGAAACCTCAGTACGTCATATTTATGCCTACCCAGAACGAGCTCATAGCCAGCAGGTCGAGTCAGGACAAGGTCATCACGGTCGACACGGAGGTTTCTTCGCAGCTTGCTGATCAGATTGTGTACCTGTGCCCTCGCTGATCGGGGAGGATCGTCCCACAAGATGTCGACCAGCTCATCAACATAAGTCACCCGACCACCATTGAGCAACAACATGGCAAGGATGGAGCGCTCCCGTTCACCCTTGATGCTGAGCAACCGACCCTGCTGACGGACCTCGACAGGTCCCAACAAGCCAAATTCCAGGACACCGTGGGTCTTGCTGTTCTCAGTCATCGGTGTACCCCCATTTGGACAGTTACACAGTTGTTCTTAGATCCCCGTGCCCTTACCTGGTTGTGGATGAGGTCGGTCGTCTCGGCTGGGGGAGGGCCAGCGTGGAGACCTCGTGGAACATGGTGGTGAAGCGTTGTACGTCTGCTGGATTGTCTACCCCAGGAGCCGCCGGCGGGGTACCCGAGGTCCACGCCGGCGTCGCGCTCGGCGGTGCCCAGCTCGCGAAACGCCCTCGGGCGGCACCGGCCGGCCGGCGCGCCGATGGCGGGTCTTCGTCGGCGTCATCCCACAGGTGTGCTGCCTGGTCCAGGTCGTCGCCGCGGGCCTGGTAGGCAGTTCGGCAACCCCTGCTCGTCAACGGGCGACATCGGCTCTTCCTCAGGACAGCCGGGCGTGGCCGAACAGCGGGTAGCCGGGGTAGCCGATGATCACGGTCTGGCCCGGCCGAAGCTCGCCGGCCAGCCACACCGCGCCGGTCCGTTCCATGGCGGTGAGCACCGCCACGCTGGCCCCGGTCACCGTGATGGTCAGGTTCCGGTCGTCTGCCAGGTGCACCGTGCCGCGAGTGGCAGCGGCGCCGTGCCACCGGGCCTGCCAGGATCCGATCCGCACGGTCACGCGGGTCCATGGACCGGCCCGGTACGTCTCGTTCAGTCGACGATAGCTCTGCCACCGCGCGAAGCAGAGCAGCACCACGACCAGGGCCAGCGGATAGAACACGGACCCGAAATCCTTGTCCAGGCTGGTGGTTCCGAACCGGTAGACGAGCAGGCTGAGCCCGGCGTATCCCAGAGCCGCGCACAGCCAGACGGTGCGTATCCTACGGATCCGCGCGAGCAGGCTGGCGGTCACCGGGTCGTCCGCGGCGGTCCCCGTCGTGCCGGCCGGGGCGGGCAACCAGCGCGGCGGACCGGTGCGCGGGCGGACCGGGCGGGCCACGAAGCAGGCCGGGAACCCGTCCATCCGGAGGATCATCGGACCGTCCGGCTCTTCCGGGCCCACAACCCAGGCCCGGCCGGTCCGGGCGAGCACCTCGGCGGCGCAGCGGGGCAGCGCGGTCACTCGGACCTGCTGCCCGGCGGCGGGCTCCGCGCGGAGCTCGACCACCCGGCCGGTCACCATGGCGGCCGGCACCGGCCGCCAGGCCCGGGTGGACAGCAGCCCGTTGCAGATCCGCCAGTCCCGGGCGAATCGGAGGCACCCGTAACCGAAGTAGCCGAAGTAGCCGAGCGGGATCACGACGAGGATGATGACCGGCGCTCCCAGCGGTCCACCCTGGTGCCATTTCGCGACGATGAAGGCCAGCATCCCGGCCAGCATGAGCGCGCTGAGCCCGGACGACAGCAACCCCAGCCGCAGGCTCGCGGCGAGCAACACGGTGATGACCGGATCGGCCGCGGCCGACGACCCGGTGTCGGGTGGCGGCAGCTCGGCGACCACCCGGTCATCAACGGTCGTCATGCGAAGCCCTCCGGTTCGGCAGCGGGAACCGGAGCTTAGATCAGGCTTGCGGACCGCCGGGCAACCGATACCAGCGGGTAGCCCGGGAAGCCGATGGTGGACAACTGGACCAGATCGACCTGCAGGTGAGCGGAACCGAGGTGTGGTCATTCGGCTTCCCCGGCGAGCCGTCGCGGACCGAGACGCTGATGGGCGAGATGGAAGTGGATGTGCCGCAGGAGGAGATCGCCGCCACGGTGACCGCCGGTGAGTGGCACCACAGGCCGTGCCCGACCAACCAGGTCGGGCACGGCGTTCGTCGGGCTCGGAGCTCTACCGGCTGTCGCTGGTGTTCTCGGGTTTGCCGACCGCGGCACGTCCGGCTTCGAGTCGTGCGATCGGTACGCGGAAGGGTGAGCAGGAGACGTAGTCGAGGCCGATGTGGTGGAAGTAGTGGATCGAGGCGGGGTCGCCACCGTGTTCGCCGCAGACGCCGAGGGTCAGGTCGGGGCGGGTGGCCCGGCCTCGTTGGGCGGCCAGCACGATGAGCTGGCCCACGCCGTCCTGGTCGATCGTCTCGAACGGTGACACGTCCACGATGCCTTGGTCGAGGTAGGCGGGCAGGAACGCCGCTTCCGCGTCGTCGCGGGACAAACCCCAGGTGGTTTGGGTCAGATCGTTGGTGCCGAAGGAGAAGAACCGTGCGGATTTGGCGATGCGTGCGGCGGTGAGCGCGGCCCGGGGCAGTTCGATCATCGCACCGATCTGGAGCCGCAGTTCGACGCCGTGGTCGGTGCCCACCGTGTCGAGGATGTGGTGCGCCCGGGTGGCGATGATCTCCAGTTCTTGGGCGTCGCCGATCAGTGGGATCATGATTTCCACCTGGGGATGTCCGCCGGCGCGCAGCCGTTGTGCTGTGGCTTCGGCGATCGCCCGTACCTGCATCTCGTAGAGGCCGTCGATGACCAGGCCGAGCCGGACGCCGCGCAGGCCGAGCATGGGGTTCTGCTCGTGCAGCCGGTTGACACCGCGGAGCAACCGGGCGGTGTCGGGGTCGGGGTGGCCCAGTGCCTCGGCGACCGCGACCCGCGCGGTGAGTTCGGTGCGGTCGGTCAGGAACTCGTGCAGCGGCGGGTCGAGCAGTCGGATGGTGATCGGCAACCCGTCCATCGCGCCGAGGATGTCGACGAAGTCCTTGCGTTGCAGCGGAAGCAGTGCGGCCAGCGCCAGGTCGCGCTCCGTCTTGTTCTCGGCGAGGATCAACCGTTCGACCAGGGTGCGCCGGTCACCGAGGAACATGTGCTCGGTGCGGCACAGCCCGATCCCGTGCGCACCGAACTGGCGGGCTCGCCGCGCGTCGGCCGGGGTGTCCGCGTTGGCGCGTACCGCGAGCCGGCGGCGGCTGTCCGCGTGGGTGATGATCCGGTCGACGGCCCCCACCAGGGGGTCGGTTTCGGGGCTGCGGCGGCCTTCGAAGTACTCCACGACCGGCGATGGCACCACCGGCACCTCGCCGAGGAACACCATGCCCGTGGAGCCGTCGAGGGAGATGACGTCGCCCTCGGCAACGATCGTTCCATCGGGGGTGGTGAACCGGCGGGCCACCGGATCGATGTCCAGGTCCTCGGCTCCGCACACACAGGTGCGCCCCAGACCGCGGGCCACGACGGCGGCGTGGGAGGTCTTGCCGCCGTGGCTGGTGAGCACACCGCGGGCGTGGATCAGACCGGTGACGTCGTCGGGATTGGTCTCCTGCCGCACGAGGATCACCGGTGCGCCGGTGGCGGCGCGGCTGACCGCGGTGGCGGAGTCGAAGACGACCTGCCCCACAGCCGCGCCGGGGGAGGCGGCCACGCCTGTGGCGATCTGGCGGACCGTGGAGTCCTTGTGGAACCGAGGGAACATGAGTTGGGTGAGCTGGGCACCGCTGACCCGACGCAGTGCCTCGTCGGCGTCGATGAGTCCCTCCTCGCGGAGCGCGTCGGCGATCCGGAACGCCGCACCCGCGGTCCGCTTGCCCACCCGCGTCTGCAGCATCCACAACGTGCCGCGCTCGATGGTGAACTCGATGTCGCACAGGTCGCGGTAGTGCTGCTCCAGGCGCCGCATGATGTCCATCAGCTGCGCATAGGGCTGGGGATGCAACGTCGCCACCTGGTGCAGGGGCAGGGTGTTGCGGATGCCGGCCACCACGTCCTCGCCCTGGGCGTTCGGCAGGTAGTCGCCGTAGACGCCGGTGGCGCCGGTTGCCGGGTCGCGGGTGAACGCCACGCCGGTTCCGGAGTTCTCACCCACGTTGCCGAACACCATCGCGCACACGGTGACCGCGGTACCCAACGTGTCGGGGATGTGCTCGGCGCGACGGTAGGCCCTCGCCCGAGGGGTGTTCCAGGACGAGAACACCGACCGGATCGCCAGGTCGAGTTGCTCGCGGGGGTCCTGCGGGAACTCACGACCGGTGTGGTCCCGGATGATCGCCTTGAACTCGTCGACCAACCGGTGCAGGTCCTCGGCGTCCAGGCCGAGGTCACCTCGGACACCCTTGGCGGCCTTGGCCTTGTCCAGTGCCGCGGCGAAGAGCGCGGAGTCGACGCCGAGCACCGTCTGGCCGAACATCTGCAGCAACCGGCGATAGGAGTCCCAGGCCAGCCGCCGGTCACCGAACCACGAGGCCAGTCCGACCACCGACTCGTCGGTCAGGCCGATGTTGAGGACGGTCTCCATCATCCCGGGCATCGAGAACTTGCCGCCGGAGCGCACCGCGACCAGCAACGGCTGGTCGACCTGGCCGAGCTTGCGGCCCATGGCGCTTTCCAGCGCGTGCAGGTGCGCGTCGACCTCCTCGGCCAGATCTGCCGGAGGTTGCCCGGTATTCAGATAGGCCCGGCACGCCTCGGTGGTGATGGTGAAACCAGGGGGCACCGGTAGTCCCATGGTCGTCATCTCGGCGAGGTTCGCTCCCTTGCCGCCGAGCAGATCCGCCATGTTCTTGTTGCCTTCGCTGAAGTCGTACACATACTTCGGCATTGATGTCCTCCCAGCCGTGTGCCCTTTCCAATATCAATGTGAGTCCACTCGGGCGGCAGGGAGCAGGGTCGAACGAACCGCATCGGCGGGACCTCCGGCTCCGAAGCCGACTGAGCGGTCTTCGCGTGGCCGGCCGAGGAACTGGTCGTTGGCCGAGTGGACAGTCCGCTACCACGCGGGACTTTCGGAGCAGCTGCCGGTGAGTGTTCTGTTCGGGCACCGCTGGCGACGTAGGCCCGAGGTCCCTGCCCGCGGTGACCAACGACCTCGGTCGCCTGGCGGTTTCGTTGGCTAGCGTTTCTGGTAGCCCGTGAAAGGAGCGCGCCATGCGTGCCCGCGACATCATGTCCAGCCCGGTGGTGACCGTTCAACCGGACACCCACGTCAAGGACGCCGCCGTCCTGCTGACCGCACGCGGCTTCACCGCGTTGCCCGTGGTAGACAAGGAGGGCTGGCTGGTCGGCATTGTCACCGAAGCCGATCTCGTGCGTGACCGGATCCCGCACGACCCCCGCCTGCGGGCACACGCCGGCCCACCCCCGCGGTCGCTGCCGTCGCGGCCGACCGTCGGCGACGTGATGAGCTCCCCGGTGACCGTGTCGGGCCCCGGAACCGACGTCGCCGAACTGGTCGCGACACTCCTGAACACCGGGCGGCGCAGTATGCCGATCGTCGACAACGGCCGCCTGATCGGCATCGTCACCCGGCGCGACCTGGTCCGGCTGGTGGGCCGCGAGGATTCCGCCATCGCCACGGACGTCCGGCATCGGCTGGAGATCTACGGCGGCTCCGCCCGCTGGCAGGTCGACGTGCACGGCGGCATCGTCACCATCGGCGACAGCTACGACGACGAAACAGACCGCCACGCGGCCACCGTCCTCGCCGAAGCCGTGCCGGGCGTGCTGCGCGCGACCGTCTCCAGCGCCAAGAGCTAGACCGTTTCCGCTACCCGAACCGGCCAAGATCCTGGTGCCACCAACGACAGTTCGCCGATGGCAGGAGCACCATGAGCACCTCCACAAACGGCCTGGAAGCCAGGCGCTGGCAGCATCATCGCGCGGCCAGGGTGGTCGCCCGCTGCGCCCAGGACGCCGTGGATCTCGTCGAGCTGCTGAACATGCTCGGCTTGACCGCGGTGGAAGGCCGGTCACCACCGGCTCCCGAAGTCCACCCAGGACAGGGATCCGAGCCACGGCCTGTCTCCGAGGCAGAGCGGGATCTTGCCAGCAACCTGCTCTCCGCGGTGGCCCACGAGCTGTGGTAGCGCGGGTGGTCGGCGGGTGAAGGTGACCAGCTCAATGGTTCGCACGGTCGGCGTGCCGTTTCGGTCTGACATCGTGATTGGCGCGGTCGGGGAAGTCACGCACGACCGGGCCAGGGTCGCGGGCGTCGCGGTCGCGATGGGCCTGTGGATCAGCGCCGTCGCGGGTCTCACCGTGATCGTCCTGCTGGTCAGCATGGCCTTGAACCGCCGGCGGTCGGCGGCATGGCAACGGGAGTGGGCGCGCGTCGAGCCGGACTGGGCCCATCGCGTGTGATCCGCAGCCGGTGACGAAGGTCCCTGCGTGGTAAGGCCTGGAGTCGCTGTCGCCGCGTCAGTCGGGCAGCCAGGCTGAGGCTGTGAGGCCAATGGCGGCCGTGAATGCCACCGCCGTCGGGAGTAAGGCCATGAGCACCACGCAGACCATGACCGAGGCGATCGATCGACCTCGCATTGCGGCGGCGACCGCGGTGCCGCCGGAGAGGAGTTGATCATGAGCGTGAACCGGCGCGTCGTCGCTGGGCTGGCGCCCTCCCGGCCAAGGCCGGAACTGGTGAGCTGGGCGGCGATCGAGGCTCAGACTCGCCACGCCACCCTGGAACTGGTGGCAGCCTGCCCACCGGGCAACGCGATCGCCGAGGCCACGCTGAGTTGGGCGGCGACCGTGGCCGCCGAACACCAGCCGGGGCTGAGGGTCCTCACCCGCATCGTCGCGGGCCGGCCGGAGCAGGTGCTGAGCGCCCAGGCGGGAGGAGCGGATCTGCTGGTGATCGGCGCCGGCGAGCAGAACTCGTTCGCCGAGGCGATCACCGGTTCGGTTCCCGCGGCCCTGCTCAGCACCGCGCCCTGCCCGATCGTCGTCGTCCCCAAGGACGCCAAGCCCGCCGGGGACACCGCCCGCGTCCTGGTCGGCGTCGACACCGCCGAACCGTCAAGGGCCGCACTCGACTACGCGTTCGATGCGGCTTCGCGCCAATGCGCCGGGCTGGAGGTCGTGCTCTGCTGGACCGCGCCCCACGACCGAGCCGAGCGTTGCGGCGAGCGTGCCGATCAGCACCGCGGCCTTGCCGAATCGCTCGCCGGTTTCGCCGTGGATTACCCCGACGTGCCCGTTACCGAGCACCTGGTCGACGGTGACCCGATCGAGGAGCTTGCCCGCCGCTCGCGCCATGCGGCGCTGCTTGTGCTCGGCTCCCGGGGCCGGGGGCGGCTGGCATCGATGGCCTTCGGCTCGGTGAGCCGGACCCTGATCCGGCGCAGCCACTGCCCGGTCGCCGTACTGCGTCCCGGCACCACCGTCCACGTGGCTCCCGCGGTCAGCTGACCCCCGATCCCCGAAGGAGAACCACCATGAGCGTGCACCCCATCGTCGTCGGCATCGACGGCTCCGACTCCTCGACCCACGCCGCGCGCTGGGCCGCTGTCGAGGCACTGCGGCGCAAGCTGCCGCTGCGGCTCGTACACACCTATGACATCCCGCTCGGTTACGCACCGGGCGTCGTCTCGCCGCACGCGGTGCGCGAGGGCATGCGCGAGCAGGGCTGGGAGTGGCTGCGTGCGGCCAGGGACGCGGTGGCCGCGTTGGCGCCGGACCTCGATCCGGAGCTTGTGGTGGAGCACGGTCCGGTGACGCCGTTCCTGATCGACCAGTCCCGCCAGGCGACCATGATCGTGCTTGGCACCCGCGGCCTCGGTGGGTTCGCCGGTCTGCTGGTCGGGTCGGTCTCCGCCGCCCTCGCCGGGCGCGCCCACAGCCCCGTGATCGTGGCGCGCGGCACCGGCGAGCGGCACATCCCGCCGCTGGACGGCGATGTGGTGGTCGGTGTGGACGGAACGCCCGCTGGCGAGGCCGCCATCGCGTTCGGTTTCGAGGAAGCGGCCACTCGCGGCTGCGCCCTCTATGCGGTGCACACCTGGACCGACACCCTGCTCGACGCCGCTCTGGCCGGTGACTCGTCCACGCTGGACTTCCTTCCGCTGCAGCAGCAGGCCTACGAGATTCTGGCCGAGCGGCTGGCCGGTTGGCAGGAGAAGTATCCCGACGTGCACGTCTACCGGGAGGTCGTCCGAGACCGCCCGGCCCCGGCCTTGCTGCGCTACGCCGAACGCGCCGCTCTCGTGGTGGCCGGTACCCGCGGTCGAGGCGGATTCCGCGGCCTGATTCTCGGCTCCACCAGCCAGCACCTGCTGCACCACGCGCCGTGTCCGGTCGCCGTGGTGCGCACCGACCAGGATCAGGAGGACCAGTGATGAAGGCACGGGACATCATGAGCCGGCCGGTGGTCAGCGTCGGCCCGGACACGACCATGCGAGACGCCATCATGAAGCTGACCGAGAAGGGTTTCGCGGCCCTGCCGGTGGTGGACGAGGGTGGCCGGGTGATTGGGATCTTCAGTGAGTCCGATGCCGTGCGGGCGACGATGACCGCGGTGGACGGTGTGGATCACCGCGATGACCGGGTGGAGACCGCGATGACGACTCCGGTCGAGGTGGTCGCCCCCACCACCACCATCGCCACCACGGCGGAGCGCATGCTCGCCGGCCGGCTGCGGAGCCTGCCGGTGGTGGAGCACGGCGTGCTGATCGGCGTGGTTGCCCGTCGCGATCTGCTGCGCACCCTGATCCGCGATGATGACGTGATCGGCGCGACCGTGCGTGCCTTGCTCGACGACTACGCGGGCAGCCGCCGGGACTGGGACGTCGAGGTGGACAAGGGCGCAGTGATCATCAGCGGTGATTTCGCCGACGACGCCGAACGAGCGGTCGTTGCCGCCCTGACCCGCACCGGGGCCGGCGTGACCGGTGTCGAATTGCGCCACACCACCGGTGTCTCGCTCGGCTGGGACGACTGATCCACCCTGAGCCCGAAGGAGCTCTGTGGTGCGTTACCCGGGAAAGCTCGACCAGAAGTGACCGGGTAGCCGTTGGGGCCCACTGTGTTCGCGGTGCGCCCCAACGCCTGCGCCCTGGGTCAGACCCGCCGCGGCAGGCTGCCGGTGAGGCCGCACACCCATCGCATCGCCCGGTGCGCGCCGTCGGAGGTGGGCGCGAACATCAGCGGGCAGCCGCCGTCGATCACGGTGATGCCGTGCTGGCGTCCGTAGTCGGTGGCGCTCCTGGACACGCTGCCGGCTCCGAAGGACCGGTGCATCCACACGTGCTTGATGCCGAGTTCGGCGCATTCGCGCATCGTGGCGTCGGCGGTTTCCGGCCGGGTGCCGATGACGACCGCCTCGACGCCCCCGGGGATCGACTTCAGGTCGTGGTGGCACGCATCGCCTTCCACCTTGTCGGCGTTCGGGTTGACCGCGAAGACCTGGTACCCGCGCTCCCGCAGCCGCTGGTACACGATGTTGCTGCCGTGGCCCTTCGGGTCGCGGGAGACTCCGGTCACCGCGACCCGTTTGTTGGCCAGGAACCCGGCGGCAGCCTCGTTGACCTTGGTCATGATTCCTCCTTTCCGTCCTTCGATGCTGTTACGCACCAGGGAATCTGGCAGGAGTCGATCGTCGGCGATCCGGGGGCCGAAGGTCCCGGGTTGTTGGGGTCGCGGGTCGGTGTCCGCGGCCGGGCTGGCGGACCAGAGTGGGTCGTAGTCAGTTGATGAGGAGCCAGAGATGACCAACGAGCACCCCGCGCGTCCGGCGATCGTGGCCGGCGTCGACGGCTCGGTCTCGGCGTTGCACGCGGCCCGGTGGGCGGCGCGCGAGGCCGCGTCACACCGGTTGCCGCTGCGGCTGGTGCACGTCTGCGACCCGCCGGTGGTCGGTCATCCGACCACGATGGCCGGGCAGGGCGCCTACGTGAACGCCATGCGGCATCAGGGCCGGCACTGGATCCGGGAGGCGGCGGCCGCGGCCGCGCACATCGCGCCCGGCCTGGAGATCGACGAGCACCTGCGGGTGGGCAACCCGGCCGAGGTGATGATCGAGGAGTCGGCGGGGGCGCGGATGGTCGTGCTGGGGACGCGCGGCCTCGGCGGGTTCGCCGGTCTGCTGGTCGGTTCGGTCGCGCAGGCCACTGTGGAGCACGGGCACTGCCCCGTGGTCGTGGTCACCGGGTACGCAGTGGACGACCCGCCGCCGGCCGACGGCCCGGTGCTGGTCGGGGTGGACGGGTCGCCGGCCAGCGAGGCGGCCGTCGGGTTCGCCTTCGAACTGGCGTCGGTACGCAACGTGGACCTGCTCGCCGTGCATACCTGGACCGCGGTGGTCTTCGACGGTGTCTGGACCACCTTCGGGCTGGACGCGGACTGGGATGCGCTGGCCGAGCGGGAGCGCCGGCTGCTGGACGAGCGGATGGCCGGCTGGCAGGAGAAATACCCGGACGTGGCGGTGCGCCGGCTGGTGGTGCGGGACCGGCCGGCGCGGGGCCTGCTCGAGCAGGCGCGGCGCTGCGGCGCACAACTGATCGTGGTCGGTGCCCGGGGGAGCGGCGCGGGGCTGCCCGGCATGGGCACCGGGTCGACCAGCCGGGCTCTGCTGCACCACACCGAATGCCCGCTCGCCGTCGTGCGCCCGGACGGTCCAGAAAGGACACCGCGATGACCGCCCAACTCACCACCAGGACCGTGGCGTCGGTGATGACCCGCAACCCGGTCGCGGTGCCGCCGCACACGTCCTACCCGGAGGTGCTCGAGCTGCTCACCGAGCGCGCCATCGGCGCGGTGCCGGTGCTCAGCGCGACCGGCCGGGTCGTCGGCGTGGTGTCCGAGGCCGATCTGCTGCGCACCGGCCGCAAGTCGCGCCACCGCAGGCGCCGCACCCGCGAGGTGGGCCGGCTGACCGCCGCCGAGCTGATGACCTCGCCCGCGATCACCGTGCGCTCGGACGCGACGCTGGCGCACGCGGCCCGGCTGCTGGCCGACTCGGGTAAGCGCCAGCTGTTCGTGGTGGACGACGGGCGCCTGGTGGGGGCGTTGGGCCGGCGGGACGTGCTGGGTCAGTTCCTGCGGCCCGACAAGGACATCCTCGCCGAGATCGAGCACGACATCTTCACCGGCCCGGCCAACCTCGCCGAGCCCTCGGTGCGGGTCAGCGTCGAGCACGGTTTCGTGCAGCTCACCGGCTGGTTGCCGCGGGCCGCCGACATCGACACCGCGGTGCTGCGGATCGCCGCCGTCCCCGGCGTGCTCGGCATCGCAGACCGGCTGGTCGCCGCGTTCGACGACCGGAACCACGCATCCAGGAGGGCACGATGAGCAGCAACGGCAACCTCAAGCCGATCGTGGTCGCGGTCGACGGGTCGGACTCGGCACTGGCAGCCGTGCGGTGGGCGGCGACCGAGGCGCAGCGCCAGCGGCGGGCGCTGCGGATCGTGCACACCGACGACTGGCCGCCGCCGGCCTACGGCCCGGTGTTCGTGGACCGCGCGACCCTGCCCGAGGTGATCCAGGCCGCGACGGCCACGATGCTGGCCGACGCGGCTCGGGCCGTGGCACAGGCCGACCCGGGTGTGCGGTACGAGACCGAGGCGCTGCGCGGTCCCGCCGCGGCCCGGTTGCGCGAGTTGAGCCGGTCGGCGGCGCTGCTGGTGCTCGGATCCCGCGGTCTCGGCGGGTTCACCGGCCTGCTGGCCGGGTCCGTCGCGGTCGCCCTGGCCGCGCACGCGCACTGCCCGGTGGCCGTGGTTCGCGGCGCGCGGCCGGCGGACGGCCCGGTGGTCGTCGGCATCGACGGGTCACCGGCCAGTGAGCAGGCCATCGGGTTCGCCTTCGAACAGGCCGCCCTGCGCGGCGCTGAACTGGTCGCCGTGCACGCCTGGAGTGAGGTGGTGTACCCGCTCTACGACGGCGCCTACCTGCCCGACATCGACTGGCGGCCGGTCGAGGAGCAAGCCGGCGAACTGCTGGCCGAGCGACTGGCCGGCTGGCAGGAGAAGTATCCGGAAGTGACGGTCCGGCGGGTGGTCGAGCGCAATCACCCGGCCAGCGCCCTGCTCGCGGCGGCGCGCTCCGCGCAACTGCTGGTGGTGGGCAGCCGCGGGCGTGGCGGGTTCACCGGCCTGATGCTGGGTTCGATCAGCCAGGCGATGATCCACCACGCACCCTGCCCGATCGTCATCGCCCGACCGTAGTTCCGTTGCGGGCAGGCACTTCCCGCCCGCAACGAGAGGCTGTGCGAACTCGACGATCGGGGGCGAACAAGCCCCACCCCCGAGCCGGGGCGTGCCGTCTCGGGGGAGGAGGTGATGACCGAGATCGCCAACTACCATCGCGGTCGGCCCCACCCCGGCCCCGGTGCAGCGCCTCGAAGTGTTGCCCTTCCACAAACTGGGGCGTCGCCGTGGATACCGAAACGCCCGGCCCGGCGGTTGCCGGGCCGGGCGTGTTTCGGTGTGGATCAGATCAGCCAGGGGTTTTGTCGGACGGCGGGGAGCGCGGCCCACCGTTTGCCGAAGCCCCAGGTGTGGCCGGCGTAGAGGGCGGCCAGGGTGATCAGGACGATGGCGTAGATGAGGTGGTCGTCGAGGAAGGGGTTGGTGGACCGGGTGAGTGCGCCGGCGTTGGTGTGTTGGGCCATGGGCCATTCGGCGGCCCACATGAGCAGCAGCAGGAGGCTGCCGCTGGCGGCGGCGACGCGCAGTCCGATGCCGGCGAGCAGGGCGACGGTGGCCGACGGAGTGGCCACGGTGGACGGCAAGCTCGAGCACCGCACTGCCGTGCAGATCGCCGAGCAGCTCATCTTGAGCGTGACCGGTGTGGTCGGCGTGCACAACAACCTGGAGTACGTCATCGACGACACCACCTCTGTCGGCATGTGACCCGGTAACAACACCGGGCCGCCGCCGCGATACTGTCGCGGCGGCGGCCCGGTGTTGTTGCGCTTCCCGGCACTGACACCATCTCCGCCATCAGGTCGACGAGCGCCGGTGGCACACCGAACACTTCCCCCGCCGATCCGGCCGAACCCGTTGATTCCTGTGCGGGCAACCATGTTCGGTGCTATTCGTTGGGTCGGGGTGCCATGCCGGGCAGGAAGCCGATGACGTCGTCGACTGGGCGGCGGTGGGTTTGCGGGAGGGGATCGGCGGCGTTGTGGGCCCAACCGATGCGCAGGATCAGGTGTGGGGTCGCGGCGTCGTCGAGGATCAGTTGCTGAATGGTGGCGCGCGTGTCGGCCACTTCGAGTGGTTGCGACAGCGGGCAGCTGGCCAGGTTGAGGTGGGTCGCGGTGAGCAGCACGGCGCTGGCCGCCTCGCCGGCCCGCAGCCGCGATGGCGGGTCGTCGGTGGGCGTGGCGAGCACGAGCAGCTCGCCGGCGTCGTCCTCGGTGCGCTCGCCGGCGGGCACGGTGAGGGTGCCGTGCGGGAACTCGCGCATCCGGGTGTCGCCGTGCGACTCTGGTCGGGCCAGCGTGTTGGTGGCCAGCACACCGTCGTCGGCGATCCGGTTGCGGCCGGTCCAGTTGGCGAGTTCGGCGGCGTAGTCGGGATCGCCGGCCTGCGTGGTGGCGGCCCGGTTGATCGCGTCGACCAGGTGGCGGCGCAGGCGGGTGTCGGTGACCGGAACCAGCAGCGCGCCGGCCGCGCTGGCCCGCTGGATCATCAGTTCGAGGTGGCCCGGCGGCACCGGCCAGGAGGAGAACCGCCTGCGGTCGGTGTATCGGTGCGGGATCGCCGCGGCGAGCGCGATGTCCTCCTCGGTCGGGTTGTGCCGGTGCGGTTCGATCGCGGCGAGGTGATCGGGGTCGGCCGGGTTGGGCACGCGGTGCACCTCGCCGGCCCAGCCGAGTGCGGCCAGCGCGACGCACCCGTGGTGCAGTGCGGCGCCGCAGCTGAGCAGCAGGTCGCGGCCCTCGGGGTCGGTGGCCGGCAGGTGGCGGGTCCGGTCGGCCATGAGGTGCACCGTGCTGTCCCCGAGCAGCCACCGCCACGGCTGGGTGTTGTGCACCGACGGCGCGCGGGTCGCCAGGGCGATCGCGCCGCGAACGGTCTCGTGGTCAGGTCGGGTATTGCTCATCGGTCTGCCTTCCGCTCAGTCGTGTGCCGTGGTGACAGCGCACCGGCGATCTGCCCGGCCCAGGCGCGGATCTGGCCGAAGTCGCGGACGTCGCCGGGCATCCGCCTGGCCAAGGACCGGTCGAATAACCCGGTCGCGAGTTCGGGGTCGAGCCGCCCGCCGAACCCGGTCGGCGCCCGGGCGCCCAGCCGGCCCGCCCGCCGGCGACCGCCGGGGGTCGCCGCGAGCGCGGCGATGTCTCTGGTCGCCCCCATCTTGCTGGCGTAAGCCACCAATACGCTTCTCATAACCACAACCCTCCACCCCCGACCAGCCGCGAGGCAGGGGAGTAGTTCCCGCATGAGGGGGGACCTCGGTCCCCTCGGCCCGGAGCGGTGCGCCGGCCGGACAACTGACCAAGGTCCCTTTCGGTGCGGCCCGAGGCGTCCTGCCTGCCCGGTGCGCGGTGCTGATCGCCCTGATCGTCCGGTCAGGCCCGCACGGCTGCCAGGGCACGGGTGACCGTGTGTTCGGGTGAACGGTCGGTCGGCACGGTGACGGCCTGCGGCCACGGGTCCATGTCCGCAGCCAGGGCGGCGGCGATGGCCGGGTCGGCGTCGGAGATCGAACCGGTCCGGGTCAGCAGCCGGTTGCGGGTGACCTCACTGGATGCCGTGGTGCACAACGAGGTCAGCGGAGCGTGCCCAGCTCGGGCCAGGTCCACGGCGTGGTCCCGGTGGGCCGCCGCGGTCCACGAGGCGTCCAGGATCACCGACTCGCCGCGCGCCAGCAGCGTCTTCGCGCGGCGCAGCAGTTCGGTGTAGACCCGGTCGGTGTGCTCGGCGGTGTAGATCCCCTCCCGGTAGGGCGCCCGCGCATCCTCGCCGGGCGGCAGCGCGACCAGTTCCTTGCGCAGCCGGTCGGTGGACAGCAGAACCGCGCCCAGTTCGTCGGCCAGCCGCCCGGCGAGGGTGGTCTTGCCGGTACCGGGCAGCCCGCCGACCACGACCAGACGGACCCGCCCGTGGCGCAGGTGCCGCAGCGTGATCTCCGCGTGTTCCGTGGCCTGTTCCGCCGCCGCCGGGTCGCCTTGACGATGGCGCACACAGGCCACCTTGGCCCGGACGAACGCGCGGTAGGCCAGGTAGTGCTCGCGCAGCGCGCCCGGCGCCGGGTCCGCGGAGAACTCCTGATAGCGCTCCAAGAGCAGCTCGCCGAGATCCGGTGCGCCCAGCCGCTCCAGGTCCATGGCCAGGAAGCAGATGTCGTCCAGGCCGTCCAGGTGGCGCAGGGTGTCGTCGAACTCCAGGCAGTCCAGCACCCGAGGTCCGTCGTCGAGGCAGAAGATGTCGTCGGTGAGCAGGTCGCCGTGCCCGTCGACGATTCGGCCGGCCGCCACCCGCTCGTCGAACAGGGGCTCGCGTCCGGCCAGGAACTCCCGGGTGAGCGTCTCGATCTCGACCAGCACGCCCTCGTCGATCACGCCGGGCAGGGCGCGCACCTGGGCGAAGCTGTCCTCCCAACGCCCAAGGACGGCGTCGCGGGTGCCCTGCTTGGCGATCCGCGGGCCACGGTCGGCGCGCGCGTGGAACGCGGCGATCATCCGGGCCAGCGCGACGATGATGTCGGCGGCCGGGGCGCCGGACTCGACCAGGGTGCGCAGCCGGCGCTCGGCGGGCATGCGGCGCATCACGACCAGGTGGTCGCGCGGCGAACCGTCCACATCGAACAAATCGGCGACACCGAGGTAGACGTCCGGGGCCAGGCGCCGGTTGAGCTCGACCTCCCGCTGGCAGGCGGCGAGCCGCCGCTCCCGGGTGCTGAAGTCCAGAAACCCCACGTCCACTGGCTTCTTGAGCTTGTAGGCCCGGTCGCCGACCAGGAAGACCAGTGCTACATGGGTCTCGCGCAGCTCGACGCCCACGATCACACTCCCTTTGTTGTCCGTTGGTGACGGGCATGGGTCCGCACCCGTCCGTGCCCGAGGGCCGGCGGCGTTGAGCCGGCGGTTGCGCCGCGTCAACGCTCCCTTCACTCGCTCTGGTGGAAGTGTCGGCGTTGTGGCACCAAACATCTGGAGTCCAAAGTCCCGGCCGGCGGTGGCCTTGGTCATCGGCGATCAGCTTGTCGTTCATGGCCTGCCCCACCGTTGGTTCCTACGTCCCAACGGTGCGCCCGTGCCGATGACCGGAGCAGAGACCTTCGCCCTCGCGGCGCGAACCAACGTCCTTCGTCGCCACCATTGCCGGCAACCCGGTCCGTCGGCTGCGGCGGACCGGGTTGTCCTCAGTGGAACCGGCAGATGGCGCCGAGGCCCTCGGCGGGTGCGCCGGGCGTGCCCTGGTCGAGGATGTGGACCTGTGTCCCGGTGCGCAGGGCGGCGTGGATCGCGGTGTCCAGCAGCGGACCACTGGTCCGGTGCGACCAGGAGCCCGGCGGATCCTGGGTGGCGGGCAGGATCCGCGTGGGTTGGTCGCCGAGCCAGGCTGTTCGGGTGTCGGTGTCGTCCCGCACGACCAGCAGGGCCGCGGCCCGGTCTTCGGTCAGCGCCTCCAGGGTGGCCAACTCGCCGTCCACGGCCAGACCGTGCGGTGCGCGTTGCTCGGCGAAGCGGGCGAGCAGGTCGCTGGTCCACTGCGCGGCGGCCGCGCGGGCGACCTCGGCCAGCGTCTCGCCGCGGTGGGATTGGGAGCCGTCCAGGCTGCGACCCCCCGAGATGTGCCGGATGGTGGTCTCGGTGCGGATCCAGCCCGGCAGCCGTTCCTCGAACAGTTGCACGGCCCGGACGTCGCCGCAGATCACCAGCAGCCGGGCGCCGCTGGTGCGCAGTTCGCGTTCGCAGGCCTGGGCGACCGCGGCGGCGTTGTGCCGCCACGAGTCCTCGGCGCGGCGCTGGTAGCGCGGCTGGGCCTGACCGCCGGGGGCGTTTCGCTCGATCTCGTCGTCCGGGCCGAGTACGGAACTCACCCGTTCCGGTTGGCCGAAACCGGGCGCGGTGTGGATGTCGGCCCCGGTGCGGTCGGTGACCACCAGCACATACGGCGGCCGGTCCCGCAGCCAGGCCAGGATCGGGGCGAGCCGGGCCACCGGGCTCCAGTCGGCCCGGTCCGGCCCGGTCAGGCCGGGAACCCGCAGCACGACCGGTTCGGCGTCCGCGGTCGCGAACACGGCCAGTCCATCGCCGGAAGCCGCGACTGTGCGCACGGCGGAGCCCATGGCCACCACGGTGTTCTCGCTCGCGCCGGCCCGTCGCAACCGCTGCGAGACGGCATGCCAGCGGGCCGAATGGTCCTCGGCGGCCACCGTCTGTGCCAGGTAGACCGAGGCGACCCCGTCGACATGGCGCGTGAGCTCGGCGACGGTCCGCTCGTCCGGCGGGAAAATCGTTGTGGTGGGCATCTGTCCCTCCTTCGCTGCCTCATCCTCGCCCGTCGCCACACCCGTCGGGCACCGCCGTTGGCCATGCCCGGTCCGGGTCTTTGGTCAGTGCCCGGCGGGAACCGGTCCTGCCTGGCGGGCCCGGGACTTCCGGCCCCGGCGGTCGAGGCCATCGGGCACTGCCGGGCCCACGACCGCGGCGGCCACGATCGAAGTCCGAGAGCGGGGAGGACCGAACGATGCGCGCACAGACCGGTGACTGGCTGGTCGTCGAACGCGGCGACCTGGGCCGTGAAGTTCGGCGTGGCCGAGTCGAGGAGGTCCGCGGCGCTGACGGCACGCCGCCGTACCTGGTGCGGTGGCTGGACTCCGACCGAACCACACTGGTCTTTCCCGGGCCCGACGCCCATGTGCTCACCAGTGCGGAACTGGACCGTACCGAGGCGGCCGCCAACCGCAGATTCACCGCCATCCAGCGGGAGATCAGCCACCACCGCTGAACGGGTGCCCGATGCTGGCCCAGCCATCGGTCGCCGGCATCGACGGTTCTGCGTTCCCGCGATCCGCTCTGCCGGGTGACCAAGCCCCCCCGGGGATGTCCGGCCGTGGACCGGCCCGCCCAGGCGTTGGCGGGCCGGACCCGTTTCCCAGGAGGACAGTCGGGCGGACTTGTGCGTGACCGACTCGATGTCGTGGTGGGCGCCGATGACGTCACCAAGGACAGCCGCGCAGTACTCCTGGCCGCGCTCACAACCCTGGCGGGCCACCGTTGGCACCTGACAGCGGGGCGGCAACCTGGGCCCGGGTCGCCACGGTCAGCAGCAGGACCAGCAAGTATCAGCCGGTCTGTGCGGCAACGTGACGGGTCTGCTCGACGTGGAAGCCGAACTGCTCCGCGTCAGGAACGCCCAGCCAATGTCGCCACCCGGCCCTGCGATGAACCCGTCCAGCGACACACTCATCGAGTAGATCACCGGCAACATCAGGCGACTCGGTACCGACCTCGACACACGGCATCTTCCAGCGATCTTGATGGATCGCGTGCCTGGGTCGGGGTTGCTCCAGGCGCGGGTATTCGCCGGAGTCGACGTCCGAGGCGGTCGGCGTGCACCGGCCGAGCGAGGGCTCGCGCTGTGCGAGATCGTCTGGTGTTCTCAGTTCGTGGACGGTTGTGGTTGGCCATTGACCGCGGCCGGGGCCGCCGTGTTTCGATGGAGCCGTGGCCACGATCCCGCTGTTGACCCGCCGCCGGCACGTGGATTTCGTCCGCGTCACCGCCGGTCGGAGTCCGGCCGGCCGCTGACCTGGCTCCGCGCGGCGCCGCTCGCTGGCAAAGCGTACCACTCGCATGTCCATTGTGGATTCGCGGCTGGCTCACCGTGAGCTGATCGCGTCCGCGTTTTCCTGCCAACGGGAAGGCTTTCGATGTCCTCAATCGTCATTGTGGCAGGCAGCCCCTCGCTGACGTCCCGAGCCGTGGCGCTGACCGAACATCTGGCTACGCGGTTGCGCGTCGACGGGCACACCGTGCGCCAGGTTCGGGTGCGCGAACTTCCGGCCGAGGCGCTCATCGGTGGTGACGCATCAGATCCGGAGATCGCCGAGGTGATCGGCGAACTTGCCGACGCAACGGGCGTGGTGGTGGCTTCCGGGGTGTACAAGGCGACCTACAGCGGGGTGCTCAAGACCCTGCTCGATTTGTTGCCACAGTCGGTGTTGGCGGGCAAGACCGTGCTCCCGGTTCTCATCGGCGCGAGCCTGGCACACCGCCTGGCGTTGGACCATGGACTGCGGCCGGTGCTCACCGCGCTCGGCGCGCGGCACGTTACCCGAGGATTGTTCTTGCTGGACAAGCAGATCGAGCAGGTCTCCGGTGCGGTCCGGCTCGTCGCCGAGGCACCGCGGCAGGTGCTGGACGCGGTCGACGACTTCCAGGCCGCGCTTCCACACTTCGGGATGGCGACACGGTGATTGACACACGCGACGGCGAGCAGTGACGATCATTGCCATGACTCGCGGGGACCTTCTGGTGTACCGCCTGCACGTCGATCTTCGGCGGCAGGCCAGCGCGATCTGTCCGATTCGCTGATCGCGTCTCGTTGACTTTCCTTCGCCACGGCTGACATCGCGGTCCGCCTGCTCGTGTTTTCATACCCTGCTGGGAGAAATCCATGTCGATTTCGGCTCTGGACTCACCCGCGCCACCGCGAACCGCCACAGAGGTTGATCGGTCTGTCGGCAGACACCGGAGACTGCCGGATCTGCGGCGGTGGATCAGCCCGGTCGCACTGGTCGCGATCTGGCAGGCGGCGAGCGCCGCCGGTGCGCTGCCGCCGGACAAGCTCAGTTCACCGTGGACGGTGCTGCGCTCCGGGGTGGACCTCGTGCGAAGCGGTGAGCTCGGCACGGCGTTCGCGGTGTCGATCACCCGGGTCGGCCTCGGATTCCTTGTCGGCGCGGGGATCGCTCTGTTGCTCGGCATCGGCGCTGGACTGTCCGGGTGGGCCAACGTGTTGATCGACCCACCGGTGCAGATGCTTCGCACGCTACCGTTCCTCGGCCTGATCCCGTTGCTGATCCTCTGGTTCGGCATCGGCGAGGAGCCCAAGATCATCCTGGTGGCGCTCGGCGTGGCCTTTCCGCTCTACCTCAATGTCCACTCCGGTATCCGCGGCGTCGACGACCAGCTCGTCGAAGCGACCACGGCGCTCGGCTACACCCGGTTGGAGCGGCTCTGGCACGTGGTGCTGCCGTCGGCCGTGCCGCAAACCCTTGTCGGACTTCGGCAGTCGCTCGGCGTCGCATGGTTGGCGCTGATCGTCGGAGAGACCGTCAACGCAGACGCGGGCCTCGGCTATCTGATCAACAACGCCCGCGAGTTCCTCCGCACCGATGTGATCGTCGTGGGTCTGATCGTCTACGCCGCGCTCGGCCTGATCACCGACGCACTGGTCCGGCTTCTGGAACGGAGGGCTTTGCGGTGGCGCAACGGCTGAGCGTCGAGGTGGCCGGACTCACCAAGCGGTTCGGCGACCGAACTGTGCTGTCCGCGTTGGATCTCACGATCGCTTCCGGCGAGTTCGTCGCGCTGCTCGGCCGGAGTGGTTCGGGAAAGTCCACGCTGCTGCGGATCCTGGCCGGGCTGGACTCGAGCATCACCGGCCGGGCGACCGTACACGGCACGGTCTCGGTGGCCTTCCAGCAGCCGAGGTTGTTGCCGTGGCGGCGGGTCTGGCGCAACGTCGTGCTCGGCCTGCGCGGCACCACCGCCGACCGAGCCACGGCTGAGCGGGCGCTGGCCGAGGTGCGGCTCTCCGATCACGCCGACGCCTGGCCGCGGACCCTGTCCGGTGGCGAGGCCCAACGCCTGTCCCTGGCCAGAGCACTGGTCAGGGAACCGGACCTGTTGCTGCTCGACGAGCCGTTCGGCGCACTGGACGCGTTGACCCGGCTCGCCATGCACCGCTTGGTCGAGGATCTGTGGCAGCGGCACCGGCCGGCCGTGCTGCTGGTCACCCACGATGTCGACGAAGCACTGCTGCTTGCCGACCGGATGCTGATCCTTGACAACGGACTGATCTCCGCCGAACACGCGCTCGATCAGCCGAGACCACGCCGGCTCGCCGACCACATCGACCTCCGCGGCCGGGTGCTCGCGGACCTGGGAGTGACCAAACATGCCACGACCTAAGCTGATCATCCTCGTCGCCGCCGCCTTGATGCTGGCCGGCTGCGGCGGTCAGGCCGACCAAGCCGGTTCGGCCGAACCACCCCCGGTCAACGCCACCGACCTGACCAAGGTCACCCTGCGGGTCGGCGACCAGAAGGGCGGAGCACAGTCCCTGCTCAAGGCCGCCGGCCTGCTCAGCGACGTGCCTTACCGGATCGAGTGGTCGACGTTCACCTCCGGGCCGCCGCTGTTGGAGGCGGTGTCGGCAGGCGGCGTCGACATCGGCGGAGTCGGCAACACGCCGCCGATCTTCGCCGCCGCGGCCAATGCCAAGATCGCCATCGTCAGTAGCGCGCGGGGCAACGTCGCCAGCGACGCCCTCCTGGTACCGGCCGACTCGCCGCTGCACGACGTCACCCAGTTGCGCGGCAAGACCATCGGCGTCGCCAAGGGCAGCTCGGCCCATGGTCAGGTGTTGCTCAACCTGCGCAAGGTCGGCTTGTCCACAAAGGACGTCAAGGTGTCCTTCCTGCAACCGGCCGACGCCTACGGTGCATTCACCCAGCGGCAGATCGACGCCTGGGCGACGTGGGATCCCTACACCTCACAGGCCAGGCTCGAGGCCAAGGCGAGGGTGCTCGTCGACGGCACCGGAACCGCCAACGGCTACACCTTCCAGGTGGCCGGCACGAGCGCGCTGGCCGACGCCGGTCGCAACTCCGCCATCCGCGACTACCTCATCCGGCATGCCAAGGCCCAGATCTGGGCCGACACGCACCGCGAGGAGTGGGCGACGGCGTGGGCCGCGGAGACCGGCCTGTCCATCGAGGTGGCCCGTGCCGCCGTCGACGCCGGACCGGACCTGCTGGTACCGCTGGACGACACGGTCATCAAATCCGAGCAAGAACTCGCCGATGCGTTCACCGCCGACGGGGTGCTCCCGGGAAAGGTGGACTTCGCCCGGGCCGTCAACCGGCGCTATGCCAACGACCTCAACACGATCAAGGACAGCATCCGATGAGCATTCGCCTGCACTGGTTCCTGCCCACCTCCGGCGATGGCCGCACCATCGTGGAACGCTTCCACGCCAACCGATCTCTCGGTCCCGGCGCACCCCGTGAGGCCGATATCGACTATCTCGCCCAAATCGCCAGGGCCGCCGAGCAACTCGGGTTCGAAGGCGTGCTCACCCCGACCGGCACCTGGTGCGAGGACGCCTGGCTGACTACCGCCGCGCTGATCAGAGAGACCTCCCGGCTGAAGTTCCTGGTGGCGTTCCGGCCTGGGGTGATCTCACCGACGCTGGCCGCCCAGATGGCCGGAACCTACCAACGCATCTCCCGAGGCCGGCTGCTGCTCAACATCGTCACCGGCGGCGATGCCGTTGAGCAACAACGGTTCGGCGACTACCACGACCACGACGCCCGGTACGCCCGCACCGACGAGTTCCTCACCATCGTGCGAGGAGTGTGGAGCGGCACACCGTTCAGCTTCACCGGCGAGCATCTGCGGGTCGACGGAGCCACCCTGCTCGCCGCCCCGAACCCGGTACCCCGGGTCTACTTCGGCGGGTCATCGCCGGCCGCGCTCCCGGTCGCCGCCCGCCATGCCGACGTCTATCTCACCTGGGGGGAACCACCCGAACAGGTCGCCAAGAAGATCGCCAAGGTTCGCGCGCTCGGCGAGCGGGCCGGCCGTACCGTGCGCTTCGGAATTCGGCTGCACACCCTGTCCAGGGACACCTCGGCTGAGGCCTGGGCGGAAGCCCGAAAGCTGCTCGACTCGCTGGAACCGGAACAGGTCCGCAGGGCACAGCAACAGCTCGCCGCCAGCGAATCCGTCGGACAGCAGCGCATGGTCGCGCTGCACAACGGTGCCGCCGAGCGCGGCGTGCGCGGCCTGGAGATCTATCCAAACCTCTGGGCCGGCATCGGCCTGGTCCGCGGTGGCGCCGGCACCGCCCTGGTCGGCAGCCACGAGGAGGTAGCGAGCCTCATCGAGGAATACCACTCACTTGGCATCGACGAGTTCATCCTCTCCGGCTACCCCCACCTCGAGGAGGCCTACTGGTTCGCCGAGGGCGTTCGCCCCTACCTGGAACAGCGAAGCCTGCTGAGCGACGTGCCAGCCGCACGCACCGCCGAGGCGTTGCCGGTTTGAGCCAGTTCGCCTCGAGATCTCGCTCCCGGGGTGCGCCGGGCGCGGAAGCGACGGCGGTTCGGCCGAGAGTTCGGTGCGGACCGGCCCGGATCGTCCGCGAGGTCGGCATGTCGCATATGGACAGTGAGTGAGTCGGGGAGGCTTGGGTGTGTTGCTCGGATCACGCAGGACGTGCCTGGCGATCGGTTGATCCATCAAGCAGGTTTGATGGATCAAACTGATGTGATGTATCGTCCACGGCATGACGGCATCGGACCCGCCGCCGTTCGTCGGGCTGGTGGCCCACCCACTGCGCTGGCGCCTGCTCACCCACCTCGGCTGCGGCGACTACCGCGTGCGTGAACTGGCCACCCTGCTCGAGACGCCGCAGAACCTGGTCTCCTACCACCTGCGACTGCTCCGCGACGGCGGCCTGGTGACCGCGACCCGCAGCAGCTTCGACGGCCGCGACAGCTACTACCACCTCGACCTGGACCGGTGCGCCACCGCGTTGACCGAAACCGGCACCGCGCTGCACCCGGCCCTGGGAGCGCAGACCGCCCCAGAGCCACCGCCAGCCCGGCGGCTCACCGTGCTGTTCGTGTGCACCGGAAACAGCACCCGCTCGCCCATCGCCGAGGCCCTCCTGCGCCACCACACCGCCGGCCGGGTGCACACCACCAGCGCCGGCACCCAACCCAAGCCCCACCTGCACTCCAACACCGGACGCGTGCTGCGCGAGACCTTCGGCATCGACATCGCCGACCACCGCCCCCGGCACCTGAAAACGATGGTGCACCGCCGGTTCGACCACGTGATCACCCTGTGCGACAAGGCCCGCGAAAGCTGCCCCGACTTCAACCACCGCCCGCGGCGCGCCCACTGGAGCATCGCCGATCCCGGGGCCGGCTACCGCCGCTTCCAACACACCGCGACCGACATCGACACCCGCATCCGGCACCTGCTGCCCACCCTCAGGAGGTCCACACCATGACCGCCACCGACCAATACGCCAGCGTTCGGTACCTGGTCGACGACGTGCAGGCCGCCATCGACTTCTACACCACCCACCTCGGTTTCACCCTCAACACCAACGCCGCACCCGCCTTCGCCGACGTCCTCCGGGGTCCGCTGCGCCTGCTACTCTCCGGCCCGGCCAGTTCCGGCGCCCGCGCCACCCCCGGCGACGCCGCCACCCCGGGCCACAACCGCATCCACCTCATCGTCGACGATCTCGACACCGAGATCACCCGACTGCGCAACGCCAACCTCCCCCTCCGCAGTGATGTGATCACCGGTCCCGGCGGCCGCCAGATCCTCCTCACCGACCCCGCCGGCAACCTCGTCGAACTGTTCCAACCCGCCACCCCCTGACGATCGCTTCGCTGGGCGAGGCACCTCGGCGCTGGGTTGTGGTTGGTAGCACGCCTTCCGCCGCTACCAGCCGGCAGCCGGCAGCCGGCAGCCGATACTGACTCCCGACCGGCGGTTGGCAGACCATTCTCACCCACCGATCCTGATAGCGGGCTTGGGCGGTCAGGCCGCTCGATCCTCGGCGCGGCGGTGTGCCGGGGCCAATTCGGCGACGAGCGCGCTCCGGGGGACGACGACGATCTCCAGCCCAGCTACGGAGATCGGTCTGGTCGTCAGCCTCATCGACATGGCGCTTGGCTGGTTTGCGCCGGCGCGGCCGCGTCGTGACTTGATCGCGGGATGGCCATGACCAGGGGTTCGAGCCCGTAGGAATCGTTGGTGTTGGGAGCGGACACAGCCGCCGACAATGGATCTTGTTCAGATCACCTCAGTGATTTTCAGTGGTTTCCAGGTTCGGTTGCCGCGCCGGCCCGGCTGCTGTTTTCTGGCCAAGTCATGCCTTTTGACGCCATTACCGATGGCGAGGGCAGTGCGAGGAAAGGAGCATTATGTCCGGGAGGACACTGGTACGGCATGCCGCAGCCGGCCTGGCCGCCACGGCCACGGCCACGGCGTTGGCGTTCGTCGCGGCGGGTTCGGCGTCAGCGGCACCTCCGGGGGTCGTTTGCCTCACCAACAAATTCACGATCGTGCGCACCAGTCCCGACGTGAGCCCGAACAACCATTTGTACGGCCTGCCGGAGGGGTCAGGATTCCGCCTTACCGGCGCCGAATGGTTCAACGGGTACAACTGGTACCAGGGTCACGGCGACGGCCACAGCGACGGCTGGGTGCCACAGAGCGACCTGAACTGCCCGTTCTGATCTGCTGGTGACAACACCGGTGCCGGCGGCCGGCCGGCACCGGTGTTGTCACCGGTATCACGAGTGAATTGAGGAGATCATGATGCGGCGGTATGCTGTCGCTATCATCGCCGGCACTTCGATCACACTGCTCGGCGGGGTCGGATCGGCTTCGGATGCCGAACCGACCATTCATTCCGGTGATCCCAGCCATGCTACATACGTCTGCAACAGTATGATTCCCGAAATGCCTCGTCCGTTCGCCCAAGGCGAGCGGGTACGCATAATCGAGCAAACTGAGAACTGGTCGTCAGCCTACTCGGCCGACCATCCAGACAAGCCTCCGGCCTGGGCCCAGAACATCTGCCTGGAATTCGGCACATGGTGAGCGGCAGCACGCCGGTGACCGGCGAGTTCGCCGGTGCGTTGGCGGTGATTCTGGCCGCGGTTCTGGGCTGGGCCGGCGCGGCGAAGATGCGTACGGCCGCCGAGTTCGACGCTTCCCTTGCGGTTCTGTTGCCGGCCGGCCTGCGCCGGCCGGCGCGGGTGGTGGTTCCGATGGTGGAGATCGGACTGGCCGGGTGGCTGGTCAGCGGCGTGGCCGCACGGCCGGCGGGACTGGCGGCCACCGTCCTGCTCGGTACGTTCCTGGTCGCACAGGCGGTGTTGCGCCGAGCCGGGTACTCCGGGTGCGGCTGCTTCGGCGGCCCGGACACGATGCCGGGCCAACTCGCGTGGGTGCGTACCGCAGGGTTGCTGGTGGCCGCACTGGCCATCGCGGCGTTCGCGGCGGACCGTTCGGGTTGGTGGCTTTCCAGTCCCGCAACCCTGCTGGCGCAGGCAACCGTCGCCCTCGGCGTGGTGCTGTGCTGGCATTGCGGTCTCGCGCTGGCAACGTGGCGGCGAGTCCGATGAGTGCGATCTGGGTCGTCTCGATGGTGTTGCAGTGGCTGGTGATCGCGCTGTTGTCGAGCATCGTCGTCGTCCTGCTGCGCCACCACGGCCGGTCGCTGGCCGGGGATGGCGTCCTCGCCGCACCGGGTCCGCGGCCCGGCATGGCGGCCCCCGGACGGGAGGTGCGGCACGCCGCGGAGCCCGGCCGGGCCGTGCGAATCGGTGGCAGCCGGGACATTCCGCAGCTGATCGTCTTCTATTCGCCGTCCTGCACTCCGTGCAAGTCGACCCAGGAGGCCGTGGAGGAGTTCGCGGTCACCGGTCCGCCCGCCGGGATCCGGTTCGTCGTGGTGTTGGCCGACGCCCGCACCAGCGCGCTGCGCTACCTGGACACCGGCGTCCTGACGGACCTGGACGTGGTTCTACTCGAGGACTTCCCGGCCGAGATGTTCCCCGGCAGCACGCCGGCCGCGGTCGCCGTGCGGCACGGGCAGGTCACCGAGGTCGGCCGGCCGCACAGCAGCGCGGACCTGGCGGCGATGGCGGGCCGCCTGGCCGGCACATCAGCACACACACAGACAGGAGGGTCTCTTCGATGACAGATCGGGCGGAACGGATGGTGCGGCGGCTCGCCACGCGCCTGTCCGAAGGGACGACGAGCCGCCGGCGGTTCCTCGCGCGCGCCGGAGGCGGGGCGGCCGTGCTCGGTGTCGGGATGCTGGCGGGCGCGCCAACCGCGGCCGCGCACATCCGCACCGGGTGCTGGGGCACCGAAGACGTCCAGGTGTGCTACGCGCCATGGCGGGTCACGGCCGGCGAATCGCGGTTGGGTGACGCGGTGGGGATCCGCAAGGGCCCGTCGTTCGACGCACCCCTGGTCGGCCGGATTCCGGTGGGCAAACACTTCGGGCGGCAGAGCAACAGGATCGGCAGCCCGTGTGGCAGCGACCCAGGCCCCCGGTCGCAGGCCAACGGATGGGTGTGGGCCAGCGGCAAGGCGGTTGTCCCCGGCGGGACCTGCGGGCAGCTGGAGGTCAACCAACCGTCCGGCTGGATCCCCTTCGTCGAAGGCGGTACCACCCTGGCCGTTGGCGACCCGCAGTGGACGGGCAGCACCTGTGGTCCGGCCGCTGACTTCGACTGCCGTTTCCCGAACCCCGGCAGCGATCCGGCTCCGCGCTGCTCGTGCTACAACGGCTGCAACTCCGGCACCGCCGGACCGGTCACCGAAGCCCATGCCTACTGGAGCATCAGCGACGAATTCATCGGCGGTCCGTCCGAAAGCGAGTGGTACACCCTGCGCTACGCCGCCGACAGCGTCCTGTTCCTCTGGTTGCTACCCGGCGACGTCGTTTACCGCCACGCTTACAAGAAGATCCACGAGCCCAACGGCCCCCGTGGCCCGGGTGACTACACCTGGAGTTGTGTCGGCGTCGTCTGCGCGCAGTACGCCCCGGAGGGTTGTGGCGGCTGGATCCGCTCCGACGTCCTCACCAACCCTCGTGACTCCGCCGCCGGTTGTGCCCCACGCGTCCCACTGACCTGCCCCGGCTGACGCGGGTCGCGGATGGCCCCGGCTCCACGTGAGTCCGGGGCCACCGGCGTTCGCGCGTCAGTGCCTCGCCGCCGGGCGGGGGCCGGCTGGATCCTCGGGTCGGGCAAGATCGGTGGCGTACGCCCGCACCAGCGTGTGCAGCCGATAGTGGCCGGGCGCGGCCTGCTGCAACAGATGGTGATCGACGAGTTCGTCCAGTGCGCGCTCGGCCTGGTCGGTGTCGGCGACCCCGAGCGCCGCGGCCGACCATGGTGTCACGTCCCCGACCGGATGCTCGCCGAGGAGCCGGAACAGCCGCCGGAGGTCGGGGGGCAGTGCGCGGTAGGAACGCGTGAACGCCGCTCGCACGTTGCGGCCACCGAGCGCCAGGTGGGCCAGCCGCGACTCGCCTGCGGCGAGCCGGGCGGCCAGATCCGCCAGGCGCCATGCCGGGCGGGCCTGGAGCAGCCGCGCTGCCGCTGTGATCGCACTCGGCAGACAGCCACACCGGGCGACGATGTCTGCCGCGGCCGCCGGCTCGGCGGCCACGCGGGCCCGGCCGGCGTGGCGGGCCAGCAGCTCAATGGCCTCCGGTTCAGGAAGATCGTCAAGGCGGATCGGATGCGCACCGTCGATGCCGGGGAGGTTGCGCCTGCTGGTCACCAGCACCAGGCACCCCGGGCCGCCCGGCAGCAGCGGGCGCACCTGATTCTCGTCTGCCGCGTTGTCGAGCACCACGAGTGCCGCTCGGTGATGCAGCCGGTCGCGATAGAGCGCGGCGCGCGCCTCGATGGCGGTCGGCACGTGCTCGTCGGCCACGCCGAGCAGGCGCAGGAACAGGGCGAGCACATCGGCCGGCTCCGCCGGTGCCCGGTCAGGGTCGTAGCCGCGCAGATCCGCCCACAACTGGATGTCGCCGAAGTACCCGGCGGCGACGATCTGGTGGGCGGCCCGAACCGCCAGCCGGGTCTTGCCAACGCCGGGCATGCCCGCGATGACGGCGAGAACGGTCGCGGTGTCGGCGTCGGCAGCCGTCTCGGCGAGGATCCGCAGTTGGTTCAGCTCGTTGGCACGACCGGTGAACTGCGCGATGTCCATCGGGAGTTGCCGGTACGCGACGGGCAGGTCGTCGCTGCCGGCCCGCCGTTCGCCATGCCGGTAGGCGACGATCAACTCGTCCCGGGCCGTGGTCAGCCGGCGCCGTTCGGCTGCCGACGCGTCCAAGGCGTCCAGGAGACGGTCGAGCGTGCCTGCGGATGGCACGGTGGTGCCGTTGAGATACGCGTACAGGCTGCTCGCCGAGACGCCGATCGTCCTGGCGAGCCGAGCCCGCTTGATCGCGCGGCCAGTGCAGCGCTCATAGCGGAGGAGGATTCGGTGGATCGCGCCTGCCAGATCGGCGGGCGAACTGATCGGTTCCATGGGCCCCGGCTCGGCGGGGTCGTTCTTCCTCAGCACACCTCTCCTTGGGCCTGGCGGTTGGCTCGCCGCGCACCGCGGCATGTCATGATCCGATCCGCTGATGATGTCATCTAAAACATCAAAGGCGTATTTTTGGATGACAACCGTGAGCTTAGCTAACGTCTTCGAAGATAGCAACAAGCGTCGTCAGCGGTTACGATCATGGAATGACAGCGACGGCGGGACGGCGGGCATCGCCGCAGCCAAGGCGGAACTTCTACGGCATCGCCGAGATCGCCGACGCTCTCGGCCTCAGCCGCCAGCTGGTCACCGTGTGGCGCCGGCGCCGCAGCCACGGGATTCCCGAACCCACCGCCGAACTGTCCTCAGGTCCGATCTGGCGGGGCGAGACGATCGAGCCGTGGATCGACGAGTTCCGGGCCAGCCGCGACCAGCCCGACCGACCGCTCGAGACCGCGGTCGCCCTGCGCGCCTGCCGGCGGGTGCTCCGGCTCGCCGCGCTGCTGCTGGAGGAGCCGCCGAGGATTCGGCTGCTGTCCCAGGCCCTGAGCGATGTGCGCGAGTTGCGGCCGGTGGTGGCCGCGAGCACGGACGACAACCTCGGTCCGGCAGTTCAGGCGCTGCTCGCACCCGTTGGGGACGGCCCCGTCGGGGGCACCGAGCGGATTGCCGAGTTTCGCGGACAATTGTTGGCTGTATTGCCATTGATTCCCGACATTGTCCACATTTCCGGCGACTCGGCGATTGGTTCCGGTCGAACTGGATAAGCTGGTACGAGTGACCAAGATTCCTGGTTACCGGCTCGAGGAGAAACTCGGCGCCGGGGGAATGAGCGTGGTGTATCGGGCGACCCGCATCGCCGACGGTGCGAGCGTCGCGGTGAAGGTGCTCAGCGATCGGCTGGTGCTCGGCGACAAGCGGTACTTGCGCCGGCTGCGCACCGAGGCCGAGCTCGCGTCCCGCGTCCGCCACGACGGCGTCGTCGGCATCCACGAGGTCGGGGCGGACGCCGAGGATCCCTGGCTGGCCATGGATTTGGTGGCCGGGCCGGACCTGCAGCGCCTGGTGGACGAGGGCGGAGCGTTGCCGGCCGAGCGGGCCGCGGCAATCGTCGCCACGGTCGCCGATGCGGTGTCCGCGGTGCACCGGGCCGGTGTGGTGCACCGCGATCTCAAGCCGGCGAACATCCTGCTCGACGGCGACCGGCCGCGCATCGCCGACTTCGGCATAGCCAGGCCGATCGGCACGGTGGAGTCCTCGCTGGGCCTTGGGCTGTCCGCGGGCACCGACTGGAGTCGCACCAACGGTGAGGCAGAGCGATCCTGGACCCCGGGAGCCGGCACGGTCGCCTACATGGCGCCCGAGCAGTGGCGCGGCGAGGAGGGGGACGCGTGCACCGATGTCTACGCCCTCGGCGGCATTCTCTACACGGCGCTCACCGGGCGGCGGCCGGTCCCGCACCGCTCCCTGGCCGAACTGGCCTACGCGGTGGGAACGTCCGCGCCACCGGCGCCAAGCGCGCACGGTGCTCCGGCGGCTTTCGACGCCGTGGTGGCCACCGCCATGGCCAAGGATCCGAAGGAGCGCTACCCCGACGCGGCCGCGTTCGCCGCCGCCGTCCGGAGGGCGGCGGCAGGTAGGCCGCCGCGCACGCGTGCCGCCGGCCGGGCCTGGTCCCCTCGGCGAACCTGGCTGGCCGCCGGGGCCGCGGCCGTCGCGGTCCTGATCGCGTGCGCCGGGCTGCTGATCTGGCGGCCGTGGCAACCGGAGCCGGACCCCGCGGACAAGGTCGTGTGCGCCCGCGATCTCGACGTTCGCGACCAGCCGCGCAGCCGGACCGTGGTGATGACCCTGTACCGGGACCAGCGGGTACGAATGTATCGCGACACCCCGCAGCGGGGCTGGGCGCGGGTGGAACTGCCCGACGGCCGGTCCGGCTGGGTATTGACGCAGTATCTCGGCCCGCCCTGCTGACCGGTCGTCGGCGGGCAAAATGGATACCAACAAGTACGCACCAAACCGCTCGACCGCTACCCCAAAAACGTGGCCACCGCCACTCTCACTCGACCACCCCGCCGCTTCAGGAAACGAGTGAATCTTGTGGCGGAATGGTCGGGAGCGCGGCGGTAGTTGGTGGCGGCGGTACAGGTGCGCCCGGCGGTGGCGCGGGCGGGCAGGTAGAACCTCACGACGATGTCGGCGTCTACTCGTCGTTTGTGCGCTGAGTGGGCGCGGTCGGTGGCCGGCGATTGATGACGTCGGAGTCCCAGGTGATGGGGTGGTCGGCGTGGGCTGGCAGGGCCTCGAGCCGTGGGTCGGCCAGGATGGCGCCGATGGCCTCGATGCCGCCGCCGACGTAGGTGCTCGTCAGGTCGATTTCGGTGGCCACACACCAGGCTCGGTCGTCGGGCCACCAGAGGTTGGGGTGCAGGTGCCAGGGTCGGCGGGGGCCGTTGACCGGTGGTGGCCCGTCGCCGATCCAGGTAGCGGTGACCACGGCGCGCGCTGGGGTCGTGTCTCGGCGGTCGGGCCGGCGCTCGTCGGACAACGGGGCGGCGGCCGCGGCGGCAGGGCCGGTCAGCAGGCGCATCCCGCGGTTGGGCAGTTCGAATTGCGGCGCGGCCAGCCACTGTGGCGCCAGATCACTGAAGCCGTCCCAGACTGCCAGCCAGCACCGCTGCGGAGTGCGGGTGAATCGGGCCAGGATCGTGGCCAGGCGGGCGGCCAGTGCGGTGGGCATCCTGCCGAGGAGCGGTTCGTCGTCCCACACGCCGGGCCGTGGATTGATGTGCCCCAGGTTGCGACCCCAATGATCGGGATCGCTTGCTTCGCCGGGTAGTGGAGGGTTGATGTGCGCCCACTGGGCCAGCGGGTGCATCACGCGGCCGTGCGCGGCGGCGACCTCGGCCCACCGCACGTCGGTCCCGCCGCCCGTGACGGTGCGGGCGGCGGGATGGAATACGCGGGCGTAGGCAGGGAAGACGGCGGGCACGAGCGACCCGACCGTGCCGTCGAAATTCCGGACGCCGGCCGCAACCCACTCCGCCGCTCGTGAGTCGGGTGCCGACGCCGGCGCTGGTGCGCCGGATGGGGGCGGTGCTGTCATACCGGATTGTCACCCATTATTTCCGGGCGTGACCGGTCAGCGGCGCTGATTGAGCCGGGCGGCCTGGCGGGTCAGGTGGTCGCGCTCGGCGAGGTTGGGTGCCTTGTGGGCCGCTTCGGTGTAGAGCCGTGCCGCCGTGGCCAGGTCGCCGTCGCGTTCGTGGAGGTAGGCCGCCACCGCGGTATGGCGGGGCAGCGCGTCGTCGAGCGCCGCGAGCGCGGTCAAACCGGCGCGCGGTCCGTCGGCCTCGCCCACGGCCACCGCGCGGTTGAGCCGAACGACCGGGTTGTCGGTCACGCGAGTGAGTTCGTCGTACCACTCGACGATCTGCACCCAGTCGGTTTCCTCGGCGCTGTGCGCGTCGGCGTGCAGCGCCGCGATGGCGGCCTGGGCCTGGAACTCACCCAGCCGGTCTTGGGCGAGCGCCGCCTGCAGGATCTCGACGCCCTCGGCGATCGACGTGGTGTCCCACCGGCCGCGGTCCTGCTCGGCCAGCGGCACCAGGCTGCCGTCGGGCGCGGTTCGGCTGGCGCGCCGGGCGTGGTGGAGCAGCATGAGCGCGAGCAGCCCCGCCACCTCGGGGTGGTCGACCTTGGCCGCGAGCTGCCGGGTGAGCCGGATGGCCTCGGCGGCGAGGTCGACGTCGCCGGAGTAGCCCTCGTTGAAGACCAGGTAGAGGACACGCAGCACGGTGGCGACGTCGCCGGGCTGGTCGAACCGCACGCCGGCCACGGTGCGCTTGGCCCGGCTGATGCGCTGCGCCATGGTCGCCTCGGGCACCAGGTAGGCCTGGGCGATCTGGCGGGTGGTCAGCCCGCCGACGGCGCGCAGCGTGAGCGCGACCGCGGACGACGGCGTCAGTGACGGGTGGGCGCACAGGAAGTAGAGCTGCAGCGTGTCGTCCACCGCGGCTCCCGAACCAGGCTCCGAGTCGGGCGCCGGCTGCCCCGGGTCGACACTGACGAGGAGGTTCTCACGCCTGCGGCGGGCGGCGTCGGCGCGCCTCGCGTCGAGGAACCGACGCCAGGCGACGGTGACCAGCCAACCCTTCGCATCCCGCGGCGCCTCGGCCGCCCAGACCCGGACCGCCTCGACCAGCGCGTCCTGCACGGCATCCTCGGCCGCCGCGAAGGTGGCTCCGCGGCGGACGAGGATACCGATCACCGCGGGCACGAGCTCCCGCAGCAGCGACTCGTTCACTCGGTCACCGTGGGTGCCTCGGTGAGGAACGGACGCACCTCGAGCCACTCGTGGATCGGCTTCCCACCAGCTCCAGGTGCGGCCGACAACTCCCCGGCCAGCTCGATGGCGCGCTCGTAGCTGTCGACGTCGATCACCATCCAGCCGGCGATGAGGTCCTTGGTCTCGGCGAACGGGCCGTCGGTGACCGGCGGACGACCCTCACCGTCATACCGGACGAACGTCCCCTCGGGGGCAAGCGCCTGACCGTCGACGAACTCGCCGGTCGCTTCGAGCCGGACCGCGAAGTCGTGCATGTACCGCATGTGCGCCGAGATCTCCTCCGGCGTCCACCGGTCCATCGGCACGTCGTTGACCGCGGCCGGGGCGCCCCGGTAGTGCTTGAGCAGCAAGTACTTGGCCATGGTGTCTCTCCTCGATGCTGAGTGACCCATCTTGGTCACGTCCACCCGGGGACGGAGCCGGTGGCGGGTTCTCGACACCGCCCTCCGAAGATTTTCGGCTCTCCGGCAACTGAACCACGAGAGGCTTCGCGGGCGTCACTGTAACGGCTGCCGGGCGGGCAGCCCGAAGGATGGCGGTGCGCGATATCCGTCCATAGAGGAGAGGGGAAACGATGCGGACATTGCACTTCGGCCTGCGCGTGACCGAGCTCGAGCGGTCGTTGGCGTTCTACACGGCCGTCGGATACGAGGTGGTCGGGAGCGTCCCCGAGACCGCGTTCGGTCACCTGACCATGCTCAAACTCCCCGGCGACGACTTCGTCTCCATCGAGCTCGTCCATGATCCGGCCAAGAGCGAGGTCCACATCGGCACCGGCCTCAACCACTTCGTCATCAAGGTGGAGTCGATGGACGCCGCCATCGCCCAACTCGCCGGCCACGGCATCGATGCCGACCCGCCCGAATCGCCGGATGGCTCGGACGACGTCCGAACGACGTGGATCACCGACCCGGACGGGAACCGGATCGAGCTGGTCCAGTGGCCGGCCGGACATCCCGACGGCATCACCGCGGCCGACTGGGCGGACTGAGCCCGCAGGCGCAGCCGGCCCGAGGCTACCCGCCGGGCTGGCGGTAGAACAGCTCGATCGCGAGCTCGGCCAGGGTGACATGCATTGGTGTGCCGAACATCGCCGTGATGGTCACAAAAGACAGCTCGGCGTCGCCGTGCCGGTACCGCAGCGGCACCGCGACGTCACCCGGCCCTGGCGGGTCGGCCGCGGCAGTGGGAAGGCCACCCAACTCCTGGTACAGCTCGGCGAGCACCGGGTCGCCGGTGGCGGCCGCCTGCCGGCGCAGCCTGCCCAACAGGTGTGCCCGCCACTGTTGCAGGTTGATGATCCGCGGTGCCATACCGTCCGGGTGCAGGCTCAGCCGCAGCACGTTGATGGGGGGAGCGAGCAGCTCCGGTGCGGCGCCGTCGAGGAACATCGCCACGGATTCGTTGGCATCCACCAGGTTCCAGTGCCGATCGACCACGGCGGCAGGGTTCGGCTCGTGCGCGGCCAGAACCTGGCGCAGGGTGTCCCGAATGGACTCGAACTCCGGCGCGTCCAGGCCGCCGTCCGGGTAGGCGGGGGCGTAGCCGCCAGCCAGCAGCAGGCTGTTGCGCTCTCGCAGCGGCACGTCGAGTTGTTCGGACAGCCGAAGGATCATGTTGCTGGTCGGGCGGGAGCGGCCGGTCTCCACGAAGCTCAGGTGCCGGGTGGAGACGCCCACCTGCACGGAGAGTTCCAACTGGCTGAGCCGGCGGCGCTCGCGCCAGGTCCGCAGCAGTTCGCCGACGGGACGGGTCACGGTGGTCATCGGAGAAGACCGTAGGCGAGTGGCCGGCGCCGCCGCAATTACCTTTGAGGTAATCGACAGCACTGCCCGCTCACGGCCAAGCTCTCCCCGTCACAACCCGAGCGGAGGAGATTTCCGATGAATACCAACGAATTGGTCGAACGCTACATCGCCACCTGGAACGAGCGGGACGCCGGTGCCAGGCGGGCCGCGATCAAGGAGATCTGGCTGGACGAGGGTAGGTTGACCGATCCGCTGGTGGTGGCCGATGGCGTCGAGGCCATCGACGCCACCATCGCGGGGGTGCAGGAGCGGTTCCCCCAGTTCGGCGTCCGGCTGGCTGGTGCGGTTGACGCGCACCACAACCTGGCCCGGTTCACCTGGGAGATGGGTCAGGACGGCGCGGAGGCGGTGGTGGTCGGCTTCGACGTCGCCGTGCTGTCCGAGGACGGGCGGCTGCGCGAGGTGCACGGCTTCCTCGACAAAGTGCCGACGAGCTAGTCCGCAACGCCTCAACGGCCGGGGTCGGTGTCCGCGACCACCTGCTCAGGAGAATGTGTCCGGAGCCGGCGGGCGTGCGAGCATGCGTCCATGAGCGGTGACGTCGCCCCCGATGTGAGTGCCATGGCGATCAACGTCACGATCCCGGAGCCCCTTCGCTGGACCGACACGAGGCGCGGCGAGCAGTTCACGCTGACCACGCTCAACGTCCGGCTTCTTCCGGACGGGCACCTCAGGGCGAAGGCCTATGGCCGACCAACCGGCGGCGGTCGGGGCACGTACGTTTCGTTTCCCGTGCCCGACCGCCCCGAACTCGCCGCCATCATCGCCCAAGCCGCCAGCCGTGCCGGCGAACTGTGGCGCGCCCACCGCGGGCTCGGCTGAATCTCACCGGATCACCAGGCCACCCGCGCAGCCGCCGGCTGACGTTCCGTTTCGGTATGAGAGTGCGTCGCGGTTGGTCGCCGGACCCTGGCCGGACGCTGGCGGTGGTCCTAGCAGTGGCGGCATTCGCGCGGCACGTTGATGACGAAACTGGTGCTGCCGGAGACGCCGAGGGCATCGGTCGCGGTCACCGTGACGTTGTAGATGCCGGCTCGCGCCCGGCCGGAGATCAGTCCGGAGCTCGCGTTGATCGCCAAGCCGGTTCCCAGGCCGCTCGCCGTCCAGGTGTAGGGGAAGGTGCCGCCGCCAACGGTCATCTGCAGGCTGACGGCGTCGAACTCGGCGTAGTGCTGGGTTCCGGGGTTTCCGACCACCACCGCGTCGACGGTGGCCGAACCGAGCGGCGGGTTGGCGGACAGGAACAGGGCCGCCACGAGCATCGCCAGCCAGACCAGCCGGCGGCTCGAACCAGTGCGAATTTTGGTCACAACCGAGGACAATCCACCATCGCCCGCCGCACCGAAACCATCGAGGCCAATATTGCGGGGTTCGGCGTACCGGCATTGGGCCGGACGCGAGATGCCGGGCGAACCGACCGCCCCGGCAGGTGGCCATCACGGACACCCGTCCGGTCAGACCACGCGGGTTCGCCGAGGCTGCCGCCAGCACGACACCGAATGGGATCAGAAGCCAAACTTTGCGCCATTGCCTTACTTGGCGTTGAGAGCATTCTGGTTGGCCGGTGTCGCCGCATGTCTTTGTCGCCGGCACCATATTGTCAGGTCTGGGCCGCGGTGGACCGAGGCCGGCCGGGCGAGGCGTTGACGGGCAGTGCCCCGCGGTCCACACTGAGGCAGTATGTGTTGAGACTCTCTCGAAGGAGAGTCCATTGACTCCACTGAGTAGACGCCCGGCGATGAGCGACCGGCCCGAGCCGCGGTGGTACGTCTGCTCCTGCGGCGCCGAGTTCCAGAGCGTAGTCGCCGAGTGTCCGAAGGAGGAGTTTTCTCCTGGCCGTAAACATAAGGTGCGCCGGAGTAAACGCTAGCCATGAATGACGTCCTCAACCGGGTTGCCTCCGTGCTCGAACGGAGGTTCATGCTGGTACTACTGCTGCCGATGCTGATCTTCGTCTCGGCGCTGGTGCTGCTGGTGACCGTGACCGCCGGCCGGTGGCGTGCGGCCGTCAGCGGGTGGGGCGCGCTGCCGGGATCACTGCAATTCGTCTTCATTCTCGGCTACCTCGCCACCATCTGGTTGTTGGCGGGCTTCCTGGACAGCCAGTTGCGCAATATCACCCAATTGTTCGAGGGCTACCAACTGACCAACGTCATGGCCGGTATCGCAGGGCGGGCACAGGCCTGGCACCGCAGGAAGCGGCGCGAACTCACCGGCGCGACAATCCGGACGGCTTCGCCCGGCGGGCCCGAGGGTGACGCGAGCGTGGCGCAGCCGCCGGCCGCCCGTCCCGGTTTCGCCGAACAGCTCTTCGTTCTCTATCCGGCCGCGAGCGCGGTGATGCCCACTCGCCTGGGAAACGTGATCCGCGCGGCCGAGGACTACTCCCAGTCCCGTTACGGAGCGAACTATCTGCTGGTCTGGCCCCGCCTGGCCCACCTGTGTACGGAGCGGTTCGTGCAGGACTATGAGATCTCCAGGGCAGGCGTCGACTTCCTGCTCGTCGTGTCAACACTATCCGCGCTGTTCGCCGTGCTCGGCGGCCTGGTGGTGGTTATCCTCAATGGAGCTATTCTGCTGTTCGTGGCAGTGATACTTGGCGGTTTCGGGCTCTCTCGGCTCGCCTACGCGTCCGCGGTCGACGCCGCCAAGGAGTACGGTGAGCAGATCCGGGCCAGTGTCGATCTGTTTCGACTGGAGCTATTGCGGCAATTGCGTTACCCCGAACCCGCCGACCCCAAGCGGGAGCGCGCGATGTGGGAAGACTTCGATGACCTACTGCGGCGCGGCGAGCAACGCCGATACCGATACGCATCTGCACCAGAGCCGCCGCCGATCCCCGGCTCGTCAGGTCCGCGTGTGCCGTAGCGTCCGGCGTGGCTGACCCGCGGTTCGTTCGGCAGGCCGTACGGTCATCGAGGCACAGCGTCGCACGATGGGCCGCCGATGACCGACACCGACCGCAACCCACCAGGCAATGATCCGCCGCCACGACAGCCTCGGCCGCTCCGGTTGGCCAGGATCGGCTGGCTGCTCGTGCTGGGTTTCCTCCTTCTCGGCGTCGCGATCCTGTCCGTCCGCAACGTGCTCGACCGCAGTCCTCAGCTAACGGTGTTGGTGCCAGACAAGGACATTCCGGCCTACCAGCGCATTGAGCCCGGGGACCTCAAGCCGATGCGGATCAACGCCGAACCCGGCCGCGGCTTTCACCAGGATCGCAGGCTGATCGAGGGCCATTACTCGCTGACCATGCTGTCGGTGGACAAGCCGATCCCCATCGAGTCGATCGGGCCGGCGGCGCCCGGCGACTTGAACCGGTCGTATGTCTTCAGCCTTGAGGGAGGTGCGAATGTCTCGCTCGGCGGCCAATTGAGCCGGGGCAGCCGGGTCGATGTGCTGATGCCTGGTCAGCCGGCACCCGCACGGCTGGAAGGGCTGTTCGTCCTTGACGTTCGCGCGATCACGAACGAGAAATGGGCTGTTACTCTGGCCAGTTCCAAGGTGATGATCGACAGTCAGGCGGCGTTGGTTGCCGAGGGTCGGGCCAACCTTGTTCGGCGGCCCGTCGAGTGACACGACACCGGTGAAAGCGATATTCCGCCTGCCGAACAACGGTTGAAACGATCTGTCGTGGACATCGCTGGCAACCGGCCGCCGACCGAGCCGCGCCGCGTCCTCGGCGCGCGGACGCCCGCTCACCGGCGTGCCACCGCAGGAGGACCGGACTCACATCGCGACCACCACCTTGCCCCTGGCATGGCCCGCTTCCTGGTATTCGATCGCCGTGCGGATCTCGTCGAACGGGTAGCACCGGTCGATCACCGGCGTGACCTTGCCGTCCTCGATGAACTCGTTCAGTGCCAACAGGTTGTGTTGTTCCCCGGTGTATGCCCGCGCCTCCGCGAGTGACGCTCGCCGGCCGACAAGCGGTGCCATCGCCACGGACCCGAACGCGTGCCCGGCCGGTTGCAACCAGCGGCCGGCCGGGCCGCCAACGAGGACGAACGTCCCCTTCGCAGCCAGCAGCCGCCGACACGCTCCCACCCACCGGCGGCCCGAGACGTCCAGCAGGATGTCGAAACGCCGGTCGTGCCGGGTGAAGTCCTCGCTGGTGTAGTCGACGACCTCGGCGGCGCCAAGCGACCGCACCAGTTCCACGTTGTTCTTGTGGCACACGCCAACGACTTCGGCGCCGAATGCCAGGGCGAGTTGCACGGCGAACGTGCCGACCCCACCGGACGCCCCGTTGACCAGGACCTGCCATCCAGGCTGGATCCGACCGCTGTCGCGCAACGCGACCAGGGCGGTGACCGCCGCCATCGGCACGGCCGCGGCCTGTTGGTGCGACAGGTTCGCCGGCTTGGCCGCCAACAGGCGTTCCGCAACGGTGACGTACTCGGCGAAGCCGCCGGACGGCAGCAGGGCGAAGACCTCGTCGCCCGGCCGAAACCGCGTCACGCCCTCGCCGACCGTCTCGACGGTGCCGGCCATGTCGCAGCCGAGCACGGGGTACCGCGGGCGCCGCAGGCCCATGCCCGGCATCAGGCGCGCGACGCGCGGCTCCCCTCTCAGGAAGTGCCAGTCGTACGGGTTGACGGACGTGGCGCGCACCCGAACCAGGGCCTCGCCGGCGGCCGGCACGGGCCGCTCGACTTCGGTGATCCGGCCGAGATCGGGCGAGCCGTACGAGGACATGACGAATGCCTGCATGGTCACTGCTCCGTTCTTACGTTGTAAGTCGTACGTTGTAAGATAGTCGTACGACGTAAGACGAGTCAATGCCGCGGCGGGAACAACCCCCTTAACCTTGTACGATCGACGGCCGAGGAGAGGTTGACGCAGGTGGCCAGCCACGCTGAACCAGGCCCTGGGCCGCGGCTCCCGCTCAGCCGGGAGCGGGTGCTGCGCGCCGCGGTCAAGATCGCGGACGAGCACGGTATCGAGTCGTTGACCATGCGCCGGCTCGCCGAAGAGCTCGGTGCCGAGGCGATGTCGCTGTACTACCACGTGGCCAAGAAGGACGACGTGCTCGACGGCATCGTCGATCTGGTTCTGCGCGAGCTCAACGAGGTGGTGAGCCGGATCGACCTGCCGTCCCGCGGAGCCGACTGGAAAAAGGCCGTGCGACAGCGAATCCTGTCCGCGCGTGCGGTGCTGCTGCGGCACCGGTGGGCGCCGGTCGTGCTCGAGACGCGCACCAGGACCAGCCCGGAGGTGCTGCGCTACTACGACGCTCTGCTCGGCCTGATGCGGGACGGCGGCTTCTCCTACGACCTGGCCCACCACGCCATGCACGCACTTGGCAGCCGCGCGCTCGGTTTCACCCAGGAACTGTTCGACCCCAACAACGCGGGCGGCGACCCGGCATCCGACGCCGAGCTCGCCGCACTGGCCGACCAGTTGCCCAACCTCGTCGGCATGATGGCCGAGATCGCCCACGACGACCCCGACGCGACCCTGGGCTGGTGCGACGACCAGACGGAGTTCGAGTTCGGACTCGACCTGATCCTCGACGGCCTGGATCGCCTGCGCTGACCCGGTACCGAGATCCCTGTTGTGGCCGGTGTTCGCGACCGGCGGTTCAGCGCGTGGGGACGTGCCCGACCAGTTTGGACAGCGCATGCTGGCTTGCCGCGATCAGTACCTGCTTGGCCGACTCCGGGGAACGCGCGTCGCAGGTGACGACCAGCGTCTCCGGAGCCAGCGCGAGCGCTTCGCGCACGGCTTCCGGGGAGTGCTGCTGGACGCCGTTGAAGTTGTTTATCGCGACCACGAAAGGGATCTCGCGGGACTCGAAATAGTCCACCGCGGAGAAGCAGTCGGCCAGCCTGCGGGTGTCGACCAGGATGACGGCGGCGATGGCTCCGCGCACGATGTCGTCCCACATGAACCAGAACCGGTGCTGGCCCGGCGTGCCGAACACGTAGAGCACGAGGTCCTCGGCCAGGGTGAGGCGGCCGAAGTCCATCGCCACCGTCGTGGACACCTTGTCCGGCGTCGCCGACACTTCGTCCACGCCGACGCTCGCCGCCGTCATCGGCGCCTCGGTGCGTAGCGGCACGATCTCGGAGGTGGCCCCGACGAACGTCGTCTTGCCGGCTCCGAAACCGCCGGCCACCACGATCTTGGCGGAGCTGATCCGCCGGCGCGGCGCCCGGCTATTGTGCGCGTAGTCCACTGAGCACCCTCTCGATAAGTTCTCGTCGCTCCGCCATGCTCGTATCCTCACTCAGCGTCGCGTGCACGACCACGAGCATCTCGTTGAGCAGATCCGAGACCAGCACCTTGACCACGCCGGGCGGGACCGACATGTGGGCCGCGATCTCCGCGACCGACCGGGGCTCGTAGCACAGCTGCAGGACCGTCCACTGTGGACTCATCTGGTTCGGCTGCACCGAATATCCGGCCCGTGTGGTCTGTACCTGTGCCTCGAGCGCGATCTCCACGCTCGGCGTGGTCCGACCCTCGGTAAACGAGTACGGACGGGCCAGACCCGGCCGTGCTGGCCGGGTGCTTTGGTACGGCTCGGATTCGGTCACGCTCTCACCCGGTTCAGGATCGGTCGGCCGTCCCGCGCACCGGGGTGTCGACCATCCGGCCGACCCGGTCGACGAGCAGCGTCATCTCGTAGCCGACCAGCCCGATGTCGCACCTGGCCGAGGCGAGCACCGCGAGGTGCGACCCGTCGCCAACGCTCATCAGCAGCAGGAACCCGTTCTCCATCTCGATCACCGACTGGATCACCCGGCCGCCGATGAACAGCTGGGCGGCGCCGACCGTGAGGCTGGACAGGCCGGCCGCCATGGCGGCGAGCTGGTCGCCGCGATCCCGGGGCAGTGCCTCGTTCGCGGCCACCAGCAACCCGTCGGCCGAGACCAGCACGGCGTGCGCCACTCCGGGGACCTCGTTCGTGAAGGCAGTGACCAGCCAGCCGAGCGACGAGTCCGGTGGCATCGTGGTCTCCGTTGTCATGCTTCTCCCTCGAATTGCCCAGCGGTCCCCGCGTCGTCGGTGCCCTGAGCGCGTGTTCGCGCGGTGCGGACTCCGGAGTGGTGCCGGGCAAGGTTGCTGCGGATGGACGCCGGATCCCGCTGCAAGGCATGCGCCGGCTCGTGGCCGGCCGAAGACGGCGCCAGCTTGGCGCCGGGCTTGCGCATGGGCAGGCCGGCCGAGGTACTCGGGCCCGGCGGCTCGTTCGCCGCGGGCTGCGGCATCGACCACTCCGGAGCGGATGCGGTCCAGGTGGCCGCCGGTTGCGCCGGGGGCGGCGGGGCCGGCTGGCTTGACCGGGCCGCAGCCGCCGGTCGCCGGGACGGGAGTCCCTCGCTCTGTCGGTGCGTGCTCGGGCGATCCGGAAGATGTGCGGGCGGTTCCGGTTCGGTCATCGGGGTGAACCAGTCACGCGACGGGACCTCGCCCGCCGGCAATGCCGCGGCGAAGCCGTTCGACGTGCCGTTGACCGCGACCGACTGGCTGGGGGCGGGGGCCTCCAGGTCCACGTGTGCGGCCGGAATGTGCACGCTCGCGGTCACCCCCGGCCGGTTGTTGCCGTCGTGGGTGGCCCGCAGCCGCACCTTCACGCCGTGTCGTTCGGCGAGCCGGCTGACCACGAACAGGCCCATGCGGCGGGTGGTTTCCGGCCCGACCTCCTCGCCGGCCGCCAGCCGCTTGTTGGCCGCGGCCAGCTCGTCGGGCGGCATGCCGATGCCGGTGTCGATCACCCGCACGAGCAGGCCGCCGTCCGACGCGCGGTCCGCGGTGAGCGTCACCTTCTCCTCCGGCGGCGAGTACCGGGCCGCGTTGTCCAGCAGCTCGGCAAGCAGGTGCACCACGTCGGCGCCCGCCGGGGAGCGGACCTGCCCGGTGGGTGCCTGGCCGAGGTTCACCCGGCGGTAGTCCTTCATCTCCGAGATCGCCGCGCGTAGCAACTCGACGACGGTCACCGCGCCCTGGCCCCGGCGTGCCGGGGTGCCGCCGGCCAGAACCTGGAGGTTCTCGCCGTTGCGACGCAGGCGGGTGGCCAGGTGGTCGAGCTGGAACAGCTCTTCGAGCCGTTTGGGGTCCTGCTCGTCGGACTCCAGCCGCTCCAGCGCCTCGAGCTGCAACTCCACCAAGGACTGGCTGCGCCGCGACAGCGTGGTGAACATGTCGGCGACCTGGTGGCGCAGGTCCGCCTGCTCACCGGCCAACCGCACGGCTTGGAGGTGCATCTCGTCGAACGCCCGGCCGAGCTGGCCGACCTCTTCGTTGGTGTGCACCGGCACCGGCTCCACCTTCGACCAGTCGACGCGCTCCCCGGCCCGGACCCGCTCAACAGTGTCGGGTAGCTGGCGATGGGCGACGTTGAGCGCGGCCGAGCGCAGCGTGCGCAGGGGCACCAGGAGGGAGCGGCCGACGACCAGGGCGAGGACCAGCGCCGCGAGCAGCGAGACGAGCACGATCGTCGAGTCCCGCAGGGCGTCCGTGCTGGCCTGGCTGGCCAGGGACGAGGCGGAGCTGTCCAGCCGGTCGAGCAGCTCGCCGAGCAGCTTGTCCAGCGCTTGAGACTCGGCCTTCAGGTCGGGCAGCAGGGCCTGGGGCGAGACCTTGCTCGGGTTGGCGTCCGCCGCGGCGAACGCGGTCCGCCGAACGGTGACGGTCTTGACCGTCTCCTCGAACGCCTGAAGCTTGTCCGCGGGCAGGTCACGACGGGCCCGCTCGGCGTTGAGGACCTCTTCGTTCGTGGTTCGCTGTCCGGTACCGACGTTGAGCGGGGCGCCGTTCTGGTACAGGATCAGCACGGCCTGCTCGATGGACAGGATGCCGCGCAGCCGGAGCAGGGACTCCACCGCCCGGCCGGGCCCTTCCAGCTCGGCTTTCCCGGACCGGGTCACGATCGACGGAGGCACCGCGGCCAGGTTGTTCACCAGGTTGTAGTACTCGGTGACCACGACGCCCGGGTTCGCACCCGGTCCGGCCAGCTTGCGCGCCGCGTCGAGGTCGCCCGCGCTCGCGCGCAGGGTCCGCTGGACGTCCTCGGGGAGTTCGGTGGCGTCGGACGCGCGCTTGAGCTCGGCGTACTGCTTGTCGACGGCGGACGCCTGCGCCTCGCGGGCCTTGGGCTCCACGGAGGCGCCGACCGTCTCATCGGCGACGCGCGACGCCATCTGGGTGGTCGTGCGGAGCACCACCACCTGGTCGCGCAGTGTGCTCAGGCGGTGGGCGTCGTCCAGTTGGTCCACTACCCGGAGACCACCGAGTACGAGCGCGACGATCGCGGGCAGCAGGAGGACCACCGACACCTTGGTGCGGAGTCCCCAGCCGTTGATATGCCATGTTCGGGGCTTCTGCATGCCTTGTTCAGGCCCGCCTTCGTTAACTGAATTTCCTCGGGCTTTCCGGTCCCGGCACACAATACGAAACCTGCTCGCATGTCAAGTTGTCCGATCGCCCAGCGCCATCGGACGAAGACCCAGAGTCCTTGGCCTCTGTCCGGCCGTGGAAAGGACTGCTTTCAGGGCGTATGGTGCCGGATTCATCGCGCACCGGGTCCGCGTCAGGATCCCGGCCGGGATATCGCGACCTGCCAGGTGGCGCGGCCCACAACGAATGTCCGCGTCTTGTGGTCTCCCGGCAGGGAACGGCGTGCCGTGTGTCACACAGTGATGTAGGTCTCGCCGTCCGTCCGTTGTGGACGTACGGAGGGTGTCCGCCGCGCGGCCAACCGACCGTACCGGCACGGCCGGGGTCGTGGTGAACAGCCTTCAAATCGATCGATGCGCACCCAATTTTGACCCTCATTGGTTGCCCAGGGTAAGCGCTCGCTTATCGATTGTCGAGGAAACGGACTCATCGCGCCGCGGTCGTCTGACGAGTAGTAGATCGAAAGGTTGGCGCCGCCGCGCTCCTGCTGGCGCCGGGCGGCCGGTGGCCGGCGCCCGGGTCGCTGCCGCACCGCTACCGGCCGGGCGGCAGCGGCGGCGAGGAGAGCTGAGTTTTTCACGGTCGACGGGTGGTGCACGCACTGGTTGTCAACACGGTGCCGTGCGGAGAATGGCCCTGTCGTGCTGTTAGCTCTCGTGGCGGTGTTGGCGATGACGGTGCTGGAAGAGATGGGTCAGCTGATCCGGTCCACGCCCGGACCTCTGGCCTCGGCGACTCAGTTGGCGCGCTGGTATGAGTTGAAGGCGCACATGCTGGAGCACCTGGCCGAGGAGGACGCGGCCAGCCGGCGCACCGCACTGCGTCAGGCGGAAGCCGCGCACCGGCATGCGACGGACTTGCTGGCCGGCTGTTGCTGAGCGTCGTGCCCACCCACATGCGGCGAGTCCAGCCGCATCGCGATCTGACGCGATACGGCTGGACTCGGTTGGGGACGTACTGATCCGGTGCGCTACGAGGGAAAGCGTCCGGACCGGGTCAGCGTGCCGTGGCCTTCTTGGTCGCCCGGGACTTGCTCTTCGGTTTCGTGACCGGGGCGGCGGTGTGGGCGTGGTCGAAGGCGTCCAGGACATTGGCCGGGATGCGGCCGCGCTCGCCAAGGTCGAATCCGTTTCGGCGGGCCCAGTCGCGGATCGCCCTGGTCTGCTCGCGGTTGGCGCTGGGCCGGGCCGGCGGTGAGGTGGACGGGGCGGTGCCGCGCTTGACCCGGCCGCCGGTGCGACGAGCCGCGGCGACGTAATCGGCCACCGCGTCGCGCAGCCGGCCGGCGTTGTGTTCGGTGAGGTCGATCTCGTAGCTGGCGCCGTCCAACGCGAAGCTGACCGTGTTGATGTCGTCCGATGCCGTTCCGTCCAGGTCGTCGACGAGTTCAACGATGACTTTCTGCGCCATGTGGCGAATACCTCAATTCCTGCGGGAGTGGGTCGCTCCGGTTCATCCGCTTAGCGGATAGAGCTGGTAGCCGACCTGACCATACCGTATTTGCTCGATATAGACACCGTGTCCACCTGGCATCGTCGGCCGGCATCTTCAGCGCAACAGCGGGTCGGAGCGCGGCATCGGGAGCCGGACCCGTGCGGTTTCGCGGGCCTGGCCACCGGCATTCCCCGGCCTGGCTGAGCCATGATTGTCACACCGCATGGTCGAGGAGCACCATGTCGGGTGTGAAGCTGAAGCTCGACCTGCACGATGTCTACAACCGTGGCGGCGAGATCGACCGGGCGCTGCGGGCGGTCATCGACGAGGCGGTGACCAAGAAGGCCCGGCTGGTCGAGATCATCCCGGGGAAGGGTTCCGGCGCGTTGAAGAAACGTGTGCTGCGTTTCCTTGATCGCAAGGAGATCAAGGCCCTCTATCACCGGGTGGAAAAAGACTCGGATAATTTCGGCAGGATATTCGTGCACTTCCGCTGGAAGTAGTGGCGCCCGACCGGCGCCGGCCTGGCGGGTGAGCGGATCTCTTCGGCCGACCCGCGTGGCGGCGGGGCAACGACTTGCCCGCTACTCCTATCGAGGGATGGTTTCCCCGGCGACCAGGTCACGGAAGGTGATTGACGTTCACCCAGGAGTTTGCCATGGGGTCACGGTTGTGGGGTGTACGCAACGATGTCCCCCCAGGGGCGGTCAGGAAACGTCTTGTAAGGCGTGAACGAGACCCAGGGCGACGGCCCGGTGCCGGTCAGCGAGGCAGATGTCCGGCGCGCTTGTGACGAACACAAGGGCGCCATGTACAGGGTGTGTCGCGGGATTCTGCACGACGAGAATGATTCCGAGGATGCCTTGGGGCAAGCCATTGTCAACGCCCTGTCGTTTCCGCCGGGCGACATAAAGGTTGATCTGAGATTCTGGTTGCTGGCAATCGCCAGGAACGCCGCGAAAGATTTGTTGAGAAAGAAGACGAACGCGAGCAGCCAGCTCGTGGCGGCGGACGCCGCCACGGGCGATCAGTTTCGGCAGGCTCAGATCGTCGCGGACGTCGGGCGACTGGTTCGCCAGATCAAGCCGTTCCTGGACGACGTCGAACGCGCGGACCTGTCGCTCTACGTGGATGTGGTCCTCGGCAACGCCACCGAGGAGCAACTGGCCGCTCGGCTCGGCATCTCCCGGCAGAGCCTCAAAAGCAGGCGGCGCAAGGTTCGGCAGGCGGTCCGCGACGCGGTCACCGCGGTGTACCTGATCACCGAGCCAGGCGAAGGCACCAGCCGCTGTGTCACCCCGCACGCCATGGCAAGGGGCCGGGCGGCTTCGCCGCAACTGCTGAAGGACGTTCGAACGCACGTCAACAAATGCAAGGTCTGTCGTCGTAAGCGCGATGACACGCGCGCTCTGGTCGGCACGATCCTGACGGTGACCGGACTGGCCGTCACCACCAGTGTCATCGAGCGGGTATTGACGGCGGTCCCGTCGAAGGCGTTCGCCACCGCGGCGGTGAGTACCGCCGCGGGCCTCGTGGTCGGGGTCCTTGCCGTACGTCCCGCGCCGGCTCAACTCGAGCCAGGCTGGGCGGCGCCGCCGCCCAGCACGTCCAAGTCCGTGGTCAGCACGACCCAAAGCGGCACCCTGCCTGGGCGATCCAGCGCACCGGGTGTGTTCGACAGCACGGTCGGACCGTCGGCCGATCCACCACTGCCGGACCCCTCGCCACCCGCGCTGCCGGCGGAGATCGCACCGGACGTGCCGCCAAGCGTGGCCGAGCAGGTACGCGATGAGCGGCCGCCGTCGATCTCCCGGTCCCGGATCGAGCACGATCGGATCGCGGCGGCGGACCAGGGCACCTGCGCCGGCGGGCAACCGACCACGACCCGGGTCGAGGTGACGCTCGCGCCCGGCGGCATCTCGTCGGTGACGCTTCGCCTGAGCGTTCGAGGCACGGTCACCGAGCTCCCCATGACCAACATCGCCGGCACCACGACCTGGCAGACCGTCCTCGGCCCGTTCCCCGCCGAGTACGCCGGCAGCCAGGTGGACCTCACCGTGCGGGTGGTTGGCGCGAACAGTACGGAGACGACCGAGCCGATCGGCACCGTGTGCATCACCCGTTGTGGCCCACACCACAGCACGTCGAGCGAGTCCCGAGAGCCGCAGCCGTGAGCACCTCGGTCGTGCCGCCGAATGGGGGCGCCAACCCCACAGGTCCGGCGATCGCCTGCCGATCGTGTGGTGGCAAGTAAAGAACAGCCACCGGAGTTGCCATGCGACAGGGCGGGACCGTTCCTACTGGGATCGAGCGGCATTTTCAACCAGACGAGCTCATCGTCTCCAAGACCGATTATCGCGGGATCATCACCTACGCCAACGACGTCTTCCTGCGGGTCTCCACCTATCAGGAGTCTGAGGTGATCGGCGCGCCGCACAGCCTGGTGCGCCACCCCGACATGCCACGGGCGATCTTCCGCCTGCTGTGGGACAACCTGAAGGCCGGCCAGGAGGTCTTCGCCTACATCGTCAACCTGGCCAAGGACGGGGCGCACTACTGGGTGCTGGCCCACGTCACGCCCACCTACGACGCGGCTGGCCGGCTGGCCGGCTATCACTCCAACCGTCGGGTGCCCGACCCCGAGGCGGTCCGGGCGGCCAGCCGCCTCTACACCTCGCTGATAGAGGTCGAGCGCGCGCACGCCCGCCCGGTGGACGGCGTCCGGGCCTCCCTTGAGTCCTTCGACCGCCGGCTCGGTGAGCTCGGCCAGAACTACGACCAGTTCGTCTGGTCCCTGACCCGACAGGATGTCCGCTCATGAACGCTGGCATCGACCCTACGGTGCTGGAGACTATCGCCGATGTCTGCGCCCGGGTGGCGGCCGGCGATCTGGAGGCCCGGGTTCCCCCGCTGTCGGACGATCCGGCGGCGGTCGCGGCCCGGACCAACGTGAATCGGATGCTGGATGTGATGGACGCCTTCCTCCGGGAGTCGGTGGCCTCGCTGTCCTCGGCCAACGAGGGCCGGTTCCACCGCAGCTTCCTGGAGCGCGGCATGTCCGGCACGTTCGCCGCGGGCGCTCGGAAGATCAACGAGGCCCGAGAGGTGATGCGCGCGGCGACCGAGGAGGTCAGCGCGGCCCGTGCCGCGCGCCAGTCGCTGGCCGACGAGATGGAGACCGCCGTGCTGTCGGCCGCCGAGCAGGTCGCGACGGCGGCCACCAAGATCGGCTCATCGGCCGCGGGTCTGGCCTCGTTCGCCAGCAAAGCCGCCGAGGAGTCCGGCCGGGCGACACAGACGGTGTCCGCGCTGGACGCCGCCTCGGACGAGATTCGGCAGGCCGTTCGAATGGTGACCCAGATCGCCGGCCAGACCCGGCTGCTGGCACTGAACGCCACCATCGAGGCGGAGCGGGCCGGCGCGGCCGGCCGCGGGTTCAGCGTGGTGGCCAGCGAGGTGAAGTCCCTGGCGGACGAGGCCAGGCAGTCGGCCGATGCGATCAACGAGCGGGTGGCCACCGTGCAACAGGCCTCCGTCGAGGTGATCTCCGTGCTGGACAACATCACGGGCAGCATTCGACAGATGGACGGGATGACCGCGGGCATCGCCGCCGCGATCGAGGGCAGTACGGATGGGAACGTGGCGGAGGACATGACCGGCCTGTCCCGGCTCGCCGACCTGCTCCGCTCGCAGGTCACCCGGTTCGTCGAAGAAGTACGCAACGCCTAGTCGATGCGGCAGGGGTCGGGCATTCCGCCCGACCCATTGCGGCGCAAGGGAATGGTTGCCCCTGCGCCGCTTCGGCTTACCACCGTTCGGCCACCGCTCGGCCACCGAGCTGGCGGCGTGCTCAACCGGCGGTCTTGAGCCCGGAGACGAACTGTTGGAACTCGGATAGCTGGTCGGGGCAGTAGATCGAGATCACCAGCGCCTCACCTTTGACCGCCCGGGCGGTGGCGGTCACCGGCCTCGTTCCGGGACCGCCGGCCCCGTTCGCCAGCCCGGCCAGGAGGGTGGCCTTGGGCAGCGCCCCGTTCGGGTTGGCGCAGACCGCTGCCGCGTCGGTGCCGAACATCCCGACGATCTGGTCGCGATCCGGTGCTCGTCCTCCGGTGGCCTCGATAGCCGCGATGAGCTGGTCGGCCTTGCCCTGCGCTTCATTCGTCGACTTCGACGACTGCCAGGCGACCAACCCGATGGCGATCAAGATCACCATCACGGCCGCGACCACACCGTAGACGATGGCCCGCTCTTGCCGGTTCGACGATTCCGTCACCGTGCTCATGCTGTCGCCACCTCCTGCTTCCAGGACGGCTTCCGGAAGCGGTAGAAGAGAATCGGCACCACGAGGCCGAGGCCGAGCGCTCCGCCCGCGACGATCAGGAAGTACACGCCGGCGTTGCCGCCGCCGAACTGTGACGGCGGAATGAAACCGACGAGCAACGCGGCAAGCGACGCGGCGAAACCTACGCCGCACAGTCCGATCAGCATCGGTGCCCGGTAGCCGCGTGGATGGTCGGGTTGGCTGCGGCGCAGCCGAACCGCGGCCACGAACATCAGCAGGTACATGATGAGGTACACCTGGGTGGTGATCACGGAGAAGATCCAGTAAGCGCTCGACACGTCCGGGACGAACGCGTAGAGCAACGCGATCGCCGTGGTGACCAGGCCCTGGGTGACCAGGATGTTCTGCTGGACTCCATGTTTGTTGAGCCGTTGCAGGAACGGCGGAAGGTACCCCTCCTGCCGGGAGATGAGCAGCAATCCCTTGGAAGGGCCGGCAAGCCAGGTCAGCATGCCGCCGAGCGAGGCGGTGACCAGCATGATCCCGATGATCGGGGTGAGCAACTGCCAGCCGAACTGGGCGAACACCGCGTCGAACGCCTGCATGACACCGGCGGTGAGGGACAACTGCTCGGCCGGCACCACCCAACTGATGGCCAGCGCGGGGAGGATGAAGATCAGCAGGACCATTCCCATGGCTAGGAATATCGACCGGGGGAACTCCTTTCCCGGCTTCCGCAGGAACGACACGTGGACGGCGTTCATCTCCATTCCTGAGTAGGAAAGGAAGTTGTTCACGATCAATACGAGGCTGGCCAGGCCGGCCCACGCGGGCAGCAGATGGTCCGAGGTCATCGGCGCGGCCGAGGAGTTCCCCTGGCCGAGGAAGACCACACCGAGGACGACCAGCAGCACGCCGGGGATCAACGTCCCGATGATCAGGCCGCCGCTGGCGAGACCGGCGACGCTCTTGGTGCCACGGGACGAGATCCACACGCCGGACCAGTAGGCGACGACGATTATGACGGCCGTCCACACTCCGTTGCTCGCCAGTTCCGGGTTGAACACGTAGGCCAGCGTGCTGGCCACGTACCCGAGCAGGCTCGGGTAATAGAAGATCGTCATCGCGAACTGGCACCACACGGCAAGAAATCCAGCGGGCTTGGAGATTCCCTGGGCCACCCAGTTGTAGACACCACCGGTCCAACCCGAGGCTAACTCGGCGGAGACGAGCGACGTGGGCAGGAGAAACACGATCGCGGGGACGAGGTACAGGAAGACGCACGCCAGGCCGTACACGGCCATGGTCGGCGATGGTCGCAGGCTCGCTACCGAGCTGGTGGTCATCATGGCCAGCGCCACCCAGGAAATCCACGTCGCCGAGGGGGCTCGAGTGCGCTGTACCGTCTGTTCCGCGGTGCGGTTCTCCGTCATGCACTCAGAGTGAGATCGGCGCCGCGGCGCCGCGTCCTCCGCTAAGGATGAGATTCGGGCGATACCAGGGTTGACAACGCATCGAGCGGCGCGCAGATCCAGTATCGTTGCCACAGAGGCAATCCCGAGCGCTACGGTGGACGCTCGGGTGACCTGGGGCGGCGCAGGGTGCTAGCCGACCACCCGGAGGTCTCGGCCGGTGTTGTTGAGCCGTTCGGCGCCGGTGTCGGTGACGGTGACGATGTCCGCGATCCGCACCCCGAACCGGCCCGGCAGGTAAATGCCCGGTTCGATGGAGAAACACATTCCGGGCTCGAGCGGCTGGGTCACCCCCTTGACGAGGTACGGCGGCTCCTGTGTGGTCACCCCGATCCCATGTCCGGTGCGGTGGATGAACCGCGCGCCGTACCCCGCTTCGGTGATCACATCTCTGGCGACGCGGTCGATCCGCTCCGCGGACACCCCGGGGCGGACGGCCTCGAACGCCGCCTGCTGCGCTCTCCTGACGATGTCGTGTAGCCGGCGCGTTTCCGGGGACGGCTCGCCCACCGACACCGTGCGGGCGGTTTCCGACCCGTACCCGAACATCCGGCCACCGATGTCCAGCACGACCACGTCGCGCTTTTCGATCACCCGGTCGCCGGCCTCGTGCTGTGGGTTCGCGCCGTTGGGGCCCGATCCCACCACGGTGAAGTCGATCTGCTGATGACCGAACTCACGCAGCAGGCGAGCCAGGTCCGCCGCCACGTCGCGCTCCCGGCGACCGGCGAAGCGATAGTGGACGATCTCGGCATAGGTCGCGTCGGCGGCGAGGCCGGCCGTGGTGAGCCGGCAGAGCTCGCCCTGCTCCTTTACCGCGCGCAGCAGGGGGAGGCTCTGGCTCAGTGTTTGGTAGTGGGTGCTTGGCGTCGCCGCTTGGAGCCCGAGTAGGTGAGCCGACCACGCGGAGTCCGAGATGCCGAACCGTCCGCCCGGCTTGAGCAGGGCGCTGGCCAGGCGGTAGGGGTCGGAACCGTCGACCCACTCGACGATTCCGCAGCCGGCGGCTCCTACCACGGCCTCGGCGTCCAGGCGTTCCAGCGCGGGGACGATCAGCACCGGGCCCAACCCGGGGGAGAGAACCAGCAGGGTGAGCCGCTCGGTGAGCGCCGTTGGTTCGTATCCGGTCAACCACAACAGGTCCGGGCCTGGAGCCAGGACGATGCCGTCCAGCCCCGCCGTGCGCACGGCCTGTTCCGCGCGGGCCATGCGGGCGGCGTAGTCCCTGGTGGTGAACGGCAGCGGGGTCGTCAGAACGGTCATTTGTTCCTCTCTCCAAAGGATTCACCGGGGGGCGCCGTCGAGCAGCCGTCACCAGTCGAGGCGGCTTTCGTCTCCGTGCACGACGATCGACCAGATGACCATGACGCAGAGGGCGATCGCGATTGTCGACCACAGGGGATAAGCGCCGAGGAAGGCCAGCTCGGCGACCGCGTTGAACGCGGCGAGCACAACCGTGACCGGACGAGCCCACCCGGCGTCGGCGAGCAGCGCGATCCCGGTTGTCGCCACCAGGGCACCGAGGATGAGGTGTACCCAGCCCCAGGTGGTGAGGTCGAACATCAGGAGGTTCCGCGGACCGGACAGATAGAAGTCGCGGTTGAACAGGGCCACAAGGCCCTCGATGGCGTTGAGCGCACCGATCATGATCATCGCGATGCCGGCGAACATGGTCCAGCCGGCCCACATCGAGGTCTCGTCACCATGCGCACGGTTGGCCGGTACGACGTTCAAGCTACCTCCAGTTGAATCGCGGATTCGGCCGGTGTCTTCGTTGAAATATGTGCTCATTCACGCCCTCCCGTTGCCCGCCTATTACACCGCTACGGTCGCATGCTTACTCCGGCAAATTCATCACCCGGTGCGGATGACGACGAGGTGCGTGGGGGCCGACAAGCTATCGGCCAGACGCCGACCCACCAGGAGATACTCGTGGACCAGTACCCACTGATCGCCGATCACGGGCTGATCGGAGACCTTCAGACGGCCGCGCTGGTCAGCACGGACGGGACGGTTGACTGGTTCTGCTGCCCGCGGTTCGACTCCCCAAGTGTCTTCGGGGCGTTGCTCGACACCCACCGCGGCGGGCACTGCGGGATCCGCCCGGCCCGTGAGCCCTATGTGTCCAGGCAACTCTATTTTCCGGATACGGCAATTCTCATCACCCGATTCTTGCTGCCGTCCGGAACCGCCGAGGTCGTCGATTTCATGCCGCCCGCATCGCTTCGGCACGCCACCGACAACCACCGGCTGATCCGGATGGTGCGGTGTCTGCGTGGGTGCGTTGATTTCAAGCTGGATGTGGCTCCGCGATTCGACTATGGCCGCCGTGAGCACACGACGCACCGAACCGAGAACGGCGTGGTCTTCGACGGCGGCGACGTCGTCCTGACGCTGCACGCGGTTCGGGAACCTGAGGACCATGCGCTGGCAGAGATGCGGGTCATCGAAGCCGGCGCCGTGTCCGGTTCCTTCGAGCTGAGCGCGGGGCAGGTCCGGGGGTTCGTGCTGGAGTCGAATGCCGACGGGCCACCGAGGGCCGTTCGGGTCGCCGAGATCGAAGATGCCTTCTACGACACGGCTCGGTTCTGGCGTGCGTGGCTGGGCAGATCTACCTACCGGGGCCGCTGGCGCGAGATTCTCCACCGCTCGGCGGTGACGCTCAAGCTCCTGACCTACGCACCGACTGGTGCGATCATCGCGGCCCCGACGGCCGGCCTGCCCGAGCAGCTCGGCGGCGAGCGAAACTGGGACTACCGCTACACCTGGGTCAGGGATGCCTCGTTCGCGGTGTATTCGTTGCTGAGCATGGGTTTTACGGAGGAAGCCGCCGACTTCGCCCGATGGCTGGCCGATCGGTACCGAGAAGGAACCGGCACCACGAGCGGCCCGTTGAAGATCATGTACCGGGTGGACGGTTCGTCCGATCTCGGCGAGGAGGTTCTCGAGCATTGGGCGGGCTATCGCGGCTCGAAACCGGTGCGGATCGGCAATGGCGCGTCCGACCAGCTCCAGCTCGACATCTACGGTGAGTTGCTGGACAGCATCTATCAGGCCGACCGGCACGGGCTACGGGTCAGCGACGACGGTTGGCAAGCACTGTCCGGCGTGCTCGACTGGCTTGGGGACAACTGGGACCGGCCGGATGAGGGCATCTGGGAGACTCGAGGCGGGCGAGCGAACTTCACCTACGGCCGGTTGATGAGTTGGGTGGCGTTCGACCGGGCCGCCCGTTTGGCAGATGCGCTCAGCCGGCCCGGCCCGGTTGACCGGTGGCGCGCTAGCCGGGACCAGATCTACGCCCAGATCTGGGCTCGGGGTTGGCATCCGGAGCGACAGGCATTCGTCCAGCGATATGGCTCGGGCGTACTCGACTCGGCGCTGCTGCGCATGGCGCAGGTCGGCTTCGTCGCCCCCCACGACCCGAAGTGGCTGGCCACCCTTGCCGCCATGGAGGAGCGGCTGGTGGTTGACAGCCTGGTCTACCGATATGACCCGAGCGCGTCGCCGGACGGACTGCGCGGTGCCGAGGGCACGTTCTCGCTGTGCACCTTCAACTACGTCAACGCCTTGGCGGGTGCCGGATATCTGGACAAGGCACGACTTGTCTTCGAGCAGATGCTCACCTACGGCAACCATCTGGGCTTGTACGCCGAGGAGATCGGGCCCACCGGTGAGCAGCTCGGCAACTTTCCGCAGGCGTTCACCCACCTCGCCCTTGTCGACGCCGCCCTCACCCTCGACCAGATCCTCGATCTGGGAGTGCCCATCACCGCGTCGAGCCCGATCGCCGTGGACTGACCTAGCCGGTCAGGCGGGAGCCGCTCGCCGTCGGCCGGTTCGATGAGCGCGGGCGTGCGTTGGGTCAGACCACGCGCCAGGTGCCGACGGCGAGCGAGGTGGCGTTGCCCGCCGGACGGTGACTCCACGTCGGACCGGGCGGTGACCGGGTGTTTGGCGGCGAGCAGACGGGCGTCGCGAACCAACTGCTCGGCCTGGGCCCGGCAGGCCGCCTCATAGTCCCGCAGCCGTCGCATGACCTCGGCATATCTCGCCGCCATGGCGATCTCGAAGCCGTCTTCGGCCCGCTTTCGTCGCTGCTCCGCCGCAGCGGCCAATCGCACGGTTTCTTCGTCCGCAGTGGCCCGTATGTGCTCGGCACGGGCACGAGCCGAGGTCACCGCCGCCGATGCCTCCGCTCGGGCGATCTCCACCTGCCGCCGGGAGCGCTCGTCCACCGCGTCGGGAGACAGCGGCGTCTGGCAGAGCCGGTCGAGCTGCTCCCGCAGGCGCCGCGCGTCCAACCTGCTCTCGTCGAGCAGCTTTGTCTGGTTGCCGGCCATGGCCATCGCGGCGTCGCGATCGGCGATGAGCCAGCGCAACTGAAGATCGACGTAAGCGTTCACCTGGCTCCGGTCGAATCCGCGCCAGACCACGTCAAAACGGTGGCCCGTCGGAGCGGGGGGCTGTTCGTTCCCGGCGCTCGCACCCTGCGCGTCCCGTTGCTGGTGCCGTCGGTGCCGGCCCGTCCTCCGCGACAGTGTCATCACACATCCTCACGTGGGCCGGCATGACCGTGTCGTCCTGCGCGGTTCCTCATCGCTCGCACATGTTGATGCTGGGCCGGAGCGGTGGTCACATAGACGATGCGATGTGCCTCTGCCGTGACCCCGACTTCCCGGCGTCGCCGTCACGTGGTCCGATCCGGTCCCAACATCTTCGGGCAGGCTCGATGCCCCAGGCCGTCCTTGGTGGAACTTCGAGCCCACGAGGCTAGCCTGCCGGTGCTCACCTAAATCAGGCCTCACACGCCACGGATGATTTGGTGAAGCAGCCGCCCTTCACGTTCATATGGACCCGTCACATTTTTGAGCGAATAGGCCCATAGCCGAGAGCACTCTCGGAATGCCCACCCCGGGCATCAATCCCCGGCGCGAGCGACCAGGCCGATACCTCGTGTATCCGCACGGTATGCGCAGGTCAGGGTGATGTCCGAGGCTGGGACACCCGCCAAAGTTGGCGACCGTGGGAGCGACTTGTCCGCGTCCTCGTTCCGAAATGCCGTCGTAGCAGGAGAGCATCGGCCGGTCGTCGGAGAACTTCATCCGCGACGGGGGAAGTACGGCCTTTTCCCGCCCAGCAGCATGGGATGTACTCCGGCAGTGTCGGGTCCGGAGCGCAGGCAGGAGGAGGACGAACGTGAGTAGTTCGAATCGTAGCCGCGGGCGCGCCAGCATGGCCCTTGCTGCCCTTGTCTTGTCACTCGCGATGTCGATTCAGCACAAGGGGGGAGAGAATGATCAGGAGCAAGTAAATGAGATGTTGGCCGGCGCCGTGGCCGCCGCAGCGGGCATCCCAAATGTGTTACGAAGAATCGTCGGACTCATTGCTTTCGTCAAGGCAGTAGATTCTGCTGCCGAACCGGGCTCGAAACCTCGGTCGCCACGCTAACTCCACCAAGTGCCATTTGCTCGGTGCGCATTAGTCCGTGTGACTGACGACAGGGGAGATCCATGCGCCTGATTGAGCCGAGAAAGCCCTCCGAAGCCGAGCAGGTTACCGCTGGTGAGGATACCTCGGATGATGACACGCAGGTGGCCGCGGCGAAGGTGCGCATCCCGGCCTCCGCATCCACCGTACTGATTCGGGACCGGCTCCATGCCCTGCTGGATGCCGCCGTGGCGGACAGCGATGTCGGTCCACCGGTGACGGTCGTGCGCGCGCCGGCCGGCGCCGGAAAGACGGCGATGCTTGCCACCTGGGCACGACAGCGGGCCGAACGTGGTGACGTGTGGGTTGCCTGGGTGTCACTGGACGACGAGGACAACGATCCGGCCCAGTTGTGGTCGGCGGTTCTCCAGGCGCTGAAGGTCAGTGGTGCGCTGGGGAAGGACGGCGCGCTGGACAAGGCCGTGCCGATCCCGGACGGGCCGTATGCGAGTTTCCTCGCGGCCGTGATCGCGATGTTGGAACGGCTCGCGAGGCCGGTTGTTCTGATTCTCGACGGGGTTGATGACGTGCACTCGACGCAGGCCGTCCGCACCTTGAACATCCTGCTCCGTCATTCGCCTGCCACGTTGCGGGTTGTGCTGGCGACCCGATTCTCGCCACCCCTGATCCTGCCCCGGCTCAAGCTGGAGGGGCGGTTGCGGGAAATCGGTCCAGAAAACCTGACGTTCACCATGGACGAGGCCCGCCTACTGTATGCGAACGAGAGTATCCAACTGGCCGATTCCGAGCTCGAACTGTTGATGGAACGCACCGAGGGGTGGGCGGCGGGACTGCGGCTGGCCGCGACCACCCTGGCGGACTCGGCTCAGCCCGCCGAACTCATCACCGACTTCACCGGCGACGACCGTATGGTGGCCGACTACCTCATCGGTGAGGTCTTCGCGCGCCAGCCCGAGGACGTCCAGGAGTTCATGCTCGCCACCTGCATCTGTCGCAGGTTCACCGCGGACCTCGCCGTCGCGCTGTCCCGACGGGACAACGCCGGTCAGATCCTCGACCGGTTGGAGCGCAGCAGCATCCTGGTCAGCACCCGCGACGACACGCGCCTCTGGTACCGCTATCACCCCCTGCTGCGCAGCTACCTGCGGGCCGAGCTCGGCCGCCGCCAGCTTTCCGCCCAGCAGCAACTGCATCGCATCGCCGCGAACTGGTTCCTCTCGATCGACGACCCGCTCCAGGCGATGGAGCATGGCACCGCCTCGGGCGACGAGAACCTCCTCACCCGCCTGGTCGCGAAGTACGGGCTCGGCGAGATCCTCAAAGGGGAAACGGTGAGGTTACGCCGAATCCTCGACTCCGCGCCGGCTCATGTGCTCAGCCGGCCGTCGGTCACCCTGGTCGTCGCACTTGCCGCGCTCGACCTGGGTGACGTGCTGGTCGCGGACCGCTGGTTGCGTGGTCTCGACAACGTCGCTCACCCGCTGCGCACCCAGCGGCTACGTGCGCTGCACGCGACCGCACACCTGCACCGCTCGCGGTTGGACGGTGACATCCGGGTGGCGCGAGCGGCGCTGCGGTACACCAGGGCGGGCCGAACCGGCGATCTCGACTCCGATCTGCTCGCCCTGTTCAACCGGGGAGTCGCGGCGGCCTGGACCGGCCACCAGCAGGCAGCCAAGAACGACCTGCAACGCGCCCTGCGCCTCGCTTCCTCGGAACAGCGGGACGCCATCCGGCTGCAATGCGAGACGCACCTGGCCGGGATCGCTGCCGTGGAGGGCGACCTCACCCAGGTCAGCGCGCGGGCACGGGCCGCGCTGGAACTGGCGGAGTCACACGGCTGGGCCAACACGTCGCGGTGCGCCTACGCATATGCGTTGTTGGGTTTCGTGGCCTACCAACGGCTCGAGGGCGAATCGGCGCTACAGCTCGCCACCCTCGCCGCGGCGTTGCTCGCCGAGCCGGCCGACCCCACCATCGAGCTGTTCGTGAGCACGCTGCATGCGACGATCAACTTCGACACCGCCGCAGACCCGTACGAGGTCGCGGCAACCCTTCGGGGACACTGGCAACGGCAGAGCGGCAAGACCATTTCTCCGGCGCTGGTCGCCTACGCCGCACCAGCGCAGCAACGTATGGCCCTGCGGATAGGGGAGTACGGCTGGGCGGTCGAGGCGCTTGAGCGGGTCGAGGCCCTGGCCGTTCCGGGTGCGGAACGTGCGCTGCTTCGAGCGAACCTGCACGCCTACAAGAGCAAGACCGTGTCTGCCAAACGGTTGCTGAACTCCCTACTGGAAGGCGGGGCGAACACCATCGTCGCGCCGACGCTCATCGACGCCTGGCTCCTGGAGACACACCTGGCCGATCGCGCTGCGGACAGCCGTCGTGCCCATGAGGCGCTTTCCCAGGCACTGGTGTTGGCTGCGCCGGAGCGCATCATGCGACCGTTTCGCGACGCCGGACAGCCCATCCGCACCCTGCTGGCGCGCGGTGCCGGCCGGTTCGGTCGGCTCGAACCGTTCGCCTCGAGCGTCCTCGCCGCGCTCCCCGCCTCTGTTCCCGATCCGACGGACGGGCTTACCGAGCGAGAGCAGGCCCTCCTCGCCGAACTGCCCTCGATGCGCACGGCCGAGGAAATCGCGCACACACTCTTCGTCTCGGTCAACACTGTGAAGACCCATCTCCGCGGTATCTATCGCAAGCTCGGAGTCAGCCATCGACGAGACGCCATCACCGTAGCTCGCCAGCGTGGACTGCTCTGAGCGACGCCACGAGCGTTCGGTGCGCGGGGCCGGGGAGGAACCGCCCGGGGAAGGTTGCCGGGTACTCCGCTGTTTACTGTCTGCGGCGGTGATGCTCGGCCCACTGATGCTCGAGCGGTTGGAACGGCGGAGCTCCGTACGGTTCGACGCCGAACGACCCGGGATACGCCGCACTGGTGAAGTCCGAAATGGATGATGCGGAGTGCGAGTTTCCTTCGGGCCCGCACCGACTACGTCGCGCTCGTTGGCGCCGGCCGGTGACTTCGTCAGGTTCTGGCCCCGTCTTTGGCCGGATCATGGTGTTGGGCGCCGCCGACGCTGCGAGGTTCCCTTGACTTCAAAGGTTACTTCACGAAGACTTAACTTCTCGCGGCCAGAAGCATCATCTGCGGTCGGCGGGGCCCATGGCCACATCCGCAGCGGATGAGATTGCGTCGTACGGCCCACCGGCAAAGGGTTCTGCCGTCGCGGAAGCTGATGGGTGGATACCAACGGTTACCAAGGACTAGTGCATTGGGGTGACAGTGCTCGCAAAGTCCCATGTGAACGTCCACAATCCCCCTAGGTACTCCAACCATGAGGCGCCGGGCCGCATAGACGCGTTCATTCGCGGTTAACCCGTCGTTGCACGGAATCGGCCACTTCGTCGCGGTGTCGATCACGATACGGAATGGTATTGACGAAGATCCGCTGAGGGTATTTGATCGATCGATCAGGTTGACGACATCCCTACGGGGGAAGAGTAATGCCACTAGGCGGATCGCTGAGTCATCCAGGGGTTGATCGGATCGTGGCCCTGGCAGAGGCCGGCGAAAGAAGCATGCCGGTGGCCGCGGCCAAGGTGCAAGTCCCTGCGGTCACATCCGCACTGGTGCGCGAACGACTTCACGCTCTGCTGGATGAGGCGGTGGTTGTCACCCCGGCCGGCTCGCCCGTGCCGGTTGTGTGCGCGCCGGCGGGCGCGGGAAAGACGACCATGCTGGCCACCTGGCTGCGCGGCTGGGTGGAGCGTGGCAACGGTTGTGCCGCATGGGTTTCCCTGGACGCCGAGGATAACGACCCCACCCTGTTGTGGTCGGCGATCCTGCGGGCGCTCCAGTTGAGCGGAGCCTGGCAGCCGGGCCGCTCGCTTGACCGGCTGATGCCTCCGTCCGGCCAGCAGCATGCGGCTTTTCTCGCGGCTGTCATCGCCGCGTTCGACCGGTCGCTCCTACCCGTCGTCCTTGTTCTCGACGGCGTGCACGAGGTGCAGTCCAGCGAGGCCGTGCGTAGCTTGAACTTCTTGCTGCGCCACACACCGGCCGCGCTGCGGATCGTGCTGGCCGCCAGGTGCCGGCCGCAGTTGAACCTGGCTCGGCTCAGGCTCGAAGGCCGGCTTCGGGAAATTGATCCCGGCAAGTTGCCGTTCTCCGGCGAGGAAGCCCGACACCTGTACGCCGGCGAGGGCATCCGCCTGGACGAAGCGGATCTCCACCTGTTGATGGAACGAACCGAGGGCTGGCCGGCCGGCCTCCGGTTCGCCGCGATGACCGTCCACGACAGGACTCGGCCGGCTAACGACATCAACGGCTTCACCGGCGATCAACCAGCCGTGGCCGAATATCTCCTCGAGGAGGTTCTCGCCCGGCAGCGCAAGGATGTTCAGCATTTCATGCTGTCCACGAGCCTGTGCCGATCGTTCACCGTCGGACTGGCCGAAGCGTTGTCCGGGCTGCCGAATGTCGGTCAGATTCTCGACTGGCTGGAACGCTCCGGCATTCTCGTCTGCGACCGCGACCGGTCATCGAGCTGGTACCACTACCATCCGCTGCTCAGCAGGTGTCTGCGTACCGAGTTCGGGCGGCGGGAACCCGCCGCCCGGCACGAGCTGCATCGCACCGCCGCCCACTGGTTCCGTGGCTCGGGCGACTCATTGCGCGCCATCGTGCACGCGATCGCCTCGCGAGATGATGATCTCACTTCCGGTCTGGTCGACGGCCACGGGCTCGAGCAAATCCTCAAAGGACACGCCGGCGAGCTCGGGCGGATTCTCGATACCGCCCCCGAGTCCGTACTTGCCCGACCAACGGTCGCGCTCATCGCCGCCGAGGCGGCTCTCGACCTCGGTGACCTGCCGGCCGCCGATCGTTGGCTGCACCGGACGAATGACGTCGCCCGGCGGCCCAACAATCCACGACTGAGCACGTTGCTTACCACCGTGCGACTCCATCGGGCCCGTCTGCACGGGGATGTCGGCGGGACTCTCGCACTGCTCGAGAGCTGGCCCGGGGACCGGTCCGGTGACCCCGACGTCGACCTGCTCGCGCTGTTCCACCGCGGTGTGGCCGCGGCATGGACCGGCAAGCGACACGCCGCCTCCAAGGACCTGCGACAGGCACTTGACCAGGCCATCCGAGACCGCCGGGACGGGATGGCACTGCACTGCGAGGTGCACCTGGCCGCCGAGGGCGACCTCACGCAGCTCAACGAACGCGCCGGCACCGCCCTCGAGTTCGCCAAGTCGCGAGGCTGGGCCGAGACACCCCACAGTGCCTACCTGCACACGCTCCTGGCCGTGGTCGCCTACCAACGGCTGGAAGACCTGCGAGTCCTGCAGTGGTGCACGTTTGCCAGCAACAACTCGATGGCGGCGCTGGCTCACGATCCGACCATCGCGTTCGCGCAGGCACTTCGTGCGCTGGTCATTGTCGGCAGGTCCAGTGACCCGAACTCGATCGTCACGGCCCTACAGCGGCTCTGGCAAGGGGCGAGCGACCGCGGCCTGTCGCCGGTGCTGGTCGCCTACCTGGCGCCGGCGTGTCAACGGATGGCTTTGCGGGCAGGAAACCGGGTCTGGGCGGTGGAGCTTCTCGAGCAGGCGAAGGCACTGCTCGCGCCGTGCGGCGAGCAGGCACTGCTCCGCGCGACGCTGCATGCGCACAACGGCAAGCCGGACCTGGCCCGGCGGCTGCTGGCATCCGTTCTCGACGGCCAGAACCGCGCGATCGTCATCCCCACCCTCATTGACGCCTGGCTGCTCGAAGCGCACCTGGCGCACCGCGCCGAAGAGTTGGATCGCGCTCACCAGGCCCTCGCCCAGGCCCTCGCCATCGCGGCGCCACAGATCGCCCTACGACCGTTCCAGGATGCCGGGCCCTGGCTTCGTGCCCTGCTGGCCGCTGGGGTCGGCCGGTTCGGTTCGCTGGACCCGTTCGCCGCCAAGGTGCTGGCCGACCTGCCGGTGCCCGACCCGAATCTCATCGACGAGCTCACCAAGCGGGAGTTGGATCTGCTCGCCGAGCTGCCGTCCATGCGCACCGCGGAGGAGATCGCCGACTCCTGGTTCGTCTCGGTCAACACCGTCAAGACCCACCTTCGCGGCATCTATCGCAAGTTCGGGGTCCACCGGCGCCGGGACGCCGTGATCGTCGCCCGTCAGCGCGGCCTCCTGTGATCTGGCCGGCTACCGCAACCGCGCCAGCTCGCCGGGCGGGCATGTGTCGTCCCCGTATTCAGCCCTCGGCAAATTCTGCGCGCGGCATTTCGTGCATCGGCGTTCGATTATCGAACGGTGCGGTTCAGTCACGGCTTGCGACCGACGGCCGCGTAAATCAGTGAATTGATTGCCGGATCGGTGGAGCGGTCGCCGATGCCTTCCGGTCGCCAGTCGGCGAAGCCGACCAGTCCTGGCGGAACCAGGTCGAATCCCTCGCACATCCGCAGCACCTCCGCGTAGGTGCGGAGGTAGAGCCGGTAGCGGGTGGCCCGGTAGGCCGCGACGACCTCGTCCTGTCCGGGGATGTTGTTGTCACTGGTGCACTGGGCCAGCACCAGGTAGCTGCCGGAGGCGAGCCGTTGGCGATAGCCGGCCAGGATGGCCGCCGGGTCCAGTGCGTCAGGGTAGAAATGCATCGCCGGGGCGAACAGGCCGATGGGCGCCTCGACGTCGAGTAACCGCCTGGTCGGTTCGGCACCGAGCACGGCATCGACGTCGCGCACATCGCCCAGCAACACCGCGGCTCGGTCGACGTCCTCAAGGATCAGTTGGGTGTGGGCGACCGACACCGGATCGGCGTCCACGTAAACCACCCGGCACTCGGGGTCGGCCCGATGTACGACTTCGTGCAGAGTGCCGATCGTCGGAACACCCGAGCCAATGTCGAGGAACTGGCGAATGCCCATGCTGACCAGGAACAATGCCGCCCGGCGCACGTAGGCCTGGTTGATCCGGGAGATGTCCTCGATGCCCGGCATGATCTTCATGATCTTTTCGGCCAGCTCGCGGTCGGCCGCGAAGTTGTGGCCGCCGCCCAGCCAGTAGTCGTGCATCCGGCTCGGATGCGGCACGTCCGTGTCGATCCGCGTCGGCACCCACCGTAGGTTTCCGGTCACCCTCTGCCAATGCCCCTTCGCCCAGTCGAGTTGGGGTACGCCAATCGAGTGTATGTCCTCCGGTCGACCTACACCGACACGATCAGTCCGTGCCGCAGCTGTCGGCGCCCATCGACCTCGAGCACGAAACGTCACCTCGGGGCGAGGGCCCCTATCGCCGCTGCGTAACCCGCCGCGGCCCATCGGAGGCATATTTCCCGCGGCCGCATACCACCTGACAGTCGGCCGGTCGGGCGATGAGCGTTGGCCTCACACGTTTGGATGAACGCTTCGCCGGCTGTTGATCAGCGAAAACCAGCCCCCACATCGCTGTTGGCCGGCTGGTTTTCGCATTCCACCTGCCCATCCTCGACGGTGTCGGCCGCTCGTCCGGTGGCGCCCACTTCCCGGTGTCGGTCACCGCAGAAATTGCTGGCCAACAGGGCCGGTGCTTGTCTGGCTTGGCACCTCAATCACCGAATTTACCGAAGGGCGTGTCCACTATGGCTCTCTTCGCGGCGCAAGGCCCTCGTAGGGGCCAGGTTCGGAACGCCCGTGCGTTCCACGGCGCATCGTGGTTGTCGGCCGTCTGCCTGACCGGCACTCTGCTGGTGGCGACGGCCGCTCCCGCGATCGCCGACACTCCGCCGGTGGATCCCGCGGCGGGCGTGGAAACCTCGGCCACCGCGACGGTGTTGCCTGCCGCGGACCCGACCGCCGGCCTGGCCGCCGGCACAGCCGACGCGGCAGCCGCGACCGCAGCGGCCCCCGCCACAGCCAAGACCGGCCCCGCCGACGGCAACGTGCCAAGCCCCAGCGGAACCCGGGCGTCGCAAGGGAACGAGGCCACCGCGGCGAACGGAGCCCTTCCGGCCGGCCCTGGTGACGCCGCTCAACCGTCGACGCCGGACAGCGCGGTGCCGCAACTCGCGACGCCGCCGTCCGCGGAAACGCCGAGCAGCACCGAGATCCAACCGCAGGCGGTCGAGGCCGGCACGCCCCCGGTGGACGCCAGGATTCTGGTCGCACCGACCGTGGCTCTCGTCGCGAACCCCGCTGGCACGGCGCCGTTGGGCCCGGTGACCTTCACGGCGACAATCACCGGTACCGCTGGATCGGGTGATCCGACCGGAACAGTGCAGTTCACCGCTGGTGGCACGGCGATCGGGGGATGCGGAGCCCAGCCCGTGACGGTGACGGCACCGGAGGTGACGGAGGCGACTTGCACGACTTCGTCGCTTGCGGCGGGCACCGTCACCGTGGCGGCCAACTATTCGGGGAACATACCTCCTGGCAACTACGACCCGGCCAGCGGCACCATCCCCGGTTACGTGATCACCGAGGTCGCGCCGACGATGGCCGTGGTGTCGGCCAATCCGGCCACCTCAGCGGAGTTGGGTGTGCCCGTCGCGTTCACCGCGACCGTGACCGGTGTGGCCGGTGCGCCGGCACCGAGTGCCGGGACGGTGAGCTTCACCGCGAATGCCGCGGCGATCACCGGTTGTACCGCGGTGGCGTTGCCGGCGGTGTGTAACACATCGGCATCGGTATTGGGCTTGGGTGCGCAGAGCATCGTCGCTTCCTACAACGGGACCACTGATCCCAACTACACCGATTCTCCGGCCAGTGCGGCGTTCAGCTACACGATCACGGAGGCCACGCCGACGGTCACCGTGGTGTCGGCGACACCCCCTACGCCGGGGACGTTGGCCGCGCCGGTGACCTTCACGGCGACCGTGACCGGGGCGGCGGGGCCGGCGAGTGGTGGGACGGTGAGTTTCACCGCGGATGGTTCGGCGATCTCCGGTTGTACCGCGGTGGCGTTGCCGGGAGGTTTGGTCTGCACGACGTCGGCGTTGACGGGTGGAGCGCACGCCATCGTGGCGTCGTATATCGGGACTGCCGATCCGAACTACCTCAGTGCTGCCAGCGGCTCGTTCAGCTACTCGATCGCGGAGGCGACGCCGACGGTGACGTTGGTGGCGAGCCCGGCCACGTCGGCGGCATTGGGTGCGCCGGTGACATTGACGGCGACGGTGGCCGGCGTTGGCGGTGGGCCGGCGCCGAGTTTGGGGACCGTCACCTTCACCGAGGGCGTGGGAGGCCCGGCGGTTTCCGGGTGTTCTGCGGTGACGTTGCCGGCGACTCCGCTGCAGTGTGTGACATCGGGTTTGGCCGGCGGGTCACATGGCATCGTGGCGTCGTATGACGGGACGGCGGATCCCAACTATGGCACTGGTGCCAGTGCGGTGTTGTCGTATTCGATCGCGCAGGGGACGCCGACGGTGACGGTGTCGGCGAGCCCGGCCAGCCCGGGTCCGGTGGCGTTGGGAACCCCGGTGACGTTCACCGCGACCGTGGCAGGCGTGGCTGGTGCGCCGGCACCTGCCGGTGGGACCGCGATGTTCACCGAGGGCGTTGGTGGCCCGGCGGTTCCGGGCTGTACCGCGGTGACCTTGCCGGCGGCTCCGGTGGAGTGCGTGACGACGGGACTCACCGGCGGGTCACACAGCATTGTGGTGTCGTACAACGGGACCAGTGATCCGAGCTACAACAACGGGGACAGTGCCGCGCTCAGCTACACGGTCACCGAGGTCGCGCCGACGGTGACGTTGGCGGCGAACCCGTCCGGATCGGTGCCGTTGGGAACCCCGGTGACGTTCACGGCGACCGTGACCGGGGCGGCCGGTGGACCGGCACCTACGGGTGGGACGGTGAGTTTCACCCAGGGCGTTGGTGGCCCGGCGGTTCCGGGATGTCCCCCGGCGACGTTGCCGGCGGCCGCGCAGTGCGTCACCGCGGGATTGACGGTGGGGGCGCACGCCAACATCGTGGCTACCTACAACGGTGGCGGGGATATCAGCTACACCAATGATGACAGCCCTCTGCTCAGCGTTACGGTCACTCCGGCCGCTCCGGCGGTGACGCTGGCCGCGAGTCCGGCCACATCGGCGCAACTCGGTGGCTCGGTGATGTTCACCGCGTCAGTGGCCGGGGTGGCCGGCACGCCGCCCACCGGGACGGTGAATTTCACTGACGGCGCAGGCGGTCCGACGATTCCGGGGTGCGCCGCGCAGCCGGTGGGTCCGGGGAGTGCGCAGTGCACGACGTCGGGATTGGCGTTGGGCTCGCACGCGATCGTCGCGAACTACAGCGGTGACACCAACTATCTCGCCGGCAGTGCCACACTCGCCGCCTATCAGATCACGCGGGCCACTCCGTTCGTTGCCCTGAACGCTGCTCCGGCGAGTTCGGTGGTGGTTGGCAACTCCGCCTCGTTCACCGCGAACGTGGCCGGAGTATCCGGTGTGCCCGCTCCCATTGGGACAGTGACCTTCACCGTTGACGGCGTGGCGGTCGCCGCCTGCCCGGCGGTGACCCTGCCCACTTCCCCGGTGTGCACGCCGCCGTCGTTGGCGGTCGGGCCGCACACGGTGGTCGCGACCTACAGCGGTGACACCAACTACCTCACCGGCAGCGCCACGGTCGCGGGCTATCAGGTCACCGCGCGAGCGTCGGCTGTGACCCTCCTGGCGTCTCCCGCCGGGCCCGTCGATGTGGGTGCGCCGGTGACCTTCACCGCCGTCGTTACCGGTGACGGGAGCGGAATCCTTCCGGGTGGGACGGTGAGCTTCGCGGCGGCGGTCGGTGCACTCGCGACGCTCGCCGGATGTGAAGCTGTGCCGGTGAGCGGGTCGGGTCAGGCGATCTGCACGACGACCGCGCTGCCGGCGGGTTCGGTCAGGATCGTCGCCTCCTACAGCGGTGACCCGCTGTACGCGGCAAGCAGTGGGGAGATCAGCGGCTATACCGTCAACGCGTCGCTGGCCCTGACCGGTACCGGCGAGGAGGCCGGTACCGGCGCCGAGACCGAGACCGATACCGAGTTGGCCAACACCGGTACCAGGGTCGACCGGATGCTGCTCGGCGCGCTGCTGCTGCTCGGCGCCGGCGGCGGGTTCCTGGCGTTCGGCTCCGCCCTGGGCGGCCGGCGCCGTGCCACGCGACCATCCGGCCCGGATTCGACTCGGCACAACCGGCGGTCCTGAACTCAGGCCCGGCCTGAACACGGCGCACGCCGCGCTCAGATCACGGTGGGTCCTGCGGCTACCGGCCGCAGGGCCCACCGGAGCCGGTCGCAGACCAGCGCTCTGACGGCTTGGCACCCAGGCATCGATGCGGGAGGTCGTCCACCATGGCTCACTTCACGGCAACGGGCCCGCCCAGGCGCCCAGTCCGGTCTGGACGGCTTTTCCACGGCGCCTCGTGGTTGTCGGCATGCTGGTTGATTGGCACGCTGGTGGTGGCCACAGCCACTCCCGCGGCCGCCGATACGCCGGCCCAGGTGAATCCTCCGGCCGGCCCGAAAGCCGCCGTGCCGGCTGCGGAGGCTCGCCCCGTCGCCGAAGGAACCGCCGCGTCCGGACCGACTCCTGCCGCACCCGAGGCCGGATCCGGTACGCCCGCCGTGAGCAACGCCTCCGCCACCAGCTCAACACCGGCGCCGGCAGCGTCCACGACGACGGCGCTGGAAGCGTCGCAGGCACCGCAACCAACCTCGTCGGACACCGCGGCACCGCAACCGACATCGTCCGACACCGCGGCGCCGCAACCGACATCGTCCGATACCGGCGCACCGCAACCGACATCGTCCGACACCGCGGCGCCGCAACCCGCGATGCCACCGCTCGCGGACACCCCAACCAGCACCGAGATCCAACCGCAGGAGGTCCAGTCCACCACCCCGACCGTGGGCGCCAGGATTCTGGTCGCACCGACGATGGCCCTTGCCGCGAACCCCGTCGGCACGGCGTCGTTGGGCGAGGTGACGTTCACCGCGACGGTCACCGGTACCGGACTGGGAACCCCGACCGGCACGGTGAGCTTCACCGCGGGCGGTACCGCGATCGCTGGCTGCGGAAGTCAGAACCTGGTGGCGACCGCGGGGGAGGAGGCGCAGGCGGTATGCACGACCTCGTCGCTCGCGGCCGGCACCTTTGACGTCGTGGCCAACTACCCGGGTGACGGCGGTTCGTACGACCCGGCCAGCGCCACCGTCACCGGCTATGTGATCACGGAGGTCGCGCCGACGGTGACGGCGTCGGCGAGCCCGCCCACCTCGGCCGGGTTGGGTGCGCAGGTGACCTTGACGGCGACGGTGGTCGGCGTTGGTGCTGGGCCGGCGCCGAGTCTGGGGACGGTCACTTTCACCGAGGGTGTCGGTGGCGCTGCGGTCCCCGGTTGTGCTCTGGTGACGTTGCCGGCGGCTCTCGAATGCGTTACCTCGGGACTGACGTTGGGGTCGCACGACATCGTGGCGTCCTATGACGGGACGGCGGATCCGAACTATCTCAATGGTGACAGTGCGGTGTTGCCGTATTCGATCGGTGAGGCCACGCCGACCGTGACGTTGGCGGGGAGCCCGGCCGGTTCGGCGGAGTTGGGTGCGCAGGTGACGTTCACCGCGACGGTGACGGGGTCGGCGGGGGCGCCGAGTGGTGGGACGGTGAGTTTCCTTGAGGGTGTAGGTGGCCCGGCGGTTCCAGGGTGCGCTGCGGTGACGTTGCCGGCGGCTCTCGAATGCGTCACATCGGGACTGACGTTGGGGTCGCACAACATCGTCGCGTCCTACGACGGGACGGCGGATCCGAACTACGCCAACGCCGACAGTGCCCCGCTCAGCTACTCGATCGCGGAGGTCACGCCGACCGTGACGCTGGTTGCCGATCCGGCCGGTTCGGCGGGGCTGGGGTCGTCGGTGACGTTCACGGCGACGGTGACGGGGGTTGGTGCTGGGCCGGTGCCGAGTTTGGGAACGGTAAGTTTCACCGAGGGTGTGGGTGGCGCTGCGGTTCCCGGTTGTGCTCCGGTGACGTTGCTGGCGACCCAGGTGGAGTGTGTGACGTCGGGGTTGGCCGGCGGGTCGCACGGCATTGTGGCTTCGTATGACGGGACGGCCGATCCCAACTATCTCAACAGTGATAGTGCGGTGTTGCCGTATTCGATCGCGGAGGTCACGCCGACGGTGACGTTGGTGGCGAGTCCGGCCGGCTCGGCGGGGCTGGGGTCGTCGGTGACGTTCACGGCGACGGTGACCGGGGTTGCTGCTGGGCCGGCCCCGAGTTTGGGAACGGTGAGTTTCACCGAGGGTGCGGGTGGTCCGGTGGTTCCTGGATGCGCCCCGGTGACCTTGCCGGCGGTTCTGGAGTGTGTGACCTCGGGTTTGGGTGGCGGGCCGCACGGCATTGTGGCCACGTACAACGGAGACGCGGATCCTGGTTACACCAACGATGACAGCGACCCCGTCAGCTATGTCGTCGATGAAGCCGCACCGACGGTCACGGTGACCGCGAGCCCGGACACCTCGGCGCCAATTGGTGCGCCGGTGACGTTGACGGCGACGGCGACCGGGGTTGCCGGTGGGCCGGCGCCGAGTTTGGGGTCGGTGAGTTTCACTGAGGGTGTGGGTGGCGCTGCGGTTCCCGGTTGTGCTCCGGTGACGTTGCTGGCGACCCAGGTGGAGTGTGTGACGTCGGGGTTGGCCGGCGGGTCGCACGGCATTGTGGCTTCGTATGACGGGACGGCCGATCCGAACTATGTCAATGGTGATAGTGCGGTGTTGCCGTATTCGATCGCGGAGGCCACGCCGACCGTGACCCTGGTCGCCAATCCGGCTGGTTCCGCGGAGTTGGGTGCACAGGTGACGTTCACCGCGACAGTGACGGGTTCGGTGGGGGCGCCGAGTGGTGGGACGGTCAGTTTCCTGGAGGGTGTGGCTGGTCCGCCGGTTCCCGGGTGCGGTCCAGCGACACTGCCGGCGACTCTGGAGTGTGTCACCTCGGGCTTGACCTTGGGTTCGCACAACGTTGTGGCGTCCTATGACGGGACGACGGATCCGAACTACTCCAACGCTGACAGTGCGGTGGTGCCGTATTCGATCGCGGAGGCCACGCCGACCGTGACGCTGTCGGCGAGTCCGGCCGGTTCGGCGGAGTTGGGTGCACAGGTGACGTTCACCGCGACGGTGACGGGTTCGGTGGGGGCGCCGAGTGGTGGGACGGTCAGTTTCCTGGAGGGTGTGGCTGGTCCGCCGGTTCCCGGGTGCGGTCCAGCGACACTGCCG
>JBJMIG010000028.1:0-6042 GCA_045806965.1 Labedaea sp. | reverse complement strand
CTCCGCGACGCCGTCTGCGACTTCGCCGGCGACAGCCGCCGCGCCAACCCCTGGGCCAACCACCTCTACCAACAAGCCCGCGCCAGGGGCCACGACCACCCCCACGCCGTGCGGATCCTCGCCCGCGCCTGGCTCTACGTCATCTGGCACTGCTGGCACACCAACACGCCCTACGACCCCGCCCAGCACGGCGCCCTCCAACGACTCCTCAAACAAGATCAACAAGCGGCGGCTTGACACAGGGCAACTCATCGGTGCACCTCGCAAGCTCGGTGACGCCAAACCCGGTCGCCTCGCAGGCTCGGCGTCGGGGCAGTGTCCGATGGTTCGCTCGCAAGCTCGCTCACGCCCTACTCCTCGCTGGCCGGTTGGCCACTGCTCGGTTCGGCCGGCTCAGTTGGCCGGTTCCATGACCAGCCAGCCGTTGTTCGGACTGTCCAGCGACCCGATCCACGGCGAGGCCTCGGATTCCGGCGCGGTGCGGGAGAACCTGCCGCGGAAGAACAGCAGCGGCTCGCCGCCGAAGTAGGCGTACTCCTCGACCTTGCCGAGGAACAGCGTGTGGTCGCCGCCGTCGTAGCTGCGCCACGGCGTGCAGGCGAGGTACGCGAGGACCTTGGACAACCGCGGTGCGAGGTGTCCGTTGCGCGGCGCCCAGCGCACCTGGTCGATCATCGGCCGGCCGGCGAAGTGCAGTGCGAGGTCCTCCTGCCCGGCGCGCAACACGTTGACCGTGAAGGGATTGCCGTCAAGCAGCCGGGATGCCTTGGTGGCCCGGTCGAGCGAGACCAGCACAAGCGGCGGGTCAATGGAGACCGCCGCGAACGCGTTGACCGTGGCGCCGTGGGCGACGCCCTCGGGTGCGCAGGTCACCACGGTGACGCCGGTGCCGAAGTGACCGAGGCAGTTGCGGAGCTGACGCGGGTCGATCGACATGACCTCTCACCTCGTGTCCGCAATGCGTACAGATCAGTCGCTATCCGGTGACTCGACTCTGGTCTGCGGGACAACCGGTGTCAATAGTTCAATAGGTACCAATGGATACTCGTGACTCCGAGCTGATCGTGCGGCGCGCGCGGACCAGTGACGTCCGGTCGATCAAGGCCATCGTCGACCGTTATGCCGGCCGGGTGCTGCTGGACAAGGAACTCGTCACCCTCTACGAGGACGTGCAGGAGTTCTGGGTCGCCGAGACGGCCGGGTCGCTGGTCGGCTGCGGTGCGCTGCACGTGCTCTGGGAGGACATCGCCGAGCTGCGCACCATCGCCGTCCTACCGTCCGCGACCGGCCACGGCATCGGCCGCGCACTGGTCGAGGCGCTGATCGCGGTGGCCAAGGAGCTCGGCCTGGTTCGCCTGTTCGTGCTCACCTTCGAGACCGCGTTCTTCGCCAGGTACGGCTTCGTCGAGATCGACGGCACGCCGGTCGAGCCCGAGGTGTTCGACGAGATCCGCCGCTCCCTCGACGAGGGCGTCGCGGAGTTCCTCGGTCTCCCCTACGTCAAGCCCAACACCCTCGGCAACGCCCGCATGCTCCTGGAGCTCTAGTTCAGGTCGTGAAGGCTGGGCAGGACGACGGTCGGAAACTGCCCCTGCTCGTCGGCTTGGATAGGGCTTCTGTCCAAGTCGTCTTCCGGCCAGTTGAGCCGGATGCCTACACCGCGTTCGATGGCGTCTTCCAGCAGCTCGGCCACTGTGATGGCCTCTCCCTGGCCGCGAAAGCGATGGCCGGGCCGCGCATAGCAGTTGCATGCGCTGTCGACCGCGTGGTCATCCCTGGCGTGGTGTCGCAAGGCTCGCAGTCTCCCTTCCCGTCGGGTATCAATGGCCAAGAACGAGACGGCCCACGCCCCGCCCATGATCAGCGGCACCGAAAGCGCCAAGGCCACCCACACCTTGTCCATGGCTCACGGGGGGATGCCCATATCCGGCGTCCACAGCCGGGGAGCGGTGCCCCTGACCAGCCGCGGCGCTCCCGACTCGTTCGGCGCGGGCAGCTCCATCAGGCCGTCTATCACGTCGACCAGGCCACCCTCCCGCTGCCACACCTCGCCTCCGGCCGGGTCACAACGGAAGCCGTGACGTCCCCAAGATCACGAATGGCGAGCGCGTCAGACCACCCCTCGGGCCAGACGCGCGCTCCGGTCAGCAGCTCCAGCTCGCCGTGCACCTGTACCGGTTGGAAGAACCACCCGTGTCCCCGCCGCAGCTCGATGAGTCGCTCCAGCTCCGGGTAGAGCGCGAGGGCTGTGTGGTCGGTGATGGTCAGGTGGAGGCTGTTCATCTGCTGTGCCATTGCTTCCGCTGTCGCTTGCCGCAGAGCAACGACGCTAGAGCCAGCGATGTCGAGGACTCCAGAAGTTTGCTACAGTTTGCTCGGACAGGCGGCAAACTGTGTGATTCGTTGACGCATCCCGCGCTGATGGAGGCACCATCAATACGACCGAGCAAACTCGTGCACGGTCCTAAGGATTGGGTCATCATGCAGCTAACGTTCCTCGGCAAGGAAACCCAGGGTGGCGGCTCGCCCACATTGTTCGCTACCGACCAGGACACCTATGTGGTGCAAGGCTGGAAGGTCAGCGGACAACCGGCGAGTGTGGAGATCCCCGCCCGCCTGCTGACCTACCTGCAGCCGGGTACCCGACTCGGTGTGGCGTTGCGCGATACGGCCCACGACACCTTTGTCGTGTCCGGGGTGCCGGTCACCGATCACGAGGCGCTGTCACAAATGGACATTCCGGGTCACGAGACCTGCGTCGAAGTCCCCAAAGCACAAGAAGGTGAGGCCCGTGGAGCTACTAGCGGGTGATGCGTTCGACAACCTGTTCCGCACCTTCCAGCACGACGCCTTTCACCTGGAAGTCCAGGACAGCTACCACACCCCGGACGAGGCCGGGCCGTTCCAGTTGTTCCTGACCGGGCAGCACGACGACTTCGCCTGGCATCAGCCGTGGCTCGACCTGGTCCGGGACACCACTCGCACCGGCCGCAGCATCCGGCGGGCGCGCGTCGTTACCGTTCCGCACGGCGACTACACCCGCTGGGGCCTCGTGGTCGCACCGCACAACATCGCTGCCGGGGAGGACATCCGCTACCTGCCCCGTCACCTCAATTCGGCCGACCTCACCGCCGATGACTACTGGCTCTTCGACGACGACCGCGTGGTGTTCACCGTCTTCGAGCCGGACGGCCGGTTCGTCGGGGGCGCCGCCACCACCGACCCGACCATCGTCGAGCGCTGCCGCGCCGTGCGCGACCACGTCTGGCGAACAGCAATCCCCCACGAGCAATACCTGGTCAGCGAACACATCTGCGCGTAGAGACGTGTTCCGTGACCAGCTCGGTTCATCAGGCACGCGAATCCCTCGGCCACCGGCTGCGGGACATTCGCAGGGACGCCAACCTCTCCGGCAGGCAACTCGCCGACCTCGCCGGATGGCACAGCTCCAAGGTCTCGAAGATCGAGTACGGCAAACAGACACCCTCCGAAGACGACATCCGCATTTGGTGCCAGCACACCGGTGTCCACGAGCAGGTTCCCGACCTGATCGCCACCGTCCGGCACATCGAAGCAATGTACGTGGAATGGCGCCGGATGCTGGGCACCGGAACCCGTCGCCGCCAACAGACCTCCCGCACCCTGGAAGCGCAAACCCGGCTCATGCGCTGGTACGAACCGCTGCTCGTCCCCGGCATCCTGCACACTGCCGAGTACGCGGCGGCGATCATGCGCCGGGTCATCGACTTCTACCAGATCCCCGACGACCTCGACGCCGGCGTCTCCGCGCGCATGGAACGCCAGCAGATCCTCTACAAAGGCGACCACCGGTTCCACTTCATCCTTGCCCACCAGGCCATCCTTACCACCGTCGGCGACGCCTCGATCATGACCGGCCAACTCGACCGGCTCCTTGCCGTCATGTCCCTGGCCCGCGTCAGCTTCGGCATCATCCCCGCCCACGCCGAATACCGCGTGCCCACCAACCAGTTCATCCTGTTCGACAACCGCCTGGTCCACGTGGAAACCGTCTCCGCCGAACTGGCCATCAGCCAACCCCGCGAGATCGCCCTCTACTCCAAGGCATTCCACGAACTGACCCAACAAGCCGTCCACGGACACGCGGCACGCGCCCTCATCACCCAGGCCCTGGACAACCTCGGCGACGAGCAAACCAGCATGCCCTGACCCTGACCGCCATGTGATAGTCGCCGAGCCGCCGACCAGCGTCACCGGCCCCGTCGCAGCCGCACACCCGACTTTCCTTCAGATCGGGACTATTGTTGCTGGACGAGGACATGTCGTGGAGCACCCTATGGGCCTGGCGCCGTTGTGGCCGGGTCGGCGTTGGCGGCGAGCCGAGTATGGATGAATAGCCGCCCGAATTGCTGCAGACGACTATTCTCCCGCGCCGACGATGACCTCGGCGATTCTCCACACCCCGCTGGACGGGTTGGCACCCTGCTCCAGCCGCCGCGCCCGCTGGATCGCGCCGGCGACCCCGTCGCGGAACTTGTTAAACCTGAGCTGGCGCATGGTGTAGTCGGGCACGTGTCGCTTCAGCCGCTGGATAGCGTCGGCAGCGTCCCGAACCGCCGCCATGCAGTCGACGAAGTGCAACAGCAGCCAGAACCTCGAAGCACGGGTTGGACACAGCCAGCCGAATGCCACGATCCCGCGCCAGGGAAGTGGCCGCCGCGAGGTCGAACTGATCGACGTCGACGACACACCAGATCTCGTCGAAGTCATCCGCCTGCCGGTCGCACCAGGCTGCGGCGTGATCCACGAGCATCGACGGCACCCCGGTCGAGCCCGAGGTGTTCGACGAGATCCGCCGCTCCCTCGACGAGGGCGTCGCGGAGTTCCTCGGCCTCCCCTACGTCAAGCCCAACACCCTCGGCAACGCCCGCATGCTCCTCGAGCTCTGAGCCACCCCCCCCCCGTTGCCTCGCCACCGCTCGGATCAGCGCAAGGTGACATTCCGCGTTTAGAAGCAGCGCAAGGTGACATTGCGCGTCCAGAAGCAGCGCAAGGTGACATTGCGCCGAACGGGCGGCCCCGGTCAGGAGTCTTCGGGATCTTCGGGGTCGGCGGGGGGTGGGCCGCCGCCGCGGATCAGGTAGAGCACCGAGTCGAGCTCGTCGGGCTTGATGAGCACCTCGCGGGCCTTGGAGCCCTCGCTCGGGCCCACGACGCCACGTGATTCCAGCAGGTCCATCAGGCGTCCGGCCTTGGCGAAGCCGACGCGGAGCTTGCGCTGGAGCATGGAGGTGCTGCCGAACTGGGAGGTTACGATCAGCTCGGCGGCCTGCAACAGGACGTCGAGGTCGTCGCCGATGTCGGCGTCGATCTCCCGGTCCTTGCCGCCGTCGCGGGCCGTGGCAGCCGTGACGCCGTCGGTGTAGTCCGGCTGGGCCTGGTCCTTGACGAACCCGACGATCGCGGCGATCTCCTCGTCGGTGACGAAGGCGCCCTGGATCCGCAGCGGCTTGGAGGTGCCCATCGGCAGGTACAGGGCGTCGCCCATGCCGATCAGCTTCTCCGCGCCGGGCTGGTCCAGGATGACCCTGGAGTCGATCAGCGACGAGGTGGCGAACGCCAGCCGGGACGGCACGTTGGTCTTGATCAGGCCGGTGACCACGTCCACCGACGGCCGCTGGGTGGCCAGCACCAGGTGGATCCCGGCGGCGCGGGCCTTCTGGGTGATCCGCACCACCGCGTCCTCGACGTCGCGCGGCGCGGTCATCATCAGGTCCGCGAGCTCGTCGACGATGGCCAGGATGTAGGGATAGGGCCGGTACTCGCGCTCGCTGCCGGGCGGCGCGCTGATCTCGCCGGAACGGACCTTCTTGTTGAAGTCGTCGATGTGCCGCACCCGGTTGGCCTGCATGTCCTGGTAGCGCTGCTCCATCTCCTCGACCAGCCACGACAGCGCGGCGGCCGCCTTCTTCGGCTGCGTGATGATGGGCGTGATGAGGTGCGGGATGCCCTCGTACGGGGTCAGCTCGACCATCTTCGGGTCGATGAGGATCATCCGGACCT
>JBJMIG010000027.1:0-24148 GCA_045806965.1 Labedaea sp. | reverse complement strand
GTGGCGGTGAACCTCCGGGGCGTGGCGGACCATCCCGGCCGGGCCGGGAGATCTCAGGCTGGAACGTCGAAGACCCTCGCCCGGAACTGGACGAGGGTCTTCGCTGACGCAGACTGACGTAGCCCCGACGGGATTTGAACCCGCGCTACCGCCTTGAGAGGGCGGCGTCCTAGGCCGCTAGACGACGGGGCCCTAGGAGAGTGAATCTTAGCCTATTCACTCTGCTGGGGTACCAGGACTCGAACCTAGACTAACTGAACCAGAATCAGTCGTGCTGCCAATTACACCATACCCCACCGTCACTACTGACAGTAATCGGATCGGTCCGAATCACTGCCCGTGCTGACGCAGAGAGATGGTAGACCACGGCGCTGGAGGAGCGGAAATCGGATCACCGGCCCGCTGGCCAGGCACGGCCGTCGGGCCTGTCGCGGCCGGGGTGCGGTACTCGCTGACGATCAGTTCCGGCAGGTCGGCGAGGGTCTCGATGACGTGTACGCCCTGCTCGGGGTTGGCGGGGGCGCCGCGCCGGTCAAGCCAGACGCCGTGCAGGCCGGCGTCGCGGGCCCCCACGGCGTCCACGTCGAGCCGGTCGCCGATGTGTAACGCCTGCTCCGCGGGCACCTCGAGACGGGTGCAGGCGGCCCGGAAGATCTGCGGGTCCGGCTTCGCCGCGCCCAGTTCGCCGGCGATCACCACGGTGTCGAAGAACCTGGCGATGCCCAGACCGTTGAGTTTGGCCCGCTGGTGCGGCCCCGAGGCGTTCGTCACCGCGGCCACCTTGAGCCCAGCGGCGTGCAACCAGTCCAGGCACGGCACCACGTCGTCGAACAGCGCCCAGGCCTCGTTCACCTCGGCCTTGCGCCGGTCCTCCATCGCACTCACCGCGGCGTCGTCGAGCCGGGCGCCGAGGTCGGCGAGAAAGGCCTTCGTGCGGGCCAGGTGCATGCTCTCCGGGTCCAGTTCACCGGCGACCACCCTGGCCACGTGCTCCTCGGTGGTCCGCTCCCAGACCGGCCACAGATCGTCGCGGCCGATCATGCCGAACAACGCCTTCCGGGCCGGGGTGGTGAAGTCGATCAGCGTGTCGTCGATGTCCAAGCAGACCGCTTTGACCCTGGGTGGCAGGTCGGCGTCCGCCAGGTTGTCCGATCTTGGCGTAGCCTGCACGAGCGGGGAGGTCACCCCGAGAGGCTAGGACCCCGAGCCACCTCGCCGATTCGGCTGTTTAGGGGATAGTCGTGGTTCTGATTCGATCCAGATCGCGCCGTCCACAACGGACCCAAACGGGGGATATCGTTCGGCACCCGCCAGGCGTTACGCCGGTGTCCGGCGAAGCCGGGACAGTGATCGCTCGCGGCCAAGCAGCTCCATCGACTCGTACAGCGGCGGTGACACGGTGCGCCCGGTGACTGCCACCCGGACCGGCGCGAACGCCTTACGCGGCTTGAGGCCCAGGCCGTCGACCAGGGCTGCCTTGAGCGCGTCCTCGATCGCGCTCGCGGACCACTCGGGCAGCGCGTCGAGGGCCGCGATGCTGGCATCGACGACGGGTTTCGAATCCGGCCCGAGAGCTTTCGCCACCGATTCCTCGTCGGGTTTGAAATCGTTCTCCGAAACGAACAGGAAATGCACCATGGCGGGTGCTTCGGAAAGCACGACGATTCGCTCCTGAATGAGCGGAGCAATGGTTCGCACCGTCTCCAGCTGTGCCGCCGACGGCGATTCCGGCAGCGTTCCGGCGGCGATCAGGTACGGCACCACCCGGTCGACGAACTCGGCCGCCGGCAACGCCCGGACATGGTCGGCATTGATCGCCTCGGCCTTCTTCAGGTCGAACCGGGCCGGGTTCTGGCTGACCCGGCCGATGTCGAACGCGGCGACCATCTCCGCCATGGTGAACACGTCCCGGTCCTCGGCGATGGCCCAGCCGAGCAACGCCAGGTAGTTGAGCAGCCCCTCGGGCACGAACCCGCGCTCCCGGTACAGGAACAGATTGGACTCCGGATCGCGCTTGGAGAGCTTCCGGTTGCCCTCGCCGCGGACCAGCGGCAGGTGGCCGAACCGCGGTATGAAGCCGGCCACGCCGATCCTCCGCAACGCCTGGTACAGCGCGATCTGTCGCGGGGTGGACGGCAGCAGGTCCTCGCCGCGCAGCACGTGGGTGATCCGCATGAGCGCGTCGTCCACCGGGTTGGTCAGCGTGTACAGCGGCGCGCCCGTGGCCCGCACGAGCACCGGGTCGGGTACCGACCCCGCCGGAAACGTGATCTCGCCGCGGACCAGATCGGTGAACGTGATGTCCTCGTCCGGCATGCGCAGCCGCAGCACCGGCTCCCGGCCCTCGGCGCGCAGCTCGGCGATCCGCGCCGACGTCAGCCCCCGGTCGGCGTTGTCGTAGCCCAGCTTCGGGTCCTGGCCGGCCGCCCGGCGCCGCGCGTCGACCTCTTCGTTGGTGGAGAACGACTCGTAGAGCTCACCGGCCTCGAGCAACCGGGCGGCGATGCCGGCGTAGATCTCCCCGCGCTGGCTCTGCCGGTAAGGCCCGTCCGGGCCGCCGACCTCGGGCCCCTCGTCCCAGTCGAGCCGCAGCCAGCGCAGCCCGTCGAGCAGCGCCTGGTAGCTCTCTTCGGAGTCGCGGGCGGCGTCGGTGTCCTCGATGCGGAACACCAGGGTGCCGCCGTTGTGGCGGGCGAACACCCAGTTGTAGAGCATCGTGCGGACCAGCCCGACGTGCGGCGTACCGGTCGGCGACGGGCAGAACCGGGTGCGCACCCCGGTTGGCGCGGCAGGAGTATCCATGGTCCGTTCAGCGTATCCATGCCCTCCTCCCTTGACGCGGCAGGCGTCCGGGTGCATGCTCAAAGTATTCAACCGATGTTGAAATAAGGGGTATGATCATGGTCGACAACGAACGGACCACCTGCCTGGTCGTCGGCGGCGGTCCAGCCGGGATGGTGCTCGGCCTGCTGCTGGCCAGGGCCGGCGTGACCGTGACGGTGCTGGAGAAGCACGGTGATTTCCTGCGCGACTTCCGCGGCGACACGGTGCACGCTTCGACCATCCGGCTGCTCGACGAGCTGGGCCTCGGCGCCGAGTTCCGCAAGCTGCCGCAAAGCCGGCTACAGACCGTCGCGGTGCCGACGCCAGACGGCGGGATCGCCACGATCGGCGACGTGTCGCGGTTGCGCCCGCCCTACAACTACATCGCCACCGTGCCCCAGTGGGACTTCCTCGACCTGCTCGCGGACGCCGCCAAGCGGGAGCCGACGTTCACGCTGCGGATGGACACCGAGGCGACCGAGCTGGTCCGGGAGGGCGGCCGGGTGGCCGGCGTGCGCTACCGCACCAAGACCGGCGAGACCGGCGAGATCCGGGCCGAGCTCACCGTCGGATGCGATGGCCGCGGCTCGATCCTGCGCGACACGGCCGGCCTGCGCATCCAGGACTTCCCGGTGCCGTTCGACGTCTGGTGGTTCCGGGTGCCCCGGACGGAGACCGGCGGCGAGGTGAGCGGGCTTTCCCCACGGATCAAGGGGAACCAGTTCATGGTGATGATCAACCGGGGGGACTACTACCAGATCGCCTACTTCCAGCCGAAGGGCTCGGACGCCCGACTGCGGGCGGAGGGAATCGAGCGGTTCCGGGAGCGGATCGCCGCGCTGGCGCCCGAACTCGCCGGCCGGGTGTCGGCCATCGAGCGCATGGACGACGTCAAGATGCTCGACGTCAAGCTGAATCGCCTGCGCCGGTGGCACACCGACGGCCTGCTGCTGATCGGGGACGCGGCACACGCGATGTCGCCGGTCGGCGGCGTCGGCATCAACCTGGCCGTGCAGGACGCCGTGGCGGCCGCGACGCTGCTAGCCAAACCGTTGCGGCAGCACCGGGTCCGACCGGCCGACCTGGCCGCGATCCGACGCAGGCGGTGGTTCCCGATGGTGGTCACCCAAGGCCTGCAACGGTTGCTGCACCGGCTGGTGGTCAAGCCGGCACTGTCCGGCAAGTTCGCCACGTTCCCCGCGGCACCGCTGTTCCTCACCAAGCACATCCCGGCGCTGCGGGCGGTTCCCGCCTACATCGTGGCGATCGGGCCGCGCCCGGAGCACGCCCCGGACTTCGCCAGGCGGCCGAACCCGGTCAGCGCTACCGCGCCGTGACCGGGTTGGTCAGTGTGCCGAGGCCCTCGATGCTGACCGACACGGTCTGACCAGCGGTCATCGGGCCGACCCCGGCCGGCGTGCCGGTCAGGATCACGTCGCCGGGCAGCAGGGTCATCACCCGAGAGATCCACTCGATCAGCTCCGGGATGCCGTGCAGCAACAGCGAGGTACGGGCGTCCTGCTTGACCTCGCCGTCCAACTCGGTGCGAAGGGCCAGGTCCTCCGGAGCCGCCGCCGTGTCGATCCACGGCCCGAGCGGACAGAATGTGTCGTGTCCCTTGGCCCTGGCCCACTGGCCGTCGGACTGCTGCTGGTCGCGCGCGGTGACGTCGTTGCCGATCGTGTAGCCGAGCAGCACGTCCTTGGCCCGCGCGGCCGGCACGTCGCGACACGGCCTGCCGATCACCAGCGCCAGCTCGCCCTCGTAGTCCACCCTGGCCGAGTCCGGCGGCAGCTTGATCGAGGCGCCCGGACCGATCACCGACGTGGACGGCTTGAGGAAGATCACCGGATCGGCCGGCGGCTCGCCGCCCATCTCCTTGGCGTGATCGGCATAGTTCTTGCCGACGCCGATCAGCTTGGTCGGCAGGATGGGGGCGAGCAGCCGAGCGGCGGCCAGCGGCCAGCGGCGGCCGGTGAAGGTGGGCGTGCCGAACGGGTGCTCGGCGATCTCGGCGGCGACCAGGTCCTCCCCCTCGCCCTCGACCGAGACGAACGCGACGCCGTCCGGGTGGGCGATTCGAGCGATGCGCATCCGGCCATCCTAGGACACCGGCGCGGGCGGACGAAGTCGTCCACTGTAGACGGTCAGCCGGTCCGGTCGCGGCTAACGTGCCGCACTCACCCTGGCTCGCACCCGCATCGCCTTGTGGGCCAGGGCGTCGCACAGGGCGAGCCAGCTCGCCTCGACGATGTTGCCGTGCACGCCGACCGTGGTCCACTCGCGCTCGTGGTCGGTGGACTCGACCAGCACGCGGGTGACCGCGTCGGTGCCCGGGTGGTCGGTCAGGATGCGGACCTTGTAGTCGGTCAGCGTGACCTCCTCGAGCCAGGCCAAGTGTGGCACCAGGGCCGTGCGCAGCGCGGCATCGAGGGCGTGCACCGGCCCGTTGCCCTCGGCGGTGGCGATCACCCGCTCACCGCCCACGTGTACCTTGACCGTCGCCTCGGACACCACCTGGCCATCCATGCGGTGGTCCAGGATGACCCGGTACGACTCGAGCGCGAACGGCAGTCCGTCCACTTCGGACAGCTCGGTGCGCAGCAGCAGCTCGAGTGAGGCATCCGCGGCCTCGAAGGACCAGCCGCGCGCCTCGAGCTCCTTCACCCGGCGCACCGCGGAGTTCAGCGCGGCCGGCTGGCCGGCCAGGTCCACCCCGAGCTCCCGACCCTTGAGCTCGAGGCTGGCCCGGCCGGCCATCTCGGTCACCAGCACACGCATCGTGTTGCCCACCACGCTCGGGTCGATGTGGTTGTAGAGCAACGGGTCTACCTTGATCGCGCTCGCGTGCAGGCCCGCCTTGTGGGCGAAGGCCGACGACCCGACATAGGCCTGGTGGGTGTCGGGCGCGATGTTGGCGATCTCGGCGAGCGCGTGCGAGACCCTGGACAGTTCCGGCACGCACGGCTCCGGCACGGCCGGCATGCCGAGCTTGGCCACCAGATTGCCCACCACGGCGAAGAGGTCGGCGTTGCCGGCCCGCTCGCCGTAGCCGTTCGCGGTGCACTGCACATGGGTGGCCCCGGCCTGCACCGCGGCCAGGCTGTTGGCCACCGCGCAGCCGGTGTCGTCCTGACAGTGGATGCCGACCCGGAACCCGGTGCGCGCGATCACCTCGCGCACCGTCTCGGCGAGGCCGAGCGGGAGCTGGCCGCCGTTGGTGTCACAGAGCACCGCCACGTCCGCGCCGGCCTCCATGCCGGCGGTGAGCACCCGCAACGCGCAGTCCGGGTCATGGGCGTAGCCGTCGAAGAAGTGCTCGGCGTCCAGGAACACCCGCCGCCCCTCGCCGGTCAGGAACGACACCGTGTCGCGAACCATCGCACAGGCCTCGTCGACGTCGGTGCGCAGCGCCCGTTCGATGTGCCGGCGGTCGGACTTGGCGACCAGCGTGATCACCGGCACCTGCGCCTCGAGCAGCGCCCGGACCTGGAGGTCGTCCGCGGCCACGGTGCCCGCGCGCCGGGTCGAGCCGAACGCGACCAGCGCGGCGTGCCGCAGGTTGAGCTCGCCAGCGGCGGCCCTGGCGAAGAACTCGGTGTCCTTGGGCAGCGCACCCGGCCAGCCGCCTTCGATGAAGCCGACGCCCAACCCGTCCAGCAGCCGGGCGACGACCAGCTTGTCGGCGACCGAGTACGAGATCCCCTCGCGCTGGGCGCCGTCGCGCAGCGTCGTGTCGTATACGTGGAACTCGTCGCCGAGCGGGGTACCGGCGGGGGTGGTGCGGCGGCTCACGGGACTCCTCGTGGTGAAACCGTTGTGGCTACAACAAAAAGACCCCCCGTCAGGAGACGAGAGGTCAGCGCGCCGGGTGCGGAGGCACTATCCGGCGCGCCGGTCGATAATCAGCGCGAAGCTACTCACGGTGGGCATGCTGCCACAGTGGACCGCGCCATACCAACTCGCGGGCGAGCTTTCCCACCACCCGGGATCCGGCCTCGGCCTGACGTGCGGCGACTCGCGATGTAACCAGGACGCGGAAGCGCTCCGAAGCCGGCGAGTCGGCTCAGCAGGTACAGCGGAATGTCACCTTGCGCGTCTAGAACCGCAGCAAGGTGACCTTCCGCTGTATCCCAACGGGCCGTGATCCGGAGCCGTGCGAGTCGGCCGGCCGGTGTCTGGACTGACGAGCAGCGCAGCGAGCGAGGAACGAGCGAGTGAGCAGCGCAGGAGGGAAGACACCGGCTCAAAGGCCGCGAGCCGCGCGAACGAGGAACGAGTGAGCGCCGAAGACACTGCGAGCCGCGCGAACGAGGAACGAGTGAGCGCCGAAGACACTGCGAGCCGCCCGAGCGAGCCTGCGAGCGAGGGCAGAAGACACCGCGAGGGCCGACAGTTCAGCCGGCTTCGGTGCGGGGAGTGGAGGAGTTGGACGAGACCAGGGCGGCGAGCCGGTCACCGATGGAGTAGGTGTGGCCCGGGGACGGGTGGTCGCGCGTGGCGAGGTCGAACGCCACCGACGCCTCGATGCGCCGGGCGGCCTCGTGTTCGCCGAGGTGGTCGAGCAGCAGGGCCACGGAGAGCACCGCCGCGGTGGGGTCGGCGATGGCCTGTCCGGCGATGTCCGGGGCGCTGCCGTGTACCGGCTCGAACATCGACGGGTTACGCCGGGTGATGTCCAGGTTCCCGCTGGCCGCGAGTCCGATGCCGCCGGTCACCGCGGCGGCGAGGTCGGTGAGGATGTCGCCGAACAGGTTGTCGGTGACGATCACGTCGAACCGGCTCGGGTGGGTCACCATGTGGATCGTGGTGGCGTCCACATGCTGATACACCACGGTCACGTCCGGGTGTTGCAGGGACACCTCTTCGACCACCCGGGACCACAGCGAGCCGGCGTGGGTGAGCACGTTCGTCTTGTGTACCAGCGTGAGGTGCTTGCGCGGCCGGGCGGCGGCACGGGCGAACGCGTCCCGGACCACGCGCTCCACCCCGTAGGAGGTGTTGACGCTGACCTCGGTGGCGATCTCGTGTGGAGTGTCCTTGCGCAACAGACCGCCGTTGCCGGCGTAGAGGCCCTCGGTGCCCTCCCGGACCACGATCATGTCGATCTCACCGGGATCCGCGAGCGGACTCTTCACCCCGGGGTAGAGCCGCGCGGGCCGCAGGTTCACATGGTGGTCGAGCTCGAAACGCAGGCGCAGCAACAACCCGCGCTCCAGGATGCCGCTCGGCACCGATGGATCTCCGACCGCGCCGAGCAGGATCGCGTCGTGCGCCCGGAGCTCCCCGAGCACCGACTCCGGCAGCAGCTCCCCGGTCGCATGCCACCGCGCGGCTCCAAGGTCGTAGCGGGTGATCTCCGCGTTCGGGACCACCTCGCCGAGCACCTTGAGAGCCTCCGCGGTTACTTCGGGCCCGATCCCGTCACCGGGGATCACCGCGAGCCGCATGCACACACCTCCAGCGTGTACCCGTCACCAGACCAGGGAAGGCTACCCGGAACACGCCCGGGCGATCGTCACGGCCACCCGTCTAGGTGATGTCGCGGTGTGTCGCGGTGTGTCGCCGCTAGTCGAAATCGACGGAACGCACCAGCTTGGCGCCCACCGCGGCGCCGATCGAGCCGAGCACCGCGGGGTCGACCTGACGGTCCACCCGCAGCAGCATGACCGCCTCGGTGCGGTCCGTGGTCTGGCTCAGCTGCGCCGCCTCGATGTTGACGCCGACCTCACCGAGCAGGGTGCCGACCAGGCCCATCACACCCGGCCGGTCCTGGTACTCCAGCAACAGCACGGTGCCCTCGGCGCGCAGATCGAAGTGCCGGCCGTTCACCTCGACCAGCTTCTCCACCTGTTGCAGGCCGGTCAGCGTGCCGCTCACGGTCAGCGTGGTCCCGTCCGGGTACACCGCGCGCAGCGTGACCAGGCTGCGGTACGCCGCGCTCTCCGGCTCGGTGATCAGGTCGACGCTCACCCCGAGCGTCGCGGCCACCCGCTGCGCGTTGACGAAGGTGACCTGGTCGTCGACGATCCCGGAGAACGCGCCGCGCTCGGCGGCCAGGGTGAGCACGGTCAGGTCCTCGGTGGACAGCTCGCCGCGCACCTCGACGGTGATCGACGTGGGCGGCCGGCCACTGAGCGCGGAGAGCACCTTGCCCAGCTTCTGGGTCAGCGGCAGGTAGGGCCGAACCTCCTCGCCGACCACGCCGCCGGCCGCCACGTTCACCGCGTCCGGCACGAACTCGCCGCGCAGCGCCAGCAGCACCGAGCGGGCCACGTCGGTGCCGGCCCGATCCTGCGCCTCACCGGTCGACGCGCCGAGGTGCGGCGTGACCACGACGTTGGGCAGCTCGAACAACGGGCTGGCGGTGGTCGGCTCGGTGACGAACACGTCGATCCCGGCGCCGCCGACGTGTCCACTTCGGACCGCATCGGCCAACGCCTGCTCGTCGATCAGCCCGCCCCGGGCGGCGTTGACGATCAACACGCCCGGCTTCGTCTTGCCGAGCGCGGCGGCGCCGATCAGGCCCTTGGTCTCCGGCGTCTTCGGCAGGTGGATGGAGATGATGTCGGCCCGCTCCAGCAGCTCGTCCAGGGTGACCAGCTCGATGCCCAGCTGCGCGGCCCTGGCCGGGGCGACGTACGGGTCGTAGGCGATCAGCTCGGTGCCGAACGCGGCCAGGCGCTGGGCGAACAGCTGACCGATCTTGCCGAGCCCGACCACGCCGACCACCTTGCCGGCGAGCTCGACGCCGGAGAACGAGCTCCGCTTCCACTCCCCGCCGCGCAGGCTCGCGTCCGCGGCCGGCACCCGGCGGGCCACGGCGAGCAGCAGCGCGACCGCGTGCTCGGCCGCCGAGACGATGTTGGAGGTGGGCGCGTTGACCACAAGCACGCCGCGCTCGGTGGCCGGCGGCACGTCGACGTTGTCCAACCCGACGCCGGCCCTGGCCACCACCTTGAGCCGGTCGGACGCGGCCAGCACCTCGGCGTCGACCTTGGTGGCGGAGCGCACCAGCAGCGCGTCGGCGTCGGCCACCGCGGCCAGCAGCGCCGGCCGGTCGGTGCCGTCGACATAGCGGACCTCGACCTCCTCACCGAGGACGTCGAGGACGGAAGGGGCGAGCTTCTCGGCGATCAGGACGACGGGACGGCTCGATTTGGTCACGGCAAAGCTCCCACGGCTCGGATTCGGGATGCGGCCGGGGTTACCACGGTGTAACCAGACGCACTGGCCCGCAGTCTATGAGGTGAGCCGAACGGATCCGCCCGGTGGTGAGCGACGCGATACCCGGCGACGATCAGGATCGAGCGGCCCGGCGGCGCGGGGGCCGGCATGGAACGTCAGCGCGAGGTGGCACCGTCACCCACCTCACCAGGGTTCGTCGAACTCACCGGCCTTGGCACCTTGCACGAACGCGTCCCATTCGGACTCGGTGAACACCAGCACGGTGTCGTCCGGGCCGGTGTACTTGGAGTTGCGCATGGCGATGTAGGTCTTGCCGTCGGTGTGGGGCACGAAGGCGATCTCGACGTACTCGCCGTCCGGGTCGGCGTCCGGCTCGGCGGCGCGTTGCCATTCGGCATCGGTCAGGTCAAGTTTGCCGCGCACATGCGCCTTGTCGTCGTAGATCGGCGCGCTCGCCCGCGACTGCTCGTCGCCCATGTGTTGCCCCTCAGGCGGTCTCGGTGATCGGTCGGTCGACCCACGACATTAGCCCGCGCAGCTTGCGGCCGACCTCCTCGATCGGGTGCTGTTCACCCGCCTGTCGCAACTTGGCGAAGTTGGGCCGGTCGGCGCTGTCCTCGGCCACCCATTCCTCGGCGAACGAGCCGTCCTGGATCTCCCGCAGGATCTTGCGCATCTCCTCGCGCACCGAATCGTTGATCACCCTCGGGCCGCGCGAGACGTCGCCGTACTCGGCGGTGTCCGAGACCGAGTACCGCATCCGTGCGATGCCGCCCTCGTACATCAGGTCGACGATCAGCTTGAGCTCGTGCAGGCACTCGAAGTAGGCGATCTCCGGCGCGTAGCCGGCCTCGACCAGAGTCTCGAATCCGGCCTGCACCAACGCCGTCGTGCCGCCGCAGAGAACCACCTGCTCGCCGAACAGGTCGGTCTCGGTCTCCTCGGTGAACGTCGTCTTGATCACTCCGGCCCGGCTGCCGCCGATGGCTTTGGCGTAGGAGAGGGCGAGCGCGGTCGCCGAGCCGGTGGCGTCCTGCTCGACCGCGATCAGGCAGGGCACGCCCTTGCCGTCCACGAACTGGCGGCGGACCAGGTGCCCGGGACCCTTCGGCGCCACCATCGCCACATCGACATTGGACGGCGGGGTGATCAGGCCGTAGCGGATGTTGAAGCCGTGGCCGAAGAACAGCGCGTCGCCGTCGGCCAGGTTGGGCGCGATGTCCTCGGCGTAGATGGTCCGCTGCTTGGTGTCCGGCGCCAGGATCATGATCAGGTCAGCCTCGGTGGCGGCCTGCGCCGGGGTCAGCACGCGCAGCCCCTCATCCTCCGCCTTCGGCCGCGACCGGGAACCCTCGGGAAGGCCGACCCGAACGTCCACCCCGGAGTCCCGCAGGCTCAGCGCGTGCGCGTGGCCCTGGCTGCCATAGCCGATGACGGCGACCTTGCGGCCCTGGATGATCGACAGGTCCGCGTCGTCGTCGTAGAAGATCTCGACTGCCATTGCTCTCGTTTACTTTCTCTCGAAGGAAATGGACTCAGCGCACGCCGGTCGCGGTGATGGATCGCGGGCCGCGGCCGATGGCCACCATCCCGGACTGGACCATCTCCCGCACGCCGTAGGGCTCGAGCATGCGCAGCAGCGCCTCGAGCTTATCGGCGGTGCCGGTCGCCTCGATGGTCAACGCCTCGGGAGACACGTCAACCACCTTGGCCCGGAACAACTGCACGGTCTCCAGGACCTGGCTGCGCACGGTCGCGTCGGCGCGCACCTTGACCAGCAACAACTCTCGTTGCACCGCGACGGCCGGTTCGAGCTCGACGATCTTAATCACGTTGACCAGCTTGTTGAGCTGCTTGGTGACCTGCTCCAGCGGTTGCTCGGCGACCGCGACCACGATCGTCATCCGGGACACGTCGGCGTGCTCGGTCGGACCGACCGCGAGCGACTCGATGTTGAACCCGCGGCGGGAGAACAGGCCCGCCACCCGGGCCAGGACGCCAGGCTTGTTCTCCACCAGCACACTCAGGGTATGGATGCTCACTTACGCCACCATCTCGCAGGCTCGGTGCGGTCGAACCCGGCAGCCTCGCGGGCTCGGCGGCGGGGCGGTGTTCGATGAATCGCTCGCAAGCTCGTTCATGTCAGTCCTCGTCGAAGAGCGGGCGGATGCCGCGGGCCGCCATGATGTGGTCGTTGCCGGTGCCCGACGCGACCATCGGCCACACCTGGGCGTCCTTGCCGACCACGAAGTCCACCACGACCGGCCGGTCGTTGATCTCCATGGCCCGGTGGATGACCGCGTCGACGTCCCCCCTCGACTCGCACCGCAGCCCGGCGCAGCCGAGCGCCTCGGCAAGCAGCGTGAAGTCCGGGATGCGGTGCTTGTGCGTGCCGAGGTCGGTCTGCGAGTAGCGCTCCGAGTAGAACAAGTTCTGCCACTGCCGGACCATGCCGAGGTTGCCGTTGTTGATCACGGCGACCTTGATCGGCGCACCCTCGATGGCGCAGGTGGCCAGTTCCTGGTTGGTCATCTGGAAACAGCCGTCGCCGTCGATCGCCCAGACCACCTTGTCCGGCCGGCCGAACTTGGCGCCCATCGCGGCCGGCACCGCGTAACCCATGGTGCCGAGGCCGCCCGAGTTGATCCAGGTGGCCGGGTTCTCATAGCGGATGAACTGCGCCGCCCACATCTGGTGCTGGCCGACGCCCGCCGTGTAGATCGCGTCCGGCCCGGCGATCGCGCCGATCCGCTCGATCACGAACTGCGGCGACAGCGTGCCGTCGGTCGGCCACTCGTAGCCGAGCGGGTAGGTGTCCCGCCAGGAGTCCAGCTGCTGCCACCAGCCGGCCAGGTCCGGCGTCCGGCCGTCGGCCTGCTCGGCCCGCACCGCGGCGATCAGCTCGATCAGGATCTCCCGGCAGTCGCCCACGATCGGCACGTCCGCCTTGCGGTTCTTGGAGATCTCCGCCGGATCGATGTCGGCGTGTACCACCGCCGCGCCCGGGGCGAACGTGGCGAGTTGGCCGGTGACCCGGTCGTCGAACCGGGCGCCGAGCGCGATCAGCAGGTCGGACCGCTGCATCGCGGCCACCGCGGCCACCGTGCCGTGCATGCCGGGCATGCCGAGGTTGAGCTGGTGCGAGTCGGGGAACGCGCCGCGCGCCATCAGCGTGGTGACCACCGGGATGCCGGTCAGCTCGGCCAGCTGCCGAAGCTCGGCGGAGGCCTGCGCCTTGATCACGCCGCCGCCGACGTAGAGCACCGGGCGGCTGGCCGCGGCGATCAGCTTGGCCGCCTCACGCACCTGCTTGCCGTGCGGCCGGGTGGTCGGCTTGTAGCCGGGCAGCCGCAGCTCGGGCGGCCAGGAGAAGGAGGTCATCTCCTGGAGCACGTCCTTGGGGATGTCCACCAGGACCGGGCCGGGTCGGCCGGTGCTGGCGATGTGGAACGCCTCGGCGATCACCCTCGGGATCTCCGCGGGGTCTGTGACCAGGTAGTTGTGCTTGGTGACGGGCAGGGTGATGCCGCAGATGTCGGCTTCCTGGAAGGCGTCCGTGCCGATCAGCGCCCGGCTCTGCTGGCCGGTGATGGCCACCACTGGCACGGAGTCCATACAGGCGTCGGCGATCGGGGTGACCAGGTTCGTCGCGCCCGGGCCCGAGGTGGCCATGCACACCCCGACCTTCCCGGTGGCGTGTGCGTACCCGCTGGCCGCGTGGCCGGCGCCCTGCTCGTGCCGGACCAGCACGTGCCGCAGCTTGGTCGAGTCGAGCAGCGGGTCGTAGGCCGGCAGGATCGTCCCGCCCGGGATACCGAACACCACCTCGACACCGACCGCCTCGAGCGACCGGACGAGTGACTGCGCCCCAGTCACCCGAATGGGGGTACCGGCTGGCGGTGCGGGTTTCGGGCGGGCACCGGACGACCCGGGCCGGCCGGGCCCGGGCGTCGCGGCGACCGGGGCTGGTCGCGAGGTCGCACTGGTCATCGGGTTCTGCCTCGTGGGTCGAAGGTTTGGGACGGTTCGTGGCTCGGACAACAAAAAACCCTCGTCGACCGTGATCGGTCGTACGAGGGTCGCGCGTTCGACGCAGCCGGTCTCGGTCAGCGTCGAACGCGCTGAATAAGTACGAGGCCAGTCAGAATCTGCACGATATGAACGCTAGTGCGTCGGCAGTAGAGCGTCAACTTTGCGGGACGCGGCTCCCGGATGGTGGAATATGGGAGACTGATGCACATGTCAGAGCCTCAGCTGCCGGACCGCCTGGTGTTCCGGACTCCGGCCGTCGCCGTGCTGGCCGCACTGCTGCTCGCGCTCTGCGCCACCCCGTTCGCGGTGGGCGCGCCCGGCTTCTTCCTGATCTACCTGGTGCCGCTCGGCATCATGGTATGGGTACTGCGCACCCGCACCACGGCCGACGCCGGCGGCCTCACCGTCCGCCGGCTGTTCACCAGCCGGCGGCTTGCCTGGGCCTCGCTCACCGGCCTGCGACTGACCAAACGGGGCGGTGTCCGAGCGGTCCCGGCCGAGGGCAGGGAGATCCCACTGCCCGCGGTCCGCACCCGCCACCTCTCCGCGCTGTCGTTGATCAGCCGCGGTCGGCTGGACGACCCGCTCGCAGACCTTCCCCTGACCACCTGAGCTTCACGACCCTGCTGAGGAGGAGCCATGCCTGCGCTCCGGTCCCGTACCACCACCCACGGCCGCAACGCCGCCGGAGCGCGCGCGTTGTGGCGGGCCACCGGGATGACCGAATCCGACTTCGGCAAACCGATCGTGGCGATCGCCAACTCCTACACCCAGTTCGTGCCCGGCCACGTGCACCTGCGCGACCTCGGCGACGTGGTGGCCGAGGCGGTGCGCGCGGCCGGCGGGGTGCCGAGGGAGTTCCACACCATCGCGGTGGACGACGGGATCGCCATGGGGCACGGCGGAATGCTCTACTCGCTGCCGTCCAGGGAGATCATCGCGGACTCGGTGGAGTACATGGTCAACGCGCACACCGCCGACGCGCTGGTGTGCATCTCCAACTGCGACAAGATCACGCCGGGGATGCTGAACGCGACCATGCGGCTCAACATCCCGACCGTGTTCGTCTCGGGTGGACCGATGGAGGCCGGCAAGGCCGTCGTGGTGGACGGGGTGGCGCAGGCGCCGACGGACCTGATCACCGCCATCGCCGCGTCCGCCAGCCCCTCGGTCGACGACATGGGGTTGACCGAGGTGGAGCGCTCGGCCTGCCCCACCTGCGGATCGTGCTCCGGGATGTTCACCGCGAACTCCATGAACTGCCTGACCGAAGCCCTCGGGCTCGCCCTGCCCGGCAACGGCTCCACGCTGGCCACGCACGCTGCCCGGCGCGACCTCTTCACCAGGGCCGGCAGCACGGTGGTCGAACTGGCCAGGCGCTGGTACGCCGAGGACGACGCGGCCGCGCTGCCCAGGTCGATCGCGACGAAGGCGGCGTTCGAGAACGCGATGGCGCTGGACATGGCGATGGGCGGCTCGACCAACACCGTGCTGCACATTCTTGCCGCGGCGCGCGAGGGCGAGATCGAGTTCACGCTTGCCGACATCGACGCGATCAGCCGGCGGGTGCCCTGTGTCTGCAAGGTGTCACCGAACTCCGACTACCACATGGAGGACGTGCACCGGGCCGGCGGCATCGCGGCCATCCTCGGCGAACTGGACCGGGCCGGGCTGCTCAACCGCGAGGTGCACGCGGTGCACGCCCCGTCACTGTCCACCTGGCTGTCCGAATGGGACATTCGCGGCGGGTCGCCGTCCGCTGCCGCGGTCGAGCTGTTCCACGCCGCACCCGGCGGGGTGCGCACCACGAAGGCGTTCTCCACCACCAACCGATGGTCCGCGGTGGACACCGACGCGACGGCCGGCTGCATCCGCGACGCCGCGCACGCCCACACCGCGGAGGGCGGGCTGGCCGTGCTGCGCGGGAACCTGGCCGAGAACGGCGCGGTGATCAAGGCCGCCGGCATCGACGAGGAGCTGTTCCGCTTCCAGGGCCCGGCCCGCGTGGTGGAGAGCCAAGAGCAGGCCGTGTCGGTGATCCTGGGCAAGCAGATCCAGCCGGGCGAGGTGCTCGTGGTGCGCTACGAGGGACCGGCCGGCGGGCCGGGCATGCAGGAGATGCTGCACCCGACGGCATTCCTCAAGGGCGCCGGGCTGGGCAAGAAGTGCGCACTGGTCACCGACGGGCGATTCTCCGGCGGCACCTCCGGACTGTCCATCGGACACGTCGCGCCCGAGGCGGCCGGCGGCGGCACCATCGGACTCGTTCAGGACGGCGACCAGATCCTGATCGACGTGCACGCGCGCCGGCTCGAGCTGCTGGTCGAGCCGGATGTGCTGGCCGAGCGGCGAGCCAAGATGGAGGCGAGCGAGCGGCCGTGGCAGCCGGCCGACCGCCAGCGCCAGGTGTCCGCGGCGTTGCGCGCCTACGCGGCGCTCACCACCGACGCGTCCACCGGGGCGGTCCGCCAGGTCCCCTGAGCGAGCTGGCGCGCGAACCGCCTCAGCGGAACACCAGCAACACCGTGACGCTGGCCGCGGCGGCGATCAGCAGGAACGCGATGCCGTAGGCCGGGGCGTGCCGGTACCACGGGGTCGGGCGATCGAGCGCCACCCGGCCCGGACCGGCGAACAGCACGGCGAACGCGGCCGCCGCGTAGAGCAGCTCCAGCTCAACGTCGCCGGCGAAGTTCTTCCCGTTGAACTTCACCACGATCACGTTGACCAGCACGCCGAGCATCGCGGCCGCGCCGGCCGGGGTGAACAGGCCGAGTGCGACGAAGGTGCCGCCGACCAGCTCGCTGAGCCCGGTCACCCAGGCGAGCGCGGTGGTGTCGTGGTAGCCGAACCCGGCGAGCTGGTCGGCCAGCGCGGTCAGGCCCTTGCCCTGGAACCAGCCGAACAGGTGCGACAGGCCGTGTGCGATGAACAGCCCGCCGGCCACCAGCCGCAGCACCAGCAGGCCGAGGTCGGCTCCGCCGTGCCAGAGCGGCCTCGACGCCGCCGCCGCCGGCTCATCGGTGATCGCGTCGTAGGGGTTCGTACCAGGCAGGATGGAGGTCGACTGGGTGGAGTAACCACCCTCGTCGAATAAGTTCGACGTGCCGGATCCGGAGTAGGACTCCGGTCCGGTGGCGAACCCGCCGGTGTTGGAATAGCCGCTCGCGTGCCGAGGGCGGTCGTCTTCGGTACTCACGCAGGGGAGGTTATGGTATGCGGCCGCGGGCCGCCTAAGGCGGACGGCGGTCAGTAGTCCCCGCGCACCAGATTCTCCGGCTCCTTGCCGGCCGCGAACCGGGCCAGCTCGCCGGCGATCACGGCGTAGGAACGCTGCTCGTGACCGGCCACGCTGCCCGCCACGTGCGGGGTCAGCAGCAGGTTCTTCGCCGTCCACAGTGGATGGTCGGCGGGCAGCGGCTCGGGCTCGGTCACGTCGAGCGCGGCGCGCAACCGGCCGGAGTTCAGCTCGGCGACCAGCGCGGCGGTGTCCACCACGGGCCCTCGGGCGGCGTTCACCAGCACCGCGTTGTCGGCCATCCTGGCCAGGAAGGCGGCGTCGGCCAGTCCGATGGTCTCCGACGTCACCGGCACCATCAGCACCACCGCATCGTGCCGGCCGAGCAGCTCCGGCAGCTCGTCCCAGCCGTGCACGCCGTCCCTCCGGTGCCGGCCGACCAGCGTGGCCTCGGCGTCGAACGGCTCCAGCCTGCGCTTGAGCTGCTGGCCGAGGTCCCCGGCGCCGACCACGAGAATTCGCTTGCCCTGCAAGGTTTCCGTCACGTGCTGGTGCCAGCGGCGCTGCTCGCGGTCTCGCTCGAACTCGCGCAGCTCCCGGTAGATGGCCAGCAGTACGCCGATCACCCACTCCGCGGTGCTGCCGCCGTGCGCGCCGCGGCAGATGGAGAGCAGGACGCCGGGCGGCAGCTTGCCGATCCACAGCTCCGCACCGGCCGAGCGGAGCTGGACGAGCTTGAGACCGGGCAGGCGCTTGATCAGCTCAAGGGTCTCGCGCTGCGCCAGAAAGCCCGGGATGAGCACCTGAGCGCGGTCGGCCTCCGGTGGCAGCGGCTGCTTCGGGTGGTAGCGGACCAGCTCGACGCCGTCGATCCCGGCGAGCGCGGACATCCCGAAGTCATCGGGCACCAGGACGGTGATCGCCATGTCACCCACCCTATCCGGGCACCACTTACCCGAGGCTCACGAGCGCGCCCCTAGCCTGGTCGCATGGCCCGACGGACTGCCCTGACCGGTGCGCTCTGTGCCGGGCTGCTGCTGTCCGGCTGCGCCAACTTCACCGACCAGCCACCGCCGCAGAGCTGGCGGCCGCAGCAGTCGCTGACCCCGGAGGCGGCACCGGAGCCGAGGGTGCCAGGGGAGGCGGCCGGCCCGGACGAGAACGGTGGTGGCGGCGTCGACCGAGGGGCGCCGACGTCCATCCCGCCGCCGAACGGCTGCACCGACTATCACCCGGCCGTGATCGCCACCTGTCTGAGTTCCGTCGTCGCCGTGGCCGCGCTGCCCGGGGACGGCACCGACCCGGTCGGCCTGGTCGGCGAACGCACCACCGGCCGGGTGCTGCGGGTGCGCAAGAACGAGGATCCGGTGGTGGTCGCCACGCTCAAGGTCGACGGCGGCACCGACGGCGGACTGACCGGGCTCGCGCTGTCCCCGAACTACGCCGAGGACCGCCTGCTGTTCGCCTACATCACCACCGAGACGGACAACCGGCTGGTCCGCATCGCGCCGGGCGACACCCCGAAGCCGGTGCTCACCGGCATCCCACGCGGCCCGAGCGGCAACCGGGGCGCGCTGGCCCTCGACCATCGCGGTGCGCTGCTCCTGGCCACCGGCGACGCGGGAAACCCGGCGCTCGCCGCCGACGCGGGATCGCTCGCCGGCAAGGTGCTGCGCCTGGCCGCCACCGGCAAGGCCGCCGAGGACAACCCGACCAAGGGCTCCGCGACGGTGGCCAGCGGCCTGCACGCGCCCGGCGGGGTGTGCAGCTCGCTGGACGGTTCCCGGATCTGGCTCACCGACCGGGATGCCACCCGCGACCTGCTCTACCGCCTGCAGCCGGGCAAACCACTGGGCGCGGCCGCGTGGACCTGGCCGGACCGGCCTGGCGTGGCCGGCTGCATGTCCGGTGGCCGGGGGGTCAGCGTGGTCACCTCGGTGGCCGGCAACATGCAGACCCTGCCGCTCGCCCAGGACGGCACGTTCAGCGGCAAGCCCCAGGTCAACCTGGCCGACAAGGACGGCTTCGGCCGGCTTGCCGGGGTCGACCTGGTCAATGAGCAGCTGGCCATGGCCGGCACGGTGAACAAGGACGGCGGCAGCGCCGTCTCCAGTGACGACCGGGTCATCGTGATCCCGCCGCCGGCCGGCGGCGGCGGCGCCGCCGACTGAGGGCCGCGCCAGGTTTTACGGCGCAACGTTTGCCGCGCACGTTTACAGCGCAACGTTTGCCGCGCACGTTTACAGCGGAAGGTGACATTCCGCTGATAGAAGCGAAGGAATGTCACCTTCCGCTGTATGGCCGAGGCGCTCCGGCAGGGGGCGGAAATACCCGTCAGGAACAGCGTTCGAGGACCAACTCCCGGACCCGCTTGGCGTCGGCCTGGCCGCGGGTGGCCTTCATGACCGCCCCGACGATGGCGCCCGCGGCCGCCACCTTGCCGCCACGGATCTTGTCGGCGACCTCGGGCTGGGCGGAAAGGGCCTCGTCGACGGCGGCGTAGAGCGCCGAGTCGTCGGACACTACGGCCAGGTTCCGGGCCCGCACGACCTCCGCCGGCTCGCCCTCGCCGGCGAGCACGCCGTCGACCACCTCGCGGGCCAGCTTGTTGGTCAGCGAGCCATCGGTGACCAGGGCGATCACGGCGGCCACCTGAGCCGGGGTGATGGGCAGCTCGGTCAGTTCGACGCCACGGTTGTTGGCCTGCTGGGACAGGTAGGAGACCCACCAGGAGCGCGCCTCGCCGGACGGGGCGCCGGCGTCCACCGTGGCCGCGACCAGATCCAGCGCATCGGCGTTGACCAGGTCGCGCAGCTCGGGGTCGGAGAGCGACCAGTCGGCCTGGATCCGCTTGCGGCGCTCCCACGGCAACTCCGGCAGCGTCTTGCCGAGCTCGGCGACCCGCTCCCGGCTGGGCGCCAGCGGCACCAGGTCGGGCTCGGGGAAGTAGCGGTAGTCCTCCGAGGTCTCCTTGCGCCGCCCGGCCGAGGTCGTGCCACTCCCCTCGTCGAAGTGCCTGGTCTCCTGGAACACCGTGCCGCCGCCGTCGAGCACCGCGGCCTGCCTGGTCATCTCGTAGCGCACCGCCCGCTCGACGCTGCGCAGCGAGTTGAGGTTCTTGGTCTCGGTGCGGATGCCGAACTCCGAGGCACCGCGCGGCATCAGCGAGATGTTGGCGTCACAACGCAGCGAGCCCTGGTCCATCCGCACGTCGGACACGTTCAGCGCGCGGAGCAGGTCGCGCAGTGCCCCGACATAGGCGCGAGCCACCTCGGGCGCCCGCGCGCCGGTGCCGGTGACCGGCTTGGTCACGATCTCGATGAGCGGCACGCCGGAGCGGTTGTAGTCGAGCAGCGAGTAGTCGGCGCCGTGGATCCGCCCGGTGGCGCCGCCGACGTGCAGCGACTTGCCGGTGTCCTCCTCCATGTGCGCGCGCTCGATGCCGATCGTGAGGACGTCACCGTCCGGCATGGTCAACTCCAGCGAACCGTTGGTCGCGATCGGCTCGTCGTACTGTGATATCTGGAAGTTCTTCGGCATGTCCGGGTAGAAGTAGTTCTTCCGGGCGAACCGGCACCACTCGGCGATGTCGCAGCCGAGGGCGAGCCCGATCCGGATCGCCGACTCGACCGCGACCCGGTTCACCACCGGCAGCGATCCCGGCAGGCCGAGGCAGACCGGGCAGACCTGCGTGTTCGGCTCGGCCCCGAACGCGGTCGGGCACCCGCAGAACATCTTGGTGTGGGTGGACAGCTCCACGTGCACCTCGAGGCCGATCACCGGCTCGAAGCGCTCGATCACGTCGGCATAGTCCATCAGCGGCACGCGCGCAAGCTCGCTCACGTCAGCACCTCGCAAGCTCGGTGCTGACGCTCAGACACAGTGCTCAATTGTTCGCTCGCAAGCTCGCTCACGTGTCGTCCCTGCCCTTGCGCAGCGCGCGGACCGCGAGCAGCACACCGGTGAGCGCGGCCAGGATGGACGCGACCGCGTTGGCCAGCAGCAGCCGGTCCTTGTCGGTCCTGGCCCGCTTCAGGCTGGCCACCGCGCCGGTGGCGGCGGTGACCGAGGTGACGACGCCGAACGCGCCCTTCATCTTCTTGGCGGAGTTCACTTATATCAGCTCCAGCTCGGGGACTTGGTTGAGCACCGGACCGCCGGCCGCGGCGTCGCGGGCCACCTCGTAGGCGGCGGCCACCCGGTACATCCGCTGCTCTTGCAGTGCCGGCGCCATGATCTGCAGGCCGACCGGAAGACCGTCGTCATCGGACAGTCCACAAGGGACGCTGATCGCCGCGTTTCCGGCCAGGTTGGTCGGGATCGTGCACAGGTCCGCGCGGTACATGGCCATCGGGTCGGCCACCCGATCGCCGATTCGGAACGCGGTGGTCGGCGAGGTCGGCGAGACGAGCACGTCCACCTGTTCGAACGCCGCGGCGAAGTCCCGGGTGATCAGGGTGCGAACCTTCTGCGCCTGGCCGTAGTAGGCCTCGTAGTAGCCGGAGGACAACGCGTAGGTGCCGATCATGATGCGCCGCTTGACCTCGGCGCCGAAGCCGGCCTCCCGGGTGAGCGACATGACCTGCTCGGCGCTGGCTGACCCGTCGTCGCCGACCCGCAGGCCGTAGCGCATCCCGTCGAACCGGGCCAGGTTGGACGAGGCCTCGCTCGGCGCGATCAGGTAGTACGCCGACAGGCCGTAGTCGAAGTGCGGGCAGGACACCTCGACGACCTCGGCGCCCAGCCGGCCAAGCTGCTCGACCGCGGCCTGGAACGAGGCGAGAACGCCCGGCTGGTACCACTCGCCGGTGAACTCGCGCACCACGCCGACCCGCACGCCGCGCAGGTCACCGCTCGCGCCCTCGCGGGCCGCGGCGACCACCGGCGGGACCGGCGCGTCGATCGAGGTGGAGTCCAGCTTGTCGTACCCGCCGATCACCTCGTGCAGCAGCGCCGCGTCGAGCACCGTCCGCGCGCACGGCCCGGCCTGGTCGAGGGAGGAGGAGAAGGCGACCAGGCCGTAGCGGGAGACCCCGCCGTACGTCGGCTTGTGCCCGACCAGCCCGGTGACCGCGGCCGGCTGCCGGATCGAGCCGCCGGTGTCGGTGCCGATCCCGAGCGGCGCGGCGTACGCGGCGACCGCCGCGGACGAGCCACCGGACGAGCCGCCGGGAACCCGGTCCAGGTCCCAGGGGTTGCGGGTCGGCCCGTACGCGCTGTTCTCGGTGGACGAGCCCATCGCGAACTCGTCCATGTTGGTCTTGCCGAGCACCACGATCCCGGCGGCCTTGAGCCTGCCGGTGACGGTCGCGTCGTAAGGCGGGACCCAGCCCTCGAGGATCCGCGTGCCGCAGGTGGTCGGCACGCCCCGGGTGACGATGACGTCCTTGAGCGCCAGCGGGACGCCGGCCAGCGGACCTCTCGGAGTGTCCCGGTCGGCGTCGACCGCGCGGGCCGCGGCGAGCGCGCCGGCCGCGTCGACGTGCAGGAAGGCGTGCAGCCGGTCGTCCACCGCCGCGATCCGGTCCAGGTGTGCCCTGGTCACCTCGACCGCGCTGGTCGCACCGGACGCGACGGCGGCGCCGAGCTCGGCCGCCGTCATCCTGGTCAGCTCCACCGTGCCCGCTCCCCGGACCCGCTCATGACTCCTCGTCCAGGATGCGCGGGACCCGGAACCGGCCGTCCTCGGCGGCGGGCGCCGCGGCGAGCACCTCGTCCCGGTCCAGGCAGGGGGTGACCACGTCGGGGCGGAGCACGTTGGTCAGCGGAACCGCGTGCGAGGTCGGCGGGACGTCCGCGGTGGCGACCTCCTGGACCCGCGCCACCGAGGCCAGGATCACGTCGAGCTGGCCGGCGAAGACGTCCAGCTCCTCGTCGGTGACGGCGAGGCGCGCCAGCCGGGCGAGGTGCGCGACCTCGTCCCGGGTGATGCCGGCTCCTGACTCGGGCATGCCGGCGAGTGTACGGCGGGTGCCTCCGCTCCCCCGACCCGGTTTCCCACCCTCCGGGGCGCCGGGTGGATCACCTTCACCATGCTGGCGACCACAACCCGCCCGACGCCGGCCGCCCGAGGTGGTCGCCCGCTTGGTCAACCTGGTCATCCGCGTCCGGCGGGCCGAGCATCGCACCGGCCCGGCCGCCGGTACTCAGATGGCTGCGTCGACGACCGCCCCGGCGCGCGGGAGCAGCTCACCGGCGTCGATCTGCTCGGCCCAGTGGCAGGCGACGACATGGCCGGGGCGGACCTCGCGCAGCGGCGGCACCTCGTCCGCGCAGCGCGACTCCTGCACCCACGGGCAGCGGGTGCGGAAGCGGCAGCCGGACGGCGGGTTCGCCGGCGACGGCAGGTCGCCGTAGAGCAGGATCCGCTGCCGGGAGTCCTCCACCTCCGGGTCCGGGATCGGCACCGCGGACATCAGCGCCCGGGTGTACGGGTGCAGCGGCTCCGCGTACAGCCGGCGGGACTCGGTCTGCTCGACCACGACCCCGAGGTACATCACGCCGACCACGTCGCTGATGTGCCGGACCACGGCCAGGTCGTGCGCGATCACCAGGTACGTCAGGCCGAGCCGCTCCTGCAACTCCTCCAGCAGGTTGACGATCTGGGCCTGGATGGAGACGTCCAGCGCGGACACCGGCTCGTCCGCGACGATCAGGTCCGGCTCCAGCGCGATCGCCCGGGCGATGCCGATCCGCTGCCGCTGCCCGCCGGAGAACTCGTGCGGGTAGCGGGCGCCGGCGCTGGCCGGCAGCCCGACGATGTCGAGCAGCTCGCGGACCCGGGCGGCGCGGGCGGCGGTGCCGGAGACGACGCGGTGCGTCTGCAGCGGCTCGCTGAGGATCGACTCGATGCTCTGCCGCGGGTCCAGC
>JBJMIG010000026.1:0-13510 GCA_045806965.1 Labedaea sp. | reverse complement strand
GTTTCCAAAAAATTTCCTTTGTTACTTTTTACCCGCCCTTCCCCTAGGGAAATCGGCCGGGCTTTTGCGACAGAGCAGGCGTCGGCTTGCGGCGGATCATGGCAGGCCGCGGCCTTGCCCTGGATCAAGTCAGGCGCTCATTCCCGGCAGGGGTGAAGTCAACATAGAACGCTTGGCCGATATCAAAGTCTTTCCCAACTGCATGAGCAACCAGGCTTAGGTCGATAGCTCCATGCGCTGCGCCGACGAAGATTTCGGCATTCTCGGGAGATTGCGATACCAATACAGGCGCGAGGTGTACCGTATGAATAACTGGGTTCTCGCCCCATCCCTGCGTCAGCGTAATGGACTGGACAACGAATTTGGCTCGGATGGTCATTTGATTCGCCCCTCAATTTTCAGGGGATAGACCAGCAATTCGCCGGTGCTCATGAAATAGGTGGCCGCGTCATATGCCATTTCCGCGAGCATGCAATACCAATGCAGGATCGGCACCTTCGGCATTGCCATAACATTTGCGGATTGCATATTGCCAGCGAAGTAAGCGGGGACACCGTAAAGCGTTCCCTCATGCGTAAAGCCCGCTCTGATTGCTTCCTGCTTCGTGATCCGGAATAGGTCAAGCATATTCCCCCCCATCAAGCGTTATGGATTGGGTATCCATCTAGCCCGATTGGCGGGCGCTGGTTCATGTCGCGCCGCGTCTTTTCGGCGTGGCATTCCTCGCATAGAGCCTGCCGATTGGCGTCGCTATATGGGTTATCATCGCCGCCCTTATAAAGCGGCTCGATGTGATCCACTTCCATTGCGGCGCGCTCGCCGCATGCCTCGCATAAGGGATTAGCCCGCAGGACGCGGTTCCTTATCTTTTGCAGCTTCCGTCCTCGGATGCGCTGGACTGGCATAAAAGGGCAAAAAAAAGCCCTGCGCCGTTACAAAGCGGGCAGGGCAACGTGCAAGGTGACACGGGGAGATACTACGAAAAGGAGGGTAATTCCTGCATGACACTTGGTGCAAGGAATAATTTGTCATTACACAGATCAAAGGCCACGAATAACAACGCCGGATTGCCGCCTTTCTGGTTGTAAGGCTCAAAAATTGAGCCTATATTTATCACATGGCACCGCAGCCAGCGAGGCCGAAACCGAGAGAGGGAAAAAATGAAATTCGCAGATAACCACTTTGATGAAGTCGGCCACTTTTACGCACCGATCCCGGCGTTCGGCGGCTCGGTTCTTAAATACCAGGGCATAGCTACCGAAGGCAACCGCGCTCACTTGGCCGAGAAACACCCGCAGGGCGTTATTCTCCAGGCGTACAAAGGGGACCGTATCCGCGCCGCCGACCACTCGGAATTCGAACCCTTCGGCAGCAACAGTAAGGCTTACCAGCTTACCCGCAAATCAAACGAACAAATCGAAGCCGAAGCCGTCCGCGTGCATGGTAGCTGCTATTATTTCCGCGACGGCTCCTTTATCGAATGGAACCGTTTTGGACACCATCAAGCCTTTCTTTCGAATGGCAGGAACGTAACCCCCCGCTAATCTAATCCCGCCCGCCTCGGCGGGTTTTCTCTATTTAGGGATGGCGAACCATGAAAATTCATCGTGATATGAACCTCGGAATGCTTGCCTCGGAAATGGGGCCTGCCGCCACCCGCGAGGATGCAAGCGCTATGTGCGACCTTCTTTTGGCAGGCGATTACCAATACACCACCGACATTCCAGATGGCGAGTGGATGGAATTGCTTGATATGGCGGCGAAGGCCAACAAATACCTGATGAACGCCAATAACGGCGCAGTTCAGACGGCGGCGCAATGGGCCGCTGACGGCTTTACGACCGAAAACGCCGATCTTATCGAAGTCGTCAGGAATTCGGGCGGCGATTGGGTGGAAGCATGAATAAAAAGCGCCGGTCCGCAGCCACGCCCGCGCAGATTGTCGCGGCGCGCGGGCTGCGGACGCAAATCGAAGTAGCGGAAGCCCTCGGCGTATCGCGCGCCACGATCCAGAATTGGGAGAACGGCCGCTCCCCGATATCGCGCTTGGCTTGGGAAGCCTTGCTGCGCCTTCCCTGATTCCGCGCAGCGGCAGAGCTTGGGGCAGCTTAAATAGACGGGCTCAGCAGGAACCGATAATGAGATTCCGGACCACCCCTTTTCATGAGGCGACCAACATGGCAAGCGATGCATATTTGCAAACCCGCGCAACCGCCCGGCTGCGCGTTTGGGACGATTCGCTGGAAAATAGCGCCGATACTATGCAGCGCGTAATGCTGGATTTCTGCCGCGCGCCATCAGTACCGGACGACCACGGTGGCTTTTCTAAGCTGATCGCGCAGCCCACGCTTTTTCTTATGCGCAAATTTGCTTGCTGTAGTCCGGTAGATGTGCCGCTGCCTTCCGGCGATTGGCCGACCTTAAAGTGCCTGATTTGCGACATATCGGATAGCGTCCAGGCATATAGAGGGCATTACCTTTTGCGCACCTATTTCGACGCCTGCGATGCCATTTTATTTTGGCTCGACTCGGCCCCCGAATATGTACCTGTTCCCGGTGATTAACCCGATCCCGCAAAAAAGAAAGGGCGCTAGATGCGCCCTTTTTTCATGCCTTCGCCGCCTGCTGCCGCTTATCTTCTCAGGCTGCGCACCAATCGAACGAGTACATAAAGCAGAGCTACAGGAAACGCGATTTGGGCGCAGCGAAAGGCGATGTGCTGCGTTGTTACCTCGCAATTTGAGCTAAGGCTGTTGTGATGGCTGCACATGAACCAAGAGACGAACAAGTATTTCAGATAATACATAGCATTAGCCTTTCATGTCGCGCGGGCGATACGGATGCGCTTTTAGATACGCGTCGATTTGGGCGCGGTCGGTAACGCCCACTAATTCCTGCGCGCGGGTCCGGCAGCAATCAACCCATACCCACCCAACGCCGGACAATTGGAACGGGTAATACATTCCACAGGGTTTATAATCGCAATTCTCCGCGCCGCTATCGGCGCTCGCGCTGCACATTGGAATGTTTCGCAGGGTATCCACATTGCCATCCGTAATGGTTAGGAGATCGCCGCGTATGCACTGCGGCTATACCTATCCTACGGATGCGCCATGCATCGCGCATGAGTAGCGCCATGCTTGCTATTAGAGGAAGCGCAAGGGCACGCGACGGGGCGCTCGATGCCGCCGCCCTCAGCCCCCGTACATGAGGAAATCCAGTTGCTCATGAATCCACCGAAGCTGCGCACTAAAAGCCTGCCGGGATAAGCGCAGCATTTCGGCTTTCGCCTTTTGCGGCCGTCGGTCTAGATATTCGGCGGCGACAATGCGTTTATGCGAAGGCGCGAGCCGTTCGATATAACGGTCGAGAATAAGTAAATCGGGCGGCATTTGCGCTTCCGCGTATGTGTCCGTGCTGCGATTGCTGTTCTGTACTCGCTCGGTTGCGAATGCGGATTGACTCGGGTAGCCGCCCGGCCCGCCGCCGCCTTCCCTGTGCAAATGCCAGTGCGCCCAATCCCGCAGCGCCGCTTTAATCCGATCCATTCGGCCCCCTCGGGTAATCCGCCGCATTACGCGCGTCGAGCAGCAAAACGGCCTCGACGTATCTAGCCGCCGCGCCGCTGCGCACGCCGTCGCCGTCGAAGCGCAGCAGCCGCCAGCCAAGAGCCGAAAGCGCGTTGTATTTCTCCATATCCGCCCGAAATCCCGAGCCGCGCGTATGCCGTCCGCCCGTCCAGATTCCGCCCTCAATTTCTACGGCGAGCCGATGCCCCGGCCACGCGAAATCAACCCGCCAGCGCCGGTCCGAATGAAACTTGAACTCGGGCTCGGGCATCGGAAGCCCGGCGCGCATTAGCTGCGCCCAAAACAGAGATTCAAGTTTCGACTTGCTCATTACTGCGCGCCTTCCGGTTCTTCCTCGGGCGCTTCGGCGTCGGCTTTATCGGCGAGCTCGCGGATTTCCGGCACGGGCACGCCGAAGGTTTCGTGGATTCGCAGAATAAGAATATCGGTGCAAGGGATTACGCGGGCGCGCACTTTGCTGATCTGCGGCCCGCTAAATCCGAGTTGGCGCGCAAGCTCGGCGTCGCTTTTAATGTTGAATTCGCGCTTAATCGCGTCCAACAGTTCGTGCGGTTGAAGGTCTCGCATATATTCCCCTCGATTGGTCGTGGTTGGCCTGCTATTCGTCATGCTCGTTTGGGTCAATCGCTTCGGCGGCGTCGGCCATCCGGATAGCGGCAATGGAAAGTGTCCGGTCCCCTGCCTGCTGCCGCTCCCGTATCCGCGCAATCCAGGCGCGCGGGTCGGCCTTCCTTCGCAAAAGCCCGCTCGCCCCCAATTCCGCCATCAGCCGCGCTTCCTTTTCGCGCGTCAGGGCCGCTTTGCCGGGCGCTGGCAGCGCTGGCGCGGGGTTGGGAATAGGCGCGTAGCTGCCAGCGTCCAAAATCGCCTGTAGCGCCGATTCCCACCGCCGCTGTATCTGCGCGTATCCGCTGCTTTTCAGATCATGCGCGCCAATCCGCACCGCCGTCCAATAGATCGCCGGGTGCGACCATTCGCCGCGCTCGCCGCGCTCGCGGGCCTGCACGCCTTCCAGGGCTTCATAAAAAGCCGCGCTCGGGTCCAGGGGCGGGCGGCATAGGCGCTTAAATTCGGGCAGGGTCGGCGGCCATTCGCGGCCGTCCAGGGCTTCCATTCCGCGTTTAATTTCCGCCGCCGAAAATCCCGCCAATTGCTCGGACCAATATTTTTTCCAGGCGTCCGGCTTCGTCACCGCCCACAGGTCCGTATATTTCTTTCCGTAGGCTAGCAGCATGTGAGCCGATATCCGTTCAATCCAGGCGAGCGGCAGTGGTTGGCGTGATGTCGATAATTCGTCGTTCATCGCTATTTGCTCCGGTGGCTACGTCTGCCCATTCGCGGGCGCGATCCTGCGGCAACTGAAAGGAAATCGCGGGGTGCGCGCGGCTGGCTGTCATCGCGTTGGCGATCCAGTCAGCTTTAAGCCCCTGCCAGCCGCGCGAGATTTCCAGCGCGAGGCCATCAGCGAGCGAAACGCCAGCTTCCGCGCATACCCGCTTCCGATCCTCGATAACCGTGGCGCTGGCGGTCGCGCGCTTAGCATTCCGGTGCGCGATCCAATCAGCGGCGATTTGCTCGGGCACTCCCGCAGCCGTCAAGATTTCCATTGCGGGCGCGGTGCGCGCTGCTTTGGTTTTGCTTTTTTCTTTATCTACTTCTTTTCTACTTCTTATCGCTTCGCCGTCGGTTCCGATCCGGTCGCCGCCCGGTCCCGTTTCGGTTGCATTCCGGTCGCCGTTCGGTACAGGCTCGGTTGGATCGCTGCCCCTGCGGGCTTTGTTCGCCTCGCCGCCTTTCCGCCCGTTGGTCCAGGCCGAGATTAACTGTGCGTTGCGCTTGGCCCAATCGATCACGCGGATTGATTCGCCCTCGCGCTCGATGAATCCCGCTTCAATCAGGGCGGCTTCCAGGGCTTCGCCGGAAGCGCTGGTGCAGCGGCAAAGGGCACGCAGGCCCGCCGCGCTGATGGCGAAGGCATCGGCCTTTTTGCGGGCTTGGCAATGCGCCCAAAGCCGCAGAATATAGAGCGGTGCCATTTCATCGCCGCCGAGCAGATCGACGGCGAGCCGCGTTTTCCAATGGTCGAGAAAATCACAATCGACAATCATTTCAACCGCCGCAGATCAGCGATTCATATTCGGAAATCCAGGTGCCGTGGCAATGCGCCGATTTAGCGTGCGTCATTCCGATGCGCTGGACATAGCCTTTGCGGATCGCCATTCGCGGAATAACGCCCCACGCGCGGTTATCCGGCGCGGGCGGCACGATTTCGCTATAGGCCAACCGTACGTCTTCCGCCGTGAATCGGGCATTCCTGCGGGCGTAGTCATGCCATGCCGCCAGGGCTTTAGAAGACCAGTCGCCGTGCATGCGATTGGCGCGCGATTCGGCCAGCGCTGCGCCTTGCTCGGCCAGTTGAAAGGCAAGCTGTTGCGGATTTTGCTTATACATCGAAAATGACTCCCCAGTCATATGCAGCATCGGCCATCACCTTGTCGAGAAATTCGGACATCATGCGAACCGAAAAGCGGCGGTCCGCTGTTGACCAATATGCTTGAATAATCTCGTCATCAGGCGTCGTGAATTCATCGCGCAGCAGGAAGCGCCGCCGGTAATACTCTTTCCAAAATTCCTTCGGGTATTGCCGCCCGTTCCATCGGGCTTGCGCCGCAATGGCGTCCAATATCGGGCCATTCCACAGCCGCTTTTGCGCTGGCGTGTTCTGCTGTTCTTCGGACGTAACGGAAAGGCGCAAGGGGCGCTTTTTAGCCCAATAGGCGGGCGCGGCCCGGCTGATGAATTCCTGTGCCTTGCGCAGAGCTTCGGGGCCATCTAGCAGCATTTCGACTGTGCCGACCATATGCGCTGTTCCGTTCATCAACTTGCAGCGAAGTATGACCGGCAAGATTCCTGGCGTCAAGTGAGCTTAATAGAATTATTTAGCGTGCTGTATGACGAGCGCGATAAAATTGTTATGGCAATTGCAACCCCGGCGCGCGCATGCTTCATGCATTGCTGCGCATGTGATAGCATGCAACTTTCCGTAGGCTGAAGAAATGCCAAACACACTACTGCTTTTGTCTGACCGCCTAGAGTTGGGAATGAAACTCCGCACAGAGCGCACAGGGCAACCGGTGAGCTATGCCGATTGCGCCCGCGCCGCTGGAGTTTCGCCCGCCGCTGTGACGCTCTGGCGGAAGAATGAGAACGCTATTTCATCGCAATACGCGCGACCCTTAGCGGATTTTTTCGGAGTTGACCCCGTATGGCTTGAAACAGGGGCCGGATATCCAGAAAGAGAAAAGAATGTGCAGGCGGCGCTTTCGAGCGAACGCGCGATAGCCGATCAGCTATCGACGCTTATCCGGCACTTTTTCGCCGCGACGCCTTTTGGGCGGGACCAGCTTTTAGAATTTGCGGCGGTCAGCATTGACAAGATCGACGCCCCCGACATTCCGCGTGAAGATTAGCGGCCCCTGAACAGGGGCGCTTTCGGAATCATCCCGGTATTTCGCCGCCCGAGCGCGGGCGAAGGCCAACACCGCCTTCCGGTCGGCGGCGACCAACTGCGGCAGCAGCGCCGCGAGCTCGGCATACTGGTCGAGCGAATCGTCAGAATCCATAATTCCCCCCTCATAAAGCACTGTATAGGCACACAGTATAACGCGGCGCTTCCTGTATTTATTCTAGGCTTGTCCAAAATGTTTTGAGGGTATTATCCCCCGCCTTGTGCTTGCGCAAGTTCCCCGGTGCCCTTTCCCCCTTGCATTGATTTTACTTGTGCTTTTCGTTAAGCTCGATTAATCTTGTTCCGTTGCATGGCCGCGATTGTGCCGAATTACAACAAAAAAAGGGGAGATTATGTCATCAGAGCAAGAGTTTGAAACCGCCGTCGAGCCGCTGCCCGGCGATGGCGAGCGCGGGATTTTCTCGATTCCCGCCCTCGGCCATGCGCTGCGGTGCTGGTATTTGCGCACCCTGCTAGACCATTACCTCGCCTCGGCAGAATCGGAAGCCTATTCCGCCCGTAGGCATATGCAAACGGTCGAGTATTTCCGGCAGATGGCGCGCGCCGTCCAGGATGAACTTGACGCGCTGGAAGCCTGATTATGTCGATTGCCACCATGATTCTCGGGGAAAGCGGGACCGGGAAAACCACGAGCCTGCGCAACGTCGATCCCGCTTCGGCGCTGCTTATCCAGGCGGTCAACAAGCCGCTACCCTTCCGGAATAGCGAATGGAAACCGGCCACGCAGGCGAACCCCTCGGGCTCGATTTATGTGACCGACGATAGCCGCAAAATCTGCACGGCTATGCAGCGCACCAAGCGCCAAATTGTCATTCTCGATGACTTCCAATATGTCTTGGCAAATGAATTTATGCGCCGGAATCAGGAAAAGGGATATGACAAATTTAACGATATCGGGCGAAATGCATGGGACATTCTAACCACCGCGAATAGCCTTCCGCCAGATACCCGCGTCTATATCCTTGCGCATACCCATTCGGACGAAAGCGGCAAGGTGCGTGCTAAAACGATTGGCCGAATGCTGGACGACAAAATCACGGTTGAAGGGCTTTTCACCATCGTTTTGCGTACTGCGGTCATTAACGGGCAATACCTTTTTTCCACTCAGAATAGCGGCCACGATACGGTTAAATCGCCCCTTGGGCTTTTCGGCGCGGATCACATCGACAACGATTTGCAGGCTGTCGATTCCGAAATCTGCCAATACTTCAATATCAATCAGGCATAAGGAAATACAACCATGTATCTACTGAATCCCGAGGCGGCGCGCGCTGGCGATAATGTCGGCGGCTATATCAGCGAAAGCGGCAAATACGTGGGAAAGTTCCTGCGGGCGGAAAAGCTGGTGGCGAAAGAAAAGCAGACGGACGGCATCGGTTTCACTTTCAGGGCGGAAGATGGGCGCGAAGCCCGTTTTGATGCTTGGACTCAAAAAGCGGACGGCACCGCTTTGCCGGGCCTGAATACTATTAATGCCCTGATGACCTGCCTTCAATTGCGCGAACTGCGAGCGACGCCGCAGCGAGTGAAGCGCTACGATTACGAGCAGCAGCAGAATGTCGAGCAGGTCGTGCCGTGCTTTGACGCGCTGATGAATACGGATATCGGCGTCCTTCTTCGGGCCGAGGAATACGAGAAAATGCAGGGCGGTCAGCCTACCGGGGAAACCGGGTGGAAGATGAATCTTTACGCCGTGTTCCAGGCGAAGACCGGCCTTATGGCGACCGAAATTCTCGCCCGCCGCACGTCACCCGAAATGCTTAACAGCGTCCTGCTGTCGCTGAAAGATAAGCCGCTGCGAAAAAAGGCGGCTCCCGCAAGCGCCCCGGCTTCGGCCCCCGGCTCGGTGCCTTTCCTCGATGACGATGTGCCCTTTTAGGACATACCATGACGGCCGTCACCCTTTATGAAATCGCCGCCGAGTATCGGCAAATGGTGGAAGCCCTGATGGCTTCCGATCAGGACGCGCAGACCATCGCGGACACCATCGAAAGCGAATCGTTCCCGCTGGAAGTCAAGGCGCAGAATGTCGCCTACGCTATCAAGACTTTGCAGGCCAACGCCGAGGCGATCAAAGGCGCGGAAGCCGCGATGGCGAGCCGCCGCAAGGCGATGGAAAACCGCGCCGAAAGCATCCGAGCGTATCTGCTGTCCTGCATGGAATTGGCAGGCGTCCAGAAAATCGAATGCCCGCACTTTTCCATTAAGGTCATGAATAACCCACCGTCCGTTTTCATCCATGACGAAAGGCAGATTCCCGAATTCCTCATGGTCAAGCATGAAGCGCCGCCCCCTACGCCTGACAAAAAGGCACTGGCGGAAACTCTGAAAGCCGGGAATGAAATCCCCGGCGCTTATCTCGTGCGTTCTAAGCGGCTCGATATCCGCTAAGGGGAAGCCATGCTGATTATTAACCCTGATGAAATCCCGGCCTTTTTTAGCGTCGATTTGTCGGCTAATGTCACCGGCATCCAGGCGCGGACGAAGCAAGGCAAGCCCGCATATCTAGCAATCGTTGACGAATCGCTTGGCGTATTGGAAGCGGGGCCGGATGTTGAAAAAGCGGTATGGCTGCTAATGCTGCTCGCGCGGCGTAACTTTCTTGAAGGGAAGGGGCACGTTCGGGTGCATCGCCCGGCGTAGGCTCGGCGGCAGCGCAGGCGGGCGGGCTTCGGCCCGCTTTTTTTTCGCCCTCGCGTCATAGACAGATCAAGGGGCACGCCGTAGGGACGGGCTAGACTGGAATCTACTTTGGGAACCGATATCTAGGGTTCGCCACAATACGAGTTCCCAAAGATGCCACACAGCCCGTGGCGACTGCACAACAGCAACACTTTCAGACCAGAAAGGCCGCTAAAATGAACAATAAATCCTCAGTAATGCTCGGCAACTCGGAATCCGCAATGGCCGAATCCAATACCAGCAAAGTATATTCTTACATGCGCTTTTCCGCGATGACGCAAAAGGAAGGCACGTCCATTGACCGCCAATCCCGCTACGCCGAGGTTTGGGCAACCGAGCATGGAATGGTCCTCGATGCGGCGCTGACCATGCGCGACGAAGGGCTTTCCGCTTATCACCAGCGCCACGTTAAAAGCGGCGCGCTCGGCATTTTCCTAAAAACGATTGAAAGCGGGCGCATTGATTCCGGATCGGTGCTAATCGTGGAAGGGCTCGACCGGCTTTCCCGAGCCGAGCCGATTGTCGCGCAAGCGCAGCTTGCCCAAATCATCAACGCGGGCGTTACGGTTGTCACCGCAGCGGATAATAAAATTTATTCGCGCGAGAGCCTGAAAAAAAATCCGATGGACCTGATTTATTCCTTGCTCGTTATGATTCGCGCGCACGAGGAATCGGATACAAAGTCCCGCCGCGCTAAAGCGGCAAATGAAAAGTTCTGCAAAGCGTGGCTTGATGGCAGCAAAAAGAGCAGGATCAGAACCGGCCTCGATCCAAAATGGGTCAAGTGGAATGGATCAGCATTTGAAATTGTCGAAGCCGATGCGGCGCGCGTCCGCCGCATTATCGACTTGTATTTGCAGGGTTACGGAACCTACCGAATCAAAAAGATTCTGGAAGCGGAAGGTAACGCCGGAACCTACAATTACGCAAAAAATTACGTGGCGATTAATCACATGATTAAAAATCGCCCGCACCTTTTTATCGGAACTCGGATTATTATTGCGAATGGCGTGGAATACCGGCTAGAAAACTATTATCCGGCCATCATCGACCAGCAGAAATACAACGAATTAATTTCAAGCTTCCGCGCCGCGAAGCGCACCGGGCGCGAGTCACAAAAGCCTTCTATCTTTACCGGATCAAACGGGCTTTTCCGCTGCGGCTATTGCGGGCGCGCGATGAATGCCGATAGCGTGTCGCAGACCGGCAAGGATTCGAAAGGCGTTCCCAAATATAAATCTTTCCGCCGCACGCGTTGCGACAATCGGGAATGCCGCACCGGCTCGGCAATGGTGCAGCCGTTGGAAAAAGCCGTGATTAATTTCTGCTCTAGCCAAATGAACTTGAACAGTCTCGTTGGCCGCGACCAAACGCAAGATACGCGCGCCCGCCTTGCTTCCTCGCGGGCGGCTTTATCTGAGAACGAGCGCCAGTTAAAGCGGGTTATCGACGCCATGCTTTCTACGGACGCGCCGCCCGCTGCTTTCGCTGCCCGCGCCCGCGAAATTGAAAACGAAATCGCCCGGCTGAATCATTCGATTAGAACCGACGAAGCGGCATTGCTGGCGGAAGCCACTACGCCGACGCGGGAAGCCGCGACCGTGTGGGCATCGCTGGCGCAAGGCGTCGAAGATGACGAAATTGACGCCCGCGTTGCGGTGCGTAAGCTCGTCGCCGATACCTTCGAAAAGATCGTATTTTATCGGCACGGCACGAATCCGCCCCCGGTAGAGCAGACCAGGAACCAGAAAGACAAGGAATGGGAACTGCTACTGGTCAGTAAATCCGGCGTCTCGCGCCATATCCGCATTAACCGGAAAGGCGAATTGCTCGCCCTCGTGGACGAAGATATCAGGCAGACCGCCTAACGATCCCCCGCCCCGCCGCGCTCGTCCAGGGCGCGGCGATCCCCGCTGTTCCCTCCCGCCCCCCTGTGGATATTGGATAGAATTCCCCCAATCCACCCAACGCGCATGCTATCCGTGGCGCTTCTACAAAAAAAGTCTGACGATCAGCGATAAGGGCCTTTCTTTCTCCGCTGCATTGGTTATACTTTAGCTCGATTTACTCCTTTATCTAGTTCCCTCGCGCAAGTCTGTCAAAAGTTTCTGCTTCCCTTGTAACAATTACTTGGGTGGCCATTGCCTAAAAGGCTAAACATGACCACGGATCGACCAATGAACGCCCTCACAGAAGCTTTCCGGATAGCAGAGCAAGCCACCCAATCCAGCCCGAAGAACAACGGCCAGCACCAGCCGCACATAAAATGGTCAGAATCCGAATGGATCGCCATTGTCAGAGCGCTGGCTAAGCTATTCCCCGAATTAGGCTTACCCGCCCCCGAGGGAGCCGCCCGCGTCCAAGTCGCGCACATGCGGCAGGCAATGCAGATATTGCCCCCACATCGGCGGCGCAATTTCGCACAGGTTGTGACTACGCGGGACCAGATCGCGCGCGTCTGCAAAATCATCCGCGCTGAATCAGAAAAGCCCGCGCGCGCTCCAGGCCCGGCCATATCGCTTGCGCTCCCGACAACGGTCATTTATCGCCAGCCGGACGGCGCGCAAGACGGCCCCCACCCTGATAAGGCGCGGGTTTTCTGGCGCGAGTCGGAATGGTACTCAATCGCCGTGGAATTGGCCTATACCGATCCGACCTTTCTAGATACTCTGAATCACTTGCATGCGGCGGACGTAAATCGCGCGCAGCGGGTTATACAGACCAGCCGCCGCAAACCGCTATCCAGCCTTTACGGGAACCGCATTAAGCAGGAATTGACCCCGGCCTTCCGCCGCTTGCGCGCTTCCATTGAAGCCGCCCGGCGAGAGCAGGCGGAAGCGCAATCCGCCGCCGCTGCGCAGGAAGCCGAGCGGGCGGAAAGCGCCCGCCAGGGCGAGCAGGAAGCTGCACATCAAGCGATCCGCGAGCAGGTGGCCCAGTCCCCCGAATTCATCGCGCAAGCGCTTGGAAGGGCCGAAGCCGGGCCGCTGCTCGACGCGCTCTTGTCCCGCGCCGCCGCCAGCTTTCAGGGCATGTTGGAATCCGCGATTATCCGCGCGCTTTCCTCGGATACCCTAAAAAGCGCACTCGTTATAAACCTGCACATGCATACCGCAGAAGATAGCGCGAAAAGCGTCGCTGCCAATCCGCCCCGCGTATCCGGCAACGTCGCTTCTAAGGTCATCGTAAAGCCGAAAGTTGGAATCGTCGGCGCGCTGCCGCAGCAGGGGGAAATACTCGCCGCCGCTTATCCGCAATTGCGCATTAAGGCAATCGACAAGAATCTCAACGGGCAGTCGCTTCGTGATGCCGTCGCCCAATGCGACCGCGTGATTGCCATGACCGGCTTTATATCGCACTCACTTGGCGATGTTTGCCAGAAAGCGGCGGGCGAGCGATATACGCGCGTGGATGGCGGCATTTCCTCGGTGCGCCGCCAGATCGACGTGTGGCTCGCAACCGGCGCGCTTGGCCCGACGGCTATTCCGAGCGCCACTTAAAGAAAGGCGATCAATGCGAGGCTTATATACGCTCGACGCAAACCGAAATCCAGTTCGGTGCGCGTCGATCTTTGAATGGGGCAGCTTTATGCAGGCCGAAGCAAACCGGCTTGTCGAGCTCACCAAATTCGGCGGCACCCATATTTCGACCGTATTCATCGGGCTAGATTACAGCTTTAAGAACGGCCCGCCGCTGGTATTCGAAACCG
>JBJMIG010000025.1:0-33732 GCA_045806965.1 Labedaea sp. | reverse complement strand
GTCGAAACTCGGCTTGCGGCCGTTCTGCTTGGACCACTTGCGATATCGAGGGTTGTTGGTGACCGCCCAGTTGAAGCTCTGCTCGTTGACCGGCTTGACGACAGACACGCCCTCGATTGACCAGATCTCGTCATAGACGTAAGTCCCCATCACGCGCACGGCCAGTTTCCCGTCCGGTTGGGTGTAGAAATAGCACGCCTCGGTGTCCGGCTTGGTGTCCTTCTGGATCACGTCGCCCGGGGTCAGTTTCGTAGTCGTCATCGGTCGAGCCCTCATCCTGTCTTCCCCGCGAGTCCCATCGCTCGCGTCTGGAGTCATACTATCACTGTCCTAGTGAGACGTCAAGTGTCTTACTGGAGATTTTCTCGGGATCCTGCCCCGCCGCGTTGTACGCCTCCATCGCCGCGTGCCAGTCCCCCGTCTCGAGCGTCGTCACGCCCCCGACCTCGACCTTGAAGGTGACCCGGCCGTCGGCCAGCGACGCGGTGCCGATCAGCCGCTTGCGACCACCGGCCGCGACGGGGGCCGATGCCAAGTAGGTCGTGAAGGTGTGGTCGCGGAGTTCGGCCCGGGTCAAATGGTGGCTCATCGCGGCTCGTGCTCCTGGGACGGCATCATAGTGGCTTGAATCACAGATACGCCGAATCGAGGCCCACCTGACGGTCTCTTTCACCCGCCTCGATCGCTTCCCTGTTGCACCACGCACAGTCGGGCATCTGGCAGTCGACCAGTCCAGCGGCGATCCAACCGAGGGCCATCTCAAGCCATTCCGTGCCCATATGGGCGGGCCAGCGGACGACCTGGAGGACGTGACCTTCGGGATCGACCGCCCAGGATTTGCCGGTCGGGGCTGAGACGTACCAGGTATCAGCCGAGGCGAATTCGACCGCGGCACCGACTTGTCGGGCGGCGGCGAAGATCTTGCTCTTTGGGGCGTCCGGGCGAGGCTTCGTCCTGCTCATTGCGGGCTGTGCTCCTGTGATCCTATGAGAGGGGTAGGGCCAACCTGCCGGCCTTCCGATTCACCGTGGGTTCCGGTGCGAGCCTTTCGGTCTTGCTCCTCGCGTAGGTCTCAAAAATCGGCGTCGGTCGGCACGGCGGCTAGCCTTTAACGCGAAGCGGGCCGGACTGTCCAGGGGCGACTGCTCCGCGCTTCCCCCCAAGCGGCGCCGACCCGGTCAAGGGGCGGTGCCGCAGTCCCTCTCGGGGATGCCCCGAGCTAATTTCCTCAGCACTGCATGATAGTCCGGCTCCAACTCCACGCCCCGGCCCTCGCACGCCTTGAGCACCGCCGAAGGATTCGCGATCTGCCCCATGACCAGGAGGATCCGCACGTTGATGTTCCGCCAGCCTTCTCGCGCCAGGTAGCCCTTGCAGGCGCGCATGTCGTCGTCGGTGGAGCCGTGGCAGGCCATGATCGGGCGCAGGCCGTCGTCATCCCCGATGGTGGAGAGCAGATTGATTGCATTGGCGTGGTTGTAGCCTGGGATCGTCGAGGAGTCCCGGTGGACACGCCAGGGGCAACTGGCGCAGGGCAGCAAGGTTTTCGGGGATTTCTTGCCCATCGTCATCATTGCTCCGTCGGGTAACGTGGCCGGTCGCCCGGCCCTTCGGATTGATTCAAACCCTCGTCCGCTCGATCATCGCCGCGATGTCATCGGGGATGAAACCAGCGGTCAAGGCATCGATTGCCCGGCTCTCGGCGAAACGTTGCTCCACTGCCTCATCCGCATCCCACTGGTCGTCGCCGTAGACGCTCTCAATCCCGGCATGCCATTCTAAATCACTCAGGCTCGCCGGAGCCTTGTGGGACGGGCAGCTCGGCAAATGCAGCCCCTCGCCGAACCGGGCCGGCGGGCGGGGCGAGACGCGATGCGGCTTGGACTTCGCTCGTCGATAGGTTAACATGGTCCTTGAAGCTCCTCACCAGGGGGGGTTCACTCGGGCCGGGCGGGTTGCGACCGCTCGGCCCACTTTCGTTCACGTCATCGATACTCGCTGCCGAACGCCATTCGTGCCAGATTCGCGTCCGCGGCCTCTTGCCGGGCCGTGGCGACTTCCAACGCGCCCTTGAGCGTATTGGACCCGCCCATGAAGTTGGCATGCGGCATCGCCGGAGCCCAGACACCATAGCGGAAGTTATAACTGTAATGGGCGCGACGCTTCGCGCCGTCGATGAACCAGCCGTTGCTCAACCGATAGCGGGTCGTGCCACACGCCCTCGATTCCCGTGATTCGACCATGAGAATCATCGCGTCGTCCTCCCTCTCGGTGCCTTGACGGTGCAGGCGTCGAAGAACGCCACTTCCTTGTGATGATGCCCGAGGTCGATGACCCCGTTCAACCGGGTTTGCGCCTCCCGGGCGTCGTCGAGCGTCATGACCCAGGCGTGGTTGCGGCGGCGCCGGAGCATGCCGCCCGAGCGGAAGCGGGAGAGGAAGGCGGTGGTGCCGTCCCGCATCCGGGCAACGACGACGGCATGGGTCTGGGTGGCAGTGAGCATCGGTCGCGTCTCCTCTCGGTCGGGGAAAGGCATCCGTGCCCGTGGTCTTGGTCACTCCCAGATCCTGCCCGAGGATCGTCCGGCGGCGTTGGCGTTGAACTCCCGGACCAATTGCTTCGCATCGCGATAGCCCAACCCGGTGACTTTCCACGCGGGGCGCGAGTACAGGTAGAAACTCTCGGTGACGTCGTGGATGTTCACGAAATGCTCGCCGGACTTGAGGGTGTTGTGGACCGCATGGTACCGACGACCGGGCGTCAGGGTGATGTCGTGGCCCGCGATGGTGCGGGTCGTGGTCGGGTTTGGCTCGGGCATCGGAAACGTCTCCTCTCACCGGTCAAAGTGCTCGGCGATGAAGGCGTCCAACCCCTCGTTGGACGGGTCGGCGTGGAACGTCGCCAGGAAGCCCCGGGCACCGGCCTCGTCCCCGGCGTTGACCAGCTCGCTCACGCGCTTGAAGATCGGGACGTTGAAGATCCGCTTCACGCGGCCGAGGAAGGGGTTGTTGCCGGCGGTCTGTCGCCTGGTCGTGAGCATCACAATCTCCTCTCGGTTCGGGGTGAGGGGCTTCCTTGCCCCGGGGTGGTTGTCTCAGTCGAGAAGGTCCAGGACGTCCTCAGGGTAGTCGGCGTTGAATATCTGGCAGATTTCCGCGACACGAGACCGGTCGCGGGCGGATTCGTCGTCGGTCTTCAGGACGTCAGGGCGGGACAACTGCCGCAGTTCCCCGATGATTGCGTCCCGCTCGAAGCTCGTCATCTGGCTGAGTTGCTTGGTCATGGTCGGCTCCTCGGTGGTTGGCGTGTTCGTCTCGTTCGTCGTACACCCTAAGTATAGACAATGCGGTTAACCGTGTCAACCATAAATCACGGATTTTTTCGCTACTTGTTTTCCGCCATGAGGTAGCTATAATCTTGTCGGGTGACGGCGGTATTGTGCCGCTGTAGAATCGGTGTCCATGAGGAGGACAAAAATGTTTGAGGCACCGATTGAGGCGTCACCCGTGGCCAAGAAACGGAGCGAGTCGCGCAAATTCAATACCCTCGTCCGCATGGACGACGACCTTGTCAAGAAGGCAAAGAAAGTCGCTTCGCTGAAGGGGATCAGTCTGGCGGAATATTTCTCTGACATCTTGCGTCCGATTGTCGATCGGGACATGACCAAAGAGATCAGGAAACTATCCAGAGAAGAAGGAGAGCCGAAGTAATTCGTTCATGACAGGCCGCCGGAACCCCGGTGCTCCCTCCGGGTCATCCGCACAGCACGAATTCGCCGATCGGCGAAGTAGACAGCTAGGGGGTCGTCGGGGTTTCCGGTCTAGGACGGACCAGGCTTTCCCGTCGTGGTGGCGATAGGGTTGCACCGGTCAAGGCTGGTCCCTTCGCAAGGAACAGTGTAGCGCGCCCACCGCAGAGAGGTCGCGATGCGTCGGATCGGCCGGGAATCGGGTTCAATCCCCGTGGCATCGCATCTTTTCTCTCTTTGCTTTGGGCTCTTCTCGTGACTTCTCAGATTTCGTTTCTCTCTTTTCTAAGCATGGCCTGCGAGGAGAAAATCGACCGATGACCGACGACCATGACGACCCGCCCGCGATCCTCGACATCATCCGGAACCTGCCCGACGACCGGATCGCAGCCCAACTGGCATACCACCGCGAGGCCTTGGAGCGGATCCCGGCCGACCAGTTCCGGCTCCGCCGCGTCACCGAAGCGAACATCCGGCTGCTGGAGCGGGTGAAGGTCGAGAGGGAAGAAGTGCGACCATGACCGACCCGACCGAATCCGAGGTCCGCGCCGCCCTCGAAGCATACGAGCGTGCGATCCGCACCGACCCCCAGCTCGCCGTCCTGATGAACCTGGGGCGCAAATGCCCGGCGTGCGGGTCGACCGACGTCGAGGCGATCCCGGGCGGGCGCATGCGGCGATGCCGGCATTGTCACCTGATCTGGTTATCCTGAAAGGAACGACCATGAATTTCGGTTACGACGAAATGGACTATTACCATGCTTTCGACGATGACATGGAGGGCGATTGCCCCGCCTGCGACGGCTCGGGAGAAGTCTGCTGCGGCGCCTGCAGCGGCCACGGCTGCTCCGAGTGTATCGACGGCATGCGGACCTGCCAGGGCTGCGCTGGCTCGGGTTTCGTGCCTGCGGACGACGGTTTTTACGAAGAGTGACAAGCGGAGGACCGACCATGAACGGATACGACGACGGCAAGATCATCGAGCGATTGCGGGCTGAAGTGGCGAGGCTCACCGCAGAGCGAGACGCGAAGATGAGCCGGCCCGCCGAGTTGTTCATGGACGTCCTGAAGTCCGCGAGAGGCGTCAATCACCCGATCCTCGATACCATCGCGACCGCCCTGACCGCGGACGACGCGTGGAGTCCATGGGCCGTCGAGCGGATGGGCGAGTGTTTGGAATTTCGGGACGCAGACGGCCGGCGTTTCGAGATCGTCGTGAGGCCGATCGAGGAGGAACGACCGTGAAACGCCACCTGATCGCCTGCTTGCTGATCTGCGCCTTCGGCGCGGCCCCGATCGAGCACGAGACGCCCAAACTGCAAATCTTCCTGGAGGGAGGTAACGGACTTATGACGATTTCTGTGTTCACTTTTGACGGTTGTGAGTATGTGCTCGGCCAGCACGGTCCCGGCGACAACCCGATCACGCACAAGGGGAATTGCCGGCATTGCGCCGAGCGGCAACGTCGGGAAAGAAGAGGTGAGCGACTAAACTCTAGACGAATTCATAAATCATTCATAGAATAACGATGCGATTCTAACTGACGATCGTTCTTACCCAGATGACCGAGGACCACAGAATGGCCACGACAACCCAGACCAATCCGACCGCCGCCGCCAGGAAGGGACGCACGCAAGCCACCGAGGCCACCGCCGTCAGGCTCGCGGCCGGGTGCCTCAAGATGGGGAGCGACCCGACCCGGCTGACCATCCTCCGGGCCCTTGCCGCGGGACCACAGAACGTCACCGCGCTCTGCGGGGTGACCGCCCAGAGCCAGCCCTCATGCTCGCATCATTTGAGCCTCCTCCGCGCATCCGGCATCATCGAGGGCCGCCGGGCCGGGCACAGCAACTTCTACGCGCTGACCGACCGGGGCCGGGCGCTCGCCGCCGCCGCGGACCCGCTGGTCGAGTCATACCGCGCGGCGCGGTGATCCCTGCTGAGCAACCAAGGAGATGATCGTGATGCCCACGCAAATCCCCTGGATGACCGCGCTCGAGGAGACGATCTTCCGGACGATCGCCGAGGGATCCTGGGATCAAGACTCGGAGTCTACCTACACGTTCGACCTCGCCGGTCGCGCCACGGCCCATCCGATCGCAACGGCCGGCTGCCGGAAGATCACCGTCGAACTCGACGTCGGCGCGGAGTTCCTGCACTCGGTACCCCGCGACTTGCTCGGGAATACAAACGACCGGGAGTTCTGCGGGGCTCCGACGGACACGCTCCTGCTCATCGACGCGAGCACGTACGAGGTCACGTTCATGCTCCGGGAGCGGGCGTGGGGCGAGGTCTGGACCGCCTTCGGTTGGATCACGTTCGTCGATGACCGGGGGTGTCCCCTCTATGAGCGAGCGGACTTCGGCCGCCTGCGGGAGACGACGGATCTGCTGTCGTGACCGTGAGCGGGACCATCGGCCCGGGAGGGCGTGCCGTGTGCCTGTGGACAATCCTTGAATTCATCGCCTGGCAGGTGCGTCAATTCCTGGCCGGGGCCGACTGCGACGAGTGAAGGAGGGAGAAATGAGACTAGCCACCATCAAACCCAAGGTTGGCGACGTCATCGACCTCGTCCGCGTGCTGCGGCGGATCATGGACCCGATCGCGGGCGAGGCCGCCGCGGTCGTCGCCCACCTCATCCACGAGGCGGACATCAGCCATCCCGAGCAACTCGGCAACGCCTACTTTCGCTGCCATCGGGAATGCGGTGGCGTCCGCGACTGCACCGACCTCGATGACATCGACATCGCCTTCATCCTTTCGGGCGGGGTCCAGTGCCCGGAGTGCAACTGGTCGTTCACGGTCGAGGACTTGAGGATTTCCGAGGGGTGGGTCGATGAGCTTTGAACCATGCACGAAAAAAGCGGCCTCCCACCCGGGACGGCCGCCTCGCTGTCTCTCTGTTTATCGGTGAACTCAAATACCCTGATTTAACCAGACCCCCAACCACGATAGAATCGGCGAATATCGACCGGCCACGAGCGAAGCCCCGGGGACGGGCTACAGGCGCGGTCGCATGATCCACTACCGGGATATCACCCACATGCCTAGCTCCCCTCGATCGCGCGTCCAGGACCTATGGCCCGTGGACTGGCTGGCCATCCTGGCCGTGCTGCTGGTCTTCTTCGGGGTCTGGGCCAAATTCCAGTACCAGGCACTCACCGCCACGCCGCCCGGCGGCACCACTCGCACCCAGATGGAGGTTTGCAATGAAGCGTACGAATTGCTTCGGTTCCACGTCGATCGTCTCGTCAGCAAAGGAGAACCGCCGCCAGGCGTTCACGATGATTGAGATCCTGGTCGTCATCGTGCTGATTGCCATCCTTGTCGCGCTGCTGTTGCCGGCGATCGGGATGGCGATCAGGACGGCAAAAGTCGGCCAAGTCACGGGCGAGATCAACGGCATGGCCCAGGCCCTCGCCGACTTCCGGACGAAGACGGGTGCCTATCCGCCGAGCCGGATCCTCTTGTCGGAACGGGGGACGTACACGATCGACGCGACGACGCAGAGCTATGCCACCGGCATCGCGGACATCACCGACGGCCAGCTCGCGCAGCGATCGGTGACGTGGCTCCGCCGGATCTGGCCCCGGGCGGCATTCACCGTCGGGACGACCGGCAGTCCCCCCGTGGTGCCGACGATCCCCGGGCCGCTCGGATTCCACGATTTCAACGGGAACAACGCCGTCGATCCGCCTTATGTCCTGACCGGGGACGAATGCCTCGTCTTCTTCCTGGGAGGCATCCCGTCGAAGGTCTCCACGCCGGGCGGCGGATCCACGACCTTCGGCCTGAACGGATTCAATCGCGATCCGTCCAACCCGTTCATCGCCAACACGGTGATCCTCGGGTCGAACACCTACTCGTTCTCGAGTCGGGTGCCCGCCCTCTACGAATTCAAGGCCGATCGCCTCCGAGACCTCGACAACGATGGCATGCCGTCCTACGCCGACACCCTGGGGACGGGGAAAGTGTTCGCATATTTTTCCGCCTACGGCGGCGGGGCGTATGACGGATCCGACGTGGATTTCCCCGGCGAGGCCGACGATGCGGGCAACGGGCCACTGAGCCTCAAGTTCACGTCGAGCTATCCCATCGCGGGCGGCGGCAGGACAGCCCAGAGCGCGTCGCCGAACCCTTACACCGTGTCGGCCACGACGGGGACGAATATTACGTATCAATCTCCGAACAGCTTCCAGATTATTTCGAGCGGCATAGACGCGAATTTCGGCGTCGGCGGTGCGTTCGTCCCTGGCGCGGACAAGGCATTGCCGCCGGACCTCGCGAACACCTACGCGGGATCAACCCTGGAGACAGACGTCAACGTACGTTTACGTGAAAACGACAACATAACTTCGTTTTCTGGCGGTAAACTCGATTGACTCGCTACGTCGGCGCAAAGGAGAACGGCATCCGGATCCTCGCTTGGATCCGGATGCCGTTATGTTGTCCCATGCATGCACCGCTCACCATCCGAGGAATCGCCTCACCTTCGCGTCGAGTTCGTTCGCCTTTCGCCGCCTTTCCTCGCAATGACAATCGACCCCCAGCTTGTCGCTCACATACTTGACCGCCCGATCGGCTCCGATTCGCTTCGTGAGCGCGGCAAAAAGGTCTCCCGCGAGCGGAATCGTCGGCGATCCCAGCGTCTCACTCACGAGCGTGGCGGCTTCAGGTTCGCTTGCGGCGACCGCGACGGGCACCGGCTCATCCGACTCGGCTGGTGGCGTGTAGCCGAACCGCGACCGTTCGGTCACGTGCATCCGCCGTGCGGGATCCCCCGACGCCGCCCAGTCGCAGAGGAAGGCGAACTGGGGGTGTTCCCGTGCCAGGCAGATGTCTCGGCAAGGGCAGGCGTCGCAAGGGAACATGTTACTCGCTCAGTGCGTAGGTCGTCGGCGTGCCGTAATAGGGGTCGACGATGGTCCTCCCGTCCCCGGCGATGAGCGGGAAGGTCGCGGACGGCCAGGTGTATGCCGCCGAGAAGGCCCCGCCGCCCACCGTCGGGCAGGTGGTCGAGTTGGGTGTTGCGAGGTAAGCACCGCTGTTGGAACATCCGGGACCGCCGCCGGTGCTGTCGCAGGGGCACCACTTGCCGACGATCCCCGAAGCCTGGAGCCACTGGATGGAGAGCGAACAATCGGAGAGATTGAAGGTGTAGTTGATCTGCATCGGGACCGTGGGACAACCCTGGTAGGCGGGGTAGGTCACGACCTTGGTCGCCGTCAGCGTGACGCCGCTGGTGTACGCGAGGGTGATCGCCCCGTACGTACTGTCGGTGAGGAAGAGCGTCCTGGCGAGCGGGAGGGCGCAGCACCCGCAAATATTACTCCCCGTCGCCGTCAGCGTGATCGTCGCGTTGTTGGCGGAACATCCGGAGATGGACGAACTCCCGGATCCCGTAGTGTAGCGCGCAGAGGTGACTGTGTAGCTGGCGGTAATCCCCGCGACTACGGCGAAGGCGGCATTCCCCGAACCGTCGGTGGTGCCCGTCTGGTTCGTCTGACCGGCCTGCGACACGACCACCGTGGCCCCGGAGAGGTTGGCCGAGCAGCCGTTGACGTGGACGGTGAAGGTGGTCGGGCTTGGCTGGAGCGTGATCGGGCTGAGGTTGACCGGCGTCCCCGAGCATCCGGACACGGTGAAGTTGGCCGAGACCGTGGTGAATCCCGACTTGCTCGCCGTCGCCGTATAGTTCTGGACGCTGGGCACGCTGATACAACAACTGCAATCCATGGTGATCGTCAGGGCCGCGCCGCTCCCGCCCCCGGTGGGCGTGATCGTCACCGTCGCCGTGTTCGTGTAGCCCGACCCGGGATTGGTGATCGTCACCGAGTTGATGGCGCCGGTCCCGCTCACCGTGCAGGTCGCGGTGGCCTGGATGCCGCCCGCGGGCGGGGCGGAGAGGGTGAGGATCGGGGCGGTGGTGTACCCGCTCCCGCCATTGAACACGCCGATCGTCTTCACCGTGCCGATCGTCGTGCACGAGCCGATCGCCGTCCCCCCGCCCACCGTCGCGGTCGCCGTCGCCGCGCCAGTGCTGAACGCGAGGGTGGGGGCGGACGTGTATCCGAAGCCGGCGTTGCTGACCGTCACCCCCTGGACCTTCCAGGTCAGGCTCAGCTTGCCCCCGGTGCCCGGGCCGAATACGTTGTTGGGCGTCGGCGGCAGCGCGGTGTAGACGCCCGGGATCGCGATCGTCACCCCGGTGATGGTACCGCCCGCGCCGATGCTCGTCACCGTGCAGGTCGCGGCGACCGAGCGGGTGCCCCCCGCGAGCGTCAGGGTGTTGCCGACCGCATAGCCGGTGCCCGCCGTGTTGATCGTGACCGCGTCGAGCGCCATCGCGACGGCGAAGGTGGCCCCGGTCCCGCCGCCGCCCCCGCTGGCCGAGAGCGTCGGCAGGGCGGTGTAACCGCCGCCGCTGGCCGTCACGGTCACGCCCGTGACCTGCTGGGCACTGGAGACGCTCACCGTGGCGCCGGGCAGGCATGCGGTCGAGCAGTTGACGACCGGGATGCAGACGGTCTGGCAGGCGGTCACGGCGGCGCCGAGTTTCACGTACTGGAACCGCCAGTCATCAACCAGCGTCTTCCGCAGCCGGACGACCTTGCCCCCCAACCCCGTGATGCCATTGACCTCATAGGCATTGGCGCCCGTCCGCCCGCCCGCCAGCGTCGTCCAGGCCGATCCGGTCCAGGATTGCTCGGTGAACGAATAGGGCCCGCTCGAGCCCGATAACAGGGCCACGATCGGCTCGGTGACGTTAATCGAGATCCGCCGGCCGGACCCGTCTTCCGCCACGCTTACCGGCGGCACCCCCGAAAGATTCCCGAGCCGCTTGATTTCGCCGCGGATCTCGTTCAGCAGCCGCGCCGCCGCGACGTCGAGGATGAGCTCGCCGTGTCGACCGACCCGGCCGAACCGGTCGCCGGGATGTGCCTCGCCCATCAGCACGACCCCGCGAGGAAACGCAAAACGCCCGACGCGTCGCGCCACGCGGGCACGATCGGGTTGGGCGAAAGGTTGACCGACGCGTTCGAGTTGATTTCCCACGCGGGATCCGCCGCCGTCGTGCCCGACTGGCCCGACGGGTCGTTCGCCCAGCCGCCGCCGGTCACCTCGACCTGGCGCGTCCAGGCGTACTTGCCCCCGGTCCCGCCCGAGGTGAGCTTGACGTACAAGTCGGACGGGCCGGTGTACCAGATCCCGACGCCGGCGCCCTCGATCATCCCGGCGATTGGCGGTACGAACGAGAGGTTGCCCAGCCGCGCCAGCTCCCGGCGGATCGCGTTCAACTCGGCCGCGGAGAGCCGCTCGCCCGGACGGAAGTCGTCGGTGCGGAGGTTCACGAGCTGGAACCTACGAATAACAAAGGTTTCATATTTACGTAGTTAAACAGCATTTTCGTCGGGTCCGCGTTGAAGATCACGTAATCGTAGGTCCCGTTCTCGATGACGACCTTGTTCCAGTCCTCCGCCCGGGTCTTGAGGCTGATCGTGAGGTCCTGGACAACGGTGCCGTCGGCCATCCGCTTGCGGGTCGTCTTCGGGCCTTCGAGCATCACGGTGCCCTTGGGTCGGCCGAGGAACAGTGCGTCGTTGAGGACGTCGGCATAGGCCAGGATGCCCGAGATCGGCATGTAGGGAAGGTCGGTCCAGGTCAGGACCATCCGCACCACGGTGACCCGCTTCGCCTGCGGCGTGGTCAACTTGTTGCCCGACGTCTTGAGCGTCGCCGCCGTATTGGGGAGCGGCAGCCATTCGACGCCCCATTCGAGCGATTGGGTGCAGTTGACGAGCGCGGCGTTCTCGGTCGGGTCCTGGCTGAACGAGTTGAGGAAGAGCGGATCGTCGGCGGTCGAGAACGACCACTCGGGCGCCCGGAAGGTGACGGTGACGATCGCATTGTCGTAGGTCAGGGGCGTCGTCTGGTAGAATTTCCCATGCGGCTTGATCTCGACCGAGCGCGCGTAGAGATGCGTGTCGTCGGGATAGGCCAGCGGATACTTCCGGTTCCACGAGCCCGCGATGCCGCCCGACATCGACGAGTAGCCCATCACGTCACGAACGAACTGGAACCGGTCGGCCCAGCTGACGCCGTAACTCTTGTGCGCCCAACCGCCCTGGTCGTCGGCACCCTCCGACATCTCGGGGTCGGTCAACTCTTTGTAATCGACGTTCGTGAAGGCCATGAGGTTCCTCGGGCAGGCGCGCGGGTTCGCCGGGCCCCGGACGGGACTGGTCGTTTCGCGAGAAGAGGGTCGATCATTCCAGCCGGGCGATGCCGCCGCCGGCGCCGGCCTTCGTCGCCTCGGCGAGCATTTCCACGGCGGTCAACGTCTTCTCCTGGACCGCGAGCTGCTTCGCGCCGATGTCGTCCTTCCCCTTCAAGGCCCCTTCCTGGAACCGCTTGAGCATCTCCTCGCCGCTGATCGCGACGCCGATGTGCTCCCTGTCCTTGGGGACGGCGACCCTGGCGGCGAGGGCAGCGGCAGCCGCATCGGTCGGGCTCTTGAGCGGGATCGGCCACGACGATCCCTTGGCCATCTTCTCGAGCAGCCCCGGCCCCGCGTCGCCCAGTCCTTGTGCCTGGCCGATCAAGTCGAAGATATTCGAGGTCTTCGCCTTCTCGAGCAGCCCCGGGCCCACGGTGAGTCCGGCGGCCCCCAACCCCAGGGCAGCCCCCGGCCGTTGAGATGCCGAGCGCATCTCCCGGAGCGATTGCTGGAGGACCTGGCGTTCCTGGATCGCGGCGGCGAGCGCCGCCTTCGTCGCCTTCAGCCCCGCATCGTCCTGGCCCCGCGCGTTGGCGGTGGCGCGGGCCGACCGCTCGATGTCGACCTGCGCCTTGAGGGCCCGTTCCGTGTCCTGGATGGCGAAGGTGGTCCCGCCACGGCCGCGGAACGGCCTCGGCGCGGGCATGAGGTTCGCCTGGGCGACGTCGTTGGCGCGGGCCATCTCCTCGCCGACCCCGGCCAGGGGTTGCGCCACGAGGTCCCGGGGGATCGCGGCGTCGATCATCGCCTGTGCGTGCGCCGCCGCCGGGGCCAGTTGCCCTTCAGGTCCCTTCTTCAGGTCCTCGGGCTTGACCGGGCCGGCTTCGAGCGGGAGGTCGCTGGCGGCCGCGGCGAAGGCCTCCGCCCGCTGGTTCAGGTCGTTGCGACGTGCCTCGAATTCGGGGGAGACCTCGCCGCCAAGGGACGCCACCATGTTCATGAACCTGAGCTCGACCTCTTCCATGAAACCGAGCCGCTTGGGGCCCCCTTCCTTGCCGCCGGCCATCTGATTGATGAGGACCATCAGCGTCTTGACGCTCTCCGTGAGCGGGCCGATCGCCACCTTGCCGACCGCGTCGGCCAGCTCGGTGAAGGCGTTCTTGAGCTTCTGGATGTTGGCGATCGCCGTCTCCGAATTCAGGGCATTCGCGGCCGTGAGCGAGCCGAGGTTCGTCTCCTCCTCGACCGCCATCTGCCTCCGCTCGGACAGCTTGTCCATGTTCGCGGCGACCTGCTGGAACGCGCCCGCCGTCTTGACGCCCTTGAATCCCAGGCTCACGATGAATTCCTGGGCCTTGATCGTATCGACGTTATTGATTTCCTGGAACTTATCGATGACTAGTTTCAGGGCGGTGAGCGCGTCGCCCTTGACGGCCGCCTGGAACTGCTCGAGCGGCATGCCGATCGCTCCAGCGAATTTGTTAGTGTCGCTGGCGATCATCCGGAGGATCTGCGAGAACGAGCTGGCCCCCTGCTGCGCGGTCAGGCCCGAGTCGGCCAGGATGGAGCTGAACGCCATCACGTCCGGGATCGACAGCCCCAGGCTGGCGAACGTGCCGGAGAGCGACTTGCTCATGTCGAGGATGCTCGAAGCGGAGGCGGTGCTGACGTTGTCCATTCGGGCGAGCACCGAGCCGAAGGACTGGACGTAATCGGTGCCCTTGCTGAAGAGGTTGAGCATCTGCGTCATGCTGTCGGCGAGCTGCTCGGTGCCGATCCCCTGGACCGAGTTGCGGACCGCCGCCATGCCGCGGGTGAACGTCTCCAGGCCGCCCAATCCCTCCTTGTCGGTGACGCCCGCCTTGGCCCCGGCCATCGCGATATCCGTGAGGTCCTTGACGGATACACCAGCCTGGGATTTGCTGATATCGAAGATGGATTTCTTGAACTTGTCCACGTTGGCCGCGGACTCGCCCGTGACCCGCCGGAGGCCGACGAAGGTCTGCTCGAGGTCCATCGCCGTGCCGACCGCCTCGTGCAATCCCGCGCCGATCATCTGCCCGGCCATCATCGCCGGGTTCATCGCGAACCCGGCCACCCCCAGCCCTTGCATCAGGCCCATGCCGAGTCCGGCGCCACCGCCGCCGCCGCCGCGAGCCCCGCCGAAGCCGCCCCGGGGCTTGAACGCGACGGGGATCGGTGCCCCTGCCTGCGCCCGCATCGCCTGCAATTGCTGCATCAGCAGGTTGATCGTCGCGGTCGCCTGGGCCCGGTTGACGTTGATCCCGATGTTGTGAACCGAGGGCGTGGTCGAGAGCTTGGCGCGGATGTAGGCGATCTGCTGGTCGAATTGTCGCGTGTTCACGACAATATCGATCATCCCCACGGCAAGGGGCAAATTCAGCGCCATCGCTATCCTCCGGATTCGAGCCACCGCTCGGCCTCGGCGATGCTGCCGAACTCGCGGCGGTGGCGCGACGGCATCCGGCCCTCTGCGAGGATCGCCAACTGCGGCCGTGTGTGCTCGGCGGTCTGGTCGAAGGTCCAGTGCGGCGGGTTCACGGCGAGGTTGCGGAAGAGTTTGCCCCACTCGGTGGCGCGGGCGACGCGTCGGCTCGGTCCGGGGCGACGATCGCTTGCAGGGCCTTCGTCGCCCCGTCGATCGCCGCCCGTGCCGCTTCCGGGTCGGTGCCGTCCTCGCCGAAGGCGATGCGGATCAGCACCAGCAAGTCGAGCCCGGACAGCCCGCCGAGGATCTCATCAATCTCGGCATCCGTCATCGTCGGCTGGTACTTGCGGAACACGAGCGCGACGAAGAACCGCTGCCCCTCGGGCGTCGTCATCCAGGTCCGCTGACCCTCGAGCGACGTCGGCGCCGGCGGCCAGTCCTGCTCGTCGGCCCGCCGCGCCGCGACCTCGGCCGCGCGCCGGTCCTCGGGCGGGATCAGGTCGATCGTCTCGCGGAGCCGCTCGGAAGGCCGCTTGACCACCGTGCGGAGGTAGGCGACGAGCTGCCCCTCCTCGCGGAGCTTGAGCGCGCCGACCAGGAGGTTGCGGCCGTTGAACTTGATCGGCATCGGAGCTGCACTACAGAAATCCAACAAGAGTTATTCGCCTTTCGATAAGATCACGTATCGCCCGGATACTTGATGGTCCCGCTTTGGAGCATGTAACTGCACTCGAAATCCAGGATCCCCTCGAAGTCGCTCGACGCCTTGGGCTTCTCGATGATAATCCGCAACCGGAACGAGTTGAGCGGCGTGTTGGTGCCGTCCTCGCTCAGCTGGACGTCGAGGATCGACCCGTGGCGGATGTTGGGCAGGGTGCCGGTGGCGTTGAACGCGGTGGGCCGGTTGGCGCTATCCCAGTGGAGCGTCATCGAACCGCTGGCGTCGACGTTGCCCCCCTGCCGCCAGCGGCCATCCTTGTTGTTGTCGAACTTCTTGATGTCACCGTCAATTTCCATGTCCCATTTCGTGACGGACAACTCGGAGGCCGTGGGTGCCGTCCCCGTCGCCGGGATGACGAAGGCGCGGCCGTCCGAACCGCTGTGATAGATCGGTGTGGGCATCGGTCATCCTCGGAGTCGGGGCGAGTGGGGTGGGATCGGGGCGGGGTCGGTGGCGGGATCAGGCGTCACCGGGGTATTTCACCGTGCCGGACTGCAACATGTACGAGCACTCGTAATCGAGGATCCCCTCGAAGTCCGAGGATGCCTTGGGCTTCTCGATGATCACCCGGAGCCGGAAGGATTTCGTGGGGTCGGTCGCGTCCGTGCCATCCTCGCGGAGCTGGACGTCCATGATGGCCCCGTGGCGGATGTTCGGTCCGGCCGTGGCGCTCGGACGATTGGCGGAGTCCCAGTGGAGCGTCATCGATCCGCTGGCGTCGACGGTCCCGCCCTGGCGCCACCGGCCGTCCCTATTGTTGTCGAACTTCTTGATATCTCCATCGATCTCCATGTCCCATTTGGTCACGGAGAGCTCGGAGGCGGTGCCCCCGCCGGGCGCGGTGACGAAGGCGCGGCCGTCGGAGCCGGAATGATAGATCGGGGTCGGCATGGCGGTCCTCGCGCGAGTGGGGGCGGGTCAAGTGGAGCAGCCGGTGAGCGCGTATTCAAACGTGATGGGATGTGTACTGCTATTTAAAATCTTCACCTGGTCGCTGGTGCCGGCGGTGACGATGGCGCCGGGGCCGTCGGCGAACGTCTTCCGGTCCTCGTCGGTCACCTTGAAGGTGCCGTTGACGATGTCGATGCATTGGCGGGCACCTGCGCCGCCGACCGTGAGGAAATCGCCCGAGGTCTTGGCGATGATCCGGATCACGTGCCGGCGGAGCCGGGCGAACGCCACGGCGCGGCCGAGCCCGTCGGTCATGGCCGAGAGCGTGTAGGTGATCGAGGCGCCGGCCGCGAGCGTCACCGCCGTGCCGCTGATGGCGGCAAACTCGTTCTTGAGGTCGATGACGTTGCCGACCGTACCGCCGGAACTCGTGCCGTTACTGAAGGTGAACGACGGCGATTGTGACGAAACGGCCCCGATGCTGGCCCCGCCGTAAGCCAGTTGTTCGGTCACCGTGTCGTTGATGATGATATTCTGGCTGACGTTCATGGCGTCACCTTAGCCGGGGGCGTGGTCGGGGCAGCGGTCGGGGTCGGAGCCGGAGCCGGCGCCTTGGCCGCGGGTTTCACCGGCGGGAAGGCCGTCGGCGAGTCGCCGCCGGGGCCCAGGCCCGGGGGGAGCTTGGGCATCGCGTCCCGCCAGTTCGGGTCGGGCGCGATCCCCTCGGGCGTCTTGGGTCGCCAGTCTCGTTCGACATACACGTCGGGAGCAGGAGCGGTTGGCGCCGGGGTTGGCTGGACCGGCGCGGGAGTCGGGGTGGCGGTAGGCGCCGGTTGGGCCGGTGCCGGGGCGGGGGTCGGGTCGGCCATGATGGGTCGGCTCCTCGGGGTGGATCGGTTTCATTCGGGGCGGTAGGTGTGCGCGAGTCGATTGCGAATCATCGCGACCCGGAGAGCTTCGTCGCGCTTCCGGCGGAACCGCTCCTGCTCGGCGCGGCCCAGGGCCAGGCCCTGCTCCTCGCTCTCATACTGCGGCTTGAGCACGATCTTGATCCGGCCCCGCCGCTCCTCCCGGGCGATTTCGTCGGGATTGTCGGGATCGAGGTAGTAATTCCCGGACTCGTCCTCGCGGTACACGCGGTAGAGTCCCGCCTCATCATCGGCGAAGAAGAGGGGCAATCCCTCGTCGAGCCACCGGCCGGTGTCGAGGTCGAGGACGCCGTAGAGCATGGCGCGGTGATAGTCGGCGTGGTAGTCGAGGATCATTTGAGGACCTCGCGAGCGACGGCGTCGGCCTGCATGATGAGCGTGCGGGATGCCCACGGACGAGCGGCCACGCGTCCGGTCCCGAACTCGAGATCCAGGCTGTATGGCACGTCCGTCATCACGCGGACTCCCAGGTTGGCGGTGTCGACCTGGAAGTGGAAACTCGCCTGGAGATCGCCGGTGTCGCGGTGCGGGAAGTCGCCGGGGCGGCTCGGCGGCGGCCCCTGGATGCCGATGTTCGCCTGGATCTCGCTCACGAGCAGCGCCCCGGCGTCCCCGAGGTTGCTCCCGAGCCGGGCGGTCAGCTTGCGGCGGAACTGCGGGCCGTCCCAGCGGACTTTCATGCGCGTGTCCTGCTCACCTTCGAGAGATAGGTAACCGAGACATTCCAGACGAACGGCACCCCCGCCGTGCCGACGTGGCGGATTTTCGTCACGTCGTCGCCGGTGCGATAGAACGCCATCTGTCGGTTCGTCGGCAACGTCAGGGGGTTGTCGTAGAGCGTGTCGAGCTGGGCCGTGACCGTGTCGATCAGGGCGACCGCCCGGTCCAGGTCGCCGTCGAATAGGCTGAATCGCCAGTGGTCCGTGTCCCAGTAACCCTTGCCGGTGTTCCGGCCTTCCGCCTTGCCGCCGATTTTCATCAGGACCGCATAAGGATATAAGTCATCAACACCCGTGCCGAAATGGAGGATCGGCAGCCCCACGGCCGCGAGCGCGGCATTCGATCCCCACCAGGCAATGAGGGCCTCCTGAAAGTCGGTCGCCATCGTTCATCTCCCCCGGCCCGTACTCTTCAGGGGATCAGGGCCACGACGCCGGCCCACCGAGGCAAAGCCCCTCACGCCGACCCCCGCCGGTCTCAGTCGTGCCGTGAGTGTCGTCTTCCCCGCGAGCGCGGCCGCGCCCGGGATCGCCAGCCGGGGCGCGGCGCCGAGCGCGCCGGTTCCCATGATGCTCGCCGCGCCCGCAATGGCCAAACTCGGGACTGCGACCAGCACGGCGGCGGCATTGAGCGTCGCCACTCCCGGGAGCGCCGGCGTCGCCGTCAGCGCCGCGGCCGAACCCAGGGCCGCGGCACCCGGGAGGGCGAGCGCTGCCTCACTCGCGACGCTGGATACCGACGCGAGGGCCAAGGCACCGGGGATTGCCAGTCCCGCGCCTGCCGTGACCGTGGCCACCCCGCCGAGGACCGCAGCCCCCGGGATCGCCACCCGACCCGTCGCGGTCAGGGTTGCCACCCCGACCAGGGCCGCAGCCCCGGCGACGGACGCACCGCCCGAGGTCGTGAGGCTGGAGGCCGATGCCAGCGCCGCCGCGCCGGGGATTGCCAGGCGGGCACCGGCCGCGAGCGTCGCCGATCCGCCCAGCGCCGTCGCGCCGGGGATGGCAAGGCTGGCCGTCGGGGCAGAAGATGAGGTGCCCGTGAGAACCGCGGCACCCGGGACCGCAACCCGGCCCGTGGCCATCAGGCTCGCGGACCCGGCCAGGCTCGCGGCACCGACGCCCGTCATGCTCGCCGTTGCCAGTACGCTCGCCGCAGAGGCGAGGGCCGAAGCGCCCGGGATCGCCAGGGAAGCTCCGGCTGTCAGGCTCGCGGAGCCGGACAGGACCGCGGAGCCAGCGACGGCGACCTTTGCCGTGGCCGTGAGCGTCGCGGTGCCGGCCGGCGCCGCCGACGCCTGGCCCGCCGCCGAAGCGGCGATCGTCGCCACGCCAGCGAGGGCGGCCGTCCCCGCGACGGCGACGCGTCCCGTGGCCGTGAGGGTCGAGGATCCTGCAAGAGCTGCCGCGCCCGGGATCGCCTGTGCGGCCGTGCTCGCGACGGTCGAGGCCACAGCCAGGGCCGCCGCGCCCGGGATCGCCAGGCCGGCGACCGCCGTGAGGGTTGATGCCCCGGCAAGGGCCGAGACGCCGGGAATCGCGAGCGAAGCCGTCGGGGCGGAAGATGAGGCCGCCGCGAGCGCGGCCGCGCCCGGGACTGCCACCTTGGAGGCAGCCGTGAGCGTGGAAGTTGCGCCGAGGGCCGAGGCACCGGGGACCGCAACCCTGGCCGTGGCGGTCAGGGTTGAAACGGAAGCAACCGCCGCCGCACCCGGGATCGCCAACCGGGGCGCGGCGGTGAGCGATGAGGCGGAGGCCAACGTCGCCGCACCGGCGACCGCCACTCGCCCCGCGGCCGTGAGCGTGGCGGCGCCGGTGAGGGCGGCGGTGCCGGGGACGGCCAGGCCGGCGGTCGCCGCCAGGGCCGACGTGCCGGAGAGGGCCGCGACGCCCGGGACCTTCAGGCCGGCAACGGCAGTGATGGTGGACGTCGCTGCCAGGGCCGCCGCGCCGGCGACGGGCGTCGGCGCGGCACCGCCCATCGCGGGCGCGACCCGGACCATCCTGCCGGGGTAGCCCTGGCGCGAGAGGGTGTAGAGCTGGAAGACCTCGGCGGCGGAGAAGACGCGATTCCAGAGCTCGAGGTCGTCGGCGGCACCGCCGAAGACGGTCGACGTGCTCGACTGGCCGATCGCGGGGGCCGTCGCGAAGGTGAACGCGGAATTGGTGGCGGTCGTCTCCAGCCGACCGTTGACGTAAAGCTTGTAATTCCCCGCGCCCGGCTCCGTCGTCACCGCAACGTGGAACCAACCCGACAGGTCGCCGACGGGGGCGTACCCGGAAATGACGCGGCTCGAGGAGAAGGTTGCGAGGTAGATCAGCCCGTCGGAATAGGGGAAGTGGCTGGGTCCGGACGGCACCGCCTCGCCCGTGCCCAGGCACCAGATCCCGGCCTGGTTGCCGTCGACCACCGGCCAGACGGTGTGCTTGAACCACGCCGCCGCCGTCGCCTTGGAGTCGGGGAAGCTGGCCGCGGTCACCGGCAGCGCGACGTAGTCGGAGCCCCCGGAGAAGAGGATGTGCCCCGCACCCCCCGGCCGCGACGTGCCCCGCCAGCCGGATCCCGCGACGGAATTCGTCAGCGTGCCGTGATTGAGGCCGAAGAGGTCGTACCACCATCGCCCGCCGTCGGTCGGCGGGAGCGTCAACCACCATCCCACGAGGCCCCGGTTCAGGGGATGCGCGGGGTCGGCGCCGAGGACGGGCAGGATGGTGTCGAGCCAGGGTCCAATCATGGGATCGATTGATAGGTAAACGGCTTGATCCCGAGGACATTCCCGCTCGCCGCCATCGTCTGGCCCGACCCATCATTGAGTAGTAATGCTTTAAATGTGCCTGGAGGAATCAGGCATCGCCGTGTGACCCTCTGGGCGGTGGTGACGGGGCGGAGCGGCATGACCACATCGGGGGGCCGCGCCGGCGTGACCGTGGCGGAACCGTCCTCGGACGTCGCGTTCGGCTGTTCCAGGAACCAGACCGAGCAGCCCGTGTTCGCGGCCGGGGCCGTGCCGAAGGTGGCGACCAACTCAACCTCGGCCATGACGTAACCCGCGCCGGCCGAATAGGCGGCGGAGGGCGCCGTGGTCGCGTTGTTGGCCAAGCTATTGAGCTCGGTGGTCAGGAGCGCCTGAAACGTGCCGCTGACGAGCGTGGTTGTGGTCGCCATCGGTGACTTCCCTTCGGCGATATAATGGGAGGACTTTTCAGACTTTGAAGAGGAGCGTCAACGTGCCCGAACCAGGCTGGCTAGCTCGACAACTCAAGTGGATCAAAGAGGACTCGAAGACTTGGCCTTCCTGGATGAAGGAGGTTAAAGTGTCTTACATGAGTGATCTGATTGATGAGGCACTGGCCGAGGCGGACGGCGAACCGCTGGAAAATTTCCAGTGGTGGGACAAGGACTTGATCTCACATACTGCCCGGTATCGCCTCACCACGGCCTTGGAGAAGACCGGGCCTTTGTTCCACGATGGGAGGGTTTATCGGGACGGTGAAGGCGAAACCTACAACGAGACCATCGAGGTCATCGAGGACGTGCGGATCGCGTCCGAGGTCCCGACCCCGGCCGAGGGCGCCTAGGTCGCCATCGCTCATCGGCCCCGCAAGGCGAGCGAGACGTCGCTCGCCGTCACTACTGTCCCGGTACCGAAAAGTACTTCCGCACGGCTGCCGGGCCTAGACGCCAGCGCCGTCAGGCTGGCCGCGCTGGTGGCCATTCCCGCGAAGATCCCGACGAAGAGCGCCCGCGTGTTGGCCGACGTGGCATCGATCGTCGTCGTGCCGGTGAAGAGGAGCTGGAGTTTGGCCACCTGCAACACCGTCAGGGCGGCGAAGTCGGCCGGGGCGATCGCGGCGACGACCTCATGGACGCCGATGTTGTTCCTGAATACGTTGGTCGCCGTCGGGGCATTCAGGATCGCCGCAACCCCCGCATCGTCGCCGGTGGCGACCAAGACCGCGTAGCCGAGCGCGGCCGGATCGCCGTTGAGTTCCGCAGTGAGCTGAGCCGGCGTGAAGTTGGGCATGGCGATGATCCGTGGATCGGCCGATTTTCTGTCGTGGGGATTCCCGGGGTGCGATAATGAGAAGCGAGGTCACGAATATCCGAGAAGGGAAGACCGATGGGGAACTTGCTGAGCTGGCTGTGCGAGAGAACCCACATGATCCCGTCAGCGATCGATGATCAGGCGGCAGGACTTGATCGCAAGGAACTCGAGGAGCGAGAGCGGGATGCCCGTGAGTTTGACCGTGCAGATGCGACGATCCACAGGTTCTTCAAGAATTCAAAGTACGTCAACAGGCTCATGCTCGCCTTGAAAGCGGCCGCCATGTGGCGGGGGATCGTCGAGTTGACGCAGGCCCCATCCGCGACGATCCGCGTGTTCAACGACCGGGGCGAGGAAGCCTTCCGATCGCCGGTCCGGGCCGAGGATGTCGGCAACCGCCATATGCTCGTCTCGACCGAGCCCGTGCCGGATGAGATCCGATCCTCGAAATACGAAGTCCGCAACGGGAGCGGCGACCGGGCTTACGTCGCCATGACGACGGGGGTCACCCCGGCAGGGTCGCCGTTCCGCGTGGAGTTCCGGATCGACTAGCGGCGTTTCTCGGAACTCCCCTTCATTGCAAGTGGCCGGCGCCGGAGTTGAACCGGCCCGTTCGCCAAAACGGTCCCGCCAAGGGACGGCCACGCCGGGCACGCTGAGAGGTTTCACGACGTCCGCGGTCGGGCGGGGTTTTCAGGCCCACGGGGCGATGGTATGAAACCCCAGGGTCTCGCGTCGCGGGGCACTCGCCGCCGGATCCCGATCGCGACGCTACTTGCACCATGAATTGTACGTAAGGAGGATCGATGAGCAAGGCCGACGAGATTGCCAGGAGTGTTGGGTGGTACGACTCAATTTCCGCGTTCCTCGCGATGCTTCGTCGCTACGCCGACGATGCAGACTCCAGCGACCGGGTGATCTTCCTCCATGCCGCCCGCGTGGTCACTTTGCTCGTGACCGAGGTCGATAACCTCACGGCCGAGGTCAAACGGCTCTCGGACAAGATCGACGATCTCAAGGAGGTGATCAGAAATCGTCAGGAAAGGTGATCACCTAATAACGCCGTCCGACACTTTTCGTCGGATCAACCCCCCTCCGTCGGCCAAATGAGCGGAAGACGGTCACCCCCACCGGTGCGACGGTGAGCAACCCCGCAAGCTCAGTATCGGCGGCCAGGCTCGCGGCGCCGGGGATCGCCTGAGAGGCCGTGGCCGTGATTTCTCCGAGGCCCGTGATGCTGGCGGCACCGGGGATCGCCAGGCTCGGGACGGCGACCAGGACAGCAGCCGCATTGAGCGTCGCAACGCCCGCGAGCGCCATTCCGGCGGTGGCGGTCAGGCTCGAAGCGGCGGCGATGCTCGCGGATCCGGGCACCGAGCTGGAGGAGATGCCGGTGCCCGTCAGGGTCGCGGCATCGGCCAGCACCGCCGCGCCCGGGATGGCGAGCCGTGCGGCCGGGATGACCGAGGCTGAGCCGGACAGGACCGCCACGCCCGCGACGGCGACCCGGCCCGTCGCGGTCAGGGTGGAACCGCCTGCCAGGCTCGCCGCACGGGTCAGGGCCTGGCCCGCGGTCGCTGCCAGGGCCGAGGAGCTGGCCAGGCTCGCGGTGCCGGAGACCGCCACCGCGGCCGTGAGGGTCGAGGTCCCGGCGAGTGCCGCGGCGCCGGCGACGGCGACTCGGCCCGTGGCCGAGAGGGTGGAAGCACCGGCGAGTGACGCCGCGGCACCCGAGGTCACCTTGGCGGTCGCCGCGAGCGTGGCTACTGCCGCCAGGGCGGAGGCACCGGGGACTGCCAAGCCAGCAGTCGCCGTGATCGTGGCGACGCCCGCAATCGCCGCGGCGCCCGGGAGGGCGAGGGAAGCCGCCGGGGTCAGGGTCGCGGAGCCGGCGAGTGCGGCCGCGCCGGCGACGGCAACCTTCGGCGTGGCGGTCAGGGTCGATGCTGCAAGCAGGGCCGCCGTCGCCTGGCCCGCCGCGGTCGCGGTGAGGGTCGAGGTTCCCGCCAGCGTGGCCGTGCCCGCGACGGCGACCTTTGCCGTGGCCGTGAGGGTCGACGCCCCGGCGAGGGTTGCAGTACCCGGGAGGGAGAGGCTGGCCGTCGCCGTGAGGGTCGCCACGCCCGCGAGCGCCGCCACGCCCTGGAGCGTAGCGGTCGCCGTCAGGACGGACGACGCGGCGAGGTTCGCGACGCCCGGGAGTGCCAGGCCGGCGGTGGCGGTCAGGCTCGAGACAGCCGCCGGGCTCGCGAGGCCCGGGACCGCCAGCCTGGCCGGCGCCGTGAGGCTGGAGACGCCTGCAAGCGGCGCGGCGCCCGGGATCGCCAGGGACGCGGCCGCAGACAGGGTCGCCGAGCTGACGAGGGTCGAGGCCCCCGGGACCGCTACCTTGGGCGTGGCGGTCAGGGTCGAGGCGGCGACCAGGGCCGCCGCCCCCGCGCCGGCCGCGCCTGCCGAAGCCGTGAGCGTCGAGGATCCAGCCAGTGCTGCGGCACCGGCGACGGCGACGCGCCCCGTGGCCGTGAGGGTCGAGGTCCCGGCCGGCGCCGCGGCGCCGGGCAGGGCAAGGGAGGCCGTGCCCGTGACGGTCGATGCTGAAGCCAGCGCCGCCGCGCCCGAGATCGTAGCCTTCGCGGTCAGGACGGACGTTGCAGCGAGGCTTGCAGTACCCGGGATGGCCAGCTTGGCCGTGGCCGTGAGGGTCGACGTTGTTGCCGGGCTCGCGGTACCCGGGACCTTCAGGCTTGCCGTGGCCGTGAGCGAGGCCGTGGCCGCCAGCGGAGCAACGCCCGCGAGTGCCATCCGCGGCGCGGCCGTGAGCGTGGCCGTGGCCGCCAGCGCGGCGACGCCCGGGAGGCTGATGCCGGCCGTTGCCGCCAGTGCCGCAGACGCAGCGAGATCGGCGGCGCCGGGGACGGTGACCGCGCCGGTCGCCGCAAGTGCCGCCGCTCCGGCCAGGTCCGCGGCACCGGAGAACACCAGGTCGGCCGTCGCGGTCAGGTCGGAGGAGCCCGTCAGGTCCGCCGCACCGTAGACGCCCCCCACCGCGGCGGCATAGGCGACCGTGACCCGGATGTGATCGACGTTGGCGACCGGGGAGCTGCCGACCCGGATCGCCGACAGCGCCACCCCGAAATCGGTGGCGTTGACGTCGGCCGGGCTGAGCGTCAGTCCCCAGAGGTCCGTGTCCGACCCGTAGGTCGCGTAGGTGAGCGCGGTGGTGGGCCAGTTGCCGGCGGCAGCCTTGTTGTCGCCGGAGATCGTCCCCCCCAGGACCAGCGAGACGACGTTGTCCTTGCAGTTGCCGCCGCCGCTGTTGCGGCGGTCAATTTCGACCGTGATTCCTAGGACGGTCGCGTCGGACGGGACCGGGGTTCCGCTGAAGTAATCGGTCGCCTTGAGGTAGTGTGAGGTGGTGTTGCCGGCGGACAGGGACGCGGTCGCCACGGCGTTATCGTCGGCCGTGACGTTGCCCGGGTTGGTCCAGGTGACCGTGCCCACCCCGGTGGCATCGGCGCCAGTGGCCGGGGGATTCGGGCCGATCGCGAAGGTGACGTCCGCCGCCGCCGTCAGGACCGCGTCGCCGTCGAGCTCGGCCGCGGCCGGGATGTCCAGGGACGCGTCCGCCGTCAGGGCCGCGTCCCCCGCCAGGTCGGCGGAGCCGGCCAGGGTGACCGTGGCGTCGGCCGCGAGCGTCGCCGACCCGGTCAGGTTCGCCACACTGGGGAACGCGAGGTCCGCGTTCGCAGTCAGGTCGGAAGAACCTGCCAGCGACGCCGACCCGGCGTAGACGAGCGTCGAGGTCGCCGTGAGGGTGGCGGAGCCGGCCAGGGCCGTGACGCCCGGGACCTTCAGTCCGGCGACCGCGGTCAGGGTCGATGCGGCGGAAAGAGACGCGGCGCCCGGGAGGACGAGCTTGGCGGTGGCCGTGAGGCCAGACGCGGCGGAGAGCGACGCGGCGCCGGCAACCGCGGCGCCGGCGGAGACGGGGCCCCGGATGAGGGGCTGGATGGGAAAGCTTCGGCCGAGGCGTGGCACTGGCGGGACTCCGGGGGTATCCCGCTACATTGGGTACCTGGATGCTTTGGCTTGAGACTCGGCGGATGCCCTGGCCAATTTCCTCAACTCCGGCTCGACTTCCCGCTCGACCTCCTCGCGGAGTTCTCGGGCTTTCTCGGGAGTATCAAGGATGCCATCCACCGATAGCCCAGCGAGGCCGAGGAGTTCAAGTCCCTCTTTCGTGAAATTGCCCCGTGCGGCCATCACGGTACCTCTTTGGGCATGAGGTCGTCCCGGGAAATGGACCGAGGTAGGATTGACGGTTGTGACGGTTCTTGATATGATGTTCGGGTCACGCGGCTGTTGAAGCAACCGCGTGACCCTTGCCGATGACCGTCCTTCTCGCGAAAGGAACACGCCATGGCCGCACCCAAGCTTACCAACCGAAAACCCTGGTTTGAAGATCTGACCGGGATGAAGTTCTGGCGCTTGACCGTCATCGCCTGCGAAGGTTTCCGTTCCGAAGCCTCGTTCAATCGCTCCTGGAGGTGCAAGTGTTCGTGTCTCAGTGGGATTGAGGTCATCGTCCAGGGTAGTTCCCTGAAGAACGGCAACACGAAGAGTTGCGGCTGCCTGAAACGAGAGAAGATGGCCGGATCCGAAGGGAGATTGCGTTCGGAGATCCCTGGGGAAGTCCGCGTGCTTGACCGGTTTCCCGGCTATCTCTTCAGTTCCACGGGTGATACCTGGAGTTGCTGGAATGCGAGTAAATTGCCTTGCATGACCAAGCTTTACTACAGGCTCAAGCCGAAGAAACAAGATGGCAATCACCTGAAGGTCAAGGTCCAGAAGAAGTGGCGATGGCTCCACGCCCTCATCCTGGAGGCATTCAAGGGACCGTGTCCCAAAGGGCTTGAATGTCGCCATCTCAACGGAGATCCCACGGACAACCAGCCGTCAAATCTCGAATGGGGTACGCGCTCGGAAAACATCCAGGACAGGATTCGGCACGGAGAATCCGCAGGATGGACCGGGAGCATACACGGCGTGGTGAAACTGAACGACGATAGCGCAAGGGCTATCTACCTGCGCAGGATGCAGGGGGCCACGCTCGGGGAAATCGCCGAGGAATTCGGCGTCTCGACGGCCACGGTCTGGTCCATCAGTAAGGGACGGACCTGGACCCATGCCACCGGGCATCATAACACATAAACGTTCTCAATTATCAACCTGTATTGAAATCTGAGATATTGCGAAACTAAAAGTTCCGCCAATTCCAACAACTTGGTTTGCGGTAAGCGCACCCCACCAGAGCATATTCCCGCCAGTGACGGCGTCGAAGATCGCGACGGCCACGACGGTGCCCCAGGCAGCGGTGGCGGTCGGGAACGTGATCGCCACGTTATTCGAGGTCGTCCCCGACGTGCCCGTTGACGGGTTCGTCGTGAGGGTCGCGCCATTCGTCGCGGCCCAGTTCGTCGCGGTGGGCGCGAGGTTGATCCTCGCGTAGGCACCGCCAGTGACCTCGGTGCCGCCGCCCGCGTCGGAGGGCGTGACCGTGAATAGTGCGCTGTAGAGTGCCGCGGGGGTCGTCATCGTCCCACCACGGAACAACATATCTACGCACTTATTTTCCAAGTAGTCTGACATAGCTGCCATTGTTGATGCGTCCTTGTGAAAGTGGGACGTGGGGCGGGGTCAGGTCGGCAGGATGGACGTGGAGATTTGACCGCAGTGTTACAATGCCCGATGGCAATTCACCGACGCTTTAATCTCGGGAGGGCGGTGCGATGATGGGTAGGATCGTGAAGGCGACCGGGAGCGTGACTTACGACACGGCGGAATCGGCGGCGGCCGCGGGCGAGGCCGCGCAACCGGCAATCGTCGAGGACGTGGGTCCCGGGGACGTCCCGGCCGACGAGGAAAGCACGCCGACCTACGTGCAACTGACCGACCCCGCCGAGATCGCGGGCAAGACGGTGGAGCGGGTCGAGACGTGCGTCTGGAACAAGCTCTTCCTCGTCTTCACCGACGGGACCTTCCTCGCGGTCGGAATCGAATACGACGAGTACGAACACGACAACGCCAGCTTCAGATTTGACGATATGGCTGAATTTTTCGAGCGAGTGTTGCTGGGCCTGTCCCCGGACGGTGAGGGTGGATACAAGAAGGTCTACATCGCCAGGATCCGGAAGGATTCCGGCGCAATCGAATCGAAGGTATGGGCCAAGGAGGACCCGCACCCGTCCGACCCGGTGATCGATGATCTTTACGCTTCCATCGAAGTGACCTCGCTGATCTCCGCCGAGCACGCCCGGTCCGAGGCGATCCGGGTGCGTCAGGAGTGGCTCCCGCAGCAAGAGGCGGAGGAACGACAAAGGCAAGAGGCCCGTGCGGCGAAAGAGCGTGCCGAGTATGAGCGGCTCAAGGCGAAGTTCGGGGAGACGGTCTGATGGCCTGGAAGCTGTGCGAAGTCCCCGACGATGACGACGAGGCACTCTCGGATTGGCAGTTGCTCGGGGTCAAGGTCTCACTCCAGGCGTCGGCACACGGTGAGACTGAGGACGTCGCCGTGTTCGGCCCAATCTGGGGCAAGCTCTGGCCCTACTTTGCCAAGGCGATCGACAACGAGCATCGTCGGAATCGCGAGGAGTCCGTATCATGATCGAGACCTACGCGAAGGGCATCACACGGATCGCCGTGAAGCTCGCCTGGTCGTGGTGGCGGGAGGACGTCGGCGAACTCGTCGCATTCGGGCGTGACGGCAAGGAAGTCGCGCGGCTCGCGGCGCGGCCCGAGTGGAGGGGCAATCGGATGGCCCTGGTCGTGACCATGTGCCCGACCAAGGCTATTGAATGTTGGCGGTTGGAGATGCAGGACCGCAGAGGAGAACCGTTCGCCGCCCGCACGTTCGACCCGCCTCAGTACCATGCCCCGGGCGGGGAATTCGTGTGCTACGTGGGCGACTGGGAGTTTGCGGAATAAGGACACCGCCATGACCGTGGCCGAGTTGCGTGCGTTACTCGAAGCGTTTCCTGGCGACATGCCGGTCCTCTCGCGCGACAGCCGGGAAGACTTCCTGTACGACCCCGAACCGCCGCGGGTGATCGAGGCGTACCGGCAGCACGTAACGATGCCAGACGGCTACGTCAACGTGATGTGGGAACAACTAGGCCCCGGCCATCTTCCCGCCCCGCCCGGAATCACGCGGGAGCGGGTGCTCCTGATCGATTAGCGTCGGCGCCCCGTCAACCCCTCCAGTCTTTGCGGCGACCCGCCGTGCCGATCTCCGTCGCGGGGAGGACCGCTACGGTGAATTCATACGCGCCGATGTCGAATCCATCTCCCTGAGGCCGCGGGTTGCCGTCGAGGTCCGTGGCCGGGGCCTGCGTCGCCGTGCCCGCGTCGATCGCCGGGCTTCCTGGAGCCAGGTGGTAATCGTCCGCCGCCGGGTCGACGAACACGGTGGCCAGCGTGCCCGACGGTACTGCGATCGAGTGCGTGTCGAATCCCTGCTGCTGCCACCTCTTCAGGGAGACGTGGCGAGCGACCGGATTGGTGACGACGTTGAAGTCGAACGTCGAGCCGGCCGTGGCGTCGATGGCGTAGGAATAGGCGCCGTCGGCGTTCCGGTCGGCGTTCCTGGTCAGGAAGATGTTGTTGAGCACCGTCAGGCCCGTGTTCGGCCCCTTCGCGACCCGGAATGCAGCCCCGGCGGCGTCGGCCGCCATGACGACGGTGTTGTTGACGACGAGATCATTTTTCGACCCATCGGAAGCATTGACCATGGCGAATGATAGGCCCGTGCCGTGGGCATCGTAGACCAGGTTGTTGCGGACGACGGAGTCCTGCAGCCCGTCGGCGCCGATCGCCGGGCCGCCGACGCCGAAGCCGACGTCGTGGATGGTGTTGCCCTCGATCGCGGCGTTGGTGTTGATCCCCGGCACGAAGGGCCCGAAGACGCCGTCATTCCGGATGCCGATGCCGCCGACGTCGGCGATCCTATTGCCGCGCACGGCGTAATTCGTGGAGCTGCTGGCAATCGCGATGCCGCTCTCCCAGCCGCCGGAGACGGTGTTGTTGAGCATTTGCAATCCGTCCTGCCAGTCGGCGAAGATGCCGGTCCGATCGCCGCCGGTCGCGGTGTCCCCCGGCGGCACGGCGCGGAGCCGCACCGTGTTGCCCGCGACGACGTTGCCCGTGGCCCAGTTGGGCGCGGGCTGGTCCGGGGCGATGCCGCCCACGCGGATCCCCGCGGTCCAGGCCGGGTCGCCGGGTTGGGCGGCGATGGTGAATCCGGAGATCGTGATAAACGACGTCCCGAGCGCGTTGATGCCGGCCGTGACCCCGTCCCGGGTCACCGGCCGGTCGATGACCGCCCCGGCCTCGGCCTGGAACGCGATGGGTGCCCCGGCGGTGCCGCTGGTGGGGACGACAAAGCCGACATAGCTGCCGGGCCGAGCGTCGACCACGTCGCCGGGATAGACCACGTTGGCGGCGTGCTGGAGGGTGAGCCAGGGAGCTTCGGCGGAGCCGTTGTTGGAGTCGCTCCCGGTCGGCGCCACGAAGAAGTTGCTGAGCACCAGGCGGGATTCGAGCGTCTCAAGCCGGGGGCGGCGACGGGCCCGGCCGCCCGGATTCGCGACGCGACGGTTGCCCTTGTGGGATAGGATGACCATGGTCGGGCTCCTGGTGTCTTCAGGAGGTGGGTGATTCACGATCGACGGCGACGGACGCTTCGGGGAAATAATATGAGCGACCGTGGCGAAAAACTACTGCCCCTCGACGACGAGCATGAGTTCGAGTCCATGGAGATCTTCTGGAAGCTTGCGACCGAGGGACAGAAACTCACTAATGCCAAGTTCGCGGTCGAATGTCAACGGCTCGAAGAACTGGGCTGGTACTACGATCACAAAAGCAAGCGGTGGACTCGCGATCTCCAACCACGATCGTGGAATTCGCGGCAACTCACTCCGGAGGACAGTGCTATGAGCGACATCAAGGCGACCGTGCGTGCGACCGGGACCGTGACCTATGACACGCCGACGGTGGCGAGCGGCGAGCCGGTGCCCGCGACGACACCGTTGGATGCCACGCAATTCGACCGGCTCAAGGACCTCTTCGACGAGTTCGGGGTCAAGTACGAGGTGCTCACCGACGAGGCGCGTTCGCAGTTCGACTTCCAGGTGAAGCCGGGCGAGAAGTGGCTGATGACGGATGCAGGGAAGGGATACAGCGGCTTCTATGCGATCTACGCCTTCAATGCCGACGGGCGATTCCTCGGCTATAGCGTGGCGGAGTGACCGTGATGAGCGACGCCGACGACCGCGAGAATCTGCCCGAAGTCGAGGTCGAGTGCCCGGACTGCCACGGCAGCGGAAAAAACGCGTATCGCCGCTGCCTCAACTGCGACGGGACCGGCCAAGCGCCGACGGAGCTTGGCCGCAAGATCCTGGCGATGGTGTGCCGCAACTTCGGGCGGATGCTCAGGGATGCCACCGAAGGGTGACAGGAGGATGCAATGACCAAAGTCTATCTGTTGACCGTGATCGAAGCCTCGGACTACTGCGTCAAGGGGATCTTCTCGTCGCGCGCGGGTGCCGAGAAGATCGGGGCCTATTGCAAGGATTCCGAGGTCGAGGAGTGGGACCTTGACGGTGCCATTGACCACGAGGTCGGGACGACCTGGTATGCCGAGATTAACCTCGATGACGGGGCCTTGCGGCGTTGCTTCTCGGAAGAAGGCTTGCGCCACCCGATGGCGACGAAAGTCGAATTCTATCGCGCCGCCGTCGGTGCCCCGTTCAGCATCGTCGGCGCCGAGTCCCCGATATCCTTCGAGCACGCGCACGCGGTCGCGGGCGAGAAGCGGCAAGAGTGGCTAAGGATGAAGGATTTCAAGGAAGGTGGCATGACTGAAGCAAAGCGGGACGAACTGAACAGGCAGCAGTGGCTCCTGAACTCCAGAAGAGAGGGTGATTGATGACCAGGGTCTATGAGGACGCGGTCGAGCCGGCGGTCCCGGCCAAGATCGTGAAGAAGTTCGTCCGCCGCACCTGCGACCTGTGCGGCGTCGCGTCGAAACGCGGCGAAGATTGGGAGCCGATTTCCTCCTCCCATAACGTCAACGAGACCGAGGTGAGCGTCACCGTCAAACACCGCATGGGCTGGTCCTATCCCGAGGGCGGCAGCGGCACCGAAGTCGAGGTCGACCTATGCCCGAAGTGTTTCAAGGACCGGCTGATCCCGTGGCTGAAATCCCAGGGGGCTACGATCGAGGTGAGGGAATGGGAATTCTAGAGGATACAATGACTGAAGTGACGGAAGTTTATCTGATCAGCAAACTCATCGCCAGACTCCAAGAGATCCTCGAGACCGAGGGGGATCTCCCCGTCACCTGCTATCCTTACGACGGCCAGGAGTGTGATTCCGACCTGGAGACCGTCGAGGTCTGCGACAGGCCCGAAGTCGACTTGTACAACTCCAAGCGTCCAGCACGGAGGGTCGTGAACCTGGACGCTTGATGGTAGGGGAGGCCGAATCGTGCCCTGGAAACTGGTCGAAGTGCCCGACGACGGCGAGGATACGCTCTCGGACTGCGAGCTGCTCGGGGTCAAGATCTCACTCTTCACGTCGGCATGTATCGCCAACCCGGGCGATCCGGCCGATTCCACGTTCGGCCGGATCTGGACCAAGCTCCGGCCGCACTTCGGCAATGCATTACTTAATGAAGTAAGTAAATGATTATGCCTCGAAAATTATGAAGCAGTACATTCCGACCGATGCCGTGAACGTAACGCGGACGCGCAAGAACCGCCCGGGGATGCACTCGAACTCGCGACTGAGTGGCCATTGGGTCACGTACTGGTTGGTGGGCTGAACGATCTGGAGGTCCACCATCCGGCTCGCGGTCGTCGTGCCCTCGGTGACCGCGGCGGTGGCGAATCCCGACGTGGTCGTGCTCAGGTTCAGCGGCTCGCCCGAGACGCCCGCCGTGTTGGCCGGGGCGTTGGGGTCGCCGTAAAGCTGGACGTCGGCGGCGGCATAGGCCGTGCTCATCGTCGCGGCGACGTTGACCTCGATCAGCTCGACCTGGCCCCCGGCGGCTGCGGCGGCGCCATCGAACGAACAGCCCCAGGCAATGGGCCTGATGATCCGCCCCGCGGCCGGGCAGAGCTGCATCATCGTCCGGATCGCCGTCCCGGTCGGCTGCTTGACCGGCGCCGCGGTCGTCGCCATCGCGGAATTTTGAACCCAGTAGGTCTTAGCTGACATATCAATATACCTTAGTAGTACGCGGCCCGCGTGACGGCTTGCCGGACGATGAGCGGCGCGGGGGCGACGAAGGCCGCGGCCGGGGGCCCGGCCAGGCGCCGGGGGGGCGACACCGCGGGGAGTACCGGCGCATGGGCGACGACCGACGGCGTCGCGACGGGGACCAGCCGGGCGGCCTGGGACCGCGCGGCGGGGTCCGGGTTCAGGTCGGCGGCGATCGGCCAGTAGTATTTCAGGGCACCGGGCCGGACCTCGGACGGGGGTGCGCCCTTGGCGAGCCGGAACACCTCGGTCGGCGCGAGCAGGGTTCCCGGCCAGAATGCCACCTCGCAGAACCGGCCGGCGCCGAAGAGCGAGGCCGCGGCCCGACTCATGAAATACCAGGTGTAGTTGCCGAAGCCCGTCGCCGGCCCCGTCACCGAGGAGCCGGCCGCGGTTATGAGGCCGGCGGGCGTGACGCCGTCCACCCAGCAATTGGGCACCCAGCGGGTGACGTTGCCCAGGTCGAACGTGAAGGCGTAGTGGTGCCATACGCCGGCCGAAGGCCGCGTGAACGAGACCCCGCTGTAGCCGCCCGCGGCGGCGTTCCGGGCGTTCACGGTGAAGAGGCCGGTGCCGGAGTCGTCCGGGTCGCCGAGGATCGCGCCGGCGTTCGAATTGTAGTTCACGCTCGACTCGAAGGCGAGCTTGTCGTCGGCGGCGAAGGCGGTCCACCAGAGCCAGAACGCGACCGTGAGC
>JBJMIG010000024.1:0-57676 GCA_045806965.1 Labedaea sp. | reverse complement strand
GGTGGACGTGCTCGCCCAGACCCTCGACGTCAACCTGCGGCTGTTCCCGTTCGAGATCCCCAGCGTGGGACGCATGCAGGCGGACCGGACGCGGATCGCGAAAGCGGTGTTCGTCGACCTGAACCGGCGCGGCCTGATCCAGCACGGCGAGATCGAGCCGGAGCTGCGGCAGGCGCTGCACGCCCTGGCCGAGTACCGGGTCGCGGTGGCCGCGATGGGCACGCTGAACGCGGAGGAGCAGCTCTTCGCCAGGGCGTCGGCCAACGGCGAGATCGGCGTGCTCGCCGTGCAGCGGGGACAACAGCTGCGGGTGGAGCAGATCCGGCCGACCGCGCTCGCGGTGACCATGGTTGGCCTGCTGCCGAAGGTGGACGCCGGGGCCGGTCAGTCCGTCACGCTCACCAAGCCGGCCACGGCGGCGACCGGCGGCCGGCACGGGGAGCTCGTCACCCAGGTACACGGCTCGATCGGGCCCGATCCGGTGCTGCGCATCGCGGAGGGCTACCTGTCCCGTCCGCGGACCGGCTCCGGCTTCTTCGCGGTGAGCGCCAAGAGCCGGCACGGCCGCGAGGTGCGGGCCGGCGAGATCGGCTGGTTCGACACCGATGTCGGCCGTTACCTGCACCTGTCGCCGCGGCCGGACTCGGACGGCCGGGTGCACGGCACCTATTCCCCCGCCGATTCCGCCCGGCTCACCCAGCAGCTCGGCCAGCTGATCGATTCGGTCACCCGGCAAAGCTGATCGCAGACCCGGCGGCCGGGTCGGTCGGCTGGGTCAGCCGTCTGGTCAGTCGTCATCGTTGACCGAGCCCGGCAGCCGTCCGGTGACCACGAAGACCACCCGCTTGGCGACGGACACGGCGTGATCGGCGAAGCGCTCGTAGAACCGGCTGAGCAGGGTCACGTCCACCGCGGCGGCCACGCCGTGCGGCCATTCCCGGTCCATGGTCACGGTGAACAGGTGTTGGTGCAGGTCGTCCATCTCGTCGTCGGCGTCCTCGATCGCCTTCGCCTGCTCCACGTCCTTGCTCAGGATCACCTGTTCCGCTTGCTGGGCAAGCGAGACGGCGACCCGGCCCATCTCGGAGAAGTACGGCTTGACCTGGTCGGGCAGCGCCGGGTTCGGATGCCGCCGCCGCGCCGTCTTGGCCACGTGCAGGGCCAGATCTCCCATCCGCTCAAGGCTTTCCGCGGCGTGGATGACGGCGAGCACGGTACGCAGATCGGTGGCCACCGGGGCCTGCAAGGCGAGCAGCGCGTAGGCGTGCTCCTCGCAGGACGCGCGCATGTCGTCAACCTTGGCGTCGTCGCCGATCACTTGCTCAGCAAGGACGAGATCGGCGTTGAGCAACGAACGGGTGGCGCACTGCATCGCGTCGCCAACCATCGAGCACATCACCGCCAACTCGCCGGCGAGCTGTTGGAGCTCGACATGGTAAGCCTCACGCATGGCGTCAGCCTACGGCCCGCGTTGCCCGCACACGGAATTGCGAGATGAAGCGAAGGTGAACGCGGCACGACGAAACGTCAGGCACAGGCGACGTCGCCGGCGTTGACCGTGGCCAGGTCCTTGGGCAGCGCGGTGGTCGGGCCCGCGGTACCGGTGGGGGCGACCACGTTGCCCTTGTACTCCGGCCCGATCACCAGCATCAGGGCGCCGGTCGCGGACGGGTCCTCCTGCATCTGCGCGCCGGGGACGGCGGAGGCCAGCACCCGGGCGGCGGCTTCCTTGTCCTTGCCGTACTTCACCACGGTCTGCTTGACCTGCTCGAGCGCGTTCTCTGCGCGGAGGATCTGGAAGCCGAACCCGTGCAGCTTCTCCGCGGTCTTGTTGGCGATCTGCGCGGTCTTGTTGCCGCCGTTGAACACCTGGATCTTGACCGTCTTCGGGTCGATCTGCTGGGTGGGCGGCGCGGCACTGGTCGGCGTCTGGGCGGAGGCCGGCGGCGGTGCCTCGCCGGGCAGTGGGCTGTCCTCTCGGACCGCCTTGAACAGCGTCGTGTTGTCCGCCGTGCGCAGCACCTCGTTGCCCCGTGCGTTGGCCTCGCCGACGGTCGGCACGGTCACGAACGTGACCCGGCCCGCCTCGAGGCCCTGCATCGACCGGCCGAGCAGCATGAGCTGGTCGACGCCGAGGTTGTCGCCGAAGGTCGACTTGGAGAACGCCTGCACGAAGCCGGTCAGCTTGCCGGGGTCGAACAGCACCTGGTTGGACACGGCCTTGCGGAGCAGCGCGGAGAGGAACCGCTGCTGGCGTTTGATCCGGCCGTAGTCCGAGGTCGGGTCGCCGATCACGTGCCTGGCCCGGACGAAGTTGAGGGCCTGGTTGCCGGTCAGCGTGACCGACTTGCCGGCCTGGGTCACCACGGGACCGAGGACGGTGTCCTTCAACGGGCGCTCGACGCAGACCTGCACGCCCTCAACCGCGTCGACCATGTCCTTGAAGCCGTTGAAGTCGATGCCGACGAAGTGGTTGATGTTGATGCCGGAGAGCTGCTGCACCATCTTCGTGACGCACTTCGGGCCGCCGGTCTGGTACGCGGTGTTGATCTTCACGTTGGGCGCGGCCGGCTGGGTCTTGCCGGTGTACTTGGTGGTCTTCGGATCCCAGCCTTCACAGGCCGGCCGGGTGACCTCGAGGTCTCGCGGGAAGGACACCACGACGACGCGCTTCCGGTCCGCGGGCACGTGCGCGATCATGATCGTGTCCGACCGGGCGCCGATCACCGTGTTGGCGTTGCCGACGTTGTCCTCCGCCGTGGCGCCCTCGCGGGTGTCGGAGCCGACCATCAAGAAGTTCTCGTCGCCGTTCTGCGCGGCCCGGTCCATGATCGCCGAGGAGTTCTGGTCCAGCGCGTCCACCTGGTGCTGGCTGCGGTCGACCCAGGTCTTGAAACCCCAGGCCACGCCGGTGGCGAGGAACACGAGGATGGCCGCCAGCCCGCACATCAGCTTGGCCGCGAGCGCGCTGCGTTGCTGGCGCAGGCTCTTCTTGCGCTGCAACCGGGTCTGCTCGGCCGGCGGCGCCTCGTCGGGGAGCGGGAACGGGCCGGGCGGCGGGGGGAGGTTCGGGCTCTGCAGGTTGCTGAGTTCGAGCTCATCCAACCGATCCAGCTCGTCGCCGCCGGCCCACGGTCGGAGCTTCTTGCGCTTGGCCTTCTTTTCCCGCTCCTCGGCCCGCAGCTCGTCGTGCACCTTGGTGAACCGGGCCAGGGTGTGATCCACCCGGCGCCGCTTCTGGGTTTCCGCGCCGATCGCCTCCATCTCGGTGGTGAGGCAGATCGGGTCCATGTCGTCACCGGCCGGTGGGCGCGGTGCGAGGGCGGCCGGCGGCGTGGCCGGCAGGCTCGGCGAATCGGTCGGCCAGGCCGGCGGCGGCGCGCCGGGGCCGGCCATCCGACCGGGTGCGGGTATCCCTTGGGGGGGCAGCGATGCCTGCCCGGGAAGCTGGCTGGGGATGAGCGGCGAGCGCGGGCCGGACTGGACCGCGGTGCCCTGCCGCATGGCCGAGCCCTGCCGGGCGGCGCCGTGCTGCGGCGGGCCGGGCTGTGGCCAGGCGCCGGTCGGCTCGGGTCCGTGGCGGCCGTTCGCCGGGCCGTCCATGGGCCGGCCAGGGGCCGGTCGGGCGGGCTCGGGACGCATCCGGGGTGCGGGGGGCGGCGCGGACCGCGGTCGCGGCTCGGACTGCGCCATTGCTTGCGAGACCGGCGGGGGCGGTCCGGCCGGGCGCATCCTCGGCTGCGAGGGATGCTCCGGTCGAGGCTGCGCGGGTGGTTGGCTCGCCGGGCGCATCCTCGGCTGGGACGAGTGCTGCTGCTGTTGCGGCTGCCGGTGCGACTGCGCGGCCGGCGGGGGCGGTGCCGGCCGGGACTGTGGCTGTCGGTCTGGCTGCCGGTCAAGCTGTCGGTCCGGCTGCCCCTGTGGCTGACGTTGTGGCTGCTGCGGGGGCGGCGCCTGCTGGGGCCGGCGGGCCGGCTGCGCCGGAGGCGGCGGGACCGGCCGCATGCTCGACTGGGAAGGCGCGCGGTGAGATTGCTGTTGGGGCTGCGGCGGGGCCGGGAACGACAGGTCGGGCCGGGAGCCGGTGTGGCGTTCGACCAGGTCGGCGACGCTCAACCCACCGGTGGCTTCCATCGAGCGGCGCCGCCGCCTTGGTTGCTCCTCGGGTTCACCCGCCCGGGAATGCCGACCCTCGCGCTGGCCACCCGGTGTCGGAGGGGTGCCGCTTGAGCGATGGTCGTCCGGCACCCGATCTCCTCTCACAGTTCACACGCAGGTGTTGACGTACATCTTGCCGCCAACTAGTTATCAAGACGTTGCACAGTACCGCGTGGTTGCCGACCCAGTGAGGCTTTCGCCGCCCAGATAGTACGGACGGATGGCACCCGTGACGACGGTGGCCCAGAATTTCCTCACCCTTGGTAGGCGATTGCGCCGATAGCCTTAGCCCGATCGGGCTAACTGTCAAGCTAGTGGGTGTGGGTGTGCGGCAGCTCGAGTGAACGCCGGTTTGCCGCCTCGCCGGCCAACCGGGTCTGCCCGTCCTGGTCGTAGGCGACGGCGTTGCGGCCGGCCCGCTTCGCCGCGTAGAGCAGGCCGTCGGCCTGCCTGAGCTGGCCCTGGGGGCTGGTTCGCCGGTGCCCACCGGGGCGGTCCGCGGCCGGCTGATGCGCCAACCCGATGCTCACCGTGACCCGCAGCCCGAGCACGATCGTGCTCCATGGGTGGCCCGCCACCCTGGCCCGTGCCGCCTCGGCCACCGCGACCGCCGCCGCCGCGTCCACCCCGGGCAGCACCAGCACGAACTCCTCGCCGCCGTACCGCGCGCAGAAGGCCGTTTCCGGCAGCCCGTCCTGGAGCAGCTCCACCACTCGCCGCAACACCTGGTCGCCGACCTGGTGTCCGAACGTGTCGTTGACCTTCTTGAACCAGTCGAGGTCGACCAGCGCGACGGCCAGCCCGCCCGCGCCGCCGACTTGTTGCTCGACCAGCGCGACCAGGCGCTGGTCCAGGTAGCGGCGGTTGTAGCTGGCGGTCAGCGCGTCCCGGATGGCCTGTTCGCGCGCCTCGGCGTGCTCACGGCGCAACCGGTCGACCTCCTCGCGGTACTGCTCGGGAATCCGCGGCGGCGCCGGTGAGGTGACGTGCTGCGCGGCGACCAGGTCGAGCACGTGGCGGAGGTGTTCGTAGGCCTGGCGCCACTGGCCGCGGCCGGCCAGGAGATCGGCGATCGACTCGTGCAGCCGGATGCGGCCCGCGGTGTCCTCGGGTGCCTCGGCCTCCGCCGCCGGGTACTGCATGGGCACGGTCGGCTCGGCTACGCCTTGGTCGAGCAAGGCCACCGCGCTCACCTCCCTACGTATGGAGTGTTTCGTCTTACAGGAGGCGCGTCTTGAGGCGTACGGACGCGCGGAGGGTGAAGTTCGCTCGACTGGTGTACTCACCGGCCGGCGCGCACCACCATCGGCACGCAGCGCTCACGGCTCGGCAGCGCGATCCCCGGGTCAGCGGGTCGGGCACGGGGCGAACCCGTATGCCTTCCCGTCAAGCACCACAACCCGTTCCGAACCGATCTGCTCGGCGATCGGGGTGCCGTCGCGCCGAATGCTGATCGACACGCCGAGCACGTAGACCAGCCCGCGCGGATGCTTCGTCGAGTCCGTCGGCGTCCACCTCGGGTCCATCCGGAAGGTGGACATCGCCGGGTCGACCTTGAGGGTCAGGTCGCCGAGGTCGCACTGCTGGGCGGTGAAGTCCGGGTGCTGGGTGCGGCGCAGGAAGTCGCGCTGGGTGCCCGGTCCGTCCCGGCCGGCGTCGTTGAGCTCGTTGAAGTAGTCGGCGACCAGCGTGCGATCGCTCTCCTGGGAGTCAAGCCCGACCGGCTGACCGGGGACTCGGGAGCGCAGGTCGGTGTTCAGCAGCACGACCGTGGCCACGGCCAGCCCGACCAGGACCACGGTGAGAGTGACGCCGGCTGCACGCAACCGCCTCAACCCCCCGAATGCATCAGCTCGGCGCCGGCCGGCACCGCGGCGTCCTCGGGGTCGTCCAGCCAGCCTTCCGGCAGTGCGACCCGCGCCGCAGAGCCCTGCCGGCCGCGCGGTCCCTCCGCCTCGGCCGGAAACACTGCCGAGTGGTCGAGCTCACCGAGCAGCCCGGTGAGCTCGGCCAGGCCGGCGACCAGGGCCAGGCGGTGCCGCAGGGCCGAACCGACCGGGAACCCGCGCAGGTACCAGGCCACGTGCTTGCGCAGGTCCCGCACTCCCTTGTGCTCGCCGTAGTGCCCGGCGAGCAGGCTGGCGTGCCGGTACATCACCCCGGCCACCTCGCCGAGGGTCGGTCCGGCGGGCAGTTGGGTGCCGGCGAAGGCCGCCTGCAGGTCACCGAACAACCAGGGCCGGCCGAGACAACCCCGTCCGATCACCACGCCGTCGCAGCCGGTGCGGGACATCATCGCGAGCGCGTCGGAAGCGGCGAAGATGTCGCCGTTGCCGAGCACGGGAATGGTGTGCACGGCCGCCTTCAGCGCGGCGATCGCCGACCAGTCCGCCTGCCCGGAGTACCGCTGCGCGGCCGTCCTGGCGTGCAGGGCCACCGCGGCCGCACCCTCCGCCTCGGCGATGCGCCCGGCGTCGAGATAGGTCAGGTGCTCGTCATCGATCCCGGTCCGGAACTTCACGGTCACCGGGATCCCGGCCGGCGCGGCCGTGCGCACCGCGGCCGCCAGGATGTCGGCGAACAGGCGCCGCTTGTAGGGCAGCGCGGCCCCCCCGCCCTTGCGGGTCACCTTCGGCACCGGGCAGCCGAAGTTCATGTCGATGTGGTCGGCCAGGTTCTCGTCGACGATCATCCGCACCGCGTCCGCCATGGTCCGTGGGTCGACCCCGTAGAGCTGCATGGACCGCGGCGACTCGTCCGGGGCGAAGGTGATCATGTGCAGGGTGGTCGCGTCCCGCTCGACCAGTGCCCGGCTTGTGATCATCTCGCAGACGTAGAGCCCGGCGCCGTAGCCACGGCACAGCCTGCGGAAGGCGACGTTGGTGATGCCGGCCATCGGGGCGAGCACCACCGGCGGGTCCACCGTGAACGGACCGATCCGCAAAGCCGGGGTGCCGGAAGCCACACCCCAGGTTAACCGGGCACGGTCACCGCGGGCGGCGCCGCCACCAAGTCGGGCCGCGGCTCCCGCGCTCCAGCAACTGAGGTTCCGCGCGGCAATGAGGTTCCGGCCAGCTGAACCGGAACCTCATTGCCTGAGCGCGGGACCGGTGTGGCCCATCGCCGGATTCGCTCGTCTTTGACGGACTGATTGCCAAGTCGGGAATTGATGTCATCCGTGAACTCGGTTGTCGAGCACGCGGCTCGCGGCTGGGTCAGCCGGAGCCCGCGGACAGTGGGGCCGGATTCCAGATCGACACCGCGTCGGGCGGGTTGTGCTGGCTGCCGGGAATGCCGATCTGCAGGTTCGGCGGCAGGTCGGACCGGTCGAGCATGCCGTCGGTCGGGCCGATGAGGTGCACCCGGTTGAGGTCGATGTTGAGCACCCTGGCGTGCTGGGCGGTCGGCCAGAGCGCGTCCTCGGCGTCCGGCTCCATGCCGTCGCAGTGCAGGGCCTGCCCGCCGACGCGGGCCGCGACGCCGTCCGCCGGGTCGAGGGACATGCCGCACGAGGTGACGATCTGCACGTCGATGTCCGGGAGGCTGGGCGTTCCCCGGCGCAGCGCCCGCAGCACGCCCTCGTCGGGCTGCACGCCGACCCTGGCCTGCACGTGTTCCAGGCACACCTCCAGCCCGAACACCAGCGGGCGGCCCTTGGCGTCGTTGACACCGTGGACTGCGAACATGTGCCAGAGCCACCAGTTCCAGTCGCCGAGGACGGGCTGGAACATCGGGTTGAGCGCGGCGTCCCAGGCCTGCCGGTCCCGGCCGAGCCGGCCGAAGGCGTAGTCGATGTGCGACATCATGGCCTTCTGGTTGGTCGACGCCGCACCCATGGTCGGCACCTCGTCCGGTTCCTGGTTGGCGCTGCGCTCCTCCGGCGTCAGCTCGGTGTCGGTGCCACCGCGCAGCACCAGCGCGGTGTTGAAATAGGTCGGGTGGCCGGTGCCCGAGTCGGCGGCCGACTTGTGCCAGAACATCGACCCGGCGACGATCAGCCAGTCGGCGTATGTCTTGGCCTTGAAGTGCGGCTTCAGGATTTCCTCGGTGATGTTCGGCAGCAGGGTCTCGGCATTGGGGTAGCTGTCCCGCAGGGCTTCCGCGGGTTCGCTCGGGCCGCCGTAGCGGAAGTAGAACTCCGGCAGCACGAACACCTTGAGCGTGTTCGGATCCTTCAGCGCGGAGGCGTACTTGCTGGCCACCCAGTCCGCGACGGCACAGGTCCGCTTGGCCCGCAGCTGGGCGTCCTCCTTGAAACTGTTGGGCGCCGCGGTGGTCGGTAGCACCCTGGTCGGCGCCGAGGTCACCGAGCCGTAGGCGATCAGCTGGATGTTCTTGTAGTTGGACACGAGATCTCCTTGCGGGTGGGGACGTGGAGGCGGGGCGCGCGGGCGCAGGGATACGGCTTACCGCGCGCCCCGCGGTGAGGCGGCTGGAATGGGCGGGCCCGGGGGACAGGCGGGCGGCTACGGCCCCGCCGCCATCACCTCCCACGCGCGTCCGGCGTGGGGCGGACGCCCGGGGATGGTCGATCCACGGATCAGACGGGCGAGCTGCTGATCGTCCACAGGTTGGCGGAGTTGAGCACGGCGTTCATCGAGAAGGTGCCGTCGAAGGGCACTTCCGCCTCGTTGGTGATCTGCTCGATCTTCATCACCTGGCCCTGGGAGAACGTGCCCGCGGTGATCCAGTACTCCGGATCCGGGGTGAACACCAGATTGATGTTCGGCTGGGCCTCCACCGCGAAGGTGCCCGCGTTGGACATGCCGATGCCGACCAGGGCGGTGTTGGCCGGGATGCCGGGGAGCTGGCGGATGTAGAGCGAGCCGAGCTCGGCGGTGCCGGCGGAGTTGCCGGGCAGGAAGGTGAACGCGCCGTCGCGGAAGTCGAACTGGATCTGGTTGGCGTTCAGGTTATCGGGATCCGTGCCAACGACCTGCTGGGCGTTGAACGTGACCCCGGGTATGAGCGAGCCGGTCTGCGACCACATGAAGCTGTAGTCCAACTGCCAGGTGAAGGTCACCGTGGTGCCCGGCCACGCCGGCGCGGTCAGCCAGGCAAGGGACAGCGCGTTCGGCACGCCGAGATCCACCTGCTTCTGGTATACACAAAGGTCTTGGTACTGAGTGGAATAGTTCTGAACGGTCAACGAATACGTCGTAGCCATGAGAATGCTCCAAGTGCGTGCGAGTAACGGTGGGCAGTTGCCCGTGAGGCGGGGTAGCGGCCAGGTGACCGAAATCCGGTCGGGCAGCGCCATCGCTTGTGGGGACCTGAATGCGCGATGCCGATCCGGCTCGACGGCGGGATCAGGGATGATGCCCGATTGTGCCTGGTGTCACCGGTTCGGTTATCCGTTTCCGGTATTGACCGGAGTCGGTGGCCATATCAGTAGACACGGACGCTCCGATGAGGTCAATAATGGAAGTGTCGCCCGATCGGGCCGCATTTCGTGGCACGGAACGTAGTACCCGGATTGGCGGCAACAGTCTATTTTCGTAACGCTCCACACCCCACCGTGAGAAGTAGCGGTCCCCGTGATCTGCCTGCAATGCCACGCGGTTCTCGAACCGGCGCCGTCCGGCCGTCCCCGGCTGTACTGCTCCGCTTCCTGCCGGCAGCGTGCCTACCGGCAGCGATCCCGAACGGCCTCGCACGGCGGGAACGAAGCCCTCGCGCTGGCCCGCGATCTGCGGGACAACGCCGAGCGGCTGCTGCTGCTCGCCCAGGGCTGGCAGCCGCCGGACGAGACCAGTCCGGCCTCACTCACCCAACTCGCCGCGGACACCGCGATTCTCGCCGCCCGGCTGGCCGACCTGGATCGCACGCCGCTGCCGGCGCCGCGCACCGGTGACGAAACCCACGACGAAAACGATCGTCCACCGTCACCCGGCCAGGGGATAAGAACCGAGTAGCGGCACCGCTACCAGGCCGTTCACCGCGCACTCGGCCGGCGAACAGCGGGGCGCCGCGGGTGTCCGTACGGTGGGTCGGGTAGGCCGTCGAAGGAAGGAGCCAGGATGCTGGCCGTGACAGAAGCGGCGGCGGACGCGATCGCCGCGCTCACCGCGCAGGAGGGGGTCCAGGAGGAGGGCGGGTTGCGGTTCGCCATCCAGGCCATGGACGACTCCCAGGCGGCGCTCGCGCTGTCCGTCGAGCCCGCCCCCGTCGAGGGCGACCAGGTGGTCACCGCGGACGAGGGTGCGCAGGTGTTCCTCGAGCCGCAGGCCGCCGAGTTCCTCGCGGACAAGGTGCTCGACGTGGAGGAGGACGGCGAGGGGCAGATCAGCTTCGCCGTGCTGGAACGCGGTTAGTCCATGATCACCAGCGGGCCGCCGCGCTAGGGTCGGCCCATGGTGGAGGTAGATCCAGACGCACACGCCCGAGCGTTGGCCGCCGAGTCGCTGGCCGACGACGACCCGACCGGCTGGTTCGAGCGGTTGTACACGCAGGCGGTGGACGGTGCCGCGGTCGTGCCGTGGGACCGAGGCCAGCCGCACGCGATGCTGGTCGCCTGGGCCGAGCGCAGCGTGCCCGACGGCAATGGCCGTCGGGCCATGGTCGTCGGGTGCGGGCTCGGTGAGGATGCCGAGTACCTCGCCGGCTTCGGCTTCGACACGGTGGCGTTCGACGTCTCGCCGACCGCGATTCGCACCGCCCGGCACCGGTTCCCGGATTCGGGCGTGCACTACCTCACGGCGGATCTGCTCAAGCCACCGCCCGCCTGGCGCGATGCGTTCGACCTGGTGCTGGAAAGTTATACGGTGCAGGCACTTCCGCCGCAGCTGCACCGGCCCGCCATCGTCCACATCGGACACATGGTGGCGCCGGGCGGCACCCTGGTCGTGATCGCCGCGGCCGAGGATCCGGCGGCGCCGCGAAACCCCGGCCCGCCGTGGCCGCTGACCAGGGCCGAGGTGGACGCGTTCGCCGACAGCGGCCTCGCCCCGGTCCGGGTCGAGCAGATCGACGGCCGTTGGCTGGCCGAGTTCCACCGGCACCGCAGGGGGTGGCGGTGATCAAGGCCGAGTTCGAGGTGCTCGACGACCGGTTCCGCCGGGTGGACGGGGACGCCCGGGTCGAGGTGCTGCACGCCGGCTGCCGCTGGACCGAGGGCCCGGCCTACTTCGCCGCCGGCCGCTACCTGGTGTTCAGCGACATTCCCAACGACCGGATGCTGCGCTGGGACGAGACCACCGGCGCGGTCGGGGTGTTCCGCGCGCCCGCCGGCTACGCCAACGGCCACACCGTGGACCGGCGCGGCCGGCTGATCAGCTGCGAGCACGGCAACCGCCGGGTCACCCGCACCGAGCCGGACGGCAGCCTCACGGTGCTCGCCGACCGGTCCGCCGGCAAGCGGCTGAACAGCCCCAACGACGTGGTCGAGCGGGCCGACGGGTCGGTCTGGTTCACCGATCCCAGCTACGGCATCGACAGCGACTACGAGGGCCACCTCGCGGAGAGCGAGATCGGCGCCTGCCACGTGTACCGGATCGACCCGGTCAGCGCGGCGGTGCGCATCGTGGCCGACGACTTCCTGCGGCCCAACGGGCTCGCGTTCAGCGCCGATGAGCGCCAGCTCTACATCGTGGACACCCGGCGCAAGCATCTGCGCCGGTTCGACGTCGACGACGACGGCACCCTCAGCGGCGGCGAGGTGTTCGCCGAGTGCACGGCGGGCAGCTTCGACGGGGTGCGGCTGGACTCGGCCGGGCGGGTCTGGGTGGCAGCCCACGACGGGCTGCACTGCTTCGCCGGGGACGGCACGCTGATCGGCAAGCTGCGACTGCCGGAGATCGTGTCCAACCTGTGTTTCGGCGGCCCGAAGCGCAACCACCTGTTCATCACGGCCACGACCTCGGTGTACGCGATCAGGGTGAACTTCAACGGGGTCGGCTACCCGCGTTGAGCCCGGAATCCGAGCGGGAACGGATCAACCGCAACGTCAACGAGCTGCTCCAGGAGTTGCGGGTGGCGCAGGCGGGTGTGCAGATCCTGTTCGGGTTCCTGCTCGCTGTCGCGTTCACCGACGCCTATGCCCGCGCCAGTGGCTTCCAGCGCGGCGTGCACCTGGTCACCATGCTGTTCGCCACGGCATCGGTGGCGCTGTTCACCACGCCGGTCGCCTGGCACCGGATGCTGTTCCGGCGCGGGCAGCGCCCGGGGATCGTCGAGGTGGCGAACACGATGGCGCTGGCCGGGTTGATCTGCCTTGCGTTGGCGATGGTCGGCACCGTGCTGCTGGTGACCGATGTGGTGCTCGGCGGTTGGCCGGCGGCGGTGATCACCGTGCTCGTCGCGGCCGGGTTCGGGCTGCTCTGGTTCGTGCTGCCGCTGCGGGTCAGACGCCGTAACGACGGCTAGCCGCCGCTACCGGTCCGGGTCGTCGAACCACTCCGCTCGGTCGTCCGCGTCGTCCTGGCCGTCGAGCTGGTCGTCGAACAGACCGTCGCCGTCATCGGCACCGGAGTCGCCGGAGTCGCCGTCGCGGGCACCGTCGGCGGGATCGTCGTATGGCGCGTAGCCACCGCTCTGCTCGCCGGTGGGATGCGGCGCCGGATCGGTCGGTTCCGCGGCGTGGTCGGTGCCGCCCCGGCCGTGCGCGTTCCAGGTGCCTTGGCCGGTCGGGTCGTGGTAGGCGGACTCGGCCTTGCCGTCGTCGTCGAGGTCGAGCAGCGCGGTGTCCGCCACCCCGTCGCCGTCGGAGTCCCACAGCACGTCGTCGACCCGGCCGTCTCCGTCGAAGTCCAGCGCGACCCCGTCGGCGGTCCCGTCGCCGTTGACGTCGACCGTGGCGGCCGAGTGGTGCACCTGCGGGTCACCCTGCCCGGTGCCGAACCGGTACTCGATGTCGGCCATCGGCCCTCCCGTGTGTGGCGACGGTTCGAGCACGGTACCGCCGGCACACTGTGAGGTGTGCCGGAACGGACCGAACGGCCGGAGCCGCGCCGCTCCGGTCGACCGACGCGGACCGGCGGGGCTCAGAACCGCGGGCGTGACTGCGGCGGGTCGCCGAGCGGGCGGCCGCCGGGACCGTTCTCGAAGGTCAGCCACGGAGTGGACGACCGCTGCGCGAAGCCGGGCTTGCGCCAGTCGCAGACACCTACCGGGAACGCGGCCTTGAGCGCGGCCCACTCCGCGTCGGTGAAGCTGACCCGGTAGTCGGAGCGCTTCGGGCGGGTCAGCCGGCACTGCAGAATGTCATCGGTGAGCGGGCTGCCCGCCGCGATCCGGGAGTCGGCGAACGGCGGGTAGGTGGCCGCGCACCGGACCAGGTCGGTGACCTGGACTCCGCCAATCCAGCAGGCGTCCACCGCACCCGCCGGCTTATGCGAGACCACCTTGGCGCGCAGCGGTTTGTTGCTGTGGTCCGCCTCGATGCCGGCCAGCCAGGCGTCCATCAGCAACAGCGACCGCAGGGCGATGTCCGGCGGCGGCAGGATCGACGGCGACGGCGGGAACGTCCAGATGATCTGGTTGGCGTGCCCACCGTTGTCCCGATCCAGCTTGGCGCGCATCTTGTAGCTGTGGAACGAGGTGTGGATCTCCTGGGTCTCGTGGTAGCCGCGCAGGTCGATGATCGGCACGGTGGTGAGCTGGCGGGCGTCGGTCACCTGGCCGGCCTCGTAGGCGATCCGGGCGGCACCCGGATCGGGTAGCGCGCGGTTCGCCCGGAACTGCCAGTCCACGTTCTTGCTGCCGATCTTGGCGTTCAGGTCGAGGAACTGGGCCGGGCTGATCTGTCCGGCGTTGAGCGCGTTGAGTCCATATTGGACACCGGTGTTGCCGTAGGTCAGGCGGGCGAAGCCGTCCTGCGGGCGCGCTCCCCAGACCGCGATCTGGTAGTCGGCCAGGGTGCAGCGCACCCCGGTCGGGTTGGTCTGCGGGTGGTACACCAGCGCCGGCGGCAGGTTGCAGTTGGCCGCCCTGGTCGGATCGTTCACCGGGGCGAACGACAGGTTCCAGGCCACGCAGTCGGTCACGTCGTGGTGGCCGTCGACCAGCCCTCGTTGCGCCAGGTCCGGCCAGAGCGCCGGCGAGACGGCGGTGAAGTAGTTCAGCAGCAGGTGGCAGTCGACCACCTCGGTGCCGGTGGTCCACTCGTCGGTGTAGCTGCAGTTGGGCTGGATCCCGTCGAGCAGCCCCGGATAGGTGGCCGCGATGACCTGCTGCTGGATCGCGCCGCCGGAGCAGCCGGCGCCGATCGTGTAGCGGATCTGGCCGTACCGCTCGACGATGTGCTCCTTGAGCATCAGCACCGCCTCGGCGGACACCGTGCTGTTGGAGTTCTGTCCCTGCACGTTCAGCCCCGACGTGGCGATCATGAATCCCCGAGCCAGCACACTGTCGTCCAGCAGCTGCAACGGAAGGTCCTGGGTGTGGTGCGGGGCGGCGCCGCCGCCGAACGGCACGAGCAGCTTGTGGTTCCAGGCGTTCGGTTCGGAGAGCGCGGCGATGTCGTAGACGCCGCGGTCGGCCGTGCCGCGCTCGACCCGCACCACGTAGGGCACGGTCCGGCCCTGGTCGGTCGTGGTCTGGGCGATCTGCGCCGCGGGCGGCGGCGCGGCCGGGTCGAACGGGGCGAACTGGCCGGTCTGCGCGTTCTTGTAGACGAACGTGATCCGGGTCGGCGCGTTGCACTGCGCGTCGAGGGCCGGTCCGAGACCGGCCGCGATGGTGCCGCACACCCAGGGTTGCACCTGCGGGCCGGCGAACACCGGGCCGCCGATCGGATGGTTGGTCACGGTGAGCCGGGCACCGGCGCCGAACCGCGGCCGCGCGGTGATCTCGTTGCGCCCCACCGCCATGCCCTCGATCAGACCGACCAGGCTGCCGTCCGGCTTGGCCCGCAGCGCGCCGGTGACGTCGCGACCGTTGAGCTCGACCCGGACCGTGGTGTGGTTCGGCAACGACACCTTGATCAGCGCGTCACCGCCGGACACCAGGTCCGCGCGATTGGACAGGACCTCGACGGCGAGTTGGACCGGCTTCGCGGCAGCCTCCCCAGGGGTGAGGAATCCGAACACCAACACCAGGGCGGTCAGAACCGCGATGCAGCGCCGCATGAGCTGAACGTAGAGCACCGGCGTGGCCTGTGTCACCAGTCCGCCGTACCGTGCTGCGCTGGGATCTAAAATGAGCGCATTCTTTTTAGTTCCCGTTCAAATCCAGCGCAGCGGAGCGCCGCCGTGGCAGCAACCCCACCCGATCAGCCGGACGACTGGACCGAGCCCGGCGCGCACCCGGTCGCGCCCGGCGTGTACCGGATCCCGCTGCCGCTGCCGTCCGACGCGCTGCGCGCGGTCAACGTCTACGCGGTCGAGGACCCGGGCGGCTTGATCCTGATCGACTCCGGCTGGGCGCTCGAGCAGACCGAGAAGTCGTTGGCGGCCGGTCTGCACCACCTCGGCTACGAGTTGGGTGACGTGACGGAGGTCGCGGTCACCCACGCGCACGGCGACCACTACACCCAGGCGATCGCGCTGCGCGAGACGTTCGGCTCCCGGGTGCGGATCGGCCGCGGCGAGCGGGCCAGCATCGAGCGGTTGCTCGAGCGCGACGTCGACGCGTATGCCCCGCAGTACGCACAGCTGCGCGGATACGGCGCGGCCGAGCTGGCGGCGAAGATCAAGCAGTGGGCCACGGCGATGCTGCGGGAGGACCGCACCCCGTGGGGGATGCCGGATGGCTGGCTCGACGACGGCGAGCAGATCCGGCTGCGGGACCGGGCGCTGGACGTGATCGCCACCCCCGGGCACACCAGGGGACACGTTGTGCTCCGCGACGCCCCGGCCGGCCTGCTCTTCGCCGGTGATCACATCCTGCCGCACATCACTCCGTCGATCGGCTTCGAGGCGGCCCTCGCGGACGCCCCGCTGCGCGACTATCTCGACTCGCTGCGCCTGGTCCTTGGCATGGCGGACACCGTGTTGCTGCCCGCACACGGGCCGGTCACCGGCAGCGTGCACCGCCGGGTGGAGGAGTTGCTCGCCCACCACGAGGTGCGGTTGGCCACCGTGCACCGGGAGGTGCAGCGTGGTGCGGTCACCGCGCACGAGGTGGCCTCGGCGCTGCGCTGGACCCGGCGCGAGCGGACGCTGGCCGACCTGGACCCGTTCAATCAGATGCTGGCCGTGATCGAGACCGGCGCGCACCTGGACGTGCTGGTCCTGGGCGGAGAGCTGACCTGCGCCGAGGACGCCGGCGTGCGTCACTACTCGATCTAGGAGTACTCTAAGTCGGATATTCCGTCCGACCGTGGAGGTTTCGTGGCGAAGCGCAGGATCTCCAACCCGCTCGCCCTCGCGGTGCTCAGCCTGCTGACCGAGAAGCCGATGCACCCCTACGAAATGTCCAGCGTGATGCGCGAGCGGGCCAAGGAGGAGAGCATCAAGCTCAACTACGGCTCGCTGTACTCCGTGGTCGAGTCGCTCCAGCGGCACAAGCTGATCGACGTGCAGGAGACCATTCGCGAGGGGCGCCGGCCGGAGCGCACCGTGTATGCGATCACCGACGCCGGCCGCACCGAGGTGGTGGACTGGCTCAGTGAGCTGTTCGCCTCGCCGGTCAAGGACTACACCCAGTTCGAGGCCGCGCTCTCGCTGATGCCGGTGCTGCCACCGGACACCGTGGTGCGACTGTTGCAGACCCGGCGGATGCGGCTGGACGTCGAGGTGGTCGGCACCAGGGCCGTGCTCGAGGAGATGTCCAACCGCGGCCTGCCCTATCTGATGGCCATTGAAGCGGACTACGTGCTCGCGCTGCGTGAGGCCGAGGCGAAGTTCATCGACCGGCTGATCGCCGCGATCCAGGACGGAACCCTGGACGGGCTGTCGGTCTGGCGACAGGCCCACGAGACCGGCGAACTGCCGACCGCGGCGGACTGGGAGCGGGCGCAGGCCACGCTCCGCGCGGTGACCTGAGGCACCCCATGACATCAGGGTTGACGTCACCCTGATGTCACGACATACTCGAGCTCGGATATCAGCAAGCGAGCACACATGAAACCGCCGGCCGGGTGCGGCAACACCCGACCGGCGACCAGATCCCAGGTCGGCTCTCGGCGAGCGAACCCAGGCGCACCCTCAGGATAACCGGCGCGCTCGAGGACCGATCTGTCCCACAGAGAGGTCCACGACATGACTGTCCCCTTGGGACGGACCGTAGGCACGCCACTCGGCGCGCCACCGGCCACGGACGGCGACACCGCCCCGGCCATCGCCGCCGACGCCCTGGTCAAGAAGTACGGCGAGGTCACCGCGCTGAACGGGCTGAGCTTCGCGGTCGCCCCCGGCACGGTCTTCGGCCTGCTCGGCCCGAACGGTGCCGGCAAGTCCACCACGATCAAGATTCTGACCACGTTGAGCCGGCCCACCTCCGGCACGGCCACCGTCGCCGGCATCGACGTGCTGCGCCGTCCGGACGCGGTGCGCCGGTCGATCGGCGTGGTCACCCAGCGGGCCAGCACCGACCCGATGGCCACCGGCCGGGAGAACCTGTTGCTGGCCGGCCGGATCTACGGCATGCCCGGCCGCGAGGTGCGGGCGCGAGCCGAGGAGTTGCTGTCCCGCTTCGGGTTGACCGAGGCGGCCGGCCGGATCGTGCGCACCTACTCCGGCGGCATGCAACGCAAGCTCGATGTGGCGATGGGACTGGTGCACCGGCCCACGGTGCTCTTCCTGGACGAGCCGACCACCGGCCTGGACCCGCAGGCGCGGGCCGAGATGTGGACGCAGATCGCCAACCTGGCGGCGCGCGAGCGGATGACCATCCTGCTCACCACGCACTACCTGGAGGAGGCCGATCACCTCGCCGGCCGGCTGGCCATTGTGGACCGGGGCGCGGTGGTCGCGCTCGGCAGCCCGGAGCAGCTCAAGAGCGAACTCCGCGGCGACGCGGTGGTGGCCGAGTTGGCGCCGGACGCGGACCCGGCCGCGGCCCGGGCGGCGATCGAGCGGCTCGGCGACACCAGGGAGGTCACCGTGGCCGGCCGGACCGTGCGGGCCAGGGTCGACCACGGGGCCAGCGCGGTTCCCGCGGTGCTGGCCGCGCTCGAGGCGGCCGGGCTCACCGCGCTGTCCATCACCGTGGCCCGGCCGTCTCTCGACGACGTCTACCTGCGACACACCGGCCGGACGTTCGCCGCGGCCGGCGAAGGGAGCACCCGATGACCACCTTGACCGTCCACACCGGACACCTGACCGGACGCGGGTTGCGCGCCATCGGCCGGCAACCGGCCTACGTGGTGATCATGTTGATCCAGCCGATGATCTGGCTGCTGCTGTTCGGCCAGCTGTTCAAGCGGGTGGTCGAGATCCCGGGCTTCGCCGGCGGCACCTACATCGACTTCCTCACCCCCGGCGTGGTGGTGATGACCGTGCTGTTCTCCAGCGGCTGGGCGGGGATGGCGTTCATCGAGGACATGGACCGCGGGGTGATGGACCGGATGCTGTCCTCGCCGGTCAGCCGGGGCGCCATGATGGCGTCCTCGACGGTCTCCCAGGGCGTCACGATCGTGGTGCAGGCCCTGGTCGTGGTGCTGGTCGGGCTGCTCGCCGGCGCGCGCTTCTCCGGCGGGGTGCTCGGCGTGCTGGTCATGCTGGTGGCCGCGGTGCTGCTGTGCGCGGCGTTCGCCTCGCTGTCCAACGGGATGGCGCTGCTGGTGAAGACCCGGGAGTCGCTGATCGGTTTCTCCACCATGCTGACCCTGCCGCTGTCCTTCCTGTCCTCGGCCATGATGTCCAAGACCGTGATGCCGGAATGGATGGGGCACGTCGCCGACTACAACCCGGTGGACTGGACGGTGGTGGCCAGCCGGGAGGCGCTGTCCGCCGACCCCGACTGGGCGGCCGTGCTGCTCCGGCTCGGCGGTCTGCTCGCCGTGGCCGTGCTCGCCGGTTGGCTTGCCACCAGGGCATTTCGCACCTACCAGCGCTCCCTGTAGGCGAGCTGCGTGCTCTGGCCGCGCGTTATCCGCCGGCCAGGGCACGCATCCGGTCCAGTGCCGTCCACAACTCGGTGAAGCTGGTGGACAGCGGCGATGGGCCCAGTCGAATCCCGTTGGGCGCGCGGAAGTCCAGGATGATGCCGTGCTCGATGAACCGCCGGGCCAGCGGCTCGGCGTCCGGGTGGTTGAGGCTCAGGTGGCCGCCGCGCCGGTCGTCCTCGCGCGGTGAGGCGAGGGAGAAACCCAATGGTGCCAACCAGACCTCGGCCAGGTCGATGGCCAACCGGGTGAGGGCGAGCGACTTGGCCCGAATCCGTTCGATGCCCGCCTCGGCGATCAGGTCGGCACCGGCGCCGACGCAGGCGACGCCGAGCACGTTCGGGGTGCCGGAGAGCATCCCGCGCATTCCGGTCGCGGCGCGGTAGCCGTCGTCCATGGCGAAGATGTCCTCGGTGCCCATCCAGCCGCGCAGCGGCAGCCGGCCGGCGCGTTGATGTTCCTGTCGCACATAGAGGAAGGCCGGCGCGCCGGGTCCGGCGTTGAGAAACTTGTAGGTGCAGCCGACCGCGAAGTCGGCGCCGGTCGCGTCCAGTTCGACCGGCAGGACGCCCGCGCTGTGGCAGAGGTCCCAGACCACCAGCGCGCCGGCCGCGTGCACCAACTCGTTGATCGCGGGCATGTCCGCGACGAATGCCGACCGGTAGGCCGAATGCGAGAGCGACACGGCGGCGGTCTGCGGGGTCACCACCTCCGCGAGCGCCTCGGCGGTGACGCCCGAGGTGAGGTCGGTGTCCACCCAGCGCACGGTCAGCCCGAGGTCCTCGGCCACCGCCTCGACCACGAACCGGTCGGTGGGGAAGTTCTTGGCGTCGGTGACCAGCTCGGTGCGGCCGGGCCGGAGCGCGAGCGCCGCGTGGATCGTCTTGTACAGGCAGATGGTGGTGGAGTCGGCCACGATCACCTGCCCCGGCGCGGCACCGAGGCAGGCCGCGCCGAGCCGGTCGCCAACCTGCTCGGGGAGCTCGAGCCAGCCCTCCTCCCAGGACCGGATCAGCCGGGATCCCCATTGCCTGGTGAGCAGGTCGTTGACCGTGTCCACAGTAGACTTGGGCGGCCGGCCGAGCGAGTTCCCGTCCAGGTAGGCCAGGACGCCGGTATCGTCGACCGGCACGAACCGGTCGCGGAAGCCGGCCAGCTCGTCGCCCTGGTCCAGCCACCGGGCCTGGTCCGAGCTGATCGCCGTTGGCAGCACTCTCATTCCGCCATCCTTCCCGGTTCCCGCCAGGAACTCACCCGCCCTGCCAGCCAACAGGCTCGCGAGTTCTGCGCTCGGGTACAGCGCAAGGTGACATTACTGCGCTTCTATCAGCGGAATGTCACCTTGCGCCGTACCGGAGTGCCGGGCGGATGTGGCGAGTGGATGTCTATCCACGCCGCGGACTGGTGGAGTGGCGGGAGCGGGAACTCCGGCGGCGGGCCAGGAGGCGCAGGGTAGCTCCGGACAGGATGGCCAGGGCGGCCAGGCCGAAGGTGGGCGCGGCGAAGCCGGTGGTGGCGAGGGGTTGGCCGGCACCGGGCGCCTCGAGGGGCGGGGGGCTGGCGGCCCGGACGAAGACGACCACGTCGGCGAGCGAGCACACGTTCGGGTCGGTCAGGGCGCACCGGGTGTAGCTGAACGTGTCGACCCCGACGAAGTTCGGGTGCGGGGTGTACACGAGCGGGCCCAGGTTGCCGGCGGCCGGCACGGTGCCGGCGTAGAGCGCGACGATCAGGTCCGTCCCGCCGCTGGTGATCGTGCCGTGGGCGGGCGCGCTGGTCACCACCGGTCGGCTCGCCGCGCCGAAGTCGTTGGACACCACGGAGATCTGCGCCGCCTGACCCTGGCCGGTCACCGCGACGTTGTTGTTGAGCGCCGGAGCGACCGTGACCGTGACGGCCGCCGTGGCGCAGGACTCGGTGCAGGCCTGGTAGGTGAACGTGTCGGTGCCGGCGAACGGGCCGGCCGGGGTGTAAGTGACGGTGCCGTCGGGAGCGGCCGTGGCGGCACCGTGGGCCGGTTCGACGCGAAATGTGACGGCGGTGCCGGGTCCGAGAGTGTCATTGGCCAGCACGGCGATCTGGGCCGGTTGACCGGAGTTGGTGGTGACGCTGTCATCGCGAACCACCGGCTCCACGGTGATGTGTACCGGAGCGGAGCCGCACACGTCCGGGTCGGTGACCGAGCAGACCTGGTAGGTGAACGTGTCGGCGCCGACGTAGCCGGGGTTGGGCCGGTACCGGATCGAGCCGGTGACCTCGGCGGTGCCCGATCGCGGCGGCACGGTGACCGTGGCCGGTCCGGTCTGGCCCTGGTCGTTGGCTCCCACCGGGATGTCGACCACGGCACCGGCCGGGACCGCGGCCGCGTCCGCCAGGGCCAGCGGCGTGACCGTGATCGGCACGGTGACCTGCGTGCACTGGGGCGGCAGGCCGTCGTCGCACACGCTGACGGTGAGCTGGTCCCGGCCGGTCAGGTCGCTGCCGGGCTGGTAGGTGAGCACGCCTGCGGCGTCGAGTTGGGCCGTGCCCCGGCCGGGTCCGGACGTGATGGTCGCGGTGAGGGTCTGCCCAGGGTCCGGGTCGGCGTAGCTCAGCCGGCCGGCCACCGCCTGGTTGGCCACGGTGCCGAGGTCGAGCGGGTCGACGGTGGGGGGCCCGTTGGCGGCGAGGCCGACGGTGACGCTGACGGTGGCGGTGTCGCACACCGCCGGGTCGGCGGCCGCGCAGATCGTGTAGCCGAACTCGTCCGGCCCGAAGAACGCCGGGTTCGGGCTGTAGCTGACCCGGTTGTCCGCGCCGACGCTTGCGGTGCCGGAGCCGGGTGGGGTCGTGACGGTCGGCGCGGTGGTCGTGCCGAGATCGTTGGCGGTGACGTCGATGTCGACCGCGGTCGCCACGGTGGTCTGTGCCGCGTCGGGTTGTGCCACCGGCCGCACGGTCGCCGTGACGGTGGCGTCGTCGCAGGCGACCGGGGAACCGGTGTCGCACGAGTGGACGGTGAAGGTGTCCGTGCCGGCGAACCCGGAGCCGGGGGTGTAGGTGAAGGAGCCGTCGGGGTTGACCACGGCCGTACCGGAGGCGGGCGCGGCCAGCAGGCCGGTGGCCACGGTCTGGCCGGCGTCCGGGTCGTACACCGGCACGAATCCGGCGATCGGGACGTCCACCGTGGTCGCCACGGCGGCGTCCTCGGCGACCGGCAGCAGGTTCACCTCTCCGCTCACGACCACGGCCACCGTCGCGGTCCCGCACACCTGCGGCAGGTTGGGTGCGCAGGCGCGGTAGCCGAACGAGTCGATGCCGGTGAACCCGGGGGCCGGGGTGTAGACGATGTCGGTGCCGGTAACGGCGGCGCTGCCGTCGTCCGGCTGCTGCGCCACGCTCAGCGTGGTGATGGCGCCGATGTCGTTGCCCCGCACGTCGATCCGGACCGGCTGGCCAACGGTGGTGGTGGCGGCGTCGGCCACGACGATCGGCGCGACCACCACGTCCATTCGGCCCTCGTCGCAGCGCACCGGCTCGCCGTTGTCGCAGACGCTCACGCTGAACTGGTCCAGCCCGGCGAACCCGGCCAGCGGGGTGTAGGTGAACACCCCGGACGGATCGACCAGGGCATTTCCGGCGCGTGCGCGGATACCCCGCTGCACGTAATGGTTCTGGTCCGGGTCCGGGTCCTGATAGGGGACGGTGCCGGAGACCGGCGTGCCGGCCGAGGTGCCGAATGCGGCGTTGTCGACGACGGGCGGGCTGTTCGGCGGCGTCCCGGGCTGGATGACGGTGGATACCTGCTGGGGCGGCGAGGAGCCGTCATTGTTGCCGGGGATGGGGTCGGCGGTGGCCGCGGTCGCGGCGGCCCGGTCCAGCAACGTTCCGGAGTCCGGCGCGGTTCCGGTCACCGTGAGGGTGACCTGTCCGTTCGCCGCCAGCGACCCCACCGCCCACCGGACCGTCGCCGGTGGACCCGGGTCCGGGGTCGCGCCCGGGGCGTCCACGGCGGTCAGCTGGGTCGGCGGCGTGTCGGTGACCACCAGGTCGGCCGCCGGGTCCGGACCCTGGTTGTACACCGTGATCGTGTAGGTCACACGCTCACCCGGCGTCGCGACGGCGGGTCCGGCCTTGGCCACCGTGACGTCGGCGACCGGTGCGCCGCCGGCCGCACAATCGGCCGGCAGGTCGCCCGGCCCCGGATCCGGCACCGCGCCCGCCGCCACATTGACCACCGTGCCGGACTGGGTGTCGAAGACGGCCGGAGGCGCCGGCGGGGTGAGATCCTGCACCACGATCGGTTCGGCCGAGCTGTCCCCCGCGAAGGTGTCTCCGGACTGGGTCCGGTCACTGAAGCGGTACCTGCCGAACCCGGTCACCGAGCCGTCGTTGTCCAGGTCATCGGCGACGGTCACGCCGGTCGGCGTCTGGTCGTAGCGCCCGGTCACCCGCAGGACTCCGCCGAGGGCGCGCACGATGCCGGCGTTGGTGATGCCGCTGGCACTGGTCACGGTCACATCGTCGAGGGACTCGATCACGCACGAGTTGGTCACCGTCGTGCCGGCGTTGAACCGCACCGGTCCGTTGCGGCTGGTGATCTTGCCGGTGTTGAGCAGCACCCCGTCGATGGCCAGACCGTTGCGCGCGGTCAGCTCACCCGAGTTGACCAGCGTGGAACCGGCGGCGGTCTGGATAGTGCCGTCCAGGGTGCCGGCATTGTCGAGGATCGAGCCGGTCGGCAGTTGCACCGTGCCCCCGGTCAGCGATCCGCCCGCGGCGATCTCGAGCGAGCCGGAGCCCTTGAGCACCGCCCGGACGACCGCCACCGTTCCGGCGACGTAGAAGTCGAACCCGGCGGCCGAGTCGAACGCCGGGAGCTGGGCGGAGCCGAGCACCACCAACGTTCCCGCGGGAACCCGCAGCACACTGGGATCGAGCGTCGCGCCGGCGGCCACACACAGCGTCCCGCCCCCGGCCAGCGCGTCGACCGGCCCGGTGAACGTGCCCCCGGTCAGCAGCAGGACCTCCCCTGGGCCCACCGAGATGGCCGCGGCGCCCCCACCGGACACCGTGTTGGTCGGCGTCTGGCACACCGCCGGATCAGCCGCCCACGCCGGTGCGCCGCCATACACGCCGGCCCCGAGCACGACCAGCAGCGGCGCCAAGACCGCGCACCGCCCAAGCCGCGCCGATTTCCGGATCGCGCCGAATCGCCCGTGTTTTCCCATAAACGAGTCCGAATTCCATTCCCCGAGCCAAATGTGTCTGTCCCGCCGAGCGCACTAATGATCTTGTACCGCGGTTGCCAGACACTAGCAACACCCCAGCGGCCGCATACGCATTGGCCCGGGCGACACCGCTCGGGTCAATGACAAACCTGCGACTCAATTCCCCGACCGAATTACCCTGAAAGGATGCATCCAGAACGGGTCACCGCTCTCAGTTGTTATCTATAGAGATTGTGATGTCCTATTCGGTGCTGCGGCCGGATCGGCCGGGTTGTCCGGTTGCCCGTCTTGTTGCGGTAGGTGATCAGCGCGTCACGCTGGCGATCGACCGCGTCCGCCAGCGGCACCAGTACGGCGTCGTCCAGCTCCGGGTTCACCCGGTTTGGGTTGGCCAGCAGCGGTTCGGCCGGCGCCATCGCATCGGCAGGGGTCCCCTGAGAGTGGGCCGCCCGGGGCTCGAACCCGGAACCTACTGAATTCGAGCTGGTCATATCTTGAGACATCTCCAGACATCTTGTCGCGGGTAGATACCCTGGATGGGTATCTCTGGGAATCCCGTCAGATCTGTTCAAATCCGTCCGTAAACCGTCCCTGCGCTACCCGACGTCGCCCAAGATCTCGCCCAAGATCGCGGCCTGCTTCGTCGTGCGCCGTCCCCGCGCCATGTACACGTCCTGGGTCATCGACGGATGGGCATGACGCAGCTGGTCGGCGATCTCCCGCGCGGTCGCGCCACCCTCGTCCAGGATCGTGGCGACCGTCTTACGGCCGAGCGAGTGCGAGGTGAGCCACGGGTATCCGGCCTCGGCACGCACTGCGCGGAGACGCTTGTTGACCTCGTTCGGGTCACGAAACTTGCCGGTTGTCGGGTGCGGGAACACCGGACCCAAGCTCGCGCCGAGCGTGCGCTTGCGCTCCCGCAGCATGGCCACCCCCCACGCCGGCAGATCCAGCACGGTGTCCACGTCCTCGTGGGTCTTTGTCGACGGCGCCCGCACCGTGCCCTGCCCCTTCAGGTAAACCATGTGCCAAGCGATCTTCACGGTGGCGGCTTTCAGATCGACTTCCAGCCACGACACCGCGAGCGCCTCGCTGATCCGCAGCCCGGTCGCGAGGAAGAACCGCGACAGGTCCGGCAGATCGGCCGCCTTGGCCTCCTCGCTAGCGTCCAATTTGGCCAGCCAGTCCGCCACCTGCGCGGCCTCCAGCGCGCGGGCAGGCCGCTTCGGCTTGCGGGTAATGCGGCCGACGTCGCGGACCGGATTCGCGGACAGCGCCTTGTGGATCACGGCGTAACCGAGCATCCCGGACAGCACATTGCGGCACATCACCGCCGTCGACGGGCTGCCCTTGCGGGCCGGCTGACCCTTCTCCGTCGGCGTTCCCTCGGCGAGCACCACCAGGAACTGGTGGACCGCCGACACGGTGCACTCCACCAGCTGCCGCCGGCCGAGGGCCTTCTTGATGCAGCGGTCGTAGTGGTCGCGGTACTGGTTCACGGTGGTCATCTGCTTGGAGCCCTGCGCGGCCAGGCGCTCCTGCTCGGCGAACCAGAGCTCGGCGAGCTGCTCGAGTCGCATGGTCGAGGTGATGTCCTCGCCGCGGGTCTGGCCGGCCCGGCGGGCCAACGCTGCGCGCAATGCTTCTCGCGCCTTGGCCTCCGAGGCCCCGTGCCGCTTCACGGGGCGCGTGACGCCATCGGCGTCACGGAACTGCGCACGTGCCATCCATCGACTGGTGGCCAGTTGCTGGGTGTAGATCTCGCCCCATGATCCGATGGGCAGCGGGGGTCTCGGCATTCAGGAGTCCTCCTTGCGCCACGTGTCTCTTGAATAGACGCTCAGCCGCGACTGACCGTGTGGCCATTCCCGCACTGCCCGCATCGCGGTGTTGGCCGCCAGCTCCTGCATCATCTCGTCCACCTGGCGCTGGGTGTCGGCTCGCGCTTTGGCCAGTTCGCGTTCGAATCGCATCGTCGCTGTGGCCACCTGATTGCGGGCCATCACCGCCTCGGCGATGGCCCGGGAGAACGCGTCCTGTGACCATCGGTGCTTGTCCAGCACGACCACCACCACGGTGAGGCAGGTGAACACTGAGGCGACCGTGAGCCCGTTGCGGAACCACATCAGTGCCACTGCCAGCCGCTGTTCCAGCACGGCGAGAAACATGCAGACGACGGTGAGCATCGAGCCGGGGACGACGACGAGAGTGAGCCGGCTGCGCAGCGGCACGGGCATGCGATGCCTAGTTTTGTCCGCTTTGTTCACTGTCGAACCGGCCACGTCGGCCTCCTCACGAAGGGTTATCTGTGGGGCCGTGTCTCATGGATACGGTCGCGCGTTACCTTTTTTGGGGGGACCGTTACCTCAGGTTGATCTAACGCGTCCTTTTTAACCAGTCTGAGTTGGATAGTCACTCTGCGCATGGACACCCATCTTTTCCAGCTCGATCACCCATCGCGCCCATGTACGGATAAACGTCGTCGCGTCCGGCACTCGCCGACGCCAACGGCGGAACTCGGCGTTGATCAAGTCGTTGATCAATTCGGGCGGCGCGGAGGACTCGGCGATGGTGTCCTTCACCAACATCAAATACTCGAGCATCTGAGCGTCGACAGCGGATTCGGCGATCAGATGCGCATGATCGGGTCCGGTCGGCGCAGCCTGGACGTCCGCCGCCGGAATGGGCCCCCCCTCAAGGATCACTCGCGGGGTGTCTTCGGTCCATTGCGGTAGGGCACGGCCGATCGCCTCGTAGACCGGGGCGCCGACCGGTTCGCCCTTCTCTATCTTGACCAGGCTCCGCACACTGATCCCGGCAGCTCGGGCGAAGCTGGGCCGCCATTGATGCCCGGCCGCTTCCCGGCCACGCACGATGGCGAGTCCGAGGCGAACCCGCGCCTCCTCCGGGTACAGCTTCGTGTGCGGTCGGCTGTCCACCCGTGCATCCTGACGCACCATCGTGCATCGCACCACCTGCCTTGCTTTGTCTTTGTGACGATGCCTGCTCCGTATTCTCCCCGACACGGTCCGCATGACTATGCACCATAGCGCACCGTCGCGCACCATCGCAACCCTGTTGGCTTGACATAGCACGCACCATCATGCACCATCGTGCATGTGCCCAAGGTCAACGGGAATCAGTGGCGTAGGCGGCGAGCCCAGTTGGGCATCACCTCCGACAAGGCGGCAGACCTGCTCGGGATCGCCGGCGGCCACCTTCGCAGCATCGAGAACGACATCAAGCCGTCCTCGTGGGAACTGGCGTATCGCGCTGCTCGGCTCTACTCGTGCGACGTCGACAACCTCCTCGCCGGCGAGCGCGTACCGGACGAGCCGACGACGACCGAGCAGGACCCGGAGGAGAACACCGGTCCAGGCCGCAAGAGTGACGGCGTCAACAAGTCCAAGACCAAGCGGGGCCCGAAGCGCGCGAGCGGGGCAGCGGCATGACCGCGCGCACCCTGTCGCTCACCGAGGCCGCAGCCGAGCTGGGCCTCAACCCGGGCCGCTCCGGCACAGCCGGCATGCAGCGCCTCTACAAGATGGCGCTGCGCGGCGAACTGAGGATCACTCGGATCGGCCGAAGCATCCGCGTGCCGAGGGACGAGGTCGACCGGCTCGCTGGCGGCCAAGCGAGGTCGGCGTGACCGGCCGCCTCGACCCCCGCGACGTGACCCGCGCGGCCGTCGAGGCGGTGGCCGCGACGGACGACCCCCAGCAGTTGGTTGACGGGCTGCGCAGGGCGCTCGAGGAGCAGGAACCCAAGAAGTAGATCGGCGGGCCGCCGGATGCAGCCCGGCTGGCCCGCCCACGGAGAAACCCAACTTGGAAGGAGTGGATCTCCATGCAGGACAGCACGATACCGGCCCGGGAACGCGGTTGCGCGTTCCCCGGTGATCAGGAGCATGACCACCGGATGTGCGAGGACGTCGCGGCCGAGAGCGGTGCCCGGGATCTGGCGCCGAACCTGCGCGACTTGCTGCTGGGCGCCACGCAGGACCGTGGCTGGACGGTCGTCGCCGGTATGGCCAAGTCGATCAGGGACCTGGTCGAGCGTGGCCTGGCGGTGCCCCGGGACGAGGTGACCAACACCGTTGGGGTGTTGACCGACTTCGGCCGGGCGGTCCGCGCGGTGCTGGCGGGGGCTGCCGAGCCGGTCCTCCCACTGGACCAGGCGCTGGCGCCATACGCGGCGCGGACGGACCAGCGGAGGCTGGCCGCGCGGATCGGGGTGGACCTCGGCCGGCGCCGGTCACTGCAGGCGGCGCTGAACGCCGCGGTGCTCGAGCACGAGGACGCGTGGGCGGCGGTGCTGCGCGGTGAGGTGGTCGACGACCCGGCGCGGCGGTTGTGTCGGGCGCAGCTCGCGCTGAGTCGGGCGTACCAGGCGGCGGCGGTGTTGTACCGGGCGGACTCGCCGACCCGCTCGGCGATGGTGAACGCGTTCTCCTACTTGGACTTCGCGGCGCAGGCGTCCCCGGTCTACGCCGAGGTGCTGGCCGAGCTGGCCGCCGGATCGGTGGTGTCGGCATGAGCGACGACACCGGTGCCCTGACGGCCACCGACCAGATGATCGACCTAGCGCGCATGGCGCTGGAGTTCCTGTCGCAGCACCGGCACCGGCACCTACCCGACATCCGCTGGATGGACCTCGAGTTCCGCCGGATCGTCAGCAGCTACTCCCAGATCGAGCTGCACACCGCGCCCCACGGCACCGAGGTCGCTGCCGCGTGGGCGTCGGCGCTGGGTGTCGCGGTGCAGTTCGAGGACTGCGGGTCGAGTGTGCGGTGCTCGGTGAGCGCCGAGTTCGCCGGCTACTCACTCCGCATCAACTGCGGCTGGTTGAACCACGGCGAGGCGTGGCGACTACTGCTCCCGCTCGACCTGGAGTTGCCGGACGGTGGCACGGTCGATGTCGACCCCGCCCGGCTCCTGCCCGCGGACGCGCCCGACTCGGGCGGTGCGCGGTGAGCCCGCTGCGGCTGCAGCAGCCGCGCGGCATGTCAACGTCCGAGGCGATGGTGGTCATCGGCGGCGGCCTGGTGATGGTCGCCTTCGCCGACCTGATGGCGACCGGGCAGCACTTGCTCGCCGCGTGCGTGCTGTTGGCGGGGATCGCCGCGGCGGTGGCGTGGATGACGTGGCGACTGCGGCACTTGGCCGGCCGGGAGCCCGAGCCGGAGGTGCCGGTACCCGTCGGGGTGACCGACGCCGGGTTCGGTGACGTGCTGGCGGGCGTGAGCGTGGAGAAGGCGGCCCGGGCCTTTCCCGGGTTGTACGGGCAGCTGCGGGCGGCGGCCATGAAGTTGCCGGTCTGGCCCGGCGCCGAGCCGGACTCCGCCTTGCCGATCGAGCAGGCCGCGCTCGACGCCGCCCATGAGCCGGACGACCCGGAGATCCGGCTGGAGTTCGACCAGCTGCGCGCTCGGTTCGCTGGCGAGCTGGCGATCGAGATGGCGGCGATCGACGCGGTGATGGCCGGCCCGGTGGTTCGGGCCGATGTGGACAGTCCGGCCGCAGTGGCCGGGGCAGTGGAAACGACGAGCGGGAGCGGGACGTGACGGGGCGGCAGGCAGCCAGCGAGCTGCTGGAGCAGGCGCAGCAGGCGCTGATCGAGGAGTGGCCGGAGTCGGCCGGGGTGGTGGTGCTCGGCACGATGCGGCTGCGGGTAGAGGTGCTGCGGGGGATGGACCCGCCGGAGCCGGTGCTGGTTGACCCGGTGGACCGGGCGGCGCTGGCCAAGCTGATGGCGGTGCCGGCATGACTGTGACCCGTTTCCAACAGATCAAGCACTGGGCGCAGAAGCGGTTGCCATGCACGGTGTGTGGCAAGAAGCTGACTCGCAAGACCACGCTCTGGCAGACGCTCAACCCGTGGAACAAGAACGCGGCCGGTGAGCCAAAGACGGTCGCGGAGATCCGCGACGAACTCAAGGCTCAAGCCGCTGACTGGATGGTCGAGCCCATCACCTGCCGGCAGTGCTCCGGGGCGGTGGCGCCATGAGCAAGTGCGCGCGCCCCGAAGACTACGACCCCGCTCCGGCGCGTACGGACGGGCCGCAGTTGCCGGCGCCCGGCCGGATCCGCGCGGCGCAGGCCCTGATGCTGATGCTGCTGGCCGCCCTCCTCGCCTGGGTGTCGCTGGTGGCATTGCACCGCTACCTGGTCGCGGGGTGCGTGATGCTCGCCGCCGGGGCGGTGTGGGTGCCGGTGCTGTTGTGGCGGCGCCACGGCGATCCCGTTCTGGCCGAGCGTGCACCGGTGGGGGTGCGCGATGGCCGGTGACCAGTCGGTGCGGGTCAACCTCGACGCCCGGGCGATGGAGCGGGTGATCGCGGCGACGGTGCGCTCGGCTCTGCGGACGGAGTTGCGGGGGTGGCGGGCCGGGATCGCGGGTGACCTCGGCGGTGTCGGGGTCGACCGCGACGACCTGCTGTGTCAGATCGACGCCCGGCTCGCCGAGCTGGGCACCGATGGGCCGGGCCAGGTCTGCGGGGAGCGCCATCCCCGCTTCGTGGTCGTGTGCGATCGCCCATCGCATGCAGGCGTTCACTACAGCTCGCTCTTCGGGATCTACTGGCAGGACGACGTGCATCCCGACGGGCCATTTTCGATCACCACGCCGTGGGGGATGACCGTCGCGCTGTCGCTCGACGACGACCGGTGGCCCTGGCTGCAGATCCGCGACGAGGGCGACGGCAGCATCGTGTTCGTCCGGCTGCCCACGGCCAAGCTGCGCGCCCTCGGCGAGCACGCGTTCCGGCTGGCTGACCACGCCGATGAGCTGGCCGAGATCCAGCGCGACGTGGTGGCCGAGCGCACTGCGGACGCGGCGGATCGGGGGCCGGAATGAACGCCATCACCGAGGCCGAGGTCGAGGTGGCGGTCAACCAGTTCCGGCCCGACGTCGACACGCTCCTCGACATCGCCCGCGCGCACATCACCGAGCGCGGCCGGGACCTCGCCACCGCGGACCTGGTCGTGCAGCTGATGCAGGCGCACCCGGACAAGGCGCGCTGCATCGCGGCGATCGCACTCGTCGAGCTGGCCGGCCGGGAGGTGACCGGGTGATCCCCAAGATCGTGGGTCTGGACCTGTCGCTGACCGCGACCGGCGCGGCGGCCATCCAGCGGGACGCCGCCGGACTGCTCTCGGCGCACACCATCACCATCCCGTCGTCCGGGGAACGCGGCGCCCGCCTCGCGACGCGGCGCGAGCGGCTCGCCACGATCGCCACCACCGTGCTGTCCTGGTGCGCTGGCGCCGGCCTGGCTGTGCTGGAAGGTCCGGCGTTCAGTGCCCGCGACGGGCACGTCTGGGACCGGGCAGGGTTGTGGTGGGCCGTCGTCGACCAGCTGAACACGGCCGACATCCCGGTCGCAGTCGCGGCGCCGACCACCCTGAAGAAGTTCGCCACCGGCAAGGGAACCGCGAACAAGACCGCTGTCGCGGCCGCGGTGACCCGGCTGTGGCCAGACGCGCAACCGGGCAATGACAACGAGTTCGACGCGCTGGTGCTCGCGATCATGGGTGCCCAGTGGGCCGGCTTGGATGTGCCGACCCGGGCGCACCACGCCGAGGTGCTGTCCAAGGTGGAGTGGCCGCCCGACCCGGGCCTGAGCGGAACCGGATCGGCGGTGCAGTCGTGACCGCGGCCGGCACCGTGCTGATCGATCAGCCCGGGGTGTACGACATCCCGGCCGAGGCCTACCACGCCGACCCGGTGGCCGGCGGGTCGCTGTCGTCGACGGGTGCGCGCAAGCTGTTGCCGCCCAGCACCCCGGCGCAGTTCCGGCACTGGGTCGACGAGGGCTCGGCGCCGTCGCGGGTGTTCGACTTCGGGCACGCCGCCCACAAGCTCGTGCTGGGTGCCGGGCCCGAGCTGGCGGTGATCGACGCCGCGGACTTCCGCACCAAGGCCGCCCGCGCCGAACGCGACGAGGCCCATGCCTCCGGCCAGGTGCCGCTGCTCGCCCACGAGCACGAGGTGGTTGTCGCGATGGCCGAGGCCCTGCTGCGCCACGAGGATGCGGCCGCGTTGTTCGCGGTGGGCACCGGGCACCCCGAGCAAACCCTGGTGTGGCAGGACCCCGAGACCGGGGTGTGGTGCCGGGCCCGGCTGGACTGGCTGCCGGTGCTGCAAGGTGGGCGGCGGCTGCTGCTGCCCGACTACAAGTCCGCGGCACACGCCGACCGGGTGGCGTTCGAGCGGGCGATGGCCGAGCACGGCTACCACCAGCAGGCCGCCTGGTATCTCGAGGGCGCCCGCCAGCTCGCCCTCACCGGCCGCGACGCCGGGTTCGTGTTCGTGGTGCAGGAGAAGTCCGCGCCGTACCTGGTGAACCTCGTCGAGCCGGACGTGGTGGCGCTGCGGTGGGGCGCCATCCAGAACGAGTGTGCCCGCGAGATCTACCGCCGCTGCTCCGAATCCGGGCAGTGGCCCGGCTACCGGGGTGTGGAGCTGGCGGCGCTGCCGGCCTACGCCGAGAACCGAATCGAAGCCGCTTACGACAGCGGCGAATACACCTTGGAGATCACGTGACCGACCTCGCGTTGCCGCCGACCGCCGCACCCGGCCGAGTCGGGCAGGCCACCGCCATCGAGCAATCCCGTGCCGTCGCGCAGGTGCAGGCCGCTGTGCTCGTCGCCCGCCAGTACCCGCGGATCCAGCAGGGCGCCGTGCGCGCCATGCAGGAAGCCTGCGCTCAGACCGGGTTGGCCGAGCGCGCGTTCTACGGCTACAAGCGCGCCGGCAGCCAGATCAAAGGGTCGACTGTGTACCTGTTGCGGGAGTTGGCCCGGATCTGGGGCAACCTCGAGCACGGGGTGGCCGAGCTGCGCCGCGACGACGACCACGGCCAGTCCGAAGCGCAGGCCTGGGCCTGGGACCTGGAAACCAACACCCGCGTCTCCACGATCTTCATCGTCCCGCACACCCGCGACGCCGACGGCGCCACGAAGAAGCTGACGCAGAGCCGCGACATCTACGAGGCGATCGCCAACGCCGGCGCCCGGCGCGTGCGCGAATGCATCCGTGCCGTGCTGCCGTCGTGGCTGGTCGAGGACGCTGAGGCCCGCTGCAAGCAGACGGTCGAGAACCCGCGCGACGAGAACAACAAGGTGATCCCGCTGGCGAAGCGGATCGCGGCGGTGGTGGCCGCGTTCGAGGAGATGGGTGTCGACCTGCCTCGAGCAGAGGCGCGGGTCGGACGCCCGAGCAACAGTTGGACCGCCTGGGATGTGGCACAGCTGACGGTGACCGGCGGCGCGATTAAGCGCGGCGACACCACGGTGGCCGAGGCGTTCCCACAGATCCGGATTACCCCCGGGGAGATCCACGCCGCGGCCGATGCCGGTGCCGTGCCGGCCGACCCGCCAACCGCAGACGCGCCACCCGCCGAACCGGAAGAGGGCGCCGCCGCGCAGGCCGAGCGGGCACCCGCTGCCCTGCTCAACAAGATCAAGCTCGAGCTCGGCGAGCTCGAGGTCACCACCGCTCAAACCCGCGGCGTGCTGCAAACCCTCGTCGGCCGCCCGCTGCGCACCTCCGCCGACATCACCACCCAGGAAGCCGCGGCTGTTGCTGACCGGCTTCGCGCCGTACGCGGCAGCGACAACCCGGTCAACGCGCTCGACGTGCTGCTCGACGCGCTGCGGGAAGCCGAACAGCACGGTGCCGGCAATGCCTGACGACGAGATCACCCAGCGCCGCAGCAACATCGCCGCCATGGAGCTGCTGCAACGCAGCCACCAGGCCTACAACGCCGGCGATGTGCGCCAGGCCAGCGACCTCATGGACCAGGCCACCCAGGAGGCACCGGCCACCGTCGCGGCCCTGATCGGCGCCATGCGCATCGGTGAGGTGCCGCAACCCGGCGCGGCCGAATGGGACGACTACCTGGCCGCTCAGCGCGCCGCACTCGACACCTTGCTCGCCGAGCGGGAGGCCGACCAGCCATGAACATCACCGAATCCAACGACGTCAACACCGTCCTGCAACACCTGCTGCCGGACACCCCCGCCCGCTCGAGTGGCCGGCCGGACAGCGAGCAGGCACAGGCCGCCGCCGCCCGGCTGGCCGACAAGGCCCGCAAGGCGCTCGCGGCCGGACTCAGCGGCGCCGATGTCGAGGCCGCCTGGTCCACAACGGACACGGCCGGTCCGCTGCGGCTCGAGCTGCCGGTGTCCGACCTCGCACCGCACCCGCACAACGTCCGCACCGACGTTGGTGACGTCACCGAGCTGGCCGCGTCCATCGCCGAGCTGGGCGTGCTCAATCCGCTGACGGTCGTGAGCATGGACGCGTTCCTCGACGCCAACCCGGACCTGCGCGATGTCGTCGAGATCGGGGACTGGGTGGTGCTGGCCGGGCACCGCCGGCTCGCGGCCGCGATAGATGCCAACCTCAAGACGGTCCCGGTGATCGTGCGTGACGACGCCGCAGCCGCGCCCACCGCGAGCGTGGTCACGATGATCGCGGAGAACGTGCAGCGCGCCGCCCTGTCCCCGATGGAGGAGGCCCGCGCGTTCGGCCGGCTCCGCGATGCCAAGTGGAGCGAACGGAAGATCGCCAAGGCCACCGGGGTGAGCGCCGGTCAGGTCCACAAGCGTCTGTCACTGCTGCGGTTGCCGGAGAAGGTGGCGGTTGCCGTGGCCACACGCAGCCTGACCGTGTCCGACGCGCTGACACTGCTCGAGCTGCCGGACGGGGAGATCGAGCGGACGTGGAAGCAGATCGGCCCGGACCCGTGGAGCTGCGCGGCGCGGGTGGTGGAGCGGCGCAAGGCGCAACTCGAGAACGAGGCGCGGATCGCCGAGGCGCGGGCACCGATCGAGAAGGCCGGGATCGAGATCACCCAGAACCCGGGCGCGGTGATCGGCCCGCGTTACTGGCAGCACCGGCACCCGGATGACACCACGCTCGAGCAGATCACCAACCCGCAAGACACCATCGCCTGGATCAACCCGTCCGGCACGGTGTTCTTCTACTCGCGGACCATCCCGCTCGAGCACGCCGAACCGGGCGACGACACCGGGGATGCTTCCGGTGGAAGCACCCGGGCGGGCAAGGAGTCCGACGCCCGGCAGGAGCAGCGCGAGGCCGACAAGCAAGCCGCCGAGCACGCCGCCAACGCCCGTGCCGAGGCTTGCCAGTGGCTGATCAGCGCCGATCCCCCGGATCCGGCCGTGGCCGCCGAGATCCTCGCCAACTACGCGCTCATCGATGGCGGCATCGAGTACTACCAACTGATCCCCGCAGCCGCCGAGTGGTGCGGCAAACCGCTCGACATCCCCGAGGGCGCCGACTGGCAGAAGGTCGGCGAGGCCGAGGAGCGCTGGGTCGAGGAGCAGGCCGCCGCCGGCGGCATCACCGCGCTGCGCGCGTCGCTCGCGCTGGCGCTGGCCGACCTGGAGAAGTCTTTGCCGGCGGCGTGGACCTGGGACGGCAAACCCGGTGTGTGGTCGCCGCGCGACATCCGCCACGTCCGGCTCCTGGTCGACCACGCCGACCACGACCTGTCCGAGATCGAGCTGCAGGTTATCGCCCACTCCGAAGCCACGCACGCCGCGGCCGCCGCCACGTCCGGTCCGGACGGTCAACTATGACCGCCGCCGGCGCCACACAGCGGCCCTGCCCCGGCGGGTGCGGCACCCACGTGCACGGCGAGTTCATCTCCTGTGGACTGTGCTGGGACCTGCTGCCCGCCGATCTGAGACTCCGCATCGCCAACGGCGACGAGTCCACCCACACCGACGCGGTCGCCGAAGCCGCCGCCTGGTTCAACACCCACACCTCACCCCTGCGCAGGTATGGCCATGGGTAGGCCGATCCAGTCACCGCAGCTGGTGCTGGCGGTGCTGCCGCTCATCGCCAACGGCATGAGCAACGCCGAGATCGCCGCCCAGATGTACCTCAGCATCGACACAGTCAAGAGCCGGGTATCCGGGCTGATCGCCCTGCTCGGCGCCCGCGACCGGGCACACGCGGTCACGCTCGCCTTCGAACAGGGACACCTACGGCGCAAGGGCGACACCCATCGGCCGCTGCGACAGCGCCGCGAGCTCGCCGACCGGCACGCCTCCACCTGCGCACTGCTACGCCCACCGGAGTGCGACTGCCACGAACTCGAGCAGGCCGCGCTATGACCGCCTCGCTGTTCGACATCGAACCCACCCAGACCACGCCGGCGGCCGGCGAGAACCTGTCCACCGACCGCCGGCGCACCATCCGCCAAGCCGAGTTCCTCGCCGGCGGCCGCCACCCGCTCACCGCGGTGCTGACCCGTCCGCTGCCCCTGCACGTCGACGCAGCCCCCGTTGACGACCGGAAGGCACCCGGGCTGCGGTGCGGCAGCTGCCGGTACCGGGTCGTTGTCGGCTGGCACTCACGCAGCTACCCGAAGTGCACCTTCGGCGCGCGGGGTGTCCGCTACCTCGACGACGCACCCCGGGTGAGCCACGGCGGCGGGACGGACTGCCGCGCCTGGTGGCCTGCTTGTCGTGACTACCAACCCAAGGAGGCCGGCTGATGTTCGTCGGGGCAGCTCCACATATGACCGCAGCCGCGATCGGGTCGCTTTTCACCGGTGCTGGCGCACTGTGCGACATGGCGGTGGCGCCGTTGCTGGGTGGCCGGGTGGTGTGGCACTGCGAGAACGACCCGGCGGCGGGTCGGGTGCTGGCCCACCGTCGACCGGGCACGCCGAACCTCGGGGACATCACCGCAGTGGACTGGTCGACGGTGCCGCCGGTCCGGGTGCTGACGGGCGGGTTCCCGTGCACCGACGTGTCCAGCGCCGGGAAGCGGGCCGGCTTGCGCCCGGACACCCGCTCGGGCCTGTGGTCTCACATGGCTTACGCGATCGGTCAGCTCCGGCCGGAACTGGTGGTGGTCGAGAATGTCCGAGGACTTGCCAGCGCGCCGGCCCATAGCGACGTGGAACCATGCCCGTGGTGTCTGGGAGACGGACCAGAAGTCGTTGCTGTGCGGGCACTCGGAGCCGTTCTTGGGGATCTGGCCGACCTGCGGTACGACGCGGTCTGGTGTGGCCTACGAGCTTCCGACATCGGTGCGCCCCACCCCCGTTTCCGGTTCGTCATCCTCGCCGTGCCTGCCGACCCCGCAGGCGCGGGACGGGGATCACTCAAGCAGGTCGATGTCAGCTGGCACGGCGGCGAAACGAATGGACGCCGGCCGGCGGAATCTGGACGACGCAGTGGCGCTGTTGCCGACTCCGACCGCGCGAGACGGCTCGGGCCGTGGCTATCCGGGTCCGACCTACGAATCGCAGACCGGTCGGCCGCTCGACGAGACGATCGTGAGCCTCTTCTCCCAACCCCCCGCGCCACCGATGGCACCAAGGGTGGCCCCAACCAGCGAGGCTCCAGCGGCGACCTGATGCTGCCGTCGGCGGTGATGTCGCTGCTGCCGACCCCGACCGCGACCAACGGCGGCAACTGGTCGCTCCAGGACCGGTCCACGACGCTCGCCGCCGAGCTCGCGGTCGACTGGGGGAAGTACGCCCCGGCGATCGACCGCTGGGCGTGGCTGCTCGGCCGGCCGGCGCCGCATCCGACGGTCACCGGGCCGAAGGGCGGCAAGACCCTCAATCCCGCACTGTCCGAATGGATGATGGGTTGGCCCGCAGGCTGGGTCACCGAGGTTCCCGGCATCACTGTGAACGATCAGAAGCGGCTGTGCGGTAACGGCGTCGTGCCCCAGCAGATCCAGGCGGCCATGCGTTTCCTGGCGCCGATCCTCATCACCGACCAGCTGGGGGCCGCGTCCTGCCAAGGTGATCCAGCAGAACGCGGTGATCGCAATGGCTGACCTCCGCGACAGCCTGCTGCGCGCCATCCAGGCCGAAATGGACTCCGGGCGTGGCCTCGCGCTGGTCGCGGCCGGCTCACCCTGGAAGTGCTGCTGGGACGCCACCGAGCGCGGGCCCGCCGCTTGCATCTGCTGGCAGCCGGTCTACGACCGTGAGCAGACCACACCCACCGCAGAGACCGTGGCGGCGCTGGCACTCGGCGAGGCACGGCCTGATGTGCGGGACCGCATGTGCGGCGACTGCGCCTACCGGCCCGGTAGCCCCGAGAAGTCAGGCAGCGAAGACGTCGACGGCGACGCCCAGCAGCTCGAGCGCCTGGCCGCCACCGGCACGCGGTTCTTCTGCCATGACGGGATGCGCAAGCCCGTCGCGTGGCGCCACCCGGCCGGGATGCGGATCACCGCGGTCAGCGACGGCGACTACCAGCCCCCGATCATCGACAACGTCCCCTACCGCGCCGACGGGCAGCCCGGCCTGCTGTGCGCTGGCTGGGACGCCCGACGCCGCGCGCTCACCGCGAAGGAGCCCACGCGATGAGCGCCCCGGATCTCCTGCGCACGCTGCAGCGCGCCGACCAGCGTTGGACAACCAAGCACGCCGACGATCCGGCACCGCAGGCCTACATCCAGCACCTGGCCGACGCCGTCACCCCACTGATCCAGCCCGGCGCCGCACCGGTAGACCTCGACACCTCGCTCAACGACGCCGCACCGTCGACAAACGACGCGCCGATCGTCGGGGTTCTCGAACTCGAGCGCCAGCTCGCCGAGGCCAACGACAAACTCGAGCAGGCGCTGCAAGACGCCGCCGGCTGGAAAGCCGCCCACGACGGTCGCGTCACCACCCACGCCGAAACCGAGCGAGCCCTCAACCAGGCCCGTGCCGAACGCGACACGGCACGAGCCCAACTCAAGGAACGCAACTGCCTGCTCAACCAACAGCTGCAAGCCGCCAAGGAAGACCTCGCCGCCCAAGCCATCCAGGTGCAGCAACCACGCGAAGACCTCGAGCGGGCACTCGAGCAGAAGCGCGCCGCCGACTTCAACTACGAGACCGCGAACGCCGGCTACACCGTCGTGCTCGAGCACCTCGGCCGGCTCGTCGACGCCGTCAACGAGGAATGGCACCCCGACGGTGATCTCGCCGCGCAGGTCGACCGCGCCGTGCAGCTCGTCGGGGCCGCGGCCACCCAGCTCAACGACCGCGCCGCCGCCGGCCGCCACGTGTGCCAGTGGCCGATCAACCAGAGGACCGGCCGACCGGGCCCGTGCACGTGCGGCAAGCGGCTACCGAAGGCGGCCGCGGCGCTCGTCGGTGCGACGAGGGGGCAACCATGCCCGTCAACCTGAGACGCATCACCACCGTCCACATGCCGGCCGAGCTCAACCAGCCCGACCTCGGTTGCGTCGGCGCCGACCCCGACGACTTCTTCCCCCGCAACGACGAACGCGTCGCGGAGACGACCGAGCGGCTCCACCGCACCGCGGTGTTCTTCTGCGCACCCTGCCCGGTCCGCCGGCTTTGTCAGGCCACCGGCAAGACAGCCGGGTACGGGCTGTGGGGCGGGGTGCTCTACCTCGCGCCGGCCTCTCTGACCGCCAGCAGCCGGCGAGAGTTCGACCTGCTCAAACCGAAAGGGGATGATAGATGACCTTTTTCCCGATCCCCGACGAGCTTTTCTCCGATCCTAAATACCTCGGCTGGTCCGCCGAGGCCTACTCGCTATGGATCTTCGCCGGTTCGTGGTCCTGCAACCGTCTCACCGACGGCCTTGTACCGACCACGGCACTCGCGTTGTTTCCGGCGGCGTTCACGGCCTCGACGGAAGAGTTGGTGGAACGCGGGATCTGGAAGCGAGCTCGCGGCGGCTACCAGTACGCCGACTGGCCACGAGAGTGCAGTCGCGCCTACGTGGAAGCGAAACGGGAGTCAGAACGCACACGAAAGCAACGCCAACGCGGCAACCTCAAAGCCGTCTAGGTTTGCCAACGCACACGCGGCGACCGAACGATCTACTGAACAGTAACTGAACAACAAATCGGAGGCCCGAACACCGTGACCACAACCCCAAACGCCCACCACGAACAACACAACAGCAGGTCAACATAACTTTTGTCCCACCGGGACACACGCGGGACTCACGCTGGATGTCCCACCACACGTCACACAGGAGTCACAGTGCTTCCAGTAAACCAGTTACCCAGTTACCCACTGGGGGGCTTCGCAGCCCCCCAGACCCCCGGCGACAAAAGCCATTCACTCCGTGAATGTCTTTTACCGAACACATAACAAAACTTTGGCAGAAAACTCGCCTTAAACGCAAGTAAACAAATCAACCACAGAACGCGCGCGCACAGAAAACCGAAAGGAAACCGGCATGACCACCACACCCGTCCACATCGTATTAATCGAGGACGACCACGCCGGCCGCATCTTCGTCAACGGCCACGACATCGCCGACCAGACCACCCGCTTCTGGCTCTCCTCCGTCCCCGGCAAAGCCCCACAACTCACCCTCCAACTCGTCCAAGGCCTCCTCGTCGACGGACCAGCCACCGTCAAGCTCACCACCGCCACCCGCCGCGCACTCACCGCACTCGGCTGGACCCCACCACCCAACAGCGACACGACCGAAAACGACGACGGAACCGAGACCGGTCGCTCGGCGGTCTCGCGTGACTTGGGGGAGGTCCCCGGATGATCACGTTCCTGGCCGCTCCTGGCTCCGCTGGCGGCCGAACAGCGGGTTCCGAGGGGCGCGATACCCGCGAGCCCTTCAGCGAGGCTCTGGGAGCCACACCGTGACGGCCCGCTGCGAACTCACCGAGCTGCTCATCGACCAGTGCGGCTGCCGCCAGCACCGCGACGGTCACACGCCGGAAGAGGAAGCCGAACGCTGGTACGACGAACCCGGCCCCTGGTTCGAAGCCAGCTACCACGGCACCTGCACCAGCTGCCAGGAGCCGTTCCGGCCGGGGCACCGGATCCGCTCCGACGGCGGCCACGGGTGGGAGTGCTGCTCGTGAGTCCCCGGCGCCGCAAGTGGCGCGGCGCCCGGCCGGCCGCGCTGATCACCTTCGACCACGGCCAGCTCGTCGACCAACCCGACCCCGCCGACAACCCGATCCTCCGCCCCTGCACGCACTGCCGCGCCGCACCCGGCAACCCCTGCACCCGCCCCGGCCGCCGCGGTGCCCGCGTCCCGATCACCGGCTACCACGACAGCCGCCAACACCAGGAGCAGCAATGACCGAGCCCGCCAAGATCCGCATCCAGACCGACGGCACGCTAGGACACGTCGAATTCGATGGTGTCGACATCAGCAACGCCATCGACGGCCTCCGATTCGAGCACCACGCCGGACGGCTGCCCCGCGTCGAACTACGGCCGATCGTCGTCGAACTCGACGCCGCCCTCCACGGTGCGGGCAAGGTCTTCATCCCCGACGAGACCCGGCAGCTGCTCACCCAGCTCGGCTGGACCCCGCCGGCCGAGCCGGTCACCACCGACCAGGAGCCGATGCGGGCATGATCCCTAACTGGCTTTCGCCGATCCTCGCCGTCCTCGCGGGCCTGACCGCGATCGGATTCGCCATCGACTCCATGCGCTGCGCCAAGCGGGTACAGGCGGCCACGGACCGCGCGCTGGCCAACGCAGCGCGACGACGCCGGGCCGCAGACGGAGTCACGATGGACTCGGGCTTCCCGATCAAGCCAGTCGCCGTCCCACCGTCGCAACCAGCAATGCCGCCCAGTTCTCCAGCTCAGACCTCCGGACGGCATCGGGGCCCGACCGTGAGAGACCCTGAGCTGTTCGGCCGCATCGACGGCGTGCTCGACGAGTGCGACGCCCGCCAGATGCCGCCGCTCACCGAGGCGCTGATCCCTAACGCGGAGGCTTGGCGGCGGATGGGCTACCGAGTCGAGGCCCACCATCCAAGCGTCACGGTGGTTGCTGCGCATGGCACAGCCCTACCGGTCGGCGAAGACGGCAAGGGGCAACGCCTCTGGGTCGTCCCCGACGGTGCTGAGGCGGTCCCGTATACGCCGACCGGCGTGCTCGGCTCGCCTGGTGCCTGGATGTTCACCGGATTCGAGCCCACCCCATCCGGCTGGCTCGCACGCCTACTCCGGAGGTGCCGGCGCCCATGAAGGCCATCCCCGACCGAGACGAGATCGCCGCCCGGCTCATCGCCGTTGACGCACTGCCCGTGGCGCAGGCAAACACCTGGGCGGACTACCTCGCCGGCCTGCCCCGGTGCTACATCGACCCGCTCATCCGGATCGCCGTCGCCGCCCACCACCAACACCCCGCGGCCGCCCTCGCCTACGCCCTGCGAGACAGCGACGATCCAACGTTCGTCGAGGTGGCCACCGCACACGTCAAGGCCAAGGCGGAGGGCTGAAATATGAGCACAGGCCAGTGCGTGATCTGCACCCGCGACAACCCGACCAGCCACGTCTGCGACCGCTGCGTCACCCAGCTCGTCGCCGACCTGCGCACTCTCGCGTGGCTCGCCGCCGAGCTGATGGTCACCCGCACCCGGCAAGCCCGGCTCGCCGGCGCTTCCGGTGGAAGCGGCGCGGAATCCCCGCTCGGCTACCACGTCGCGGCCGCGCGGGCCTACGACCGGCTGCACAACGCGCTCACCACCTGCGTGCGCGACTGGTGGCGGACCGCCGAACCCTGGCCCGCCAACACCCCGGCCAGCATGGTGGCCTGGCTGATCGCCCGGGTCGACCGAGTCCGGCGCGACGCCGGCGCCGACCACCTGGCCATAGAACTCGAGCAGCACACCAAGGCCGCACTCGAGATCATCAACCCCCTCGACCCGAACGAGCAAACCTACGGCATCTGCGGCGCCGAGCAGCAGGACGGCACCATCTGCGTCGCCTACCTCTACGGCGAGCCGAAAGCGTCCTGGGTGCGGTGCCGGCGCTGCCAGACCCAGCACGACACCCGGCGCCGCGTTGACGAGCTCGAGCGCCGCATGCACGTCCTGTACTTCCGCGCCGCGACCCTGGCCCGGCTGCTGCCCCGCCTCATCGAGCGACCCGTCTCGGCCAACAACATCCGCAGCTGGGCGTTCCAAGGCCGACCCATCCGCACCGGCCTCGACGCCGCAGGCTGGGTGACCTACCACACCGGCGACGTCATCGCCGTCGCCAGCGTCACACCCACCCGCAGCCGGCAAGCCAGTAGGGAGTTGGAGGAGAGATGACCTGGACCGAATGCCCGTCCTGTGGGCCGAACGGGGTCGAGTGTTACGAGCACGGCCCCGAGGACATGGATCTGGCGCGAGCCTTGGCCGGGTTCTTCCAGGGGAAGGCTGACCCGGACGCGGAGCAGGTCGCCTGGTTCCTGGGCGACGCCGCCGTGCTGCGAGCCGAGGCCGGACCAGGGCCGTACACGCTGACCTTGCTGGAGCAGGGCTGGCACAACGAGCACGCGTTCGTGCTCAACAACCTCATCGTCGCCATCGGCGAAGGCGGCAAGGACGGCCCGGCCACACCGGAGGTCGTCGCCAAGCTGCCCAAGGGCGTATCAGCCCGAGTGTTGGCCGAGTACATCGCGGGCCAGCTCGAGGAATCATCGGCGCCCAGACCAGTCTGTCCGGTCTGCTTGGCACCAACGCGGGTCGAGCACATCGACGTCTCATCGGTGTTCGACCAGCTGCCAGGAACCACCATTCCCGGCCGGGCCATCTGCACCGCCGACCGCGAGCACACCGGCACCAGGAAGCTGAACGAGCCATGATGAGCAGGTACCTGCGGTCGGGGTGCTGCGGCGCACCGGTCATGCAGGGCTACGAGGCCGAGACCAACCTGTTCCCGATCCGCTGCGCCTGGTGCTGGCAGGAGCTCGCGGCGCCCGGCATGGAGGACGTGCCCGACGCGTTGATGCGCCGGCTCGGGCACGTCCGGTTCGGTCGGGACCTGCTCGCGTTCAAGCTCGGCGAGATGATCGCAGCTCGGGTCCGCCCCATCACAACGACCTGGTTCCGGTTGGCTGGCTTGTGACCAGGCGCGACACGCCACCGGAACGTGACCGAGGTGCTTGCACAAAGCGACGGTGGTCCGCTTAGAATGCCGATCAGCAGGAGCACAGGTATGCCAGCACCTCGACGCCGGCCCTTCCGGCCCTGCCTCGGCTCACCCGCCACACCCCACTGCACAGCCCTCGTCCAGGGCAGTCGCTGTGTCGACTGCACCAGGTCGGTGGACCTGGCCCGCGGCAACACCACCTTGCGTGGCTACGGCGCTGACCACCAAGCCGAGCGTGCCCGTGTCCTGCCCGGCGCCACCCACTGCCGCACCTGCGGCGAGGCGTTCACCGCGGACAACCCGGCGACCGCGGGCCACGTCATCGCACGCCGAGCTGGTGGCCGAGCACGAGGGAACCTGCGACCCGAGTGCCAGCGCTGCAACTACGGATGGAACCGACGGACTACCTGACCCTCGACCCCCGACCTTGGCAGCACGACCGGCGTCGACTGTCAACCCCTTGGGCATGATCAACACCCCCCGGGGTCGAAGTCCCTTGACCAGCACTGATGCTGACCCGTAGCCAGGCCCGCCGGGCTGCGTACGCGTCTGGAATCGGACATTCCGTTTGGACCTCAGTCCTGTACGGCTCCGTGGTCCACTCGGGACGGTGAGGTGATCATGCGGCCGTCGATTATTCCGGATCGGGAGGCCTGGCAGGGCGCCAGGCGCATCGTCATGGCACCTCCAGACGGTGACCTGACCAACGACAAGATCCGTCCACTCGAGATGGTGGCTGAGTTGCACGAGGGTGTGCCGGTCTATTCGGCGCGGTGCGTGCTCGAGCCGGGCGACCTGGACACGCTGTCGGCGGGCGGGACCGTGTGGCTCACGTTCTACGGCGGCGTGATGCCGTTCTCGGTGACCGTCGCCGAGGCGGGCTGACGCCGTGGCGGGCATGGGTCCGCCGCCGAACCCGAATCGGCGGCGGCGCAACGCGACGGTCGCGATGACGAAGCTGCCGGCCGGTGGCCGGAAGGGTGATCCGCCAGCGTGGCCGCTGCCGCCGGACATCCGCACGGAGACGCAGCTGCGGATGCTCAACGACCAGATCGACGCGACAGCCTTGGAGGCGCACGGTCCGAGCCGGGAGGCGCGGGCGGCCGAGCGGAAGCTACTGCGGTTGCGGGAGCAGGCCGAGGTGCTCACCGCGGTGATGGACGCGCGGGCCGAGCAGGAGGCGGTGCTGTGGCGGGAGTTGTGGGCGACGCCGCAGGCGGTGGCGTGGGAGCGGTTGCGCTGGACACGCGAGGTCGCGCAGTACGTGCGGTGGAAGGTGCAGGCCGAGCAGGGTGATCTGGACGCGGCCAAGGAAGCCCGCCAGGTCGGCGACCGGTTGGGCCTGACCCCGTTGGCATTGCTGCGGTTGCGGTGGGAGATCACCGAGGACGAGGTCGGCGAGCAGCGGCAGACGCGCCGGTCCAGTTCGGCCGGGTCGACGTCGGCTCGCCGGCGCGGGTTGAAGGCCGTCGATGGCGCGACAGGCTCGTAAGGGCTGGCGCGGCCCGAAGGAGCCTGGCGAGTTCCCAACCCTGGGTTGGCTGATCGGGGATTGGATCGAGGAGAACCTGATCATCCCGGACGGCCCGCAGCGTGGTCAGCCGTACAAGTTGACCAACGAGATGTGGCGGCACTTGCTGTTCAAGTACCGCCTCCACCCGGATGCCGTGGTGGACCCGAGGTACCCCAAGGTGACTGACGGCCGGGTGTTCTATGGAACGCAGCATCGCCGACCGCAGAAGTACGGCAAGGACCCGCTGCTGGCGGCGAAGCTGCTGGCGCACGCGTTCGCTGACGTGCAGTTCGACGGCTGGGACGCCAACAGGGAGCCGGTGGGCCGGCCGGTGGACACCCCGTGGGTGCAGATCGCGGCCTACAGCGACAAGCAGACCGACAACACGTTCAAGCCGCTCTACCGGATGCTGTCGGAGGGCCCACTGGCGGATACGCCTGGCCTGGACATCGGTGAGACCCGAATCAAGCTGCCGAATGGGGACGGGTGGATCGAGCCGGTGACCGCCTCGGCCGAGAGCCGGTTGGGTGCGCCGATCACCGCGGCCGGGTTCACCGAGCCGCACCTGCTGTGTCAGTCCGACGGTGGGCTGGAGATGGTCCGGGCGATGAAGCGCGGCCTGGCCGGCATGGGTGGCGAGTGGGATGAGGCAACGAACGCCTGGGATCCGGCGCGGCAGTCCGCGGCGCAGCGCACCGCCGAGGCCAAGGCGCCCGGCGTGTACCTGGATCACCAGCATCCGGACCTGCCGCCGCTGACTAAGACCGAGTTCGAGGACGACGCGATCGTCCGGGAACGCCTGGTGATCAAGTACGGGGACTCGGCGCGCGGCCGCGGCGGCTGGGTGGACCTGAACCGCATCCTGGCCGACATCCGCGACCCGGCGACCGGCACGGCGCAGGCTCGCCGCTACTTCCTGGACGAGGTGACCGTCGGCGAGCGGGACGCGGTCGACGCGACTCGCTGGGCGGCGTTGGGCCGGCCGAGCGTGCTGGTCAAGCGCACGGCGATCGCGCTCGGCTTCGACGGGTCACGGGCCTCGGATGGGACCTCGCTCAAGGCCTGCCGCATCTCGGATGGCCGGTGGTTCCGGATCGGACTGTGGCTGCCGAAGAACTACGGCGGGAAGCGGCCGGTCGCCGCGGTGAAGCGGGCGATGTCGGATGCGTTCGCCGCCTACGACGTGTGGTTTCTAGTCGCCGATCCGTACAAATGGGAGACCGAGCTCGACGAGTGGGCCGGCGAATTCGGGCAGAACCGCGCGAAGAAGCAGCGGGTGATCGAGTTCCCCACCAACGTCGAGCAGCGTATGGACAAGGCGATCGAGCTGTGGACAACGGCCTACAACACCGGTGAGGGCCAGTTCACCCACGACGACGACGAAGAGTGCACCCAGCACGCGCTGAACGCGGCGATCGCGCTCGGCCGGCGCAAGCCACCGCGCGAGGACGGCGCGATCACCGAGGAGCACTACCAGCGGGTCGTGAAGAAGAAGCACGGCGCGCTGATCGATGACTTCGTGGCCGGGATCTTGGCCACGTTCGGGCGGGGCCTGGCGATCGAGCACGGCGCACTGACCACCCCGCCGCCGGCGGCGACCGCGCCGGCCCCGACCGACAACCCCGACCGAGCGGGCGAGCTATGGCGTCCGCGTGAACGGCTAACCCTGTGAAGGAGACGAGCATGGTCACGATCCCGGCACCGAGCAGCGAGCTGTTGGTCAACCTCCTGGGCCTGCTCGGCGTGGTCGGTGTGGCGATCACCGTGGGCGGGTTGACCGGCAACTGGTGGTGGACGCTCGGCGTGCTCGCGGGCACCTGCGTGTTCCTGTCGGTCGTCGCGGCCACCCACCTGGAAGCGAAGAAGCGCCGCGCGGCAGCTGAGCGTCCGGCGGTTGAGGCCGGGACGAAGCCCCTGCCGAGGGCCGTGTGAGCTCCTGGTTCATCCCTGCCCGCCGGGCTGCGCCGGCGCGTGCGGTCGAGGCGACCGATCAGCAGATCGTCGCGACCGGTGCCGCGGCGGGCGGGTGGGGCGGCGACGGGATCGACAACGACGGCCCGTGGAAGCCGGCCGGCTCGGCCGGGCGCCGCGAGGTTCCATTCTGGACGTTGGAAAAGGCCCGGATCTACTCGGTGGCCGCGTGGCGGTCCAACCCGTTGGCCCGCTCGATCATCGACACCTACGTCTACTTCGGAGTCGGTGACTCCGGGGTGAGCTACCAGGTCCGCAATCCCGAGGTGCGGCGGATCGTCGATGAGTTCGTGTACGACCCGGCGGTGAACTGGCTGGGCAACCAGGAGCTCGGGATGCGCTCGCAGCTGGTGCTCGGCGAGACCGTCCGCGAGGTGATGGTCGGCCAGCTGGGCGGCGCGGTGCGGTATTCGCCGATCGACCCGCTGGCGATCACCAATGTGCGGCTGCGCCGCAACAACCCGATGTGGCCGGAGGAGCTGGAGTTCTACTCGGCCGACGAGAACCGGACGCTGACCGTGGTGCGAGTCGACGACCGTACCGGGCTGCGGGACGGGCAGTGTCTGTTCTGGACACCGTTCAAGACGCTCGAGACCGACGTCCGCAGCGCGCCGTTCCTCATGCCGGTGTTGGACCAGATCGACTCCTACGACTCGGTGATCTCCAACCTGGTCGACCGCACCGCCCTGGCCCGCCACCTGGTCTACGACGTCACCGTCGAGGGTGGCGACGAGGAAGTCCAGAGGTACACCGCCAGCCGCGGCTCCACGGCGATCCCGCGGTCGGGGTCGATGGAGGTCCACAACAGCGGTGTGACGATCAAGCCGATGCGGGCGGAGACCGGCGCCGAGGAGGACTCGGTCGCCGCGAAGAACATCATGACCCTGATCGCCGGCGGCGCCGGGCTGGCCCGGACGTGGCTGGCCGACCCGGAGGACGCCAACCGGGCCACGTCGCTGTCGATGGCCGAGCCGGTGCGGCGCCGCGTACAGGGTGTGCAGAACCTCTGGATCGGCTACCAGGCCGAGACGCTCAAGTTTGTGGTCGACCGCGCGGTGGCAGCCCACCGGCTGCCCGCCACGGTGGACGCCACCGACCCGCAGACCCGGCAGGTCTACCAGGTGCCCGCGGCGCAATCGGTGGTCGTGACCGGCCCGGAGGTCGCCGCCGCCGATGCGCAGATCACCGCGCAGGTGCTGCTGAACCTGTCCACCGGGCTGGAGAAGCTCGTCGAGATCGGCGCGCTGTCCCGTGGTGCGGCCACGATCGCCGCTCGCAAGGCCTGGGAGGACTACGTCGGCGTGCCCTACACCGCCGAGTTGGACTCCCCGGAAGCCAACCCCGACGACCTCGCCCAGGTCGTTGACGACGCCCCGAAGAAGCTGCGTGCCGTGTGAGCGCGCCGAAGGAGGAACGAACGATGGTTGACGCCGACCTTCGCGACGCCGTGGCGCGGCGCCTGGGTATGAAGCCGAGGGAGATCGTGGACGTGGTCGAGTACGACGACGCCGTACTGGTCACCACCCACGACGGGGTGCAGAGCCGCGTCGACGAGCACGGCGTGCACCCCGTCGCCGTGCCGCCGGCGCTGCCCCGCAACCCCGCCACCGGAGAGGTGACGCCCACGGTGGGCGAGCGGATGGTCGCCGCGGCAGTGACGGTGATCGAGGACGAGGCGCAGCGCTGCCCGGAGTGCCGCGGCACCGGCCGCCGGCGCGACGCCGACGGCGCCGGCGAGCAGCCGGTGCCGGTCGTCGCGCCAACGATCACCGCCTCGCCGGCCGGCAGCGACGCTGATGACGTTGCTGGCGGCGAGGTGCCGGACGGCAACGCCGAGCAGGTGCAGACCTGGGTCGGCGACGACCCGGACCGGGCCCGCCGGGCGCTCGACGCCGAGCGGCAGCGCGAGCAGCCGCGGTCGGGGCTGACCGGACACCTGGAGAAGGTCGTCGCCAAGGCCGAGCAGGCATGAGCACCCACCCGCTGTGCACGGACCCGTCGTGCGTGACCTGTGCGCAGGTCCGTGCCACGGCGGGATTCCGTGGCGAACAGCTGCCGGAGACGGGCGTGAACACGGTGTCCTGCCCGGCGTGCGGGCACCAGTTCACCCCGGGCCAGCCGCCGGCACCCCGGCGGGCCACCGAGTCGGTCGACGCCGGCGCCGCCGAGGCCCGCATCAACGGGGAGCGCAGCTTCGACGACATCCGCGAGCTGCTCCGCAAGGCCGTGCGCGCCAAGCTCGCCACCGAGCTCGACGAGTACTGCTGGGCCTACATCGTCGACATCACCCCGACCGACCTGGTGTACATGGCCGACAGTGACCGGCTCTATCAGTGCTCCTACACGCTGTCCGGGGACACGGTGACGCTCGGCGAAGCGGTCCCGGTCGAACGCACCTACGCCCCGGCCCCGGTGGACACCGCCATCACCGAGGCCCGCCGCGCGACCGTGGACGCCGGCGCCCGGGTGCTGGAGGCCAAGGGCACCGACGCCGAGGGCAACCGGATCTTCCGGGTCCGTGTCATCGCCTACGGCGACTCGAAGAACGGCCGCCGCTACTCCGAGGCCGTGATGCGCAAGGCGGTGCCGCTGTATGAAGGCGCCAAGGCCTACGACCACCACCGCTCCCAGGAGGAGATGCAGTCCGGCACCATCGCCGGGCTGGTCGGCTACTACCGCGATGTCCAGGCCACCACCGAAGGCATCGAGGCCGATCTGCACCTGCTGCCCTCGGCCACCCACGCGGCCGAGGCCCTGGACGCCGCGCTCTCGCTGGAGTCCGGCGACCCGATGGTCGGCATCTCCCACGACGTGTTCGCCCGCTGGCGGTCCGTCCAGGAGAACGGGCGCACTGTCGAGGACGCCACCGAGATCACGTCCGTGAACAGCGCGGACATCGTCGCCCGCCCCGCCGCCGGCGGGAAGGCCACTCGTGTGGTCGCCGGCGGCGTGGACACAAACCCGGCCGGTTCGGAAGCCGGCCAGACCGTAAAGGAGCCCGACGTGCCACCCACCAAGGCAGAAGTGCTCGCCGCGTTCAAGGAGGCCACGGCGGAAGAGCTCGCCGCGGTCGGCCTGGCACGGGCGAACTCCTCCACCACCGAGACCGAGCCGGCCAAGCCGGCCGATGCGGAGAAGGTCACCGAGACCGACGACCGGATGCCGAAGACCAGCTACCTGGCGAAGCTGATGATCTCCTCGAAGGTGCAGGACGCCGGCCTGCCGGTCGGGGTGATCGAGTCGATCACCCTCGGCCTGCCGGACCGGTTCAGCGAGGCCGATGTGGACGGTCAGATCGGGGCGCTGAAGAGCACGCTGGGCAACCTCGAGCGGGCCGGCCTGGCGCCGACGATCACCGCCAAGGTGACGCAGGAAGGGCACGACAAGAAGCTCGCCGCGCTGGATGCGTTCTTCGCCGGGAACTTCCGCGAGGGCTATCGGTCGCTCAAGCACGCGTTCCAGGACTTCTCGGGTCGCCGGTTCGCCTTCGACGAGGATGACAACAAGGTCATCATGCGGGAGTCGGCCGGCCGGTTCGACTCGGGTGACAGCAGGTCGACCAGGTCCACGGAGTCGCTGGTCTCCTCGAGTTGGGATCAGGTGCTCGGTGACTCGATCACCCGCCGCATGATCGCGCTGTACTCGCAGCCGAGCTTGCAGTCCTGGCGGCAGGTCGTGTCCGACATCGTCCCGGTGAGCGACTTCCGCAACCAGAACCGGACCCGGATCGGCGGCTACGGGCTGCTGCCGACAGTCAACCAGGGTCAGCCTTACCAGCCGCTGACCTCGCCCGGCGACGAGCAGGCCGTCTACGCGGTGATCAAGCGTGGTGGCACTGAGGACCTGACGCTGGAGATGATCGCCAACGACGACGTCGGTTCCATCCGGCAGATCCCGCGGCTGCTCGGCCTGGCCGCCGCGATCACCCTGTTCCGGTTCGTGTGGGACATCTTCCCCACCAACGCCGCCACGTCGTATGACTCGGTGGCGCTGTTCCACGCGACCCACAACAACACCACGGCGGCGGCGCTGTCGCAGAGCGCCCTGGACGCGTCCTGGGTGAAGATGCGCCAGCAGGCGGGCTACGGCGACTCGACCAACATCCTCAGCCTGGAGCCGAAGACGTTGATCGTGCCGACCGCCCTGGGGCCGCTGGGTTACCAGCTCACCAAGAGCGCGGTGGCGATTCCGTCCACCAGCAACGACCCGGCGGACCGGCCGAACATGTATCAGGGCATGGGCCTGATCGTGATCGACTACTGGACCGACCAGAACGACTGGTTCCTGGCCTCCGATCCGCAGCTGTGTCCGACGATCGAGGTCGGGTTCTACCAGGGCCGCGAGGACCCGGAGCTGTTCACCCAGTCCGACCCGAACGTCGGCTCGATGTTCGACGCGGACAAGGTCACCTACAAGATCCGCCACATCTACAGCGGCACCCCGATCGACCACCGCGGCCTTCAGCGCAACACCCAGTAACTCCCCCACGCCCCCTGGAGCTGCCGGGTCGGTGCGCTCTTCCCCGACACGTGCCCATCGGCCCGGCACCCCCTACCTGATCAAGGAGACTGCTCGTGCCTGAACTCAAGGACCTGCGCGGCGACTTGCAGTACAGCGCCGCGATCCCCCCGACCGCGGCCGGGACCGCGATCGAGGTGCCCGTGGTCAAGCTCCCGTTCGATGCCCTGATCACCGAGGTGCTGTGGATCCCGGGTGCGGCGATGACCGCCAACGGCACCAACTTCTGCACCCTGAACTTCCGCAACCGCCAGTCCGCCGCCGGCACCATCGTCCCGGCCGGCCCGCGCAGCTGGGCCTCCGGCAACTCGGTGTCCACCACCCCCGAGACGCTGACCCTGTCCAGCACCGCGACCGATCTCCAGGCGGCGTCCGGGGACCTGCTCACCGCGCACTTCACCCACACCGCGTCCGGCCTGGCCATCCCGGCCGGCCTGGTGCAGGTGAAGGTCCGGCGGCGCTGATGACCGCACAGTCCGGCCTGTACAACGTGACAGGCACCGGGACGGTGTACCCCACCGCGTGCACCGTCCGGGGCCTCACGTTGTTCAGCACGGCTGGCGCCACGGTGACCCTGTACGACAACACCTCGGCGACGGGCACGGTGATCGCGAAGTTCGTGCTCGGCGCCAACGGCGACAAGAACCTCGACTTCGTCGACGGCGTCCGGTGCGCGATCGGTGTGCACCTGGTGGCCACGGCCGCCGTCGAGGGCCACGTGCGGATCGGCTGATGCCCGACCTGATGCGTGTGCCGCGGACTGCTGCGGCCACGTTGGAGCACACCTTCGCGGTCGGCGAGACCGGGGTCAACTCCACGACCCCGGTCACCGTGGCGGCGACCGACGCCAACGGTGCCGCGGTCTTCGACGATCTGGCGACCGGCACCGGACAGGGCCGCTACACCGTGGCCCAGCCCCCGCAGGCCGCGTTGCGGCTGCTGACGGTGGCCTGGTCGGGCACCATCGCCGGTGCCGCGGTGGTGGAGACCGACCTGGTGGAGATCTGCGGCGGGTTCTTCTTCTCACTGGCCGAGGGCCGCGCCTCGGACAAGGCCCTGGCCGACGACGCCAAGTACACGACCGCCGACCTGATCGCCGCCCGGTCGCAGACCGAGCAGGAATGCGAGGAGATCTGCGACCGGGCGTTCGTGCCGCGCTACGGCCGGCGGGTGCTCAACGGCACCGGCTCCACCGAGTTGCTGCTGCCCGACCACGACATCCGGCTCATCCGGGCGGTGCGGGTCGCGCCCCGGTTGGACGAGCCGTTCGTGGCGCTCTCGGCCGGTGAGCTCGCCGCGTTGTCGGTGCGCGTGGACCAGACCCTGGTGCGCACCGACGCTCGCGTGTGGACGGCCGGCGAGGACAACGTGATCGTCGAGTACGAGTTCGGGTTGGACCAGCCGCCGGCGGATCTGCGGCGCGCGGCGATGCGCCGGTTCCGCTGGTATCTCGGGATCGGCCGCGGCACCATCCCGGACCGGGCCACCAGCTGGACGGCACCGGACGGCTCGATCTACCGCCTCGACATGCCGGCCGCGTTCAAGACCGGCCTGCCCGATGTGGACGGACCATACGGCCGGTACTCGCTGCGCCCGACCGGCGACGAGGACGGCGGCGGCCGCACCGTGCCGGTGTCGCGGCTGCTGACCTACGACCCGCAGCACGGCTCCCTGTTCCACGGCCACCGCCGATGACCAGGGCCACCACCCGCGTGCCGGCCGGCACGCTGGCGCTGATCACCGCGTGGCGCAACGCCATCCTCACGCTCGCCGACCCGGCGGTCGAGGTGTACGACGGGGCGCCGAGCGTGCCGCTGGCCGAGATCCCCGACGACGCGGTGATCGTGTTCGGCTCCATCGGGGAGCAGATGGCGGTCAGCGGCACCCGCACCGGCCCGAACGGTCTGCTACCCCACGACGAGGAGACCTTCGCGATCTCCTTCGCGATCTCCAGCGTCCGCGACCTCGGCGACACCGCGCTCGCCCGGGCCCGGGTCGCCGAGATCCTCGGCGCGCTGGAGACCCTGCTCACCGCGGACATGAAACTCGGCGGCGCGGTGAACCGGGCCCGGCTCGGACCCACTTTCGCCTGGGACGTCCGCAAAACCGGCCGCGGGGAAGGTGAGGCGATCGAGGTCGCCTACCGCGGCAGCGTGGAGATCAAGGCGCTGCTGTGACCGATCCCGCGGTAGAGATCGCCCGCGACATGCGGCGCCTCGAGCCGCAGACCCGCACGGCGATCCGGCCCGCGCTGCGCCAGGGCGGGCAGATGGTGGCCCGCGAGGCCGCCGTGCGCTCCAGCTGGTCGAGCCGCATCCCCGCCACCATCAGGGTCGAGGTGTCCTTCCGGGCGAACCGCGAGGGGGTCCGGATCCGGATGGGCGGACCGCACGCTCCGCACGCCCGGCCCTACGAAAACCTCGGCGAGCCGGGCACCTTCCGCCATCCCGTCTACGGCCGCGACGTGTGGGTCAGCCAGGCGGCCCGCCCCGCACTGTTCCCCGCGGCGCGCGACGCCGCGCCGGCCGTGACCGGCTATTTGCTTGAGCAGCTGGATGCCGTCGGCGCCAGCCTCGGTTTCCACTGACCACAAAGGAGGATCGATGGCTCTACAGTCCGGCCTGTCGGTCGCGATCAACTCAGCTCTCTCCGCCGCGGCCGGTATCGGCGTCGGCTCCGTCCCGATTGCGTCCGCCTACGGCTTCCAGTGGCCTGACGGCACCGCACTGGGCTTCGCCGACCGTCTCTACCAGATCAAACCGACGATCGCCGCGTCCGGCACGCTCGACGTCGACCTCGCCGGCACGCTGACCGACCCGTTCGGTGCGGCGTTGACCTTCGCCCGGATCCGGGCGTTCTACCTCAAGGCCAACGCCAGCAACACGAACAACGTGGTGATCGGCAACGGCACCAACCCCTGGCTCGGGTGGTTCGGTGCGGCCGCCCACACCGAGATCGTGCAACCCAACGGTCTCTCGCTGCACGTCGCGCCGACCACCGCGGGCTGGCCGGTGACCGCCGCGACCGCGGACATCCTGCACTTCGCGAACTCGGGCGCCGGTACCGGCGTCACGTTCGAACTCATCCTCATCGGCGCCTCGGCGTAAGGAGCAGCATCGTGTTGGAGCCACCCCTGGTCCGCCTGGAGCACCCCGAGCTGCCGGGCCAGCACATCGACGTACCCGAGTCGGCGGTGTCGATCCACCAGAACTCCGGCTGGGTGCCGGCCGGCGGCGAACCACCTGCTTCCACCGGAAGCACCGAAGCCGAGCCTTCCGGCGCGGGCGGCGGCGAGCCGGCCGAGGACACCACCGAGTCGGCGTCGAGCAGCAAGGCACGCGGCCGGGCCGCGGCCAAGGACAAGGAGTAGGACATGGCGACCCCGCCGATCACCGCCAGCACCCGCTACTTCGACGCGGGCACCACCAAGGTCTATTTCCTGCCCACCGTCGCCGCGACCAACCTCACCCCGACCCGGCCCGAGATGGACGCCGGCACCGACTTGTCCCCGGAGGTCGCCGACCTGTCCGGCTGGTCGGTCGCGTCCGGACTGATCGACACCCCGGACCTGGCCACCACGTTCACCGGGAACATCCCCGGCCGCACCAACAGCCCCGAGTCCTCGATCACCTTCTACGCCTCCCAGAACGGCACAGACGTCCGGGCGCTGCTGCCGCGCGGCACCTCCGGCTACATCATGTGGTGCGACGGCGGCGACGTCGGCGGCAACAAAGCTGACGTGTTCCCGGTCCGGGTCCGCGCCCTGCCGAAGATGCGCTCGGTCGGCGAGGAAGCCAAGCGCATCGAGGTCCAGTTCGCCATCACCCGCCAGCCGGCGGAGAACATCACGGTCCCCGCCTGATGGGGTTGTGGAACCAGCTCGACGCCAAGCAGCGGCGCGTGGTCGTGGTGCCCGTCCGGATCTCCTCCTCGGCCGACGACGAGGAGATCCTGATGGGCGCCCAGGCCGCGTTGCAGCAAGCGCTGGCCCGCGAGGACCAGACCGGTGCCGTCGCCGAACTGGAGAAGGCCGTCGAGCAGGCCGCCGCGCGGGTCCGCGGGCACTGGGCGGAAATCGAGCTGCACGCGATGCCCGCCGACGAGTGGGACGCGGCCGTCACCACCTGGCGCGCCGGCGACGACGGCGAGATCAACTGGTCCAAGGCACTCGCCCCCTTGCTCGCCGAGTCGTGTGTGGACCCGGACGGCCGAGACGTCGAGCGGTGGCAGCGGACACTGGCCCGCCCGGAGTGGTCCGAAGGGGACCGTGACGCGCTCAAGCGTGGCCTGCTGCAAGCCAACGTCATCAGCGCGGATCCGTTCTACCCAAAAGGCTAAGGCGCGACCCGACCTTCGCCGCGCAGATGGCCTACTGCGGCCCGCGCGGCATCCCGCTCTCCGAGTTCCTCTCCTGGCGCGAGAGCGACCAGCAGGCCGCCCTGGCCTGGCAGGCCTACGAGTCGCGCCGCTGCGCCGGATGCGGCAGCCACCCCGACGACTGGGATCCCGACCTCGGCGGCGACCCCCGCGCGTGGCGGGCGGAGACCCGCATCTGCCAGGGCTGCGTCGAGCTGCAACGCCGCCACACCGAACCGGACAACCAGAACGTCCGCGGCCTGCACATCCACCTGACCCGCCGCTAAAACCCGAGGGGAGGTGCCCGTTGACCTCCGCCACCAAGAGCCTCACCTACCGCATCGGCGCCGACTACTCCGACCTACGCCGCGAGATGGAGAAGTCCACCGCGCTCACCGCGGCACAGCGCAAGGAGTTCGCCGCCCTCGAAGCGCAGCAACGCAAGCACCGCCAAGCCCTCACCGAGCTCGGCATGGGCATGACCGCGTTCGGTGCGGCCACCGTCGTCGGTCTCGGTCTGGCCGCCAAGGCCGCGATCGACTGGGAGACCGCGTTCACCGGGGTCCGCAAGACCGTCGACGGGTCCGACCAGGAGATCGCCGCCCTCGAGGGCCAGCTGCGGCAACTGGCCCGCACGCTGCCGGCCAGCCACAAGGAGATCGCCGCGGTCGCCGAGGCCGCCGGCCAGCTCGGCATCAAACGAGCCGACATCGCCAGCTTCACCAAGGTGATGATCGACCTGGGGAACACCACCAACCTCACCGCCGACGAGGCCGCCACCGGGTTGGCGAAGTTCTCCAACATCATGGGCACCAGCGCGAAAGACGTCGACCGGCTCGGCTCCGCGCTGGTCGCCCTCGGCAACGACGGCGCGTCCACCGAGCAAGACATCCTCGCGATGGCGCTGCGGATCGCCGGGGCCGGCAAAACCATCGGGTTGACCGAAGCCCAGGTCCTCGGCATCGCCTCCGCGTTGTCCAGCGTCGGTATCGAAGCCGAGGCCGGTGGCTCGTCGATCTCCACCACGATGATCAAGATCGCGGCCGCAGTCAACGCCGGCGGCGAGCAGCTCAACGCCTTCGCCAAG
>JBJMIG010000023.1:0-15193 GCA_045806965.1 Labedaea sp. | reverse complement strand
GCCGCTCGGCCGGGTTGGCGTCGGGCGGCAGCGCGGGTGCCGGCGCCGGCCGGGGCGGCGCCTTGGTCGGCGCGGGGGTTGGCACGGTGACTGTCATGCCGCCTCAATTCGTTCCGCCGCGCGCAACCTCACCGACGCGGCGCGTGGGTTGTGCGCGATCTCCTGCTCGTCCGCGGTCTCCGCCCCCCTGGTGAGCAACCGCAGGGTCGGCCCGTGCCCTGGCAGTTCCACCGGCAACCCTGGCGGGGTACGGGACCGGGCCAGCTCCCCGAACGCCTGCTTGACCAGCCGGTCCTCCAGCGACTGGTAGGACTCGACGACGATGCGGCCGCCGACCCGCAGCGCGGCCAGCGCCGCGGGCAGGGCCAGGCGCAACACGTCGAGTTCCCCGTTGACCTCGATGCGCAGCGCCTGGAAGGTGCGCTTGGCCGGGTGCCCGCCGCTGCGCCGGCTCGCCGCCGGCACCGTGTCGTAGAGCAACCGGACCAGCCGCTCGCTGGTGGCGAACGGCTCGCGGTCCCGCTCCCGCGCCACGGCCTTCGCGATCCGCCAGGCGAACCGCTCCTCGCCGTAGTCCCGCAACACCCTGCTCAGCTCCTCGGCCGGGTAGGTGTTCAGCACGTCGGCGGCGGTCTTGCCGGCCGTCTGGTCCATCCGCATGTCCAGCGGCGCGTCCTTGGCGTAGGCGAACCCGCGCTCGGCCACATCCAGTTGCATCGAGGACACGCCGAGGTCGAACAGCACTCCGTCCACAGTGGACAGACCGAGCCCGGCGAGCACCTCGGGCATCCGGTCGTACACCGCATGAACCAGGCGCACCCGGTCGCCGTGCCGGGCCAGCCGGTCGGTGGAGGCGGCCAGCGCGTTCGGATCCCGGTCGAGGCCGACCAGGGTCAGCGCGGGATGCGCGGCGAGCAGCGCGTCGGCGTGGCCACCCAGCCCGACGGTCGCGTCGACCAGTACCGCGGCCCGCTCGGCGAGGGCCGGCGCGAACAGCGCGAGCACACGATCAAGCAACACCGGCTCGTGCGACAGCTGCATTGGCCAACCCCCTTCCCGATCGTTGGCCAAAGACAGATCGACCCGGGTGCCGCCAGGTCCCCGCCCGCTCGTCGAACCTGGCACCGGGGAAGGTGTGCCAGGGCCGAAAGCGAGCGGACCGAGGCCTGGCGGCACCCGCGTCCCCTTACGGCTCCTCTAGCTGGCCGCAGATCGTCAGAACACGCCGGGCAGTACCTCGTCCCGAGCCTGCGAGTAGCTGTCCTCGTGCTCGTCCAGGTAGCTCTGCCACGCCTGCGCGTCCCAGATCTCCAGCCGGGTGATCGCCCCGATGACCACGCACTCCTTGGTCAGCCCGGCGTAGCGCCGAAGCTCCGGTGCAATCGCGATCCGCCCCTGCCCGTCGGGTCGCTGCTCGTCGGTCCCGGCGAACAGGTACCGCTGGTAGGCACGGACCGCCTCGTTCGTCAGGGGCGCCGCGGCCACCTTGCGTGCCATCTCCTCGAACTCGCCGCGCGGGAACACATACAGGCAGTGGTCCTGTCCCTTCGTGACCATCAGCCCACCCGCGAGCGCGTCCCGGAACTTGGCAGGCAGCGTGAGCCGCCCCTTGTCATCCAGCTTGGGGTTGTGCGTACCGAGGAACATCGGCACCTCACCTCCCCGCGGGGCCCCCGTCTGCCCCACATGGCGCCACAGTACCCCACTTTTCACCACGGTCAACCCGATCAAGCTCGTGCTGGCCGTGACGAGCCCGACGTTTACGCTGGTGAAACGGCTTTGAGCAGGGTGGGGGCCGGTGGGGGAGAATGACCGGCAGGGGATGCGAACGAGACGACGGAGCAGTCCGGCACCCGCGAACCGCCGCTACCCGCGTCGCATCGGCCGATCGGAACCCGATTCGCGTGCGCGACGTAGTAGATGTGGGGCATCGTGGGGAGTGGGGTACTTCGCCCTGGTTTGACACACTGGATGAGATGCTGCGCCGTCGCCGCTACCCCGTGGTTGACGGGTACGACCACCAGGAGGTCGAGTGACGTCGAGTACCCCGCCGGCCGCGCTTCCCGGTAATCCCTACGGCGCCCCTGGTGTCGACCACTACGCCCAGCCGGGCGTCACGAACAACAACTCGCATGCTCCGGCGAACGACGCCTTCCGGCCGGCGGTCGCGCTCGAGGAACTGCACACCACCGCCCAGCGAATCGCCACCAACGTCGAGCGGGTGCTGGTCGGCAAGCCCGAAGTGGTCCGGGTCGCGCTGGTCACCCTGCTGGCCGAGGGCCACCTACTGGTCGAGGACGTGCCGGGGGTCGGCAAGACCTCGCTGGCCAAGGCGCTCGCCCGGTCCATCGACTGCACGGTCAGCCGGATCCAGTTCACCCCGGACCTGCTGCCAAGCGACGTCACCGGCGTGTCCATCTTCAATCGGCAGACCAACGACTTCGAGTTCCGGCCCGGCCCGGTATTCGCCAACATCGTGGTCGGCGACGAGATCAACCGCGCCTCCCCGAAGACCCAGTCGGCGCTGCTGGAGTGCATGGAGGAGCAACAGGTCACGGTCGACACCCAGACCTACCGGCTGCAGTCGCCGTTCATGGTGATCGCCACCCAGAACCCGATCGAGATGGAGGGCACCTACGCGCTGCCCGAGGCGCAACGGGACCGGTTCACCACCCGGGTGTCGATCGGCTACCCGGATCCGAACGCCGAGCTGGCCATGGTCGAGGAGCACGCCGCCGCCGACCCGATGGCCACCCTCCAGCCGGTGTCCGACGCCGCCCAGATCAGCCAGCTGATCGAGACCGTGCGCCGGGTCGACCTCTCCCTCGAGGTGCGCCGCTACGCCGTCGAACTGGTCTCGACGACCCGCCGGCTGCCGGAGATCCGGATCGGCGCCTCGCCACGGTCCACGCTGCACCTGGTGCGCGCCGCCCGGGCCCAAGCGGCGCTGTCCGGCCGGGACTTCGTGGTGCCGGACGACCTGCACACGGTGGCCGTCCCGGTCCTCGCCCACCGGCTGGTGCTCACCGCCGAGGCGCAGGCCGGTCGCCGCTCCTCCGCCGAGCTGATCCGCGGTCTGATCCAACGTGTTCCGGTGCCGCAGGGCGCGCTCGACCCATCCGCCCAGTGGGTCGGCGGCGTCGCTCCCCACCGTCGTCCCAGGTAGGCCGGCGTGCGAGGGGCCCTGTCCGGGCTGACCACCCGGGGCCGCTGCCTGTTGGCCGCCGGTCTCGCCGCCGCGCTCTGCTCGATGGTGCTCAACGAGCGCGACCTGCTCCGGGTCTCGGTGTTCGTGGTCGCGCTGCCGCTGCTGGTCTGCTTCCTCACCGCGGTGGCGAAGGTCGGTCTGCACGCCGAGCGCCGGATCACCCCGGTGCGGGTGCCGGTCGGCGGTCGCGCCGAGGTGGCCCTGCACGTGCGCAGCGCGGGACGGCTGCCGACCGGCGGGCTGCTCATCCAGGACGGGGTGCCCTACGCGCTCGGCGGCAAGCCCCGGTTCGTGATCGAGCACCTGCCCCGGCACACCGGCACCCTGCTGCGCTACACCGTGCACCCGATGCTGCGCGGCGTACAGCAGCTCGGTCCGCTCAAGGCCACCGTCACCGACCCGTTCGGACTGGCCGAGTTCGAGCGCGAGCTGGCCAACGTCTCCCGGCTGATCGTGGTGCCGAGGGTGGCGCGGCTGGCCGGACTGCCCGGCGGCTCCGGGCTGGGCTCCGGCGACGACGGCTCGGTGCGGCTCAACGCCGGGCAGGGCGACGACGACGCCATCGTCCGGCCCTACCGTCAGGGTGACGACCTGCGCAAGGTGCACTGGCGCTCGACCGCCAAGCGCGACGAGATGATGGTCCGAATCGAGGAGCGGCCGTGGCGCGGCGGCACCACGATCCTGCTCGACCACCGGATGTCCGCGCATCGCGGCAACGGGGCGAACTCCAGCCTGGAGTGGGCCATCTCCTTCGCCGCCAGCATGTGCCTGCACCTACACCGGCACGGCCACCGGATCCGGCTGGTCACCGAGGACGGCAGCCTGCTGGCCGGTGACTCCGGCGACGGCACCCACCACGACAACCTGGTGCTGGACGCGTTGGCCGCGTTGCAGCCGACACCCCAGCGTGAGATCGACATCCGGGTCGACCCGGGGCACGGCCAGGAGCTAATCGCGGTGATCGGCGCGGCCACCCCGGAGTCGATCGCCCAGCTCACCTCGCACCGGACCAGGAGCAGCCGCAGCCTGGCCGTGCTGCTGGACGCCTCGGCCTGGGGCGGCGGCGAGGACCAGGGCGCCGGGCACCACGGCGCGCTGAGCGTGCTGCGCAACGCCGGCTGGGGCGTGACCCTCGCCCAGCCGCAACTGCCGATGAGCCGGATCTGGGCGAACCTGTGCCGCACCGGGCTCAAGCGGGACGACACCATGATCGCGGGGGCCGGACAATGACCATGACCGGGACCAGCCCAAGCGCAGCACCGGGCGCACCGCCCAACTCGCCGCCGGGCGGCGAGCCGGCGATGACCGCGCAGCAGTGGTCGATGACGGTCACCCCGGTGGTCGCCGCGCTGACCACCTTGTGCGCCTCGACCGCGATGTCCGGGGTGATCGAAGGCCTGCGCTGGCTGGGTTACGCGGGCGTCGCGGTGATCGTGGTGACCGCGGTCGGCCTCGGCCTGCGGGCCCTGCGCACCCCGGTCATGGTGGTCGGCCTGGCCCAGATGTTCTCGGTGCTGTGCCTGCTGGTTGCGCTGTTCACCAACTCGGGGATCCTCGGCCTGCTGCCCGGCCCGGCGGCCATCTCCGAGCTCGGCGACGTGCTGCGCCGCTCGGTCGAGGTGGTCCGCACCGGGGTACCGCCGGTGGCGGCCAACGCGGCCGTGCTGTGCCTCGTGGTGATCGCGATCGGGCTGGTGGCGGTGCTGGTGGACACGCTCGCCGTGGCCGCGGGCGCACCCGCCGCCTGCGGGCTGGTGCTGCTCTGCGTGTACGCGGTGCCGGCCTCGCTGGCCAGCGACATGCTGCCGTGGTGGTCGTTCGTGCTCGGCGCCAGCTCGTTCGCCCTGCTGCTCGCGGTGGACGGCGCACATCGGCACCAGCAGTGGCGCAACCGCCCGAACCTGCCGGGCACCGGCCGCGGGTTCGGCTCGCCGACGGCGCAGGTGAGCGCCGCGCTGGTCATCGCGCTGCTCGCCGGGTCGACGTTCACCGTGATCGGCACCATCGGCCAGCTCCCCGGCGGCGGCGGTTCCGGCGGAGCGGGCGGGTTCGGCCTCAAGCCGTTCACCGCCCTGCGCGGGGACCTGAACAAGGGCACCAACACCGAGCTGTTCCGGGTCCGCGGGCTTGGCTCGGAGAACCGCTACCTGCGGGAGATGTCGCTGCCCGTGTTCGACCGCAACGGCGGCTGGGGTCTGCGTCCGAGCATGCCGCGCGGGCAGGCCGCCGGGCGCGGCCAACTCGCCACCGGCCCAGGCGGGCGACCGATCGGGCGGACCACTCGGATCATGGTCGAAACGGTCAACTACGACGACCTCTACGCCGGCGTGTACGGCAACCCGCTCCAGTTCGAGGGACTGCCCTCGGCCATGCGCTACGACGGCGACAGCGGCATGGTCTACAACGAGTCCCGGCGCAAGCTCGCCCTGTACTCCCAGGAGGTGGACCTGAGCCAGCCCACCGCGGACGAGCTGCGGGCGGCCGGCACCGACTACGGCCGGCTGGACCCGATCTACCTCGATCGCACCGGCATCAACCGGCGGGTGACGCAGCTGGCCAACGAGCTCACCGCCGGCATCGCCAACCCGTACGACAAGGCGCTCGCGCTCGAGCAGTACTTCGACGGCCACGGCTTCACCTACCAGCTGCGCACCGCGGCGGGCAGTGACCAGGACGCGCTGGTCGACTTCCTGTTCACCAGCAAGACGGGCTTCTGCGAGCAGTACGCCTCGGCGATGGCCATCCTGGCGCGCGCGGCCGGGCTGCCGTCCCGGGTGGCGATCGGCTACACCGCCGGTTACCAGGCCGGCGACTACCGGTCGATCACCACGCAGGACGCGCACGCCTGGGTCGAGATCTACTTCCCGGGCCAGGGCTGGAACATGTTCGACCCGACGCCGCTGACCGATGGCCGCGCGTACACCCCGCCCTACGCCGTACCCACCGGCGCGGCGGCCACCAGCGAGGATCCCACCACCGGTCCGGCCACCAGCGGCAGTGACCTGCCGGCCACCAACGGAGCGAACAAGGACGACGGCAAGCCCGACCCGGACGCCGGCGGCGGCACGGCCGGCCCGCAGCAGGAGAGCGCCTCGGCCTGGGCCGGCTGGAGCGCCGGCGCGGTGGCACTGATCGCCTTGCTGCTCAGCGTGCTCGCCATGTTCTCCGGCCGGTTCGCCGCGCGCCGCGGGCTGCTGCTTTCGACTGCGGTGTGCTGCTGGCTGTTGGCCATCGTGCTGGCCGTCGCCCTGGTTTCCTGGTGGCTCTCCGCGCTGGTCGTGGTGCTGGCGCTGGCCGGCGCGCCCGGCTTCGTCCGGGCGTGGCGGCGGCGCTCAAGACGGCATGCCGTGCACCGCAACGAGGCGGCGGCCGCGTCCGCCGCCTGGGCGGAGCTGATCGCCGAGTCCATCGACCGCGGCGCCGAGCCGGTCGACGCGGAGACCGTGCGGATGACCGCCCGCCGCCTGGCCCGCGAGCACGACCTGGACGAGGACGGCAAGCGCGCCCTGCGCACCGTGGTCGGCGCGGTGGAACAGTCCTGGTACAGCAGCAGAGCCGAGCCCGATCCGGCCCTGCCAACGGCCTTCGACGATCTGCTGGCCGGCCTGCGCCGCACCAGCCCGCTGGCCATGCGCGCCCGGCTGCTGCCCCGCTCGGTGCTGCACCGCAGACGCCGCCGCGCCGGCCAGGACTGAGCCGGGCTAGAGCGTCGGGTACCGGCTGTAGTTGGGGAAGTTGCCGTAGAGGAGCTCGTCCTCCGGTCCCTGGGTGACGGCGTGGACCAGGTGCACGCCGCCGACGAAGGCGCCCTTCCAGGAACCGCCGCGGCCGCCGAACGGCTCCTCGCGGTCCCCACGGGAGCGAGGCTTGTTGACCCCCACCTTGAACGCCTGCACCTGCTCAGCGAGCCGGCCGGCCAACTCGACGTCGTCCGAGGCGATGCTGGCCACCAGAGCGCCGTTGGACGCGTTGAGCTGGGCCAGCAGCTCCGCCTGGGTGTCCACCACGACAATGGTGTCCACCGGGCCGAACGGCTCCTCGTGCATGAGCCGGCTGGCCCCTGGCGGCGCGAGCAGCATGGTCGGCGCGACGTAGGCCGAGGTGTCCTGGCCGGCCAGGAACCGGCCGTGCTCCAGCGAACCTCGGTAGAGCGGTACCGCGCCGTGGTGCAGCGCCTCGTCCACCTTCGAGCGCAGGTCGCTCGCCTTGGCCGCGGTGATCAGCGGACCGAAGTCGAGCTGCGGCAGCTCGTCGCTGCCCTGGTCGGCAGCCAGCGGGTGGCCGAACCTGATCGACGTCACCACCGGCAGGTACGTGGCCAGGAACGCGTCGACCAGCTTGCGCTGCACGACGAAGCGGGGATAGGCGGTACAGCGCTGCTTGGCGTACTCGTAGCCCTTGCGCAGGTGCGCGGAGAGCCCGTCCCAGTCGGAGAACTCCCAGATCCCCCAGCAGTTCAGCCCTTCCTGCTCGAGCATGTGCCGCTTGCCGGTGTCGACCAGCTGCGCGGCCACCTTGCCGCCGTTGTCCCGGCCGCCGACGAACGCCAGCGCGCCGATCTCGCTGGACCGGACCAGCGCCGAGGACAGCGTCGAGCCGTCCCCGGAGAGCAGGGTGACGGGCAGCCCGGCGTCGTGCATGAGCGCATGCGCCACGGTCAGGCAGACCGCCCCGCCCTGGGTCGGGGTCTTGGCCACCACCGCGTTGCCGGCCAGCAGCTGCACCAGCTCGGCGTGTACCAGGACGCTCATCGGGTAGTTCCAGCTCGCGATGTTGCTCACCGGGCCGGGCAGCGGACGCCGCTGAAACGGCCGGCCGTCGGCGTCGGTGGCCAGCATCTCGTCGATGTTGTCCAGGTACCAGCGCACCCCGTCGAGCGCGCGGTCCACGTCGGCGCAGGCCAGCTTCCACGGCTTGCCGATCTCCCAGGCCAGCACCAGGGCAAGGTCGTCGCGCGCCGCGGTCATCGCCTCCACCGCGGCAAGCACCCGCGCCTTGCGATCGGTCAACGAGACGCCGGCCCACTGCCGGTGCTGCTCGTGCGCCTGAGCCACCGCGGCCTGCGCGGTCACCTCGTCCACCTTGGACAGTTGGCCGAGCGTGGTCTGGTCGACCGGGGTGACCAGCGGCGCGGGTTCGCCCGAGTCCTGCCAGCGCCCGTCGTGCAGGTTTCGTAACCGGTCGTCGACGAAGCCGGCGGAGGCCACCTTGGCCACTCGCTCAAGAAGTTGTGACCATTGTGCGTTCTCGGGTACGTGCAAGCCTGTCGCCACGGCGGCCGCCTTCCCTGGACGGGCGGAACACAGTCGCGATCGATGCTACGACGACAGCTTGGACAACCGGTCGAGCTGTGAGCTATCCGACCTGGGCGGGAGCGTTACTGCTCATCGTCGAAGCGCTTGCGGAAGCGCTCCTCCATCCGCTGCGAGAACGAGCTGCGGCGGACCTTGGACACGCCGCCCGAGCCTCCCGACTCCTCGCCGGACTCGTCCCCTTGATCCCCGTGCCGGATGGCGGTGAGCGTGAGCAGCGCGCCGAAGAACATCACCAGGAAGCCGAGCAGACTGACCACCGGTACGCCACCGGGCTTGAGCGGGAGCACGACGCCGAGGACCAGCAGTGCCACGCCAAGCACGAACAGGGCGATGCCCTGCAGCCGGCGCCGCCGCGACGGCCGACGCAAGCGGGCGCCACGAACCGTCGAGGCGAACTTGGGATCCTCGGCATAGAGCGCGCGCTCGATCTGATCGAGCAAACGCTGCTCGTGCTCGGAGAGTGGCATTGTTCCTCCTCCGGCACAGCGGTCGGGCGCCGGGCGATCACGGTTGCCGCCGGACCCGGCGGGCACCCCATCTCAAGGTGCGTCACTACCCAGAATACGAGCCGGAGGTCGCCGCGACTACCCGATCCTGCATGACGGTTGTATGCACAGCAAAGCCTACCGTCCTCAGGCCCGGGTAGACGGGTGGTTGAACACCGGAAACGGGCTGACCGGCCCGTCCTGTGACGGTCAGTTACCACCCATCGGCGGGTAGCGTGACCGACCGGCCCGGATCGTCCGCCGAGCGGGCGGATGCGGTAGGCAATGCGGGTGGAACCGGCGCAGGCACTGAAACAGATCGCCATGTACCTCGAGCGGGCCGGCGAGCCGACGCACAAGGTGCAGGCCTTTCGTCGGGCGGCGGTGGTGGTGGCCGGGCTGGCCCCTGGCGAGCTCGACCAGCGCATCGCGGCCGGATCGCTCACCGCGCTGCCGGGGATCGGCAAGTCGACCGCGGCCGCGATCACCGAGGCGGCGGCCGGCGACGAGCCGAGCTACCTGGCCGCGCTGCGCGAACGGGGGGTGGACGCCCTTGCCGCCATCGAGGGGGCGGGCGGGCAGGCGCTGCGGGCCGCGCTGCGCGGGGACTGTCACACCCACTCCGACTGGTCCGACGGCGGCAGCCCGATCCGCGAGATGGCCGAGGCGGCGATCCAGCTCGGCCACGAGTGGATGGTGCTCACCGACCACTCCCCCCGGCTGACCGTGGCCAACGGATTGTCCGCGGCGCGGTTGCGCCGCCAGCTCGAGGTGGTCGCCGAGCTCAACGTGGCGCTGGCGCCGTTTCGGATCCTGACCGGGATCGAGGTGGACATCCTCGGCGACGGCTCGCTCGACCAGGAGCCGGAGCTGCTGTCCCAGTTGGACATCGTGGTGGCCAGCGTGCACTCCGCACTGCGCATGCCAGCGGATGAGATGACCGCACGGATGCTCGCCGCGATCGACAACCCGAACATGGACATCCTCGGGCACTGCACGGGCCGGCGGGTGCGCGGCCGGCCACGTCCGGAGTCCACCTTCGACGCGGAGGCGGTGTTCACCGCCTGCCGGGACAACGGCGTGGCCGTGGAGATCAACTGCCGCCCGGACCGGCTGGACCCGCCGCGCCGGCTGCTCCGCCAGGCCGTCGAGCTGGGCTGCATCTTCGCGATCGACAGCGATGCCCACGCGCCCGGCCAGCTGTACTGGCAGCCCTATGGCTGCGCCAGGGCCGAGGAGTGCGGAGTGAGCGCGGACCGTGTGATCAACACCCATTCGATGGACCAGGTGCTCGCCTGGGCGCGGGCCTAGCGCTTTCAGCCCACGTCGGCCGGGGCGGCCAGCCAGGTGTTGCAGGCCGCGGTGCTGTTCTTGTCGAAGCCCGCTCTGCCCCAGGTGACCTGGTGCTTGACCGTGCCGTGGGTGTTGTCCGCGACGGTGTCCCGGAAGCTGTCCGCCGCCGCGCGGGCCAGCTTGGCTGTGATGCTGCCGCGCCCCGCGACGCTGGCGATGAACATGCCGGAGAAGCAGTTCGCCTGGAGTTCGGCCCGCCTGGTCAGCTCCAGCTTCTCCGGCGAGTCCGCACCGAATTTCTCGCCCTTGTCATAGGCGGCGTTGAGGATTCCACTCAGCGCCTGCACGTGGTGGCCGTATTCGTGGGCGAGCACGGCGAGGTGCGCGGCCTGGCTGAGCCCGGCCTGCTCGAGCAGCCGGTCGGTGGGCATGAAGATCACCTTGCCGCCGCTGCAGTAGTAGGCCGTGGCCTCCTCGGCAGACGGCGCCTCGCCACACAGGCTGCGCCCGGCCGCGATCTCCAGCTTCGGGGTGCTGAACGGCTCGTTGGCCTTGGCCAGCGCCGGCTGCCAGGCCTGGTCGAGACAGCCGATCGCGGCCTGGTAGTACGCCCGCAGCTTCTCCGGGTCGCGGGAGATCCCCGGTAGCTGGCAGGTGACCGGCGCCAGGCTGGTCCCGCCGCCCAGCAACGGGTTGGTCTCGAGCTCGTAGACCGAGGCCGCCGTCTTCGGGGTTGCGGTGGAACCCGGCTCCGCGGGCCGCGGCGCGCCGACCGGCGGCAGCGTGGTGACCGCCACCGGGTAGCCGTCGATCGCGGTCAGCCTGTTGAACGGGTCGTCCCGGCCAAGCAGCGCGATCCCCAGCACGAGGAGGACCACGATGCCGAGCACGCCGACCATGGTCAGCGGTGAGTTGCGCCGTGCCGGGCGGTTGTTCCGGATGATCGTCTGAGGTGGCGGTGGCGGTGGCGGCGGTGGCGGCGGCGACCATGGGACGAAGGCGCCGTGCGAAGGGAACCCCTCCTCCCCCACGTCCTGCATTGGCCACCTCTGCGCTTGTCCACTCACCCGCCTCGCCGCAAGCATAAGCCGCCTGACGACAATCCCGAGGAGCGCTCCAGGACGAGTCGGGCGCGCGCCTCAGCGCGCCCAGCGTTCCCCGACGGTACGGACGAACGCGACGACCGCCTCCGGATCCCGACGTCCGGCGCGTGGCGGCAGTGGAATGAGCCGGGTGACGCCGAGCCCGGCGTAGGCGGCCACGGTGTCGTCGTCGATGGGGAGTGTCGGATCCGGAGTGACGGAGATCTCCAGCGGCCCCAACTCGGCGGGCCGAGGGTGCTCCCGCTCGGCCTGGCGTAGCGCAGCCACCGCCCGGCTCGCCGCGGCCGGGTCGAGCGCGAAGCCGAACCAGCCGCGCCCCTCGGTCACCGCCCGGCGGAACGTCTGCGCCACCCCGCCGCCGAAATGCAGCGGCGGCCCCGGCCGCTGCGCCGGCCGGGGTTCCGCCCGTACCCCAGCGAAGCTGACGTGGCGCCCACGCAAGGTCGCGGGCGCCGTGGTCCAGATCGCTCGGAGCGCGTCGAGATACTCGGTCATCCGCGCACCCCGGTCCGCCATCGGCACGCCGAGCGCGTCGAACTCCTGCGGCAGGTACCCGACGCCGACGCCAAACTGGAACCGCCCGTTGGACACCACGTCGAGCGAGGCAACCTTCTTCGCCAACACCAGCGGCTGATGGTAGGGCAGCACGGTGACGCCGGTGCCCAGCAACAGCTTTCGGGTGTGGGCGGCAACATTCGTCAATGCCACAAAGGGATCCAGTATTGCCCGGTCCGGCGCCGCGGGTGAAGGCGCCGCGCGCGGGTCGGGCAGCGCATAGTGCTCGCCGGTCCACACGCTCTCCCAGCCGGCCTCCTCCGCGGCGACGGCCACCCGCACCGCCGCGGCCGGATCGGTGGCGAGCACATCCATGTTGATCCCGAACAGCCCAAACCGCATGCGCCGCATCCTCCGCCCCCGCGCCCTCGGCGACCACCATCGGTTCGACACACCAACCATGCCGGACCAGAATGTGCGCCCATCCCCGGACCGATGGCGGTCGCTTCCCGAACGTCGCGAACAAGACCACCGAGGCAGATCCATGTGTGCCAGGTCCTGGACCGCAGTCCTAGCCGATCAACTCGAACCCGAGCAACTCGCCCGTTGGCAGGGGCTCCCGGCGTCCCAGCCGCCGCGGCAGCCTGTCGGCCGCCACATCCCAGCCGCCGCCCGCCATGTCATCCAGCACGAGTTGAACATCGGCGGCGGCGATGCCCACCCCGAGCACACGCGGGCCGGTCGTGTTCACCTCGGCACGGAACGAACCGCTCGGGATGCCACGCGGTAGCCGGCCAAGGCACAGTCGCGGATCACAGAACCGGTGTTGCCGTCCCGGCAAACCGAAATCTTTCCCATCGATAGGTCGGCGGTTTGCATTGAATGCGACGACAAGTGGTTGGGTAGCTGACCAGGGTGCCGGTCGATTCGACTGGCACCCCGTCTGACCAGCTAGTTCACTTCCAGCAAACGCCCTTTCAGCTGCAACCGGAGGTTGAGCCGCAGCCCTCGCAGACATAGCAGGAGCCGGCGGGACGCATCTTGGTGCCGCAGGTCATGCAGAGCGGAGCGTCGGCGGCCTTGCCGAGGTGAAGCTCGAGGAGCTCAGTCGAGCTGTGCGCCTCGGGCTTGCTGTTCGGAAGGGACGGTTCCACCGCGGCCACCGGTTGCGGGGCGGCCTCGACGCCGGCACGCAGACCCTCCAGATCCACATCGGACGGTCCGGTGTAGTCGTTGGCCACCTGGGCGGTGCGCTCCTCGGCGGTGAAGATGCCGAGTTGGGCACGCTTGTCGTACGGCAGGTAATCCAGGGCCAGCCGGCGGAACAGGTAGTCCAGCACGCTGGTGGCGATCCGCAGGTCGGGATCGTCGGTCATCCCGGCGGGTTCGAAGCGCAGGTTGGAGAACTTCTGGACGTAGAACTCCAGCGGGATGCCGTACTGCAGGCCGACCGAGATCGACATGGAGAAGGCATCCATCACACCGGCCAATGTGGAGCCCTGCTTGCCCAGCTTCACGAAGATCTCGCCGAGCCCGTCGTCCGGGTAGGAGCCCGCGGTGAGGTAGCCTTCGGCGCCGCCGACCGTGAACGACACCGTCTGGCTCGGCCGCTTCTTCGGCAGCCGCTTGCGGATCGGGCGGTACTCGACCAGCGGAGCCGGGTCCGCCGATGCGGTGGACCTGGCACCCTTTCCGGCCGACAACGGCTGCCCGACCTTGCAGTTGTCGCGGTAAATGGCCAGCGCCTTGAGACCGAGCTTCCAGCCCTCGAAGTAGACCTGCTCGATGTCCTCGATCGTGGCCGACTCCGGCATGTTGACCGTCTTGGAGATCGCGCCGCTGATAAACGGCTGCGTGGCGGCCATCATCCGGACGTGACCCATCGGCGCGATGGACCGCGTTCCCATCGCGCAGTCGAACACCCCGTAGTGCTCCCGACGGAGCCCCGGCGCGTCGACGACGTGGCTGTGCTCGGCGATGTACTCGACGATGGCCTCGACCTGCTCGTCCTGATACCCCAACGACTTCAGCGCGCGCGGCACGGTCTGGTTGACGATCTGCATGGACCCGCCGCCGACCAGCTTCTTGAACTTCACCAGCGCCAGGTCGGGCTCGATGCCGGTGGTGTCGCAATCCATCATCAGGCCGGTGGTGCCGGTCGGCGCGAGCACCGACGCCTGGGCATTGCGCCACCCGTTCTTCGCGCCGAGCTCAAGGCCGTGCTGCCACTCGCGGGTGGCGAGCCGTTGCAGGGCGGTGTCGTCCGAGCCATAGGTGCGGATCAGGTCGTTGGCCGCGGCGTGCTTGCGCATCACCCGCTGGTGCGCGTCGGCATTGCGGGCGTAGCCCTCGTAGGCACCGACCACCCCGGCGAGCTCGGCGGAGCGGCGGTAGGCGGTGCCGGTCATGAGCGAGGTCACCGCGCCGGCCAGCGCGCGGCCGCCGTCGGAGTCGTAGGCGTGGCCGGTGGCCATCAGCATCGCGCCCAGGTTGGCGTAGCCAATCCCGAGTTGGCGGAACTTCCTCGTGGTGTCCGCGATCGGCTCGGTCGGGAAGTCGGCGAAGCAGATCGAGATGTCCATGGCGGTAATCACCAGCTCGACCGCCTTGACGAACCGTTCGGCCTCGAAGGTTCCGTCCGGGCGCAGGAACTTCAGCAGGTTCAGCGAGGCCAGGTTGCAGCTGGAGTTGTCCAGGTGCAGGTATTCGCTGCACGGGTTGGACGCGGTGATCCGGCCGGACTCCGGGCAGGTGTGCCAGTCGTTGATCGTGTCGTCGTACTGGATGCCGGGGTCGGCACACTCCCAGGCGGCCTGGGCCACCTTGCGGAACAGCTCCTTGGCCTTGACCGTGGTGAGCACCGCGCTGGTGGTGCGCGCACGCAGACCGAAGTCGGCGCCGGCCTCGACGGCGCGCATGAACTCGTCGGACACCCGCACCGAGTTGTTCGCGTTCTGGTACTGCACCGAGGTGATGTCGGCGCCGCCGAGGTCCATGTCGAAGCCGGCGTCGCGCAGCGCGCGAATCTTGTTCTCCTCACGCGCCTTGGTCTCGATGAACTCCTCGATGTCCGGATGGTCGACGTCGAGGACGACCATCTTGGCCGCGCGGCGGGTCGCGCCACCGGACTTGATCGTGCCGGCGGACGCATCGGCCGGGACCATCAAGTCGGGCGGGGCCACCCGCCGGGCCGCCAAGATGGTCGTGCTCGACGTGGATCACCCCGACGTCGAGGAATTCGTCGAGACCAAGGCGCGCGAGGAAGAGAAGGTCCGGATCCTGCGGGACGCGGGC
>JBJMIG010000022.1:0-71490 GCA_045806965.1 Labedaea sp. | reverse complement strand
TCTCGAAGTAGAGCGTTGTCACGTCGTACAACAGCAACGTCGCCGGACCCAGGCCGACATGCTGCGCGCACAGGGCCGCCAGCCGCTCCCGCCACGCATCGGCGGCATACGCGGGCAGGCGCCGCTTGAGGGTCCGATAGGACACCCGCACGATGCCGGCCTCCTCCAGCACCCGCAGCGAATCGAGCTTGCTGGTCGGCTCGATGATCCGCGCCAGCACCAACAGCCGGAACACCTCGTCCCCGTCGGCCGCGTCGGCGAACCCGAGCCGGTCGTAAGCCCTGCTCAGGGCGTCCCACAGGTGCCCCATCCGCGACGCCGTGACCGGCAACGGGCCGCCCGACTCCGGCGGCGCATCCAGCCCGAGGTCGAGCTCGCCTTGCCCGGCCGCGAGCCGTTGACGGGCCACGGTCTTGAGCAACTCCAGCTCGACATCATCGTGCGCCGAACCAATGTGCTCAATGTCCCGTGAGCCCTGACGCGAGGAATGCACGATCTGCACCGCACGCGCCCCCGAGGCAGTCCTCACGGTCCGGACGTACACCACCGAACCACCTTACGACCCAGGATTAGTGCGCAGATTCCGCCCACCCCGACAACGAACCCGCAGGTCAGCCGAGCGTGCCGCCGCTCAGGCCTAGATCTTGGCCCAAGTCAGGCGCGCCCGGTGCCGGCGGTGTCGATCCCGAGCCGGAAGGCCCGTTGTCGGCCGTGCGCGGTGTCGGGGTGGTTGGCCGGTCTTTCGACGTCTTCGGCGCCGAGCAGTTTCTTCTTCTCGTCGTCGCTGCGCCGTTGCTGGTCGGCGAGCAACTCGGCTTCCCTCGGCCAGCCGGAACACCGCGCATTGCGGTGCGGTTGTGAGGCCGAGAAGGAAGTAGGGCCGGTCTGCGCGATGCGGTCGATCGGGACCAGGGTGTCGTCGACGATCACGTGGGTCATGCCGTGCCGTTGCGTTCGTTCTGCCCGGCGTTGTGTCTGTCAGTGTGCCGTCACCGGGCCAGCGTCCGATGCGCCTCGGTCAGCCGCGCCACCAGGTTTGCCCGGTTGGCAGGTACCACCAGCACCTGCGCACCGGTCCTGACGGTCACGTAGCGGCCCTCGCTGGTGTCGGCGTATGGGATGGGTGCACTGATCCGGTGCCTGCCCATGCCGTCCCGCACCGCGGCATACAGTTCGCCGCTGCCGGTTGTGGGCAGTGCGACGAGCCGCCGAACCCATTGGGCGGCGCCGCTGGCCCGGGTAACCTGGACGGCCGCCTCGGTCAGTCGCTGTCCCCGGACCGCACCCAGTATCTCCGCCTGGGTCACCGTGACCGGCTGCCCGCGTCCGGCAGGCACCTCGGCGGTCTGCCCGACGAGCGCCGCCGCCAGTCGGGGCCAGGCGGTGGGCTTGAGCCACATCCGGTCAGTGTCGCGCACGGCCAGCAGCGCCTGCCCACCGATAGCCCCGGCCAACACCCCGATCGTGGCTTCGTCGTGGTTGATCCAACCGTAGAACTCCGTGGTGGCCCGACACAACACCGCCAGCGACGCGGCCACCTCCACATCCAGCCGTTGACGCCGGTCGAACCACCCCAACGCCGTGATCTCGGCCCGTGCCGCAACCCGGACGGCGTCGACCTCGTCAGCGGGCTGCCAGACCGCCGCTGGCGCGAGCACCCGGTGCAGCTCGCCGATCCCCTCGCCAGCCAGCAGCCAGGTCAACGCCTCGACCGACAGCCGGGCCGGCCCCGGCAACACCATCGGCGACTCTCTCCTTTCAGTCGTCCCCGGCCGGGTCCAGGTCCTCGCCGATCACCGGCGGCGCGGTGAGCTCGTCGGTGCCGAACAACCCTTCCGGATCGTGCTCACGCAGATACACCGGAGCCCGCCGCTCCAGGTCCTCCTCGTCCCGACCACGCCCACCCGCCCCCACCGGCATCCCACCCATGCCGCCAGCACCACGGCCACCTGCGCCCGCCGCACCGCCGCGGCCACCGGCGCTCACCGGCTCACCAGACCCACCACCAGCGAGCGGACCGGCACCGACCCGTCCACTCGTGCCGTGTGGCTCTCCGGTCCGCCCACCGACATCGCCCCCAGGCCCACGACCACCGGACTCGCCACCACCGGAACCACCTGGACCACCAGGCCCCGCACCCGGACCGCGAGCACCGCCAAGCGGACGCTCCACGTCCGGCAAGCCGCCACCCACCGGCAGCAACCCGGACCCCGGCAACCCGCCGGCACCACCACCCGGCGAGTTGGGAACCGGTGAACCCCCACCACCCACCGGAACCGGCCCCGGCGGTCCACCCGGCGCGGGAATGAACCCATCCGGACTGGTCTGTTGCGGCAGTCGCTCTCCACCTGGCTGCATCGGACTGTTGCTCGAGCCGGGCTGAACCGGTCCGGCCGATCCCGGCTGCACCGGTCCTCCCGGACCTGGCTGAACTGGCCCGCCCGCCGACTTCGGCCCGAACGGTTCCGGTCCGCCGTCCGACCCCTTTGGACGGCCAGCGTCCGGAGGCCCACTCGGAGGCGGTTGACCAGAATCAACCTCGATCCCCGTCTGGTCGCTGGTCAGCGACCCATACGACTGCGGCATGCCCCGCGTATTGAAACCCGAAGCGTCCGCGTACCGGCTCATCACATCCACATTGTGCTGGTTCGCCGCGTTGTACGTCGCAACCTGCTGCTGATACGTCGCAACATCACCCGGGGACCGAAACACCGCAAACGGATCCGGCTTCCCCGGCTCCGCCGGTACCGGCACCACCGCATTCCGCGCATCACCAAACGACCCGACCTGCCGGTTGGTCAAATCCTGTGCAGTGTGCAGATCCGTGGTGGCCAACTCGTGTTCCAGGGCAAGCGGCCCAGCGCCGCGCTGCGCCGCTCCCGCCGCGTCACCCCGCCAGGCGGTCTCCATTTCGGTGGTCAGCTCACGAATTTGTTTGGCGCGGTCCCCGTATCCCGCAGCCACCTCGTTCACGATCGCAGCACCGCGTGTTAGTCCGTCCGGACCGGCACCGTTGGTGAAGTTCTCGTAGATGTGCTGGCCGGTCATGAACGCCATCGCGCACTATCCTTTCAAGGTGGCGAGCACCGCGGCCGCCACCTGCTTCGCCCGATCACACGATGCCTGGCCCTTTCGATTCCCCTGCTCCAGGGCGTCGAATGCCAGCGTGTCCGAGATACCGACGGTGATACCGCAGGCGCCGGTCGATCGGCTATCGCTGCCCTCGGCGAACACCGCTGGATAGCCGTCCACCGTGGTCTCCTCGAAATAGCCGAAGTCATGGCGGCCCCGGTAGGTATCCGAGAGTCCGTTCTTGTTCCCGGTCAGGAAGCCGATACCGATGGTGCTGTTGACTTCCGGGGCGGCATGCCAGGTGCAAAACGGACCGGCATACTCCGCGACAGCCCCGGTTGTGGTGGGCGTACCGGGTGCGCTGACGCCGAAGGTAGCCAACTGCGCCGGGCTCAGCGCGTCACACGGACGCGACAGGAACCGGGTGGCATCCAAGGGACGGGCAACCCGCGGCGCACCGTTGGCGGCACCCGATGTTGTTGATGTCGGCCGTCCACCACTGCTCGCTCCGGGCAGATCCGGGACAGCGCCGGGTTGCCCACCGATCGTCGTCGTGCAACCGGCAAGCAGACCGGCCAGGAATACTGCCACGACGGTCGTGAGTGTCTTCATTCGATCAACGCCCGCCGGCCTGGCGCAGATTCTTGGCAGCGTCATCGTCCATCGCCGCGTACGCGGTTCGAGCCGCCTGAAGCTTGGTGACATAGCCATCCGCGTAGGAGTGCATCGCGCGATTGTGGTTCCACGCCTTGTTCAAAGAGTCGACCGTCACCTTCGCCTCCAGCCGGCTCATGATGTCGTGAGCCGGCGGGGCAATGAGCTGGCGGGCCTGGAAGAGCTTGTGGCCGTCTGCCAGGATTGCGTCCCGAAACGCCACCCATGTGGCGATGACCCGATCAAGGTGCTCCACGCTGGCGAACACATACTGACCGCCCGCACCACCACCCCCACTACCGGTCACGACATACCCGACTGGACCCAGCGTGCTGATGTCACTCGTGCCGTCCACCGCAGGCTCCCTTCCCCGCAGACCCCTCACGACACTTCGCCAAGCAGCGTACAACAGGTGACGAAGCGGTCACTCGGCGATACATGGTCCCGCTGCCGTGGCTAGGGCGTCCTGATCCGGCCTGCGCACAAGCCTCTGCCCGTCCGCCACTCCATTCACAACCCCTCGCTGCCGATCCGACTCCCACCCGCAAGTGTGACTGTCGGCGGCGGCGTCCGGTGCCGGGGTGGACGAAATTCCGTAGAACTACGCAGCGGCCACACCACGGCCCTTGAACGATCGAGTGCTGTCTCGCCTCCCGGGCACGAAGTTCGTAGAGTGCCGCACGCACTGTGTTCGACTGGTAGCTTTCTGGGGTTGTACGAGTGCGGAGCAACGTTCGAGGGGATGTTGTGATACCTGGGATGTCCCATGAGATGGCCGACCCTGAGCAGTGGGTTCGCGAGCAGGAGGAGCGCTCGGCCGGGCTGGTGGCCGGGGCGAGCGGGTGCGGGAGGAACTGACCAGTACGACGGTGGCCGAGACGAGCCGCAGCGGTGCGGTGGGCGTGACGGTCAATCCCGGAGGGATCTTGACCGATCTGCGGCTGGGTCGGCCGGCCAGTGATCTGAGCTTGATCGAGTTGGCGGCAGCGATCATGGAGACGTACCAGCGGGCGATCGTCAAGGCCGCGAAGCGCAGCACTGAGATCATGACCGGGTTGGTGGGCGAAGATTCCGACGCGATGCGATTCCTCCGTGCCGCAGTTCCGGAGCCCGAGCCGGATTCTCCCCGGCGCGCCCGACGGCCTCGTGATGAGGGCGACGAACCGCCCCGAGTCCTTCGTTGAGCCGGAAGACACACCAATGGACGGCTACAGCGTGTCGCCCGAGGACCTCGACCGGCATCTGCGCACGGTGGATCACATCGTCGGCGGGGTGCAGACGGCCAGCGACGCCGCGCAGGACATCGGGATGGGCGGTCCGAGTCCATATGGCGTGCTCTGCGCGCCGCTGTGGGGAGTTCTGAAGGTCACCAACGCGGACAGCAATGATGTCGCCGCGACCACCGCAGCCCTGGGCCACGCGCTGGTCGACGGGCTCCGCGCCAGCCGCCAGTCCTATCAGGACTTCGAGGGTCGGGCCCGAGATGTCATGGGGGAGATCCAATGACCGGCGACGACCCGACCGCCACTCCGGCGCCGATCGATCCACGGGCCGGAGCCGGTCTGCTGGACAGCGGCGGATCATTCTTCGACGACCTGGCCGCCGGCATCCAGAAGGGTGACTGGAACGCCATAGCGCTCAGCGTGGACGGGACCAGTCTCGGGCTGGACCTGCTCGCCATGGCTCTCAACCCACTCGGCGAGCTGATCAAGGCCGGGGTCGGCTGGCTGACGGAATACCTGTCACCGCTGCGCGAAGCGCTTGAGGTGCTGACCGGCGATCCCAAGCAGGTCCAGGCGGTCGCCGACACCTGGCGCGACATCTCACGGGAGTTCGCCGACGCGGCCGACGCCTATCGGGCCGAACTCGGCGCCGTGACCTCCTGGCACGGCGTAGCGGAGTACAACTATCGCTTCGCCGCCGAGGAGTACATCGGCGTTCTCGAGGGTGTCGCCGTGGAGACCGAGCACACCGCTGATGGCGTGCTGATCGCGGGCATGATGGTCGGCACGGTGCGCGGCGTCATTTTCGACATGATCGCCTCGTTCATCAGTGGGGTGATCTCCGAGGCCCTGATCGCCATGGCCAGTTCTGCGGTCACGCTCGGCTCCTCCGTCACGTTGTTCCTCACGAGCATGACCGCCGAGCTCGGGATTCTGCTTGGCCGGATCGGTAAGAAACTGTCCAAGCTGCTTTACGCGATCCGCAACTTCATTCAGAAGTTCCTGGCCAAGTCGGACAAGCTGCGTGCCGTCGCCAGGAAACTCGGCGAAGGGGCACAAGGCCTGCACGACGTCGGCCGCACCAAGGAAGTGCGCAACCTGGGCAAGAAACCCGGCGTGCCCGACAGCGGTCCCGGCCACGCCTACGACGACATGTTCGGTCCGCGCCAGCGCAGTCCGATCGGCAAGCTGAGCGGGCACAGTGCCACCCGGATGGTGGACGAGGGCGGTAAGTCGATCAAGGACGCGCTCAGTCCACCGGACGATCAGGACCCGTAGGCGGATTGGTCTTCTCCGGACGGATGTGACCGTCGACGACCAGCCGATGGTGGGCCCTTCGCAGGTATCGCTGGGCAGCGCCGGTCAGGAGTGCTGCTGCGAGCAGGATCATGCCTATTTCCAGGATCGTGCTCAGTATCCGGTTGTCGTCAGCGTCGGTGAACCACGTACCCCAAATGCCCAACCAGCCCACACCAGCAGAACGATCCCGACCGTTCGGACCATCCAACGTGGCGTTGCCCCGTCGGCTGCCTTGACGGTGGCCCGGTCGTTGGCCGGCTCCGGGGGATGCTCGGCCCGGTAACGGTCTCCCCGGTGCAGCATCAGCTGCCGCGCGGCCACGGCCCGGTCAGTACCGATCAGCCAGGACTCGGGCTGGTCACCATCGTCGGCCCAACTGTGCGCCACCCGCACCCGCACCGCCGACCCCGCCGGCACCGGCAGTGCGGCCCCCATCACTACGCAGTCGCACTCGTCGGTCTCGATCACGTCGACCGCGACCACCTCGGTATAGGAGGCATCCACCACCCGCCAGCGAAATCCCCCACGCGACGGCATCCGCAACCGGACCTCGTCGACCCCGACCGACAACACGGTTCCCGACCGGCCGCGCACCCGGAATGGGATTTCCACCAAGGAGTCCGCCACATCAGCGACCGGTAGCGCGAGCAATGTTCGCGCGCCGCGCCGAGCCAGCGCCCACGACCCGACGCTCATCGCGACGGTCACCACCACCACGACAAGGATCGCGGCTTTCCCGATCCCGGAGACGTCGATCTGGTACGACGCGACTCCGAGCCCGCCAAGGGCCCCGTTGATGCCCCCAACCCCACCCGGCAACCCGCGGCCAGGCCTCAGGCCGGTGCCGCCGGACTCGGGCACAGATCCAACTGACCCCGACGACCGCGGCGGCCAACCCCAGGGCCGGCAGCAACTCATCCGCGGCCGGCGTGCCCGGAGCACCGATCAGCGCAACCACGATCGCCAGCACGAACACCAACGCCGGACCCATCACCGCGGTGGTGAACAACCGCGTCGATCGCCGGACCTGCTCTTCGGTCTCCCCGGTCACCGCTGTCCGTCCGTCACCTCATTCACGACCACTCGGTGCCGACCGGCTGTCCCGAGCGAGCAAGTGTGCCGCATCGCGGTCACTTACGGCGTCAGCGGGGGGTGAAACCGACGCGCCGCCAACCTGGTGTCGCCCGGCCAGCGTGCAGCCAGCCCTCTGCAAGCGCCATGCGCCACTCTGCGGGCAACGCATGCGCGACCGTGCGCATGCGTCTCCTTTGTCCGGTGTGTGTGAAGGAGAACGGATGAAAAGCAGACTGGCGCGTGGTGTGATCGCAGTGACGCTCGCCATCGTCGTCGCGGTGACCGGCACGCTCAAACCGGCACCCGCACAGGCCGAACCGGTGCGGGCGCAGTACAACATCGTCGCCATCATCGCGGCCGTCAAGACCGTGGTCGACCTGTGGAAGAGCTTCCAGTCCGGCGGGATGTCGATCGAGGCCGCGACTCGGCAGATCCTGGCGGCCATCGACACGGCCAAGACCGACATCATCAGCCACATGGACCGGCTCGCGGCGGCCGAGGCCCGTTCCTGCGCCACCCGGCACGTTATCGAGCTTGCCGACATCGAGCGGTTCAGCGCGGGCACGATGCAAACCTGGGCGCAGGACGCGACGGGCTGTGTCACCCTGATCGCGAGCCTGCTCGACGTGGTGACCGACAAGGCGGCGACCGACACGCTCGGCGCTGCCCTGGACGTGATCGGGCCGATCGCGTTGATCGCCAGGACCCGTGCCGGCTTCAGCGTCGACGCGCTGCGGGCGGTCCTGATAAGTGGGAACAACAAGATTCTCGCGAAGATCATGCCGGACTGTTACTTCGTGTCCGGCTGGAATCCGCCTTACATCACGCGGGCCATCTGCATCGCCTACAACGGCGACCGGGCGGAGCAACTGAACGCCTTCCCCAGTGACGCCCTTCGTGCGCAAGCGATGCAGCGCACCAGTTGGGTGATCGCGCAGTACGCCCTGCCGCTGATCTGAGGAGTTCAGCTGACGGTTGGGCATCGCTCGCCGGTGCCCAACCGGACCCGGTCGATGCCGGCACGGGCTCTGGTCTGCTCGTCCCGGTCACCGGTCTCGGTCGCGATCTCGAGCGCGGCGGTGTGCCGCTCAAGCGCTCCTGGCCGGCCCGCCGCGTGCAGGGCGGACCCCAACCCGTTGAGCACGCTGGCCTCCCCGTAGCGGTGCCCGGTCTCGCGAAGGATGGCCAGCGCCCGGCCGAGATGATCAAGGGCGCGGTCGTGGTGGCCGAGCTCGTCGTAGACCCGGCCGAGGTTCGACAGCGCGATAGCTTGCCCGTAGCGATGGCCCAACTCCTGGAACAGAGCCAGCGCCTCCTCGAGATGGCCGGCCGCGCGGGGGTACTGCCCGGTTTCCGTCTCAGCCGCACCGAGGTTGGTCAGCGCACTGGCCGCACCGCCCCGGTCACCGAGCTCGCGGAACAGGCCGAGCGCCTCGGTCAAGTGACCCGCGGCGCACGAATGCCGCCCAAGACCGTTGTGCAGGCCGCCGAGGTTGGTCAGCACCGCGGCGACACCGTGCCGGTTGCCCAGCTCTCGGTAGGCGGAAAGGGCGCGGTCCAGGTAGGCCTCGGCACGGCCGCGCCCAAGCCGGTCCTCGATGATGCCGAGGTTGGACAGGGTCCGGGCCTCCCCGTCGCGGTCTCCGGTTCGCCGGTGCAGTTCGAGCGCATTGGTCAGATGTTCGGTTGCCGGGCCGTACTGGCCGAGTAACCGGTGCACCAGGCCGAGGTTGGTCAGCGCGTGCGCCTCCCCGCACCGGTCGCCGACCCGTTTCGCGGCGTCCAGCGCGGCGGTGTGGATGACGAGGGCGTCGCCGTAGTGGCCGCCCTCCAGGTAGCGGTACAGCGTCGCGGCGAGCGCGACCGCGTGTTCCGGCCAACCATGACCGGCGGCGTATCCGCAGACGGTGACCAGGTTCGGCCGCTCCGCGTCGAGCCAGGCACGCAGCCACTCCGGATCGTTCGTCGGCGAAAGTGCCGTCACGACGCGCTTTTCCGGCGAGGTCGCCGGGTACAACAGGTCCCGCGCGGCCGTGGCGACGGCGAGGTAGTGGTCGAACAACCGGGTGCGCGCCGCGGCCAGGTCGGCCTCGGAATCGGTTGCGGCGGCGCGGTCCTGCGCGTACGCCCGGAACAGGTCGTGCATGCCGTACCGGTCGTCCGGACCCGGCTGGATCACGTGCGCCCGAACCAGGACGTCCAGCAACCGGACGGTCTCATCGAGGTCGAGCCGGCCGAGCGCGGCGGCCGACCGGAGTTCGAAGTCGGCGCCGGGGTGGCAGCTGAGCACCCGGAACAGCCGGGCGGCGTCGGCCGGCAGATGACGGTAGGACCAGGAGAACACCGTCCGCACGGTGGCCCTGATGTCACTGCCACCGTCAAGCAACCGCAACCGCCGCTGACTGTCCCGGAGCTCGTGGACCAGCCGGGCCAGTGGCGTGCCGGCTCGGCTGACCGCCAGTTCGGCGGCGACCCGGAGGGCCAGCGGCAGCCGGGCGCACTGCCGGGCGAGCAGGCCGGTGCTGGCCGGGTCGGCCCCGGCCCGCGCACCGATCAGGTTGCACAGCAACGATGTCGCGTCATCCATGGGAAGCACGTCCAACTCGAGACGGTGGGCACCGTTGAGGGCGACGAGGCCGCCGAGACTGTCCCGGCTGGTCACCACGACCGCACAGGAGTCGGTACCCGGCAGCAGCGCCCGCAGCTGCTCCACCGAGGACGCGTTGTCCAGCACCATGAGCAGCCGGCGGTCGGCGACCGCCGTCCGGTAGCGCGTGACCCTGGCTTCCACCTGCGTTGGGATGTCCTTGTCGCGCACCCCGAGCGCCCCGAGCAACCGGGCAAGCGCGTCGCCGGTGCCCATCGGCTGGCTCGGGTCGTAGCCCTTGAGATCGACGTAGAGCTGCCCGTCCGGAAACGCGGGCCGCACGCGGTGCGCCCAGTGCACGGCCAACGCCGTCTTGCCCACCCCGGCGGTCCCGCTCAGCGCCACGACCACCGGGTGCGTGCGATCGCGCCGGGAACCGGCCAGCACCCGGTCCAACTCGGCCAGTTCGCCGGTCCGGCCGCAGAAGCCGGGCACGTCGGCGGGGAGCTGGGCGGGCACGGCGGGACCCGGGTCGAGTGCCTCGGTGGCTGGATCGAGACCGGCGTCGGCCCGCAGGATGCGTTGTCGCAGCGCCCGCAGTGCCGGTCCGGGTTCGATGCCGAGCTCGTCGACCATCCGCGTCCGGATGCGCTGCAGTGCGGCAAGAGCCTCGGCCTGCCGGCCGCACCGGTACAGCGCGAGCACCCACAGCTCGGCGACGCCCTCGTGGGTGGGATGCGCGCCGGCCAGATCGGACAGTTCACCGAGGACGGTGACGTGCCTGCCCAGTCGCAGGTCCATGGCGAGCCGCTGTTGCAGTGCCGCCAGCCGTTCCTCGTCGAGGCTGGTGCTCAGTCGCCGCAGGGAGTCGTTCGCGACCACATCGGCAAGGGCCGGTCCTTGCCACTGCGTCAGCGCCTCGCGCAGCAGTTCGCTCGCCCGGCCGGGGTCGTCGGTCCGGCGGGCCCGCGCCACCGACGCGCGGAACCGGAGTAGGTCCACCCGGGTGGGGTCGACGTGCAGCACGTACCCGGGCGGATCCGCCTCGATGCGCACGGCCGGGTCGGCGGCCAGCGCCTTGCGCAACCGGGAAACGTGTGTCTGCACGGCATTGCGCCACGCGACCGGAGGCTGTTCACCCCAGACCAGCTCGACCATCCGATCCAGCGGCACCACCTGCCCGGCCCGCAACAGCAGGACCGCGAGTACGCAGCGGCGCTGACGGCCGCCGAGCGCCACCGGCCTCCCGCCGTGCCAGCAGCGCACCGGCCCCAGCACCGAGAACTCCATGGCTCACTGTGGACTGATCCAACTCTGTTCGCCTACCGCCGAACGGACGCGGGGATCGGGTCCGTTGTGGCTTCAGATATGGACTTCTCGGCGCGTCCTGCGCTCAGAAGGTCCATTGCTGGTTGGTGCCGCCGTTGCAGGTCCACAGCTCGACCAGGGCGCCGTTGGCGGTGGATCTGCCGGTCACGTCGAGGCAGAGTCCGGACTGTGCACCAGTGATCGTGCCGTTGGAGTTGACGTCCCACTGTTGGTTGGTCTGACCGTTGCAGGACCAGGTCACCACCCTCGTTCCCGCGCTGGTCCCGTTGCCGAACGCGTCCAGGCACAACGTCGTGCCGCCGAGTGTGACCGTCAGTTGGTTCGACGAGGTACGTGTCCAGTTCTGGGCGGCCGCACCGTTGCAGGTGAATATCTGCGACTGGGTGCCAAGGGTGGTGGATGAGTTCGGCACGTCCAGGCACTTGCCGGCGCCTATCGCGTGCAGCGGACCGGTTGTGGTCCCGCCGCCACCCGTGCTGCCGTATCCGGCCGCGACGATGTTCGCCTGCACCGCGTTCTCGGTGGCGTCCGAGGGGTATCCGGACGTCATCACGCCTTCGTAGAAGGTGCCGGCGGAACCGTTGCTGTTGTCGCCGCCGATGCCGAGGAGGATGGCCCCTTCCTTCCGCATCGGGTTGTAGCCGGCGACGTTGGGGCGTGGACCGTTGTAGAAGGTCGACAGACCCGCGGCCTGAGCGTTGCCGCCCCGGATGGACCAGTGGTTCGGCTCGCCCTTGATGATGGCGGTGGTGTACCGGAAGTTGACGGTCGGGTCGTTGGCGTTGAAGCCGAAGTTCACGCCGGAGTACAGGCCGTTCTCCAGGTCGGCCATGATCCAGGGGCCGTTGCCGGTACCGGTGCCCCAGACCCTGATGTTGCCGAAGTAGATGGCCTCCATGGTGCCGTTGCCGTTGTCCCGGCTGTTGCGCTCGGCATTGCCGTAGTCGAAGCAGCAGCCGCCGTTGAAGTGCGTGCCGTCGAAGATCGCGTACATCCCCTCCGGCTGGTCACCGGTCGCGGTGCCCGTGGCGTTGTTGTTGCGGTACCCCGTGCCGGGTGCCACAAACACGCCGTAGACCTTGCTGCCGCCGAGTGTGCTCGGTGCCGCCGTCGCGTTCGCGAGGTTGTCGAATCCGCCGGGAGCCGGGCCGGAGAACCCGCCAGGAGGTGCTTGGGTGAGATGGTTCCCGCGCGGGGACTGGTCGTAGATGATGGTGATCAGGCAGGTCGTGCCGGCGCAGAAGGAGTCCTGCGCGGCGGCGTTGGCGATTCCACCGGCGCTCAGCGTGTTGATGTCCCGCGTTGTGTTGTCCGACGAACGCCTGACCTGGTACAGCCGGCCGCTGTAGTTGGCGAACAACGCTCGCGTGGTGCTGTGCGCCGCCACGCAGGGCGTGCCGCCGGAAGCATAGATGTCGCACGGTTGTGGGCCCGCGGCCGAGGAACTGGTTGGCATGACGACCAAGGCGGCCGCGCTGAGTGCGAGCGCCCCCACGAACGGCAGGAGTCGAGGACGACGCCGAACACGCATGATGAACCTCACCGTTCTCCGCGCAGGTCGGAATGTTCGAGATTTCGAATGCAATTCGGTATTCCGTCATATCGGAGCGTAAAAGCACTGCCACAGCGTGTCAACCGCTGTCAACCGCCGTCATCGCGGTTCGCGCGGCGACGAGTGGATCAGGGCCGCGCACGACGCCAGTAGGGTGGGATCCTGTGATCGCACACCCTGTGCTCGACGTGATCCTGGAGCGGTCCCGGTCGGGCAGTGCGCCCGGCCGGCGCGCGGACCAGCGCCGGGTGGTGCTGGCCGTCGAGGGCGGCGGCAGCCGAGGCGCGTTCTCCAGCGGCATGGTGCTGGCGTTGTCGGAACTGGGGCTGCTGCACAGCTTTGACGCCGTCTACGGCAGCTCGGCCGGGGCGATCAGCGGTGGCTGGTTGGTTTCCGGTGGGGCAGCGCACGGCATCCCGGGCTGGTGGCGCCCCGGCGTGATGCGCCGGATCACCAACCTGCCGCGTGGTCTGCGCGGCAAACCCGTCGTGGACATCGAGTACACGATCAACACGATCTACGACTCGATCGTGCCGATGGACTGGGCCGCGGTGCTGGCCAGCCCGGTCCCGTTGCACCCGCTGGCCACCGACGTCCGCACCGGGGAGTCGGTGGACCTGCACCCGTTCATCACCGACGAGGCCACGCTCAAGCTGGCGTTGCGGTGCAGCGCCTGCATGCCGCTGCTCGCCGGCCCGCCGGTCGAGTTGGCCGGCCGTCGGTTCGTCGACGGTGGGTTGGCCGAACCGCTCGCTTTTCGCACGGCGTTGCGGGACGGGGCGACGGACGTCCTGGTACTGCGCACTCGCCGGCCCGACGAGGCGATCTCCGCACCGTCCCGACTGGAGAACGCGCTGATCTCCCGCTACCTGCGGCGCTCGGCGCCGGGTGCGCTCCTCGCCTGGCAGGGCCGGCCGCAACAGCGCCAGATCGACGAGGAACTGCTGGCCGGCCGAGCGGCCGCAACGCCGGGACTCCCGGCGCTGCTCCAGGTCCGCCCGCCGGTGGGCACCGCGCCGGTGTCCCGCCTCGAGACCGACCCGGAAGCGTTGCGCCGGGCGGTGATGATCGGCCGGGACGCCCTGCTGGCCACGTTCGACTCCGCGTCGCCGCAGCTCAGTGGGCGCTGACCCGGCGATCCGATATGGAAACACAGGGGCGATCAGCTCGGCCGAGGGCGTCCGCGGCGCTGGTGTCGGTGCGGCACAGCCGGGCGCGTGTGGCGTGGGCCGGGTATCCGGCGTGGTACTGGCTCGCAAACGGGGCCGGGCTAGCCGCACTGTCGTTGGCGATGCTGTTACCGGCTTGGTTGGGCTTGGTCAGCGTCGCCGTGGCCGCGGTGTTCCTGCTCCGGCTCAACATCGCGGCCAGCCGCGCCGTGGCGTCTGCGAGTCCTGTAGGCGCAGCGCCATGCGCTGGTGGGAAGTCGTCGCGCTCTACGGACCGGTGGCCGTGCTCCTGCTCGTGGGTGCGGGCGGCTCCAAATACGCGTGGTGGCCGCCGGTCGCCGGTGCTCGCGGACGCCGGCTACCTCCAGCAACGCCGGGCCGTGCGCGATACCCGGCAGCGGGTCTGGCTCGGCCTTACCACAGAAGGGCGATCCGCCAGCGCCGGCCACATCGCCGCCCTGCGCCGGATCGTCGGCGGCGCTCACGCACCCTCGCCCACCCCATGATCGGGGACGATGCTCGATGACGATGTGCTGATCGGACAACCGTTGCTGGTGTGCCGTCAGGTTCAGGCCGACCGGGCGCGGGTGAATCGGTCGCCCCAGTTGTGGATCTTGTCGAGTAGTTCGGGCGGGTGCACGACGTGGAAGTCGGCGTCGAGCACGCCAAGGGCCATGGCCGGCCAGTCCAGGGAGTCGGTCGTCATGTGGATTCGGCAGTGGTCGGCGTCGATGTCCTCGACGGTCCACCAACGGCCGATCCGGTCCCGCACGATCGCCGCCGGCGCGTCGACCACGACCTCTGTCCGGTACGGGTGAGGCAGGTTGCCCATGCTGGCGCGAATGAACGCGGCGGCGTCGGCGCCCGGCAGTTCGCGCGGCCGGAACCGGGCGCCGGTGGGGCTTGGTGCGCTCAGCCGGTCCACCCGAAAGGTGCGCCAGTCATGCCGGGTGAGGTCGTAGGCGACCAGGTACCAGCGGCGGCCGAGCCAGACCAGCCGGTGCGGTTCGACGTGCCGTGCGGTGTGCTCGCCACCGGTGGCGGTGTAGGAGAAGCGAAGGCGTTCGCTGTCCCTACCGGCCAACGCGATCGTGGTGAGCGCGCCAGGGTCGACGGCCGCTTGGCCGGTGCCGCCCCAGCTCGCGGGCACGGTCATCGCGCGCAACGCCTCGACCCGGCGCCGCAACCGGGCCGGCATCACCTGAACCAGCTTGGCCAGCACCCGCACGCCAGCCTCGGCGATGCCCTCGACCTGACCCTGCGCCGCCGCCTGCAACCCGACGGCCAGCGCGACCGCCTCGTCGTCGTCGACCTGCAACGGCGGCAACACGGCACCGGCGGCGAGTTGGTAGCCGCCGTCGACGCCGCGTTGCGCCTCGACGGGGTAGCCGAGTTCACGCAGCCGGTCGATGTCGCGGCGCAGGGTGCGGACCGACACCCCCAACCGCTCGGCCAGGTCCGTGCCGGGCCAGTACCGGTGGTTCTGGAGCAGGGACAGCAGCCGCAGCGTCCGGGTGCTGGTGTTCGCCATAACCGTATTCTGCCCGTAATTGAGGTCAGAAACTGACCGCTATCGCTTCTAGGGTGGGTCCTGACCGACGCACTTCACGACGAAAGGCCCAACCGTGACCGAGACGACGACCCTGGATCAGCCGAGCACTCGGGATTCGGCCGAGGCATCGACCGCCTCCGGCGAGCGCGCCGACCTTCTGGCGATGCTGGCCAAGAACCGGCACTTCCTGCGCTTCACCGCCCGCGATCTCACCGACGAGCAAGCCAGGCAGCGGACCACGGCGAGCGAGCTGTGCCTTGGCGGTCTGATCAAGCACGTCACCACGGTCGAGCGGAACTGGGTGAACTTCATCCGAACCGGCCCGTCCGCGATGGGCGACTTCACGGCCATGACCGAGGAGGACTTGGCCCGGCGGGCCGACGAGTTCCGGCTGCTACCCCACGAGACGCTGGCCGGTGTGCTCGCCGACTACGCCGACGTGGCCGCGGGCACCGACCGGCTCGTCGCCACGATGCCCGATCTCGGGAGCACCCAACCGTTGCCCAAGGCTCCGTGGTTCGAACCCAAGACGGCCTGGTCGGCTCGCCGGGTGCTGATGCACATCATCGCCGAGACCGCTCAACACGCCGGACACGCCGACATCATTCGCGAGTCCCTCGACGGCGCCAAGAGCATGGGCTGACTCGACCATGCTGGTTCGGGCGGGCGGCGTATGTCCGACGTCACTTCGCGGACCGGAACTTGCCCGTCTGCTTCAACCGTTATGCGTGTTGGTCGGTGCGGATAGTGTCCCCGGGCTCCAACCATTGACGTCACGGAATACCAGCGCTGCTGGAGCCGTGTTCGTGTCCTTCGCCGAGAGGCGACCGCCGCACCGACCCCCCCAGCCCCATCCCCGGCGCTCGCCCCTCCCCTTCGGCGAGCGCTGGGGGTGGTCCATCTTCGGCTCGGTCGGTCCGGCGCGGCGCGCATGACCGGGTTCGGTTGGCTCGCGAGCTGTCGGGCTACCCTCCGAATGCACCGTCAACCCAGGTCGACGGTCGAGGAGCCCGCACCCCGGATCAGCAACGCGGGCATGAGGGAGTCGCGTGGACACGTCAGGGGACAGGGACGACGGGCGCCACTTCGCGCTCGACTTCCCGGGTCATCGTTCCCTGCCGTTGCTGCGTACCTGGATCCGGTCGATGGCTCCGAACCTGACCCCAGACGAGCTGGTGGACGCGGAGTTGGTGGGCACCGAACTGGCGACCAACGCCCTCGAACACGCGAACGGTCCGCGCTGTGTGCGCGTGTCGTACCACGCCGAACGTCAGGTACTGCGGATCGAGGTCGACGACGCCAGCCCGGATCTGCCGCCGACGCCGGGCACCTCCCGGCTCGGTCGGCACCGCGGCCGCGGCCTGAACATGATCGCCGCGATGGCCCAGTGGGGCGTGCACCGCCGCCAGGACAGCAAGACGCTCTGGGCCGAGATCCCCACCGGGCAATCGGACCCGGAGCACGCCGTGGAAGCGCGGCGGGATCAGCCCGCCTGAGGACGGCCCCGAGCCGGCGGCCGTCAGCCGAGCGGGCCGAGCAGCGCGATCGAGGCCTGGGTCGCGACGTCGACGATGTCGCGGACCTGGCCGCCGTCCTCCACGGTGGTCGCGATCAGCTCGCGTAGGCCGCCGATCAGCATGATCGCCAGCTGCCGGGGCACCGGGCCGACTCCGACGCTGCGCCACTCCTCGGTGTCGCAGAGGGTCTGGATCATGGCGACGAACGCTTCCATCGCGTCGCGTTGCAACTCGCGGGCCGCGATGCCGAGCGAGGGCACGTCGCGGATCCAGCTGAGCATGATGGCGGGCTCGGATTCCGCGCACTCGATCCACGCCTCGACCGCCTGCCGCACCTGACCGGCCCACGGTGCGCGCGGGTCGACGGCGGCGGAGATGCGCCGGATCATCTCGGCCGTGGTGTCGTTGGCCAGCGCGACGAAGCATGCTTCCTTGCTGGCGAAGTGCTCGTAGAAGGTCCGCCGGGAGGTGCGGGCGCGGCGCACGACGTCGGCCACCGTGGTGTTGCGGTAGCCGTCCTGCGCGATCGACGCGGCGAGACCGTCGAGCAGCCGCCGGTGGAAGGAGGTCGCGCTCGGGGGCCCCTGGCGGCCGGCAGGCACGGTGGCTGCCGGGCGCTGGTCTCGCGCGGTCGTCACCGTGGTCACGCTATACCTCTCGCCGGGCGCGGCCTTGTGCCGAATGGTACATGGGCGTACCGTAGCGCCCTGGTACGTCCATGTACCGCGTGCTGAGGGTGGGTGCCTCGATGACCGGAACGACTGTGACCGCCGGGACGGCCGGGACGGCCGGGACGCTTCCGCCAGGCCCGTCGACGCCCCGGTTCGTCCAGGGCGCCTACGCGCTGCTGGCTCCGCAGCGCGGTATGCGTCGGCTCCGCGACCGCTACGGCGACGCCTTCACGGTCAACGCGCCGGTGTTCGGCCGGGCGGTGGTGATCAGTCACCCCGCCGAGATCAAGCAGCTGTTCACGGCCGGACCGGACATGGTGGACAACCTGGAGGTCAACCTCGGGCGGGTGCTCGGACCCGGGTCGCTGTTCGCGCTCCGCGGCGAGGCGCACCGCGCGCAGCGAAAGCTGCTCGTGCCACCGTTTCACGGCCGCCGGCTGGCCTCCTACGAGCGGATCGTCGAGGAGGAGACGGCGCGCGAACTGGCTTGCTGGCCACACGGCCGGCCGTTCCCGATCATGCCGTCGACCATGCGCATCACGCTCAATGCCATCCTGCGCGCGGTGTTCGGCGCGGAGGGAACCGAGTTCGACCGGCTGCGCGACCTGCTGCCCCGGTTGGTCAGCCTCGGCTCCCGGCTGGCCGTGGTGCCGGTGCCGAAGCTGGGCCGGGCGCGGTGGAGCCCATGGGGCCGGTTCTACGCCATGCGCCGCGAGTACGACGAGATCGTCGAGCGGTTGATGGACAACGCCGAGCGCGGCGCCGATCAAGGTGGTCAACTCGACCAGCGCGACGACGTCCTCGCGTTGCTGCTCCAGAGCCGCTACGACGACGGCTCACGGCTGAGCCGAAGCGAGATCGCCGATCAGTTGCTCACCCTGCTCGCCGCCGGTCACGAGACAACCGCGACCACGCTCGCCTGGCTGGTCGAGCGGCTGCGCCGGCACCCAAGGGTGCTGCGCGAACTGGTCGCGGAGGTGGACGTGGGCGGCAAGGTGTTGCGCGAGGCGACCATACTCGAGGTGCAGCGCACCCGTCCGGTCATCGACCTGGTTGGCCGGCAGGTGAAGGCCGAGAGTGTCCAACTCGGCCGGTGGACCGTGCCGAAGGGTTGCGCGGTATTGGTCAGCATCACCCTGATCCACGGCGATGACGCGGTGTTCCCGAACGCGAGAGCGTTCGACCCGTCGCGGTTCGTCGGCGCCCGGCCGGACCTGCACCACTGGATCCCGTTCGGTGGCGGCAGCCGGCGTTGCCTCGGTGCGGCGTTCGCCAACATGGAGCTGAACGTCGTACTGCGCACCATGCTCCGCGAGTTCGCTCTGGAGCCGACCGCCGAGCGTGCCGAGCGATGGCACTCCCGCGGCATCGCCAGCGCACCGGCCAAGGGCGGGCTCGCGGTGGTCCGTCCGCGCGCCCGGCGAACCGTCGTCGACGACCCGAGTCCAGTGCGGCAGACGGAGGCCGGATGAACAACCCCACCGAACACGTCGATGTGTTGATCGTCGGTGCCGGCCTGTCCGGAATTGGTGCCGCGCACCATCTCCAGACCGCTTTTCCGAACCGGACCTACACCATTCTCGAGGCCCGCGATGCCGTTGGCGGGACCTGGGACCTGTTCCGGTATCCGGGGGTGCGGTCCGATTCGGACATGCACACCCTCGGCTACCGGTTCCGGCCGTGGACGCAGGCGAAGGCGATCGCCGACGGGCCGTCGATCCTGCGCTACGTGCGCGACACCGCCACCGAGGCAGGCATCGACCGGCACATCCGCTTCGGGCACCGGGTGGTGCGTGCGGCATGGTCCACTATGGACGCGCGATGGACCGTGGAAGCGGACCATGGCGGCGACCCGGTCCAGCTCACCGCGAGCTTTCTCTATGTCTGCAGCGGTTATTACCACTACGACGCCGGCCACACGCCCGAGTTCCCGGGGATCGAGCGGTTCGGCGGCACCGTGGTCCACCCGCAGCACTGGCCGGGCGACCTCGACTACACCGGCAAGAAGGTCGTCGTCATCGGCAGTGGCGCGACCGCGGTGACGCTCGTGCCGGCCATGACCGACCGCGCCGCACACGTGACGATGCTGCAACGCTCGCCCACCTACATCCTGTCCCTGCCGGCCGAGGACGCCATCGCGAACACATTGCGGCGGGTGCTCGGCGCGCGCCGCGCGTACACCGTCGCGCGGTGGAAGAACGTGTTGATGGGCACGTTGATCTACCGGCTCAGCCGGCGCCGCCCCGGCGTGCTGAAGTCCATGATCCGCAAGGCGGCGATCCGCCGGCTGCCGCCGGGCTATGACGTCGACACCCACTTCAAACCGAGCTATCAACCCTGGGATCAGCGGCTGTGCTTGGTGCCGGACGGCGACCTGTTCAGCGCGATCCGACAGGGTACGGCGTCGGTGGTGACCGACCACATCACCGGATTCACCGCGACCGGGCCGCGCCTGGCGTCGGGCACCGAACTCGAGGCCGACATCGTGGTCACCGCGACCGGGCTGCGGATGCTGGTGTTCGGCGGCATCCGGCTCACCGTCGACGGCCGTGCCGTCGAGCTGCCGGAAACCATGGCGTACAAGGGCATGATGCTCAGCGGCGTGCCGAACTTCGCCTTCACCATCGGCTACACGAACGCGTCCTGGACATTGAAGGCCGACCTCGTCGGCGAGTACGTCGTGCGGCTGTTACGCCACCTCGACGCCAACGGCTACGACCAGTGCGTTCCGGTCAACGACGACCCGAGCGTCACCGGGCGGCCGCTGCTCGACTTCCAGGCCGGGTACGTGTTGCGCGCCATCCACGAGTTTCCGCGGGCCGGCTCCCGGGCGCCATGGCGGCTCGGTATGAGCTACCCGCGTGACTTGCTGAACCTGCGGTACGGCCGGATCGACGACGGCGCCATGCGGTTCTCCCGGCGCCCCACGACCACCGCGCCGGCTGCCGCGCCGTTGCCGAGCCCGACGTCGCTCACGAACGACCGGCGTGGCCCCCGGGACGGCCTGCTCCGTCGTCATTGATCTGACCAGTTTCGCCAGCTATCGCACCGTTATCAGGCCTTCAGCCCGCATCTGCTGCCGGTGTGTACAGGAACGTGGTGCGATCGGTGAGCAGTCCGTTGTCCGCAATGGTGAACACATCCACGAAGTGCAGTTCCGCGGCCGCGGTGCGGAGCCGGCCGATGGCGGCGACCCGCCGCCCCGAAGCGATCAGCTCGTGGATGAAGTGGCGGCTCCGGGAGGTTCCCCGCTTGGCCCGTTCGATGCGTTCCAACTCCTGGCGGCCGCTCACCGGTGGCGTGCCTGGTTGGCGGATTACCGCCTGCTCGGTGAACAGCGAGCAGTAGCCGTCGATGTCCCCGTCGTCGAGGTAGCAGTAGCTGAGCCGAATGTGGTCCATGGCGACCATGGCCAACTCGCCGGAGGGCGGACACGAAGGGGTCGGGCACGAGGTGGATGAGTGCTCGTTAGTCATCAGGCGAACCATTCAGTCCAGAGCCGGGAACCCGCCGTGGGACCGGTGTGACCAGGGTGACCGCGCGCGGCATCGGGTGGTTATGACGGCGCTATTGCGCGGTCGAACGGAAACGACTTTGGTGCTACCTCTTCCGCTGGCGCCAGATGGGACGATAATCCTTAGATTGAGGCGCGCGACCGGGCATGGGTCGCGAACGGTCGGAGGTGGGCGTGGCGAGTTCCGCGGAGTCTTCGGGCCCTGCGGTCGACGGTGTCCAGTTCCGGATCCTCGGCCCGGTCGAGGTGATGCGTGGGGATGATCCGGTGCGGATTCCGCCGGGTCGGCAGCCGGTGATTCTCGGGGCGTTGTTGTTGGAGCCCAACCGGGTGGTGAGCATTGATCGGCTGATCGACGTGGTGTGGGAGGACTCGCCGCCGGCGACCGCGCGCAGCCAGGTGCAGATCTGCGTTTCGGCGTTGCGGCACATGTTCGCCGATCTCGGGGTGGACCAGCCGATCGTGACCAAGCCACCGGGTTATCTGCTGCGGGTGGCGGACGGGCAGTTGGACAGCCAGGTGTTCGCCCGGCTGGTCGACGACGCCGCCGGGGCGCACCGGCAGGGCCGGTTGGAGGTCGCGGTCGAGCTTTACCGTGAGGCGTTGGGGTTGTGGCGGGGCCCGGCGCTGGGTGGTGAGCTGGGGTCGTTGCTGGGTGGTGCCGCGGTGCGGTTGGAGGAGGCGCGGCTGACCGCGCTGGAGACCTGCCTTGATCTTGAGTTGAAGTTGGGGCGGCATCAGCGGTTGGTTGGCGAGCTGACCGGCCTGGTGGCGGAGCACGCGTTGCGGGAGCGGTTGCGCGGGCAGTTGATGATGGCGCTGTACCGGTCCGGCCGGTCGGCCGACGCGCTGGAGGTGTACCGGGCGGGCTACCGGATCATGGTCGAAGAGCTGGGGTTGGAACCGGGTGAGGAGTTGCGTGGTCTCGAGGCCGCGATGCTCGCCGAGGATCCCGCGTTGCAACCGGACGTGCGGGAGAGTCCCGCGTCGCCCGACGGCTATCCGACGGTGCCCCGGCAGTTGCCGGCCGACATCGTCGACTTCACCGGCCGCGACGCGCTGGTCGAACAGGCCGAGGCGGCGCTGCTCGGTGCGGACGGACCGAACCCGGCGGTGCGGGTGGTGGTGCTGGCCGGAAAAGCGGGTGTGGGTAAGACCTCGCTCGCGGTGCACGTGGCGCACCGGATCGCGCAGCGCCGCTTCGGTGACGGGCAGTTGTTCGCGAAGCTCGCCGGCACTCAGCGCACGCCGGCGGATCCGGCCGACGTGCTCGGCCGGTTCCTGCGCGCGCTTGGCATCCCGGGTTCGGCGATCCCGGAGGAGATCGACGAGCGCGCGGAGATGTACCGCAGCCTGCTGGCCGGCCGGCAGTTGCTGGTGGTGCTGGACGACGTGGCCGCGGTACGGCAGGTGACGCCGCTGCTGCCGGGCAGCGGCAGCTGCGCGGTGATCGTGACCAGCCGTACCCGGCTGACCGAGATCCCCGGCGCCCGGGTGCTCGACGTGGATCTGCTTCGGCCGGAGAGCTCGCTGGCGCTGCTCGGCACGGTGATCGGTGCCGAGCGGGTGGCCGGGGAGCAGGTGGCCGCGGCGGCGCTGGTGCGGATGGTCGGCGGGTTACCGCTGGCGCTGCGGATCGTGGCCGCGCGGCTGGCTGCCCGGCCGCACTGGTCGTTGGCCTCCATGGTGGGGCGCCTCGCCGATGAGCGGCGCCGGCTGGATGAACTCGCCTACGGCGACATGATGGTCCGGGCCAGCCTGCAACTGACCTACGACGGCCTCGAGCCGCAGGCCGCGCGGCTGTTTCGGTTGCTCGGCGCGTACTCCGGCGAGTCCATCCCGGTCTGGGTGGCCGCCGCGCTGCTGGACGAGGACCCGCTGGACGCGGCCGCGCTGCTGGAGCGGCTGGTCGACACGCAGATGCTCGACGTGACCGGTCCCGACCTCGACAGCCAGCCGCGCTACGGCTTCCACGCGATCATCCGGCTCTTCGCCCGCGAGCAGTTGGCCAAGGAGCCGGCGCCGGCACGAAACGCCGCGGTAGAGCGGGTGTTCGGCGGGTGGCTGGCCCGCGCCGAGAACATCCACCGCCAACTGCACGGCGGCGACTACACCGTGCTGCGGGGTGGCGCGCCGCGCTGGCGCCCGGAGCACGAGGATCCGACCGCGCTGCCGGTCGAGCCGCTGCGCTGGCTGGAAGCCGAAAGCGTCAACCTGGTCGCCGCGGTCGGCCAGGCCGCCGACGAGGGCCGCGACGAGGTGTGCTGGGAGTTGGCCACCCAACTGGTCACCCTCTTCGAGCTGGGCTCCTACTTCGACGAATGGCAGCAGACCCACGAACGGGCTCTCGAGGTGGTGCGCGCCGCGGGCAACCGGCGTGGCGAGGCCGCCGTGCTGTGCTCACTGGGCTCGCTCTATCTGACGCGGCGCCGGCTGCCCTCGGCCCGCGCCGTCCTCGAACCGTCCGCCGCGCTCTTCGCCGAGGTCGGCGACGCCCACGGGCACGCGATGGCGCGCCGCAACCTCGCGGTGCTCGACCATCACAACGGTGAGCTCGACGCCGCCTGGGCCGGCTTCGGCGCAGCCCTCGACGGGTTCCGCCGCGTCGGCGACCTCATCGGGCAGGCGAACGTACTCAGCATGATCGCCGCCGTGTCGTCGTCACGGGGCAACTACGAGCACGCCACCGACCAGCTCAGCGAGGCACTCGGCATCTGCCGCGAGGTCGGCAGCCGCCGGGTCGAGGGCCAGGTGCTGTTCCGGCTCGGCGAGACGCTGTACACCCAGCGCCGGCTCGAGGAGGCCGATCTGGTTCTGGGCACCGTGCTCGAGCTGGTGCGAGCCAACCGGGACGTGGTCGGCGAGGGCTACGTGCTGCACAAACTGGGCCAGGTGCGGATGCGGCTGGGCCGGCGCGCGGAAGCCCAAGAGCTGCTGCGCCTGGCGATCCGGCAGCGTGAGCAGATCCTGGACCAGGTCGGCGCCGCGCGGGTGCACCTCGATCTGGCCACCCTGCTGGCCGAGCAGGGCGAGCAGGAGGAGGCCGTCGAACTGGTCGAGCACGCGGTGACCACCTTCGGCGCACGCAAGGCCGCCGAGCTGGAGACCGGTGCGCGCCGGATGTTGGCGTCGCTGACCGACCCGGAGCGCGTGCGCGCCTGAGGCCGTCCTCGCCACGCCGGACGCAGTGGGGGAGGACGCCGTCAGCGGGCTAGAAGTGGATCATCATGCGGATGTCGGGTCCTCGAACCGATCAGCAGCAGCCCCACGGCGTGTCGTCGGTGCTGTAGGTGGTTCCACCGGTCGGGACGGAGCTGCCGGCGGAGGCGACGGCCGGTGCGGCGGCGATGGCGAACAGGGCGATGAGACCAACTGCGATGGACCGAAGGGTGAACATCTCGCGGCTCCTGGATTGCGGAGCGCTCGGAAAGTCTCAACCGAAGCGCCGGGGATCTTGTCGGTCCTGACGCTATGAATCCGCCGCATTGTCCCTATATCGCCGCACTTCTGCGACCGCCATCGCGCGTCCGCCGCGGCGATGGGCTCGCGATAGCGTCGCGATAGCGCCCTGGTCAAAGGTACGCGCGGGTACTGGCCAGTCCCATTTGGACCTCAAGGGGAGGTTGGACGTGGAGCTCGCACGTCGTTTATCCCGTCCCATTCCCCTAGTGGTGATGAGCAAATGATCACCAACCCGTTCGACGGGGAGGCGGGACTTTTCCTGGTGTTGGTCAACGCGCGGGGGCAGCACTCGCTGTGGCCGTCCGAGCTGCCCGCGCCGGCCGGCTGGACGGTCGCGTTCGGCGCCGACGCCCGAGCCGCGTGCCTCAACTTCGTGCGGGCGAACGAGGCCGGGAACCGGCGGCGTTCGGCCCCGGCACCGCGCCAGGCCCCGGGAGGCGCGACGTGATCCCGTTGACCTTCGCGCAGCGCCGGCTGTGGTACCTCAACCAACTCGGCGAGGGCGTCACCTATCACGTGCCGTTCGCCGCGCGGCTGCGCGGCCCGCTCGACGTGTTCGCGTTGCGCGCGGCGGTCGGCGACGTGATCGACCGGCACGGCGCGCTGCGCACGATATTCCCGTCGCACGACGGGGAGCCGTACCAGAAGATCCTCCGGCCGGGCGAGTTGCCGCCCTGGCTGCGCCTGGTGGAGTGCACCGAGGACGTCTTGGATCGGGCGATCACCAAGGCGAACCGGCAACCCATCGACATCACCGCGGAACGGCCGGTGCGGGTGTGGCTGTTCGTGTTGGGACCGGCTGAGTACGTGCTCCTGGTGGTCGTGCACCTGATCGCCGGGGACTCCTGGTCCACCGGTCCGATCCTGCGCGACCTCAGCACCGCCTACGCGGCCCGCACCGCGGGCCAGGCACCGAGCTTCGCCGCGGTGCCGACCAGCCACCTGGAACACGCCGAGCGGCAACGCAAGCTCCTTGGCCGCGTCGAGGATCCGGGCAGCCTGCAGGCGGCGCAGCTGCGGTACTGGAAGCGGACGCTGGCCGGGCTGCCGGCCGAGCTGTGCCTGCCGGCCGACCGGCCGCGCGGCGCGGAGCCGAGCCATCGGGGCGACGTGGTCCGGTTCACCGTGGCGCCGCTGGTACACGCTCGGCTCACCGAGCTGGCCGCGACCACCCGCAGCACGCTGTTCATGGTGCTTCAGGCCGCGCTCGCGGTGCTGCTGTGCCGGATGGGTGCGGGCACCGAGATCCCGATCGGCTCCATGGTTCCCGGCCGTAGCCACCGGGCCCTGGACAAGCTGGTCGGGTTCCTGGCCAACACCCTGGTGCTGCGCACCGACCTGGCCGGCGATCCGACCTTCCGCGAGCTGCTGGTCCGGGTGCGGGACTGCGACCTGGCCGCGTACGCACATCAGGACGTGCCGTTCGGCCGGGTGGTCGAGGCGGTCGAGGGTTTCCCGACGCTGTCCAGGCATCCGCTGTTTCAGGTGATGCTGGTGGTGCAGGACAACCTCGCCGCCGAGCTCACCCTGCCCGGACTCGAGGTGGACCCGCAGCCGATCGTCACCGGGTCGGCCGGGTTCGACCTGCTGGCCGGGTTCGAGGAACTTCGTGACTCCAGCGGTCGCCCCGCCGGGATCGCCGGCCTGCTTGAGTATGAGATCGCGCTGTTCGACCGGGACACGGTCAACGCGCTGGCCACCCGGCTGGTCCGGGTGCTCGAGCAGGCCGGCGCCGCACCTGACCGTCCAATTGGGACGATCGAGTTGTTGGACGAGGCGGAGCGGCACACCCTGTTGGTCGACTGGAACGACGCGACGATGTCCGGTCCCGACGGGCGATGCCTGCACGAGTTGTTCGAGGAGCAGGTCGAGCGCACTCCGGATGCCGTCGCGCTGATCTTCGACGGGTCCGACGTGAGCTACGCCGACCTGAACGCCAAGGCCAACCAGTTGGCCAGATACCTTGTCCGGCAAGGCATCCGGCCCGGCGAGCTGGTGGGCATCTACCTGGACCGCTCGCCCATCCTGGTCGCCGCGCTGCTTGCCGTGCTCAAGCTGGGTTCCGGTTACGTGTTGCTGGATCCGAAGCAGTCCGCCCGAATGCTGCACGCCGTGCTGGCCGACGCCGGCCTCACCACGGTGATCACGATCGGCGGCCGGTCGGCTCGGCTGGCCGCGGCCGACGTCGGCCTGATTCGGCTGGACGCCCAGATGGTGGGCCGCATCGCGCATGAACTGGACGACAACCTGGCCGGCACGGTGCGTCCGGACGACGTGGCCTGTGTGCAGTTCGCCGCGGACCGGGCCGGCCGGCCGCACGGTGTGGTCAGTTCGCACCGGGCCCTGACCGGCAGCCTGCTCGGCCAGCGGCACCTTGCGCTGGGTCCGGCCGAGGTCTTCCTGCAGTGCTCCCCGCTGTCCTCGGCCGGGTGCCTGCTCGAACTGTTCGGGCCGTTGTTGTTCGGCGGCACCGCGGTGTTGCAACAGGGTCAGCAGCCGGAGCCGGCGCTGATGGCCGAGTTGGTGTCCCGACACGAGGTCACCGTGCTGCACCTGGCGCCTAGCCTGTTCGGCTATCTGCTCGACGAGCACCCGGCGATCTTCCGGGTGGTTCGGCAGGTGATCACCGGCGGGGAGCCGGTTCCGGTCAACCAGGTACGGCGGGCGCTGCGGCTGTTCCCGGCGCTGCGCGTGGTGCACGGCTACGGGCCGGCGGAGTGCGCCGGGCTCACCACCACGTTCCCGATCGCCGAACCGGACGTCACCGAGGCCACCAGTGTCCCTATTGGACGGTTGGTGGCCAACAAGCGGGCCTACGTGTTGGACGCGGCGCTTCGCCCGGTGCCGATCGGCGCGGTTGGTGAGCTGTACCTGGGCGGTCCGTGCCTGGCCAACGGATACCTGCGCCGCCCGGCATTGACCGCGGCGCGGTTTGTGGCCGATCCGTTCGGCCCCCCGGGAGAGCGGATGTACCGCACCGGGGATCTGGCCCGCTGGCGGCCGAACGGCCAGCTGGACCTGGTCGGACCGGTGGACGGGCAGGTCCTGGTGCGTGGTCTGCGGGTGGCGCCCGAGGTGGTTGAGACGGCGCTGACCAGCCATCCGGCCGTGGCTCGCGCGGCCGTGGTTCCGGTCGGTGGGCAACTGGTCGGCTACGTCGTGGCGGTCGATGGGCACGGCGTGCGGACCGGCGCCCTGCGCGAGCACGTCAGCCGGCTGCTGCCGGAGCACATGGTGCCCAGCGCCCTCGTGGTACTCGACACGCTTCCATTGACCGCCGGCGGAAGGCTCGACACCGCCGCGCTGCCGGCGGCCGGAGCGGCCGCGCTGCCCATGCGCCGGCCGCCACGCACGCCGCGAGAGCGCACCATGTGCGAGCTGTTCTGTGACGTGCTCGGCGTCCCGGAGGTCGGCATCGACGACAGCTTCCTCGAGTTCGGCGGGCACTCGCTGCTCGCCAACCGCCTGGTCAGCCGGATCCGGACGGCGTTCGGCGCGGAGCTGAACATTCGGACCGTGTTCGAGTCGCCAACCGTGGCCGCACTGGTCGAACGGCTGCCCGACGCCGGGTTACCGTAGGTTGTTCCGGTTCGCGGAGGGAGGCGGCGTGACGCAGCTCGATGTCGCCGGCCCGCGGACCGGCGTCGGGCGGACCCAGGCCTACCTCGGCCGCTGCCAGGTGGCGGACGTGTTGCGCTGCCGGGAGCGCTTCGGCGGCGTGACGCTGCAGGGCCTGGCTGGGCTGAAGATCGTGCGCTACCTGCGCCGGGCCGGTGACCTGTGGGGGGTCGACCTGGATCCGGCGGTGTACCGGCAGCGTCCCGGGCGGGCGTCGGAGCAGCTGTCGCTGCCCGGGGTGAACCCGATGCCACTGGATTGGGTCGAGGTCCAGGCGGAGCTGGGACTGCCGGTGATCCGCACCGCGGGGGCGCGGATCAAGGCCGGCCGGGTGCCGGAGCTGCGCGCCGAGTTGAACCGGTCCTACCCGGTGGCGGTGTCGGTGGCGCTCGCGCTGGACACCGGCTGGCTCGGCCGACGGCACATCGACGCATTGGAGCTTGAGCTGAAGGCGGCCGACCGAAATGTTTCGGTGTTGTTCGCCGCGGCGTTCAACCCGCTGGATTCACGACAAAAGATCGAGGGTCTGCGCCGGGTGCTGCGTTGGGCCACCGAGTCCGGACGCGGCCTCGAACTGCTCCGCACGGATCTTTCCGGGCTGCCCGCCGTCCTGGCCGGGGCGGCCGTGGCGGCCATCGGGTTCAGCACGTCCACCAGGCACGTCGGAGTGCCTTTTGTGGCTGGCCAACGGGATGCGTACAACCTGCGGCGGCGTAGCCCGCTGGTGTTCGTGCCAAGGCTGTTGCATTGGCAGCGCGCCAATATTCTGGCTTGCCTCGCGCCTTGGGATGGGGCCGGGATTACGCATTGCGATTGCCCGGTTTGTGCTCCTGCCGGTGCGGATCTCCTCCGATTCGACGCATTTTCTGGCCAGTTTCCAATTGCGCTCCAGAATGAGGTTCGAGAACACGACGAGCTCGCTTTGGCGGGTGTGATCCGGCAGATTATGAGTGCCGAAGACCCGGCGGCCGAGTTGAAGTTCCGCCGGGTGAACGCCGTGCATCGGGCCAGGTCAGTGGCCACCTCGCTGAACGTGGCGCTGGACGGGCCACCGGCGTGGCTGTCTGGCTGGGATTAATCTCTGTGGTATAGGTCCAGACCATTTTCGACAGTCCAACCACTCTATTGGCGCAATGCCAGTCCGACGGACAACTCCGCGTATGAGCTAGGCGTGTCGTCACCGTGACCCAGGCAACCGAAGGTATGGTGCCGCTCGGCGACGGATACGCTCCGTTCGCCGCGAGGAGGGCAGGTTACGGCACGATCACAAGGATCAATAGGCCATGATTGCCACCCGGCCACAGCAATAATGATCAACTTTGACCAGAGAGACAAGAAACGTTGGGCATCAGCTCGCCGACCCCCGCCCCCGAACCGCCGACCCGCCGCGTTGTGCATCTCGAAGACATCGGGGATCCCGCGCATGGCGGCAAGCCGCCGGTGCTCCGGGTGGTCCGCGCCCGCCGAACCACCGGCGCACTGCTCACCAGTTGGGACGGCTGGCTGTGCCTGGCCGAGCGGACCGTTGGCGGCTGGGCGTCCACCTTGCACGGTGCTTTCCTGATGCTGCTCGGCTTTGCCGGCCTGGTCGTGCTGATCGGACTGGCGTTCGGTTTCGCCGGTGTCGTGCTCGGCCTCCTGCTCGGCGTCGCGTTGTTGCCGGCGGCCCGATCGTCGCGTTGAGCGGGCGCCGGGGGAGCGGGCGACCTGGTTGCACCGGCCGGGTGGAAGCTGCTTGATTGGACGCCGTGACGGCAACCGACACGAACCGCGCGATCGAGGCGGTCTGGCGCATCGAGTCCGCCCGGGTGATCGCCGGCCTGGTGCGCATGGTCCGCGACATCGGTCTGGCCGAGGAGTTGGCCCAGGACGCGTTGGTCGCCGCGCTCGAACAGTGGCCCGAGTCCGGCATTCCGAGCAATCCCGGTGCCTGGCTGATGGCTACCGCCAAGCGCCGGGCCATCGACCAGTTCCGACGCCGGGAGACGTTCGGCCGCAAGCTCGCCGAACTGGGGCACGAGCTGCAAACCAGTGTCGAGCCGGAATTGGGCGTCGCGATTGACGACGAGATCGGCGACGACCTGCTGCGTCTGATCTTCGTTGCCTGCCACCCGATCCTGTCCACCGAGGCGCGGGTCGCGCTGACCCTGCGGCTGCTCGGCGGGCTGGCCACCGACGAGATCGCCAGGGCGTTCCTGGTGCCGGAGCCGACCGTGGCGCAGCGGATCGTCCGGGCGAAGAAGGCGATCGCCAAGGCCGGTGTTCCGTTCGAGGTGCCGGAGGGGGCCGAGCGCGCCGCCCGGCTGTCGTCCGTGCTCGAGGTCGTCTACCTGGTCTTCAACGAGGGTTACTCGGCCACCGCGGGGGATGACTGGTTGCGCCCGGCGCTGTGCGCGGACGCGCTTCGGCTCGGCCGGATCCTCGCCGGGCTGGTGCCGAAGGAGCCCGAGGTGCAGGGCCTGGTCGCACTGATGGAGATTCAGGCCTCGCGCGGCGCCGCCCGTACCGGGCCGAACGGCGAGCCCGTGCTGCTGCTCGACCAGGACCGCTCCCGCTGGGACCGGCTGTTGATCAACCGCGGCCTGGCCGCTCTCGAGCGCGCCGAGACGCTGAGCGAATCCCCGGGCCCGTACACGCTGCAGGCCGCGATCGCCGCCTGCCATGCGCGGTCGCGCGTCCCGGAGGACACCGACTGGACCCGGATCGCCGGCCTCTACGCCGCGCTGGCCGGGCTCATCCCGTCCCCGGTGATCGAGTTGAACCGCGCCGTCGCGGTCGGCATGGCGGACGGTCCGGAGGCGGGGCTGGCCCTGGTCGACACGCTGGTCGACGATCCCGCCCTGCGCGGGTACCACCTGCTGCCCAGCGTGCGCGGTGACCTTCTGGTCAAGCTCGGGCGCGCCGCCGAGGCCCGCGCCGAGTTCGAGCGCGCCGCCACGCTCACCCGCAACGAGCGCGAACGCACTCTGCTGCGAAACCGCGCTACCGCTTGCGCATCGGGTCTGACCTAACGTGAAGGGATGCGCGACTTAGAGGTCCGCCCAGCCCGCCTGGCCGATCTCGAGGCTCTGGTCGGTGCGCTCGGCCAACAGCAGTTCTTCATCGACCGCTTGGCCAGGCAGAACAGCGGCCGGGGAATCCTGTTGACGGCGTGGAAGGGTGCCCGTGCGCAGGGCGATGTATATCTCCGCCTCGAGCCCGCGGAGGAACCCGAGATCCGGATGTTGCTGCCCGGTGTGCCTTTTCTCACCCATCTGGAAGTCGTTCCCCGTTACCAGAATCGCGGCATCGGCACTCAGTTGATCACTGCGGCCGAGCGGCACCTGCATCGGCTCGGCCACGATCAGGTGGCGCTGGCCGTCGAGATCACCAACCTCGATGCCGCCCGGCTCTACAAACGCCTCGGCTACACCCACTGGAACCACAACCCGGTCGTCTGCTACGCCCGCCTCGACGACGATCGCCTCTCGGTGCGGGCCGAGATCTGCGACGTCCTGGTCAAGCAGCTGGCCCTGCCTCGACCCCGAGGCCGCCGATGATCGTCCGATCCGCCAAACCCAGTTCCGCCAGCAGCTTTCCAGGGTCCGAGAACCGTTCCCGGCCCGGCCGGCGCGGAACCGGGTATCCGTCGACCAACCGGCCGGACAGGTCCGCGACATGCCGCTGCCAGCGAACCCGATCCGTCCGCCAGGCCGCCAGATACTCGACACACAACTCCGGCGTGATCAGCCGGCTGCGTCCGCGTGCCGCCTTGAGTGCCGAGATGATGCGGTCCCGCTCCGCCGGTGCCCGGTCGTCGAGCAGCGCGACCCGTTCGATGGTCTCCGTGATGAACCGGATCCGTTTTCCCAGAAAACCTTGCCAGTACTGAACGGTCGCATGCTCAACCGTGCGGCCGTCGTCGAGCAGCCAGAAGACCCCTTCCCCCAGGCAGTCGCCGAGTTCCTGGGCCCGGGCGCGCTTGTTCACGAACGGGTCGTAAGGCCGCTGCTCCACCCGACCGGCGACGGCCGTCGGCCGTAGCTGGGCATTGCCGAGCAGAAAGAACCAGTCCTCGTTGTAGATGTTGGGGAAGAAAGAAGACCTCATCGCCGGCCGGCCGACGGCAAGTCCGCCGCCGCCGATGAAGGTGTCCTGCGGGCCGCCCGACTCCCGGTAGGCGTGGCACACGACCGAGTTGTCCGGATAGCCGATATTGCTCATCCCGACGGCATGGTAGGAGTCGAGCAGCCCCACCGTGCGCTCAAGGTCGCCGGGCCGGGGAACCGCGATGTCGTCGTCGAGAAAGACGATCCGTTTCCAGCCGATCAGGCAAGCGAGGAGTAGCCCGACGTTGCGCTTCAGGCTGGTGTCCGTCTTCTGTTCGAACGGCCGGCCGGCCACCAACTCGGTAGTCTCGAAGCGGGGCATCAGCCCGGCCGGCGGATTGTTCAGGTCGATGGCGATGAGCTCTACGCCGGCCGCGGCGGCCCGGCCGGCCACCGCGGAATGCAACGACGAGCGGCTGCACAATGCCACCAAAGTGCAGCCGAGTTGGCGCGCGAGCTGAATCGCGGTGCACAGGCTGTCGGCATCTCGCGCGGTTGGCACGACAATGGCGTCGACCTTGGCGGCGTGTTTCGACGCCGTTCCCGGGATGCTCAGCAGCCGGCGATGTGACGGGTCGTGATTCGGAGAGGCTGCGACAGTGGGAGGACGCAGCACGACGTCGATACTCAAGCTCTGGTCTCCGGCCATTCATGAAGTCTGTTGCGCGCCACGGTCCAGTCAGGGGTGACGACCGCGTCGCGGATCATGGACACTCGGGTGACAAGGCTGAGCGTGTCGACGTTGTGGCCGAAGCGCGTCCTGAGGTATCCCTCGTTGCCTTCGCGGAACCGGACATCGGTCAATGCCCGAACCACACCGAGTGTGCCACGGCCGAACATGCCGTTGCAGATGGTGACTGTACGTTGTTCGCGGAAGGGGTTGTGCCCCCGATAGAAATGTGCCACGTCCTCGACAAGGACCTTCTGATCCGACGAGCCGCGAAGCCTTGGTTCGAACAGCTGGCGTTTCCCTCCGGCGACGACCTCGAAGCCACCGGTATCGGACGCCTTTTCCCGTGGGCGTTGCTGCACCGGGAAGTCCAAGCGGTACTGGAGCTCGGCGGTCAGCGCATTCCAGTCTATGCCCCCGACCAGCACAATGTGGGTGGTGTAGTCGTCTGGCGTGAGTTCCGACGGCGCGCGGAGATTGACGACGTTGGCAGGGTTCAGCGCCCTGATATGCCCGTGGAGCTCGAACAGCGCGTCGAGGTCGGCGTATTTGTAAAGCTCGACGAAGTCTGGACTGTTCGGGTTGGGGTCGGGCAACAATTCACGTACATAGGCGGGCAGCTCGGAACCGATAATCGTCACATCGTGTCGGGCCGGGAACTGCCAGAAGCTCGGTGGTCCGGCATCACCCATCGCCACCGCTCTCAGTTCGACGAGCTCGGCGAGGAGGTTCTCTCGTCGGGTCAGCTCGTCATCACTGAGCTTGGCCGGCTCGATGAGCCGGTACTGGCCTCCGGAGGCGGACCGGGAACTGGCGAAGAACGTGGCGTAGTCCTCGAGCCGATCCTCCGACGGCAGCTGAGCGTTGGTCTCCCAGGACGAGATCAGCGGCCCACTCACCCCCAGTGCCTTCGCGAGCTGCAGTTGGGTGAGCTTGTGGTTGGTCCAGTGGGCTTCGCGCAGGGCTTTCAGCCTGCGCGCCAAGGTGGAGCGCGCCTCGTCCGGCGACTGCACGCGCCTCATCTCCTTTGAGAGAACTTCAGCAGGCCGCTGAAGTCGGAAGTGTAGTGGTCGGCCCGACCCCGCGTCCGCTGGGTGGTGTGCGTGGCCCGGTGTGCCCAGCTGGTCGTCCCTGACTGGCTTCTTGGCGAGAACCTGTCCAATCGCAGCAAAATGGGCGGTGGTGAACGACTTGCCTGCCATGGGTCAAAGTCTTACCCTAAAAATGTAAGGAACTCTATTGATTCCTCTGAAGTTCGGCAAGGGCGCACGCGTGGGGGCCTGGGCAGACCAGGTCGACGATTCTTTCACGGCGCGCGAGCGCCGTCAGTGAGTGAGGAACTGCAATGAACCCTGCTGCCCGCATGTTCCCAGACTCCCCTACGTCCCGGTGCGGGCTCACGTGCCGCGCTGGGACGGCAAGCAACCGATGACAGGCGGGCAGGGTCATGACCGCCCTGTCGTCGCCGGTCCTGCCATTACACCGGGCCATAGTCGCGGTGGATGTCGAGGGCTCCACGACGAGGACCAATCCGGCTAAGGCCCAGCTTCGGCACAACATGTACGACGTACTGGAAAGCGCATTGCGCGAGTGCGGAATCGTTGAGCAGCACCGCGACGAGCTGGTGGACCGCGGTGACGGCGTGCTCGTGCTGGTCCACCCGGTGGATCACCTGCCCAAGACCCTGCTGTTGAACGTCTTCATTCCGGCGCTCATCCAGCTGGTTGCCGACCATAACGCGCATCAGCCGAACCACTGGTTCCGGCTGCGGTCGGCGGTACACGCGGGAGAGGTCCATTTCGACCGAAGGGGGGCATTCGGCGAGGCCATTGACATCACCTGCCGGCTGCTCGACGCGCCGGAATTGAAGGTACAACTCCGCCAGACGACGGCGCCGCTGGTCCTGGTCGTGTCCGACGACATCTACCGTTCGCTGGTCCGGCATCGTTACGACGGTATCGACGACCGCGACTTCGAACCGATGGTGCACGTCGAGGTGGCCGGGAATCCGCACCGCGGCTGGGTCTACGTGCCACCCGCACCGTTCACCACCGTGCGGGCAACGGCCTGACACCTAATGCGCCATCGGCGTCCATCGGATGCCATAGGCGCGGCCGGGGGTCAGCTGGCGGAACACGGTGTGCACCTCCCCGGCGGCATTGCCGGTGAGGTTTTCGCCGGAGGGAGTCGGATCGTCGACGTCGCGTTGGTATGCGTCGCTCAGGCGCCAAATCTGGCTGGGTATTTTGTCTGGATTGAAACGGATGCGAAGTTCGAACACATCGCACCGGTGCTTCGGGACACAGACGAAGTGCGGCCGCATCTGGCCATTGAGCACGCGATAGCGCAGCGCGAACTCGTGCCGGTCCTCGCGATGCAGTTCCTCAGGCAGGGCGAGCACGAGTCCCAAGCGGTCTGTCGACTCCATGCTCCTGCGGGCCAGAGTGCCGCCATAGAACACGTCCACGCTGAGCGCGTCCACGCCAACCGGGTGGTCCCGATCCGGGCCTGAGGTCAGCGTCATCGCGAGATCGAGCTCGTTGACGTGATCGCGCTCGGCCACGACCCGGCGCCATTCGAACGCCTCGGGCGTCGGCTGGTCGAGAACCAGCGAGATCTTGAGCTCGTCGGTGTGCCAACCGGCGGCGGAGGCTTCCGACATCAACGAGTCGGAACCGCCCCAGGCACTCGCCGCGAGCTCGGCGACCCGGTCGATGCCCTCGTCGATCCGGCGCCGTGCGGTCCGATCATCGCGACGAATCTTCTCCGCGGCCCAGCGAACTCTGTCCTGGTAGAACGGCAGCCGCGCGTCGCGATCAATACCAAATGCCGCCATCAGCGCAATTCGAAGATCCCCCGGCAGACCGCTCGCCAGGCTCTCCAGTCGTTCAGCCACCTTGCGGCGAATCTCTGCTGGCCCGTCGCCATCGACGACCCCGCACACCTCGCGAAGGGCGGGCCCAACGCGGTCACTGATCTGGCCTACAAAGAGTCCGCGGCCTTTACGGAGAGTCCTCAATTCGCTGACAAGTTTGGCAAATAATCCCTCCATTGGGGTCCTCCGAGTCAAGGCCGTTTGACCGAGCATGCGCTGAGTGTAACGAGGTACCCCAGGGGCATCTTCGCCTGCCAGCCATGTCGCCGACCCTCTTCCTGTCTGTCACTTCTCTGTCAACTTGTCCGGGACTTGTCCACGCACTACAGATCGTGATCAACTCCGCGGTGTCGCCCAGTCTTCCCAGATGTGCCAAATGGCACCCAATCAGCATGCCACGCGTCATCGCTGGTCCGTTCATTTCCGACGATCCTCGAATACGCGGACCCGGGCGAACAATCGACGGAGAGATTCGATGAAAGTGTACGTCACGCTTTCGGTGGCCCTTTGGCTGGCCTTCTGGCTGTTCCTTCTGGGAATTGTGTTGGGAGCCGGTCTGCTGGTTCCGGCGGCCGGACCTGCGGCTAACGACCCGGGTGCGTCGTCCGTCGATACCCGGCCGGCGCAACCCGCACGGCCGGCCGGCGTCGCAGCTGAGGTCATTCGGCTCCGCTGAACAGCTCGAGCACGTCCGGTGCCCGGATCACGATCCGGCGCCGCAACGTGCTGACGATCTGCCGCTCGCGGAGCACGGCAAGGGACCGGGCGACGGCCCGCCGGGATGCGCCGACCCGGTTGGCGATGTCCTGCTGGGTGAGTGGCATGCGGAGCACGATTCCGTCCGGCTCCGTCGTTGCGTGCTGCGCTGCCAACCGCAGCAGAAAGGTGGCGACCCGTTTCGTCACGTCAAGCGCCGCGAAATCGATCCTGGCGCTTTCCGCTTCCCTGAGCCGCTCGGACATCTGCCGGATCATGGCGAGCGCGATGGTTGGCCTGGTCCGCAGACAGGCCAGCAACTGTTCCCCCCGGATCAGCACCGCGTTCACCGGCTCCAGGGTGCTGATGCTCGCGGTGCGCAGCCAACCGTGCAAGGCGGCCTGATCGCCGATCACGTCGCCGGGCCCGCGCAACGCGACGAGCACCTCGTGTCCGTTGGTCGTGGCGGAGAAAACCCGAACCCAACCCTGCTCCAGCACGAGCACGTGATCGGTTGGATCACCCTGGCGGAGCAGTAACTCCCCGCCCGGAAAGGAACGCCGCGCGCCAAGTCCGAGCAGGACGTCGCGGTCCGCGGGGTCGAGGTAGGCGAGCAGCGATCCGACTACGGGTTCGCGATCGTCCGGCACCGTCCCAACTTAGCCCGCGCGGGTGCGCTGAGGAGCCGGTCTTGCCGACCACAAGGCCGGCCCCTCAGCGACTTTCCCCAGCACCTCCCCGAACGCGGGGGTGATCCTGCACCCCCCGGAGTCCGGTTTGGAATCCGTCCGATCTATTCATCAGATAACCGCAGCCTCGTATCAAGGTCGCTTGTGTACAAGGGCAAATAGCGGACAAAATCAGGACACTAGGTTGCGTCATGAAACACGAGGTCAAGGGTGTGGCGGACACTTGAACGCACCGTACTTGCATCGTGTCGCACCGCAGCCGCCGACCACGTTCAACCCGGAGCCGAACCGAACCGGGCCAGGTCCGCGGTGTCCACCCGGTCCCGCGGGCCGCTCACGATGCTTGATGGTTCACGCGCAAGCTCACTCACGGCGACATCAGCTGCGGTTGCGGCGCGCCCTCGTGTACCAGCAGGAACTGCTTGCGCGGCACGCCACCGGCGTACCCGGTGAGCGACTTGTTCGAGCCGATCACCCGATGACACGGGCGCAGCACCAGGAGCGGGTTCGCCCCGACCGCGGCAGCCACCGCCCGAATCCGGTCGCGTGGCGCTCCGGCTCGCCCGGCCAACTCCGCGTAGCTGATCGTGGCGCCATAAGGGATGGTGTCCACCATGGCCCACACCCGCCGCTGAAACTCCGTTCCGCGATTGGTGTGTGCGTAGCAGAACCGCTCCAGCTCACCGGCGAAGTAGGCCGCGAGCTGTCGTTCGACATCGGCGAACGCCGCACTTGCGCCAGCGTCGTGTCCACTGTGGACCGGGTCGGCGAACGAGACCGAGTCGAGCAGCAGGCCCGCCTCGGTCTCCTCGCCGGTCAGCAGCAACGACCCGACCGGGGTCGTCATCGTCTTCTTCGTAGCGCTCATGCCGTCCAGTCTGCGTCGTTCACCGACCGCAGGCTGGCGGAAATCGGACATGGCGTCAGCGGACCGGCAATGCCAATCCGGGGACGGGAAGGCGCTGGTCGAGGCACGATATCTTGGCCCGAACCGCGCCGGTGGGAGTGGCTTCGCCGCCGGTGTTGGGGAAGTTGTCCCGGCGTCCGCCGTCGGAGTGCGTGACACAGAGCCTGTGGTCGGAGATGAACGGGCTGGTCGGGAACTCCATCGGCCCGGTGTTGCGCAGTTGCGTGGTCGCGTCCGGCGCGTTGCGGAACACCTCGAACACCTGCCCCCGCGCGGTGGCCACGACCAGCGCGTTGCGCTCGTTGGCCGCCACCCAGATGTTGCCCGCCCGGTCCAGCGCGATCCCGTCCGCGCCGTCCAGCCACGGGTGCTCGACCAGAATCTCGCTCAGGCACAGCGTGTCCGCCGCGAACGTGGTGTCACATCCGGTCCGGCTGCGCACCGACCCGTCCCGGTGGAACCGCACCCGCCAGATCGCGCCGCGCGCGGTGTCCGCGACCACCAGGGAACCGTCCCGGTCGAACGCCAGGCCGTTGGCCACCAGGTGTTGCGACCCGGCCGTGTCGGCCGCGGTGCGACCGTTCGGGGTGATCGTCACCTGCCCTGGCGGCAGCCCGCGCGGGTCCCGCCCGACGCCACCGACCCCGTTCACCACGTTGACCTCGTTGACCATGGGCTGCACCCGGAACCGCTCCACCGCAACGCCGTCCGACCCGACCCGCCAGACCCGGCCCTGCCCGGTTCCGCCGTCGGACACCCACAGCGCGCCGGCCCGGTCGAACGCCAGCCCGTTCGCCCCTGGCACGCCGGAGGCGAACACGGTGGACAGCGGCGGTGCGCTCGCCGACGGGGTGAGCACGTGCACCTCTGCGCCGTTGGCCACGTACAGCCGGCCACGCGCGTCGAACGCGAGCCCGGCCGGGCTGCATGGCGCCGGGATGTTGCCGACGATCACGGCCGGGCCACCGCCGCCCGGCACCTGCCACACCGGACACGGGTTGCCCCCGCGCCCGGCCGAGTACAGGTTGCCGTGCTGGTCACCGGTCAACCCCTCGATGCCGAGTGGGGCGGGGAAGACGGTGCTGAACGTGGCCGAGCCGCCGAGCGCGGTGAGCGCGCCGGGGTCGGTGCGGACCTCTGGCTCGGTCGAGCCGGTGGTGTCCGCCGCGACCAGAATCGAGCCGGCGGCGACCACGGTGGCCAGCGAGGCGAGGAGCTTCATCCGGGTTCTCCTTGCATGCGCAGATCGAATCGTGCGAATCGGTGCATACGGGATACGCCCGGTACCGGTCAGCGGTTCACCGGTTCCGGTGCTCCACTCGGGGCTGGTCGGGCGCCGCGTCCCCGGCGGCATCCCGTTCGGACAGTTCTTCCCGCAGAATGAGGTCGAGTCGCGCGGCGGCCCGACGCAGTCGCCAGGCCACCAGCAGCACGGCGACGAGCACCACGACCACCACCACGAGACCGATCCACAGCGCGGTCATTTGCGACAACTCGCTCGGTTATTCAGCGACTATTCATGCACGATAACGCCCTCAGGGTAGATCCAAGAACGCCCAGTTGGCGCAACCCTTACCCCCTGAAGGACGCATTCGGCCAGCAATTGTCGGCTATCTGTCATAAAGGCGGGGCAGTGTCTCCGGCGCCGGCAACCAGACCAATGCCGCGACCGCGTACAACACGCCGGCCAACCCGAACGCGGCGCCGAACGACAGCCCGTCGGCCAGCACGCCGGCCAGTACCGGCCCGAGCACCGCGCCGACATCCAGGCTCATCTGAAACGTCGCCAGCACCGCGCCGCCGCGTGCCTGCCCGCCGAGGACGTCGGCCACGACGGCCTGTTGCGGCGGCGTGAGTATGCCGGTGCCGACGCCGGCGACGACCGTGGCCGCCAGGAAGGCCGGTACCGCGGTGGTGAACCCCACCCAGGTCGTCCCCGCGGCGGCCAGCACCAGCCCGGCCAGTGCCAGCGGCTTTCGGCCGAGCGTGTCGGACAGCCGCCGGAGAACAGCAGCATCGCCACGTTGGCGGCGCCGAACACGGCGAACGCCGTACCGGCGAACGCGTCCGGCCGGTGGAGCACCTCGGTGATGAACAACGGCGTCAGCGCGACCCGCACGCCGAAGGCGGTCCAGCCGTTGGCGAAGCTGGCGGCCAGCGCGGCCCGGTAGGTGCGGTGCCGAAGCGCGGTGCGCAGCGTGACCGTGGCCTCGCCCGCGGCCGGCGGTTCGGCCAGCGCGGAGTGCCGCAGGAACCGCCAGACGATCGCGCTGGCGACCAGCAGCGTGGCGGCGTAGACCACGAACGGCGCGCGCAGCGAGATGGCGATGAGCCCGCCGCCGATCACCGGTCCGGCCACGGTGCCGAGCAGGAAGCTGGTGCCCCACAACCCGGACGCCCGGCCGCGCAGCGGCGCCGGGGTGAGCCGAATTACCAGCCCGATCGCCGACACGGTGAACATCGTCGAACCGATACCAGACAGTGTGCGCAGGACGAGCAGATGCCAGTAGGCCGTGGCAAGGGCACAGGCCCCGGTGGTGACCGCGACGATGATCAGCCCGGCCAGGTAGACCCGCCGTTCGCCGAGCAGCGTGACCAACCGGCCGCTGACCGGCGCGAACGTCAACCGGGCCAGGGCGAACACGCTCACCACGGCGGTCGCGGCGGTAACCGTGACCCCGAAGCCGCGGGCGAACGTCGGCAGGGCGGGCGCCACCAGTCCGTACCCGAGCGCGATCACGAAGTTGGCGGAGACGATCACCCAGACCTCGCGGGGGAGCCGCTCCGACCGCGGTCGCACCGTGGAACACACCCGTGGTCACCTCCGTCTGGCGTCAACACCGGCCAGGTCGCCACGCATTCCGCCGTCCATAGTGGACAACCGCGCTCCCGCTTCCGGGCGTCCTCGTGTATACAGACGCGCATGTGGCGACGGACCTGGGCGGGTGGGCTCGCCGTCCTCGGGTTGCTCGGCGCCGGCACGGCGAGCGCGGCGCAGCAGGACAACCTGGCCTTCGTGGACGCCGCCGCCACCCAGACCGTCGTCGAGGAGGCGAGTTCGGCGCTCGCCGCGGTGTTCTCCTACGACTACCGCAAGCTCGACGACGGCCTGCAGGTCGCCAGGGCCCGGGGCACCGATGCCTACCTCACCCAGCACACCGAACTGCTGAACAAGCTGCGGCCGACGGCGACCAAGCAGAAGCAGACCGCCACCGCCAAGGTGGTCGCCGCCGGGGTGCGCGAGTTACACGCCGACACCGCCAAGTTGGTGCTGTACTACGACCAGACGATCACCCGGGCGGACACCAACAAGACGGCCGCCGCGGGTCTCGCCGCCACGGTCGACCTGAAGCGGATCGGCGGCGTGTGGAAGCTCGACACCGTGACCAACTTCGAGTCGCCGTGACCGATCCGGAGTCTCGGCGGGAGCGCGTCTGGCTGATCGGCGGAACGGCGCTCGGCGTGCTGTTCGCCGGGCTGATCGTGGGGCTCCTTGTGGTGTCCGGCAACAAGACCGGCACCCCGCCGACCGGCCAGCTGCCCACCGTGACCCGGTCCGGCGTCAGTGCCGCCGCGCCGATCGGCACCGCAAGGGACGACTCGCTGCGCACCGCGGAGGAGGCGGCGATCGCGCTGAACACGCTCGACTACCGCGCCGCCCAGCAGGGCCTGGAGAAGTGGGAGTCGCTGGCCACCGCGCCGTTGCTGGACGGGTTGAAGGCGGGCCACGCCGCGGCCGCGTCGAGTGTCGAGAAGGCCAAGACGAACACCGCCGCGAAGGTGCTTGGCGCGGCCGTGTCGAAGGTGGCGCCGGACGGTTCGTCGGCCGACGTGTTGGTCGTGGTCCAGGTGACGGTCATGGATACCAAGGGCGCGTCGACCTCGAAGCAGGTCCGCGAACGGCTGACCGTCACCCAGACCGCGACCGGCTGGAAGATCAGCGCGGTGCAGGCGATCGAACCGCCCGGCTAGCCGACGTCCCGGCGCCGGAATCCGGCCAGCCCGGCCAGCACCCCGGCGGCGGCGATCCCGGTCAGCCACAGCAACGGCGTCGCGGTGAACGTCCCGCCCGGTAGCCGAGGGCTGTGCGTGAACGGCGAGAGGTCCAGCGCCCACTGGTCGAGGCCGAGGATCGGGCCGATGAAACCGAGCGCCACGAACGCGGCCAGCGCCGCCCACCCCGCGTGGTTCAGCCGGGGCGCGAATCCGAAGGCCAGCACCACGATGCCGGTGAGCACCCAGACGGCCGGCAGTTGGGCAAGCGCGGCACCGAACACCCGGCCGAACTGGCTCATGTCGCTCGCCGCGCCGTAGGTCAGCGCGGAGGCCGCGCCCGCGACAGCCATCAGGAACGTGGCCCCGCCGAGCGCGATGGCGATGTGGCTGGCCGCCCACCTGGTCCGGGACACGGCGGTGGCCAGCACCGGCTCGGCGCGCAGCGCGGTTTCCTCGGTCCGCAGCCGCATCGCGGCCTGCACTCCGTAGGCGGCCGCGATCAGCGCGATGATCCCCATCTCGGTGGCGAGGTAGGCGTCGGTCAACCCCTGCGCGCCGCCCAACTTGGTCAGGATGTCCCTGACCTTGTCGTTGTCCAGCAGGTTCCCGACGTTGGCCGCGATCCCGCCGAATGCCAGCCCGGACAGCAGGAACGCGGCCGCCCAGCCGAGCAGCACGCCTCGTTGCAGCCGCCAGGCCAGGCTGAAGACCCCGGTCAGGTGTGCGCCCCTCGCCGATCCCGGCCGGTCGGCGAGCAGGCCGGCGCCGAGATCGCGCCGGGCGTTCAGGGCGTAGGCGCCGGTGACGAGCGCGGCGGCGAACAGCACCGGAAGCAGCAGCACCCACCACCGGTCCCCGGCGTAGGCCCGGACTTGCTGGACCCAGCCGATCGGCGAGAGCCAGGAGATCCAGGTCGGTCCGCCGTCGCCGGAGGTGTCGCCGATCGCCCTGATCAGGTATGCCGCGCCGAGGGTGGCCGTGGCGATCCCGTTGGCCGCCCTGGCGCTCGCGGTGAGCTGCGCGGCGACCGCGGCCACGGCGGCGAACGCGATCGCGGCCGCGGCCCAGCCGAGGCCGAACGCGAACGAGCCGGCCACGGGCAGTTTGTTGGCCATCAGCGACAGCGCGGTGAGCAGGCTGAGCACCAGTGCCATGCCGGTGGCGACGATCAGGGCGGCGGTCAGGGCGGCGTGCCGGCCGACCACGGTCGCGCCGATCAGTTCGAGCCGACCGGCCTCCTCCTCGGCCCGGGTGTGGCGGGTGACGAGCAGGATGGCCAGGATCGCGACCAGCGTGCCGCCGAGCGCGACCATCTTGAACATGGCGACCGCGCCGATCGAGGTCTCGTCGAACACCCAGCCGTACATCGCGAGCAGAGCCGGGTTTGCGTTGACCCCGGCGGCAAGTTGCACCCTGGACTCCAGGGTGGGGTAGAGCCCGATCGTGGCGCTGGCCGAGGACGTGGCGAAGGACACGAACACCAGGATCCAGACCGGCAGCATGATCCGGTCCCGGCGCAGGGCGAGCCGGACGAGCGAGCCGGTACCGGCGAGCGCGTTCATGGTGGACGATTCGGTCGCGCGCTCGCTCATGGCGTCATCACGGCGTGCCGGCCGGCCTCCTTGCCCAGATCGTCGGCGTAGTGCCGGAGGAACAGTTCTTCCAGCGTCGGCGGCTGGCTGGTGAGGCTGCGCACGCCGACCTGGGTGAGCTGGCGCAGCACCTGGTCGAGGTCCTTGGTGTCCACGTCGAACCGGACCCGGGTGTCCTCCACCTTGAGGTCGTGCACGCCGGGCAGGGTGGAGAGGCCGTTCGGCGCGCCGGCGAGCTCGGCGGAGATCGAGGTGCGGGTGAGGTGGCGCAGTTCGGTGAGCGTGCCGGTTTCCACGGTGCGGCCGAGCCGGATGATGCTCACCCGGTCACACAGCGCCTCGACCTCGGCGAGGATGTGGCTGGAGAGCAGGACGGTGCGGCCGCGGGCGCGTTCTTCGTTGACGCAGTCCTGGAACACGGCCTCCATCAGCGGGTCGAGGCCGGAGGTCGGCTCGTCCAGGATGAGCAGTTCGACGTCGGAGGCGAGCGCGGCGACCAGGGCGACCTTCTGCTTGTTGCCCTTGGAGTAGGCCCGGCCCTTCTTGGTGGGGTCCAGATCGAAGCGGTCGAGCAGGTCGGCGCGGCGCTGCTCGTCGAGGCCGCCGCGCAGCCGGCCGAGCAGGTCGATCACCTCGCCACCGGTGAGGTTGGGCCAGAGCGAGACGTCGCCGGGCACGTAGGCCAGCCTGCGGTGCAGGGTGGTCGCGTCCTTCCACGGGTCGCCGTCGAGCAGGCGGACCTCGCCGGAGTCGGCGCGCAGCAGGCCGAGCAGGATGCGGATCGTGGTGGACTTGCCGGCGCCGTTCGGGCCGAGGAAGCCGTGTACCTCCCCCGTTCGCACCGTCAGGTCGAGACCGTCCAGCGCACGTGTCGGCCCGAACGTCTTGACCAGACCGGACACGGAGATTGCAGTCGTCATACCTCGGAAGCTACGCTCATTTCACAAAGTTGTGAAGTTTGAAAAAATGGTGAACCACGACACATCACCTGGTTGACGGAGAGGATGGGCGGGTGAGCAGAGACGAGGCGGGGGTCGCCACGTTCGTCGAGCGGTTCGGGCTGCTGCTCACCGAGGCCGGGATGCCCCGGATGCCCGCGCGGGTGTTCGCGGCGCTGCTCAGCTCCGAGTCCGGCAAGGGCACCGCCGCGCAGTTGGCCACGATGCTGCGGGTCAGCCCCGCCGCGATCTCCGGCGCGGTGCGCTACCTGGACCAGGTCGGGCTGATCGTCAAGGCTCGCGACCCGGGGGAGCGCCGCGACCACTACGAGGTCGAGGACGATCTCTGGTTCGAGATGTACGGCAACCGGGACAAGCAGCTGCGGTCCTGGTTGGGCGTGCTGGCCGACGGGGTGGCCGCCGTCGGCGACGGCACCAGGGCCGGCGAGCGCCTCGACCAGACCCGCAGGTTCATGGAGTTCCTGATCAAGGAGATGGGCGGGCTAATGGAGCGCTGGCGCGCCCAGGAGCGCGGCTGACCAGGCCCGCCGGCTGAACGCGATGGTCGGCCCGGAACCGTTCTTGGAGTCCCGCACCAGCACGCCGATCTCGACCGCGGCTACCTCAACACAAGCGTCGCCGGTGGTGAAGCTGCTCTTCCGCCACGCCACCTCCACACAAGCGTTGCCGTTGCTACTGAAACTGCTCTTCTGCCAGTTCGTCATCACGATCCCCGTAGAGTCCGACTGCCAGTTCGGCTATGAAGTCCCTCGATTGTCCCTGGGTCAAAGCGGTCTCGTCCAGCGCGGTCAGGATGCTCCGGTAGGCCTCGACCTCGATCGGTAGCTCCAGAAACAGAGCGGAGGTCTCGCTTTCCACGTAGACGACCGGCTTGATGGTGTCGAACTCCATCAGCGTGAAGGAGCCGGCGGTTCCGGCGTGTGCTCCGATCTCGGCGGGGACCACCCGCACGCTCACCCTGGGCTGGACCGAGATCCGCAGCAGTTGGTGCAGCTGGTCGGACATCACCGGCCGCCCGCCGACCGGCAGCCGCAGGGCGAACTCGTGAATGTAGAAGGTGCACGCCGGCGACTTGCGCCGGCTGAACAGGTTCTGCCGGCCGAGCCGGGCGGCGATCCGATCGTCGATCTCCTCCGTCGGCACGCGGCCGGCTTCGGTGAGCAGCGCGCGGGTGTATTCGCCGGTTTGCAGCAGCCCGGGAACCAGGATGCATGTGAACTGATTGATCGCGACCGCCTTGTCCTCGTGGTTCACCAGGGTGTGAAGCTGCTTGGAAAGGCTGCCGCCGTGTTGCTGGAACCAACTGCGCCGGTGCTGCTCGGCGGTGATCGTCATCAGCCGCTCGCGTTCCGCGCCGCGCACCCCGCAGATGGCCAGGAAGGCCGCCACGTCCGGGGCGCTGCCGCCGCGCTTTCCGGACAATATCCGGGAGACCCGGCTCGCGGACCACTCCAGCTGGCGCGCCAGCTCGCTGGCGTTGAAGCCGGCCGCCTCCATCGCGCGCCGCAGCCCCTCACCCAGCTCGCGGCCGCGTATCGTGGGTTCCTGATCCCGCATGCGGCGACCATAAGTGTTGCCACAGGGCCAAAATCTGAGTTGTCCCCGATCGGAGGAGCGCCGTGTCCAGGCGTCATCCGATTGGCTCATTTTTATGAGCACCATGTCACCGGTCGAGGTCGAGGCCTTCCGCCTGCTGCGCGACCACCTCTACGCCCGCCTCGAGGAAGCCGAATACCTGGCCGACGACGGCCCCTGGTCCCCGGACACCCAGCAGTCCGTCCGCACCGTGATGGCCAACCTGGTCACCCTGCTCCGCGCGCTCATCGCCCACCACGACGTCCCGCCCGCGACCAAGCCCCGCACCTGTCCGACCTGCAACACCTACTGGCCCTGCCGCGGCCTGCACGTCATCTACGACGTCCTCAGGGACCCGCACCGCGAGCTGGTCAAGGTCATCTCCGCCCGCCGGTCCTGACCGCCCTACAGCTCCGCGAACCTGATCAAGCGTTTTGCCAGCAGCCTGATGGTGCCGCGCATCAGGAACCGGAAGACCGGTCCGGTGCCGGGGATGCGGGCCTCGAAACTGCCGCTCCACACCAGATCCGTGCCGCCGTCCGAGCGCGGCGTGAGGATCAGTTCGGCACGGTAGTCCCGCATCGGCGTCGGGGTGCGCATGACATAGCCGTGCCGGTGGTCCGGCTCGTAGGCGACGGTCTCCTCACGGACCACGAGCGGCCGCAGGCCGAGCACCCGCACGGCGCCGACCCCGCCCGGCGCGGGCGAGCCCTCTCGCTCCCAGCGCGACGTTGGCACCAGCGGCCGGGCCCACCGCGACCAGCGCGCACCGTCGGCCTCCAACTCGAACAGCCGGGCCGGGTCCGCGCTGCTCGTGGCCGTCACCGCGAAGCCGAACCGCCGGGCATCTGGCATCTGGTGACCTCCGGTGGTGCGGCTCGCGGGCGGTAGGTTGCGATTATGACCGCACAGCCGAATGAGGTGCACGCTCTCGCCGACGAATTGCTGGACCTGGCATTCTCCGCCGACCCGATGCACGCCACGCTCATCGGCGTCCCCGGGTACGACGAGGTCCTTGGCGACCCGTCCGAGGCCGCCGACGCGGCCTTCCGCGACCGTGCCACCGACATCGCCGACCGCGCCGCCGCCATCGATCCGTCCACCCTGGACGCCGAGGACGCGGTCACCCGGCTGGTGATCGGGCAGCAGGTCCAGAGCAAGATCGACCGGCTGGACACCCGGTTCGTGGAGTTCACCATCACCGGCCTGTTCGTCAGCCCGGCCGCGCAACTGCTCTCCACGCTGCCCCTGCTGGCGCTCTCGGACGACGACCGGACCCGGTCCTACATCGCCAGGCTCACCGCGATCCCGGACTACCTCGCCGCCGTCACGCAACGGCACCGCGCCGGGGTGGCCGCCGGGCGCGTCCCGGTGCGCCGGCTGGTGGAGTCCGCGGTCTCCCTCATCGACCGCTACCTCGCCGAGCCGGACTCCGATCCCCTGCTGCGGCAACAGCTTTCCAACCCGGCGCTGGCCGCCGAGCGGGCGCGGGTGGTCACCGAGGTGGTCCGCCCGGCGTTCGTCCGCTACCGCGACGTGCTGGCCGCCGAGATGATCGAGCCCGGCCGGCCGGACGACCGGGCCGGCGTCTGTTGGCTTCCCGACGGGGAGTCCATCTACACGCGACTGTCCCGGGTGCACACCACCACCGACCGCACGCCCGAAGAGCTGCACCAGACCGGACTGGACCTGATCGCGGCGCTCACCGACGAGTACGCCGAGCTCGGCTCGAAGGTCTTCGGCACGCGCGAGCAGCGCGTGATCTTCGACCGGATGACCACCGACCTGGCGCTGCGCTGGACCGGCGCCGAGGAGATGCTCAGCTCCGCGATGCGGGCGGTCGAGCGCGCCGAGGAGGCCGCACCGCGCTGGTTCGGCCGGGTGCCCGCGCAGCGTTGCAAGGTCGAACCGGTGCCGGACGCCGAGGCACCGAGCGCGCCGCTGGCGTACTACATGATCCCGGCCATCGACGGCAGCCGGCCGGGCATCTACTTCGCCAACACCTATCAGGCCGAGGAACGCTACCGGTTCAACTCCGAGGTGATCGCGTTCCACGAGGCCGTGCCCGGCCACCATTTCCAACTCAGCATCGCCCAGGAGTTGACCCACCTGCCGATGGCGCGCCGGCTCTCCGGGGTCACCGCGTTCGCCGAGGGCTGGGGCCTCTACACCGAGCGGCTGGCCGACGAGATGGGCCTCTACACCAGCGACCTCGACCGGCTGGGCATGCTCGCCATGGACTCGCTGCGCGCCGGCCGGCTCGTCGTGGACACCGGCATCCACGCCAAGGGGTGGAGCCGCCAGCAGGCGATCGACTACCTGCGGGACAACACCCCGGTGTCCATTCTGGAGATCACCAGCGAGGTGGACCGCTACATCGCCTACGCCGGCCAGGCCCTGTCCTACATGGTCGGACGACTGGAGATCCAGCGGATCCGGGCGGCGGCGCAGCGTCGACTCGGCTCGGCGTTCGACATCCGCGCGTTCCACGACCTGGTGCTCGGCGGCGGCTCGCTCGCGCTCAACGTGCTGGACCAGGTGGTGTCCGGCTGGGTGGACCGGCAGCTCGGCGGACCGGCCGGTGCGCCGTAAACCGGGGGCCGGTCAGCTGACCCGGATGGTGTCCAGGATCTCCTCGGCCAGCGGGTCGGGCAGCGCGGGCGGGTTCGCCGGGCCGCCGGACAGGTCGTTCACCACGACCAGCATGCGCACCGCGACCGGCTTGCCGTCCTTCTCGATCTCCACGCCGGTCACCGCGACCTCGCCGGTGGCCGCGTCGCACTCCGGCTTGACCGGCGTGACGGTCACCTTCGCGGTCAGCGTGGCCGCCTTCTGCCCGCCGACCGTGGTCGACTCGGCCGCCGGCACATCCACCTTGGGCTGCTTGTAGTACGTCTGGGCGAATGACCTGGCGAAGTCGCTCACCGCCTTGTTGACGTCGATCGCGCCGCCCTCCTTGCCCTGCACCTCGCCGCTCGCGGTGAAGCCGCGCGAGTAAGGGCCGCCGCCGCAGGAGTACGAGCCGACCTCGCCGCCGCCTTCGAATTCGACGCCGAGCCCGCTCGGTCGCGCCCCCGGCGCCTTCTTCCAGTCGCCGGGCACCTGGTAGCTGCCGCCGCCCTTGAGGTCGAGCACGACCCAGCCGTCCTTCCCTGGCGGACGCGCGGCGGTGCTCGGCGGGCGCCGGGCGCTGGAGGGCAACCTCGGCGCCGTGCTCGACCGCGGCTTGCTGGACGAGCTTGGCGTGCCCCCGCCGGCCACCGGTTGCTCGTCGTCCGCGTTGACCAGCACGATCGTCACGACGGTGCCGACCACGGCCAGGACCACCGCGACGGCGATGGTGATGACGACCGGCAGCTTCGAGCGTCGTGGCGGCTCGGGCGGCTGCGACCCGTAACCGGGCTGGTAGCCGGTCTGGTAGGCGGGGTAGGCCGCGGTGCCGGCCGGCCCGTAGGGATTCGCCGGGTTGGCCCCGTACGGATCGGACCCGTACTGGCCGCCATGGGGGTCGGCGCCGTACTGCGGCTGCCCACCCGGGTACTGCCCGCCGTACTGCGGCTGCCCGCCGTACTGGGGCTGCCCGCCGTACTGGGGCTGCTGCTGCCCGCCGTACGGATCCTGCTGCGGGTTCCAGCCCCCGCCGTAGCCGCCGCCCTCGTTTCCCTGCCATCCGGTCACGGCCGAAACCATATCGCCGGTCCTACTCCGCCGGGCGAGATTCCCAGACAACCGTCAGGCGGCGCCGATCCGGCGCGCGGGCCGGACCGCCCGGGCGCCGGGTAGGTTGTTGGCCATGGGTATCGACGTTGATGGCCACAAGGGCACGGCAGGAGACCTGGTCAGCGGCCCCGACGACCGGCTGGCGGCCCGGCTCGGGAACGCCGGCGAGCAGACCCGGTCGTGACCGGGCGGCAGCAGGCACAGAACCCGGTGATCCTCACCTGGCAGCGGGTCGAGTCACCGAGCCTCGAGTCGGTCCGGGTGCTGTTCACCGGCGGCCGGCTGCGGGCCTACGGCCGAATCGTCGCGGCGGCCAACCAGGTCACCGGCACCCAGGCGTTCAGCGCCTCCTTCGGCGCGTCCGTCGAGCGGGCCGAGACCGCCGGCCGGGTGCTGTTCCGCACCACGACGGCCGAAGAGGAACTGCAGATGTCGCTGAGCCGCAGCGAGGACGGCGTCTGGCTGATCGACCACGGCGACGGCACCCAGCAGCGGGGCAGCTTCGGCGGGGCGGTGGACATGGACGTGGCCGGCGCGGTGACCTTCAACGCGCTGCCCATCCGCCGGCTCGGGCTGCATCGCGAGCCGGGCGAGCACGAACTGCCGGTGCTGTTCGTCTCGCTGCCCAACCTCTCGGTGCGCCTGGTTCGGCAGACCTACCGGACGGTCTCCATCGACGAGCACGGCGCCGTGATCAACTACCTGGACGCCGATCTCGGCACCGACCTCGTCGTCGACCGGGACGGGATGGTCGTCGACTTCCCCGGCCGCGCCCATCGCATCTAACGGATCACGAACGGCGCGTAGGCGACCTGGAACGCGGTGACCGCGTCCACGCCGAACGCGGTCACCTGGAGGTTGTGCCCGCCGGGAGTCAGTCCGGTGGTGTTGAGCGCGATCCGCCACCGCCCGCCAACCCCGGGGCCTTCGGCCGCGGTCGGGATGCCGGCCAACTGCTTGCCGTCCAGGACGACCTCGACTCCGGCCAGTCCGGCCACCTCTCCGGTGGCCCGCTGCGCGGCTTCGGCGTCCGCGACGACCTCGAGCACCAACCGTCCGCGCGGCACCTCTTGGAGCGCCGGGATCGCGGTGCCGGCCGCGTCGAGCAACGCCGCGTTCGGCACCGCGAGAGCCGGATTCCCGCGCGGCAGCGCGGCGTTCGCCCGCTCGCCAGGCACCGAGCCCGAGCCGTCCCCGGTGAGTTCCAGCTCCGCGGTCAACACCTGGGTCGGCAGTCCGTCCTCATTGGACACACTGCGCACCACGACCGGGATCGAGTCCGCGTTATCGCTGACCATCAGGGCGTCGGGCGGCACGTCCGCGACGATCGGCAGCCGCACCCCGTCCATCATCGGCTGCCCGGGAACCGCTGTGCGCGCGGGGATCTCGCGGCCACCGATGTCCACGGTGAACTGGCCGGCCGGGTTCTGCTTGCGCTGCGGCACCAGCGTGACCCGCAACAGGCCACCGGTGACCCGGGCCAACCGTTGACCGTTGCCCGAGGTCTGCAACCGGGTGGTGGAGTCCGCGGCGACCCGGTCGAAGTCCACCCGGGGGGCGGGCACCAGCGGAGGCGGCGCGGTCGGCGACCCGGTGAAGCCGATCAGGTCGAACGCCGCGCGCAGGCTGCTGTCCCCTCCGGTCAGCCCGGCCAGCGCGGTGGCCTCGGTGAACGCCGGCACCGCGTCGCCGGCGCCGACCAGCAGCCCGTCGCGCTGCACGTACACCCCGTCGGTACGCAGCACCACCGTCCAGCGGACCGAGACACCGACCTCGGGCGGCGGCGCGGCCGACACCGCGATCTGCTTGCCCAGCAACGGAGTTCCCGATCCGACGAGCACCCGGACGGTGGTTGCGCCGGCCTCCGGCGGCCGACCGGAGATGCGCACCCGGATCGTGCCGGGCGGCAGCGAATCGTCCACAACGGCCCGCCCCGGCGGTGCGGCCGGTGGCGCCGCGGACGGCGGCCGGCCGATCAGATCCACCGGCCCGGGCACCAGGTCGAGCATGAGCTCGCCACTCTGCCCGGGCCGGTCGGTCTGGACCACGTACCGCCCGAGCTCGCCGCCGGGGGCCGCGCTGTTCAGCCGGATCGGGGTGCGCGAGCGCAGCGCCACCGCCTCGTCGCTGTCGCCGCACTGGCCGGTGATCACCATCCGCCTGGCGTCCTCGCCCTCGCCGCGCGACGCCTTGGTGCAGTTGCCGATGCCGACCAGCCGCCAGCGCGCCGGGTCCGGTACCACGTCGCCGTCGAACCGGTCGACCATCGTGTACGACGTCGGGTCCTGGTCGCCGGCGGCGGACGGGGTGCCCGTCCCGCGCACCGCTGTGGAGCGCTGACCGAACGCGTCGACGGTGCGCACCAGCAGGGTGTACTGCACGTCGTCGCGCAGCCCGTCGAGCTGGATCACCGGCTGCGCGATGTACCTGGTGTGCTCGAACCGGCCGCCCTCCCCCCAGCGCACCTCGTAGCCCTCGGCCCCGGCCGGCTCGGGCTCGCCGATGTGCTGCGGCCCCCAACCGGCCACCAGCCGGTGCTCGCCGGCTCGGATGTTCAGCCGCGACGGTGCTTTCGGGCGCTCACCGGGCCGCGGCACGATGACCGACGCGTCCGCGAACGGCCGGACCGTGGTCTGCTGGGGAAGCGCCGGGGCCGGCGCGGGTGTGTCCGAACTGAGGCCCGCGTCCGGATCGCGGAGGACCACGATGGCCCCGCCGATGAGCACGAGGCCGCCGCCGATAAGGGCGAACTTGTGCAGCAGGCGTCGATCCACGCCTTACGTTAGGGCCTGGAGCGGCCCGCGGGGAAGGGACCGGTCAGCCGGAGATCCCGGGGAGCTCCGCCAGCGCGGCGGCGCCGTCGAAGCCGACCACCCAGCCGCCCTGCCGGCCGAGCCGGAGTAACTCCGCCCGGACACCGGTCCCGGCCAGGTCAACCTTGATCCGGGTGCGGGGCCCGGTCTTCAGCCGGACGAGCGCGGCGCGGCCGGCGGCTCCGCCGCGCACGGTGGCGCCGAGCGACCCGGTGGACGCCAGCGCGCCCCTGGCCACGCCCAGCTTGCCGAGGGCGTCGTCCACCGCGCGGAGCAGCTCGTCGCGGTTGCCCTCACACATGGCGAGCACCAGTTCCGCGCGGGAGCCGGCCACCCGGGTGGCGTCGGCGAACGAGCCGGCGGCGAGGGCCAGCGCCAGCGGGCCGCCGTCCGCCCCGGTCGCGGCCAGCACCGCGGCCAGCACGTGCGGCAGGTGCGAGACCCGGGCCACCGCGGCGTCGTGCTCGTCGGCCGTGGCCGGCACCACCCGTGCGCCGCAGTCGATGGCCAGCTCGGCCACCGCCCGCCAGGTGTCGAGGTCGGTGTCCGGCTCCACCACGACCACCCAGGAGGCCTGCTGGAACAGCGTGTCCGAGCCGGCCGCCCAGCCGGACGTCGCGGCTCCGGCCATCGGGTGCCCGCCGGCGAAGCGCGCGTCGGGGACCGTCGCCCCGACCGCGTCCCGCACCGGTGCCTTCAGGCTCACCACGTCGGTGAGCAGGCAGTTCGGGGCCAGCTCGGCCACCAGCCGCAGTACATCGGACAGCGCGGGCAGCGGCACCGCGATCACCACCATGGCGTCGTCTCTGGCCGCGACTCGCAGCGCGTCGTCCACCGTCGGCTCGACCGGGAAGCCGTCCCGCCTGGCGTCGGCCGCGTCCGCGGCCGACGCCGTGGCGCCGATGACCGGCCGGCCGGCCGCGCGCGCCGCGCGCAACACCGAACCGCCGATGAGCCCCAACCCGATCACGCACACTGGCCGCACGGGCTACATGATCTCAGCGAAGTGCGTCGAGGGCGAACGCCGCATAGGTCGCAACCCCGTTGGCCAGCGCGGACTCGTCGAAATGCACCCGGTTGGAGTGGTTCGGCGCGGCGTCCTGCGGCTCGACGCCGGGCGGGCAGGCGCCGAGGAAGGCGAGCGCGCCGGGAACCCGTTGCAACACGTAGGAGAAGTCCTCGGCGGCCATCAGCGGGTTGACCAGCGTCGCGCCGTGCCGCGCCCCGAGAACCGCGCCGGCCAGGTCGATCACCCGATCGGCTACCGCGCCGTCGTTGATCGTCGGCGGGTAGCCGGGCCGGATCTCGACGGCCACCCGGCAGCCGTAGGCCGCCCCGGTGTGCTCGCAGATCCGGGTGACCTCCTCGTGCATTCGCGCCCGGCTGGCCTCGGACATGCAGCGCAGCGTGCCCTCCAACTCGGCCGTCTCCGGGATGATGTTGGTCGTGGTGCCCGCGGTGATCCGGCCGACGGTCAGCACCACGGGGTCGAAGACGTTGGACCGTCTGGTGACCATCGTGTGCAGGGCCCCGACCATCGCGGCGGCGGCCGGCACCGGGTCCAGCGCGGCGTCCGGCATGGCGCCGTGCCCGCCGCGCCCGGTGACCCGGACGTGGAACGAGTCGGCCGCGGCCATGATCGGGCCTGGCCGGGTGCACACGACTCCGGTCGGCGCGGTGGAGGTGATGTGCAGTGCGAAGGCGGTCCGCAGCTCGCTGCCGCCGGCGTCGAGCAGACCCTCGTGGATCATGTAGCGGGCGCCGTGATGACCCTCCTCGCCCGGCTGGAACATGAAGACCACGGTGCCGCGCAGGGCGTCGCGCCGGGAGTGCAGCAGCCGAGCGGTCGAGGCCAGCATCGCGGTGTGCGTGTCGTGCCCGCAGGCGTGCATGGTGCCGGGCGTCTCGGAGGCGAACGGCAGGCCGCTGTCCTCCTGCAACGGCAGGGCGTCCATGTCGCCGCGCAGCAGTACCGCCGGGCCCGGCTGCGCACCGTCGAGCACCGCGACCACCGAGCTGCACGCCTTGCCGGTGGTGATCCTCAGGTCGAGGCCGTCCAGCGCGTGCAGCACCGCGGCCTGCGCCTGGGGCAGGTCAAGTCCCTGCTCCGGGTGCTTGTGCAGGTGGCGGCGCAGCGCCACGGTGCGTGGTTGCAGTGCGCGGGCCGCATCGGTCAGGCCGGTGAGCCTGGGATCGGTGGTCAGGGCGGCCGGAGGGCCGGGCCGGTCGGGCACGATCACCTTCATGGCCTGATAGTGACACGGACGAGCCGAGATGTACCGGCACTTCCTGCCGGTGCGGGCGGGGAATACCGTGTGCTCATGGCGGAGCAGGAGCCCGTTGCGGGCTTCGCGGTGGCGGTCGTTCGCGAGGACGGCAAGTGGCGGTGCAGCGCGCTGGACGCGGCCGCCCTGCGTGAGCTGGACGCGGCGATCACGGAATTGCGGAAGATCAGGTCGACGGGAGCCGTATTCGGCCTGCTCGCCGTGGACGATGAGTTCTTCCTGCTGCTGCGTCCCAGCCCGGGCGGGATGTCGCTGTTGCTGTCCGACGCGGCCGCCGCGCTGGACTACGACATCGCCGCGGATGCGCTCGACCTGCTGCGGGTGGACCCTCCGGAGGACGATGACGAGGTGTGGCCGGAGGGGTCGCTGGACATTTTGGCCGATCTGGGCCTGCCCGCTCCGGAGATGCAGGTCATCATCGACGAGACCGATCTCTACCCTGATGAGCAATTGCAGATGGTCGCTCAGCGTTGCGGTTTCAACGAGGAGTTCACCCAGCACCTCGACACCATTGAGCAGTGACCCCGGGCCCGACCGACACCGACCTGGTTCGCGCGGCCATGGCCGTGGCTCGTCGCTCGCTGCTCACCGACGACGTTCCGGTCGGTGCCATCGTGCTGGCACCGGACGGCACCCAATTGGCCGATGCGTGCAATGCCCGCGAAGCTTTGGGGGATCCGACCGCGCATGCTGAGCTGTTGGCGCTGCGCGCGGCCGCGCGGCACCACGGCGACGGCTGGCGGCTGACCGGTTGCACCCTGGTGGTGACGGTCGAACCATGCACCATGTGCGCCGGCGCGCTGGTTTTGGCGCGCATCTCCCGGCTGGTATTCGGTGCGTGGGAGCCGAAAACCGGGGCGGCGGGCTCACTCTGGGACGTGGTGCGCGACCGCAGGCTCACCCATCGCCCGGAGGTGGTCGGCGGCGTCCTGGCCGCCGAGTGCGCCGCCCTGCTCGACGCCTTCTTCACGCCCCACCGCCGGCCAACCCCCTGATCCACGTCCGGTACCCTCCCCTCGGTAGCGTGTCCGAGCGGCCGAAGGAGCGCGCCTCGAAAGCGCGTGAGGATGCAAGTCCTCCGAGGGTTCGAATCCCTCCGCTACCGCTGGTGTGATGTCTCAGACATCGGTTTCGTGCACGTCTCGACCAGAGGTGCGAGCGACCGGAACGTTCGCCGCTCGGTGTTGATCATGGCTCGACTGCCAGGTCGGGCACCGCGTCGATCAGGTCGAGGGGCGCGGACAGCCGCCATGCCTCGAAGATCAGTTCGCTCAGCTCGTCGGCGTCGATGCCGGCCAGGTAGACGACCACCCAGCCGAAGCCACCCGCGGTGAACTGCTCCTCGAACACGTCCGGCCGCTCGGACACCAGGGCCTGCTGCTCGGACAGGGTCTGCTTCAGACCAACGGTTTGGGTTCGCGGCCAGTAGTAGCCGAACCGCTTGCCGTGCACGCTGAACGATGTGTAATGCCCGCCATCGGCGCGCTGCACGTCGACGAGCGCGTCCACGATCCGCAAGAACTCTTCCGCGCGCACCGTCACCGTAGCTCCCGAGAACGTCCCGATCCCGGAGTATAGGTGCGATCTTCGCGAGTCTCGCGCTCCGGCAAGCGAGTCTCGCGCTCGGGCAACCGAGTTGCGCGCTCGGGCAAACCCCGGGCAGCGGACGCCGGTGCGGCTGGGCCAACAGCGCTGAACTCTCCACTGGAGTGCAGGACTCGCGTGCCTGATTGCAAGACTCACGTGCTAGTGCAGGCACGATGCAGTGCGTGTTGGCCTAACGCTTTCAGGGTCGCTGAATAGGTGTGCGGATGCGCCGCTGATCAGGCCGAGCCGGTCGTTTGGCCCGCTTGGACGCCGGCTTCGCCATTCTGGGTGCCGGCCATTCGGTTGGTCCTTGGAAGGAGATCACCCAGGGCCACCTCCGATGAGTACTGTGTCGGTCACGGAATGGACACGAGGCGAGGTGGCGGTTGACCGGGCGGACGAGCTCGACGTGACGACCGACGAGAACCTGCGCATGCTGGCCAAGACGTGGCTGCGCGCGGTGACGGCAAGCGCCTACGTGCCGATGTCGATGGCGGACCTCGAGGAGTACCTGCACGGGCTGGTCGTCACGCTGACCGAGGCGCTCGAGGCCCGGCCGTTCTCCGCGCAGCCGGGCACCGAGGTCGGCAGCCGGATGGTCGCCGGGCAGATCATCGGCCTCGACACGCTCACGCGCTCGGTGGACGTGCTCGCCGATGCCCTGCTCGATCTCGGCGAGCCGGACCGGACCCGGTCCCGCCAGGTCGTCGCGCTGCTTGCCGCCGTGTGCAGCGGTTACGCCGACGCCCAACGCCGGCGCACGCTGGCCCAGCAGGAGAACATGAGGCACGCCCTGCTCGCCGCCAAGCAGCGTGCCGAGCGCGACCGGCAGGCCACCGAACGGCGCTTCCGCGAGGTGTTCACCTCGTCGCCGGTCGGCCTCGCGCTCACCGACGCCAGCGGACGCTTCATCGAGACGAACTCCGCGCTGGCCAAGATCCTGGCCTGCACGCCGGAGATGCTCGACGGCGCGTCCCTCGCCGACTACCTCGCCGAGGACCTTCGGGGCAGCTTCGAGGAGCCGCCGACCGGCCGAGTTCAGCTGCTGCGTGCCGACGGCGACACCGCCTGGGTGTTCGTGGCCAGCTCGCCGCTGCGCGACGGCACCGACGCACCACCGGCCTCACACGTCATCACCGTGCAGGACCTCAGCGAGCTTCAACTGCTCCAGGGCAGGTTCGGCCACCAACTGGTGCGCGACGCGCTGACCGGCGTGGCCAACCGGATCTACTTCCAGTCCACCTTGGAGACCAGGCTCGGACGGGCCAGGCCGGAGGCCACCGTCACGCTGTGCTGCCTCGACCTGGACGCGTTCTCGGTGCTCAACGACGGGCTGGGCGATGCGGCCGGCGACCATCTGCTCCGCACGATCGCCAAGCGGCTGGAGGACGTGGTCTCCGGCGAGGAGGCGCTGGTCGCCCGCACCGGGGCGGACGAGTTCGCCATCCTGGTCGAGGATGCCGAGCACACGCCGGACATACCGGAGCTGGTCAGGCGCGTCAACGAGGCGCTCGCCGAGCCGGAGTACGTGGACGGATGCGGGGTCGCGCCTGCGGCGACGATCGGCGTGGTGCGCACCGAGGCCGGCGCGATGTCCGGTGCCGAGCTGTTTCGGGCGGCGTGCGCCGCGATGCACCACGCGCGGGCGGCCGGCCGGCGACAGTGGATGCACTTCGACCCGGTCGCCGACCAGCGGGTCAGGCAGGACAACCGGGATGCCACCGCGCTGCCCGGCGCCTTCGAGAGCGGCGAGCTCGCCGTCCGCTACGAGCCGGTGGTGCGCCTCGCCGACCGGGCGACGGTCGGCCTGCGCGCGGCGCTGCACTGGAGCGGGCGGGCCGGTGGGCCGCTCGACGAGCGGGAGACCATGCGGCTGGCCGAGCGCACCGGCCAGTCCGTTGCCCTCGGGCCGGCCCTGCTCCGATCGGCGTGCGCGAACCCGAACCTGGCCCGGCTCGCGGGCCGCGAACCGGCGCTGCGGATCCGGTTGTCCCGCCTCCAATCCGCGGACGACGACCTGGTGTCCGCGGTGCTCGGCGCGATCGCGGCGGTTGACCTGCCGCCCAACCGGCTCGAGCTCGCGTTCGACACCGGCGCGGTGCTCGGGGAGTTCGGCAGCGCGCCGGACAACCTCAACGTCATCGCGGACATCGGGGTGCGGGCGGCGCTGTGCGGCTTCGGCGGCGGTCCGGCCGAACTGGCGCTGCTGGCCCGTTCGCCGGCCAGATCGGTGGTCCTCGCCGAGCCGGTTGCCGCGGCGCTGGACAACCATCCCGTCGTCGCCGACGCGGTCGCCATGCTGGTCGGGTCGATCACCCAGCTCGGCGCGGCGGTGTCGGTGGACGGGGTGCGCACCGAGGAGGAGGCTGTCGCCCTGGCCGGCATCGGCGTACACACGGCGCAGGGTCCGTTGTTCGGCGCACCGGCCGAGCTGGAGCAGATCCTGTCCGGAGAAGGGAACCAGACCGAATGACCACCGTGTCCGTGCCCTCCCCACAGGGGGAACTGACGGCGTATCTGGCAACCCCGTCCGGCGACGGCCCGTGGCCCGGCGTCGTGGTCCTCCATGACGCGGTCGGGATGAGTCGCGACGTGCGCAACCAGGCCGACTGGCTGGCCGGCGCCGGCTACCTCGCCGTGGCGCCGGACCTCTATCGCAACGGCCGCAAGATGACCTGCTTCATCTCCTTCCTGCGCGACCCCAGCCGGCCGCTCGCCGACGTGGACACCACGAAGGCCTGGCTGGCCGAGCGGCCCGACTGCACCGGCAAGATCGGCGTGATCGGGTACTGCATGGGCGGCGGGTTCGCGCTGATGCTGGCCCCCGGGCACGACTTCGCCGCGGCCAGCGTGAACTACGGCGCACTGCCCAAGGACGCGGATCGCGCGCTGGCCGGCGCCTGCCCGATCGTGGGCAGCTACGGCGCCAAGGATCGCGGGCTGCGCGGCGCGGCGGAGAAACTGTCCGGCGCACTCACCGCGAACAACGTTCCACACGACGTCAAGGAGTACCCGGACGCCGGCCATTCGTTCCTCAATGACCACGACCCGGCCGACGTGCCCGGCGCACTGCGGATGCTGAGCCGGGTGGCCGGCATGCAGTACCACGATCCGTCGGCGCAGGATGCCAGGAAGCGGATTCTGGCCTTCTTCGACTCTGCGCTGAGGTGACGTTCGGCCCTTCCCGCAGCGTGGGCCGGGTGTCACCGTGGGGAAAGAATGCCTGACCAGGACTCCTCCGAGACCGCGGCGGACGGCCTCGATCCGGCCACGGCCGCGCTCTCCGGCCTGCGGCTCGAAGCGCTGCTGACCGAGGTGCGCACGCGGCTCGCCGAGATCGTCAAGACCCGGGACCGGCTGCAGGGCCTGCTCGAGGCGGTACTCGCGGTCGGCACCGGCCTGGAGCTGGATTCCACTCTCCAGCGCATCGTGCAGGCCGCGGTCGAGCTGATCGACGCCCGTTACGGCGCGCTCGGCGTGGTCGGCGAGCAGGGTCTGGCCGAGTTCATCTACACCGGCATCGACCCGGAGACCAGGGCGCGGATGGGCGCCCTGCCGGAGGGCCGCGGCCTGCTCGGCACGCTGATCGAACATCCCAGCCCGATCCGCCTGGCCGACCTCAGCAAGCACCCGGACTCGATCGGCTTCCCGCCGAACCATCCGCCGATGGCAAGCTTCCTCGGCGCGCCGATCCGGGTCGGAGACGCGATCTTCGGCAACATCTATCTCACCGAGAAGAACGGCGCGGTCGAGTTCACTCCGGACGACTCGGCGGTGCTCACGGCGCTGGCCGCGGCGGCCGGAGTCGCGGTGGAGAACGCCCGGCTCTTCGAGCAGTCCAGGACCAGGGAGCGCTGGCTGGCGGCCGCCGGCGAGATCAACGGCGAGCTGCTGCACGGAGCGTCCACCGAGGACACCCTGCGGCTGGTCGTGGAGCGGGCCAAGGAGCTATCCGGTGCGGACTGGGTGCTGATCCTGCTGCGGGACGAGCCGGAGGACGACCATCTCGCGGTCACCGCGGCGGCCGGGGAGAACGCGACCGAGCTGGTCGGACTCCAGATCAGCGCCTGCGGCAACCTGTTCGCCGGCGGGGACGTGGTCCGGCTGCCCAACGTGGCAACGGTGCTACAGCAGAGCATCGGCTCGGCCTCCGGGCGCTTCGGGCCGGGCATCGTGGTTCGGTTGCCGGGCATCGAGCGGCCCGGCGGGCTGCTCGCGGTCAGCGCGAAGGGGCAGCGCCCGCTGGCCGCGGAGTGGGAGCCGATGCTGGTCTCGTTCGCCAACCAGGCCGCGATGGCCATCGAGTTCGCCGAGACCCAGCGGACCAGGCGGCTGTTGGACGTGCTGGCCGACCGCGACCGGATCGCCGGCGACCTGCACGACCACGTGATCCAGCGGCTGTTCGCCACCGGCATGAGCCTGCAGGGCACGGTGCGTCGGATCGCCGACCCCGAGGCGCGCATCCGGATCACCCGCGCGGTCGAGCAGCTCGACGCCACGGTTCGGGAGATCCGCACCTCGATCTTCGACCTGCACACCACGGCCGAGGACCGTGCGGGCAGCCTGCGCCGCCGGTTGCTGGACGTCATCGCCGAGCTGAGCAACGGTTCCGGGGTGACGCCCGCGGTGCGCATCTCCGGGGCGGTGGACACGCTGGTGCCGGACCCGGTCGGGGATCTGGTGGTCGATGTGCTCCGCGACGCGGTGGGCAACGCGCTGACCGAGGCGCGGGCCAGCGAGATCACGATCACCATCGTGGCCGGCGAGGATCTGGTGCTCGAGGTGGTGGACGACGGGGTGGACCTGCCGCCCCACCTGGTGGCGACCAGTCTGCTGGCCGCCGAGCGCCGGGCCGCCCAGTGCGGCGGCACGGCGATGCTCGACGGGCACGCCACCGGTGGCAACCGGTTGACCTGGCGGGCCCCGCTCTGAGCCCGCGGGGCGGCCAGTCCGGATCGGACCAGGCCAGCCGACTATGCCTTCGGCGAGCGGATCTCCCGGGAGCGCAGCTCCGCGGCCAGTACGGCGGCCTGGGTACGCCGCTGCAAGCCGAGTTTGGCCAGCAGATGCGAGACGTAGTTCTTGACGGTCTTCTCCGCCAGGAACATCCGCTCGCTGATCTGCCGGTTGGTCAAGCCCTCCGCGACCAGTTCGAGCACCGCGCGCTCCTGGTCGGACAGCGTGGCCAGCGGGTCCCTTTCCTCGCGCTTGCGCCGAATCCGGCCGAGCAGCGCGGCGGTGGTGCGCGGATCGAGCAGCGAACCGCCGTGGCCCACCGTGCGGACCGCGTTGATCAGGTCGTTGCCGAGCACCTGTTTGAGCACAAAGCCTGACGCCCCAGCCATGATCGCGTCGAACAGCGCCTCGTCGTCGGCGTAGGACGTGAGCATCAGACAGTTCAGCTCGGGCAGTTGGGAACGCAACTCCCGGCACAGCTCAACCCCGTTGCCGTCCGGCATACGCACGTCGAGCACTGCCACATCGGCCCCGCTTTTCGGCAACCGGGCCATCGCCTCGGCGACCGAAGACGCCTCACCGACGACTTCAAGGTCCGGTTCGTCCTCGATGAGATCGGCGATTCCGCGGCGGACGATCTCATGGTCATCCACCAGAAAGATCCGAATGGTCACCGAGTTCTCCGGGATGCGTTGAGCGGGCCACCGCGCCCGTCGGTGTCCAACCGTACGCGAACGAATACACCTTCACATCCGCCAGACTCCTCTTGCATCCAGGGCCGAAAGACCCTGGCCGATTGGGGGATGGTGACTCTGTGTGAGACGGGCCACTCTCAGCCAGGATTGCAACACACAACTTGCAAGGAGCTGAGATGGGCTTACTCGACGGGGCGCACTCGCAGGCCGGGGCCGCCTCCACCGTCGCGTCCCAGGTGGCCGGTCCGCCCGGGGACCGGTTCGTGCCGCGACTCCCCAGCCACCGGATCAACTGGCTGTTCTCCGGAGTCGTGCTCGGCGCGGCCGGCTGGCTGCTCGCCATCGCCGCGCTCTTCGTCGCGATCGGGAAGATGATCGTGGCCGGCGGCCTGCTCGGCGGACTCGCCGTCTGCGGGTTCGCCATGTGGCGCGGTGCCCGTCGGTTACGCAGTGTGCGCGACCGCGATCACTAGGCCTCCATCAGTGGCACGGTCCAGGTCAGCCGGGTGCCCCCACCGCCGCCCGGCGCCACGGCCAGGTTGCCGCCCCAACGTTCGGCCCTTCGGGTGAGGTTGGCCAGCCCGCTGTTGCGCTCGCGGTCGAGCGGAATCCCGATGCCGTCGTCGAGCACATCCATGGTGAGCTCGCCGTCCGCCACCCGGAGTTGGACACTCACCGAGCTTGCCTGGGCGTGCCGGGCGACGTTGGCCAGCGCCTCCCGCAACGTGGCCAGCAGGTCCGGTTGAAACCGTTGCGGTACAACGGAATCCAGCGACCCGGCGAGACCGACCCTTGGCTCGAAACCGAGCGCGTCGGCGGCCTCGCCGATGATCCGCAGCACCGCCTCGTTCAGCGTGCCCGGCAGCTCCTGATCCGGGTCAAGACCGGCCTGCAGAGAGAAAATACTGTGCCGCAGGTCGCGGATGGTCCCGTCGAGATCGTCGACCAGGCCGGAGATCCGGTTTCGCAGCGCGGGCGGGACCAGCCGGCTCACTCCCTCGAGCCCGAGTCCAATGTCGAACAACCGCCGGATCACGACGTTCTGCATGTCGCCGGCGATCCGGTCGCGATCCTCGAACACGGCGAGCTTGCGCTGATCGGAACGCGCCTTGGCATACCGCAGCGCGAGCGCCGCGTGCGCGGCGAAGTTCTGCAGCAGCTCGAGGTCCGGCTCGCCGAACGGCGCCTCGCCGCGCATCTTGACCAGCAGCAGCACGCCGAGAATCTGCTCGCCGGCCGCGAGCGGCACGATGGCCGCCGAACCGAGTTCGCGCAGCACCGGCGGCGCGCCGCCGTTGTGCGTGTCCTGCCAGGTCGCCGCGGCGTCGCCGTAGCTGTCAAGCAACAACGGAGACCCGGTGCTGAACACCACGCCGGAAGCCGTGGTCGCGATGTCGATCGTGGAGCCGACCAGGCCGTTGTTCGCCCAGCCGAGGCCGTCGACCACTTTGAACACCAGCTTGCCGCGCTCCGCCTCATGCGGCAGCGCGATGGCCGCGATCGGCGCTCCGGCCACCGACCGGACCCGCTCGGTGATCAGCTGGAGCTCGTCGGTCGGCGTGGTCTCGGCCAGCAGCGCCGAGGTGATCTCATTGGACGCCTGCACCCAGATCTCCCGTTGTCGGGTGCGCTCGAACATTCTGGCGTTGTCCACCGCGACACCGGCCGCCTCGGCCAGTGCCAGAAGGATGTCCTGGTCCTCCTCGGTGAACTCGCCACCGCCACCCTTCTCGGTGACGTAGAGGGTGCCGAACACTTCGTCGCCGATCAGCAGCGGAACTCCGAGGAATGTCCGCATCTGCGGATGGTTGGGCGGAAATCCGACAGCGGTGGGATGTTCGGTGAGGTCGTTGAGCCGGATCGGCATCGGGTGTCGGATCAGTGCGCCGAGCAGCCCGGTGCCGCGCGGCGGGTTGCCGATCGCGGCCATGGCCCGCTGGTCGAGTCCCTGGTAGACCACGTCCACCAGGGAGCCGTTCGGACCGGCCACGCCGAGCGCGCCGTACCGCGCGTCCACCAGGTCGCAGGCGTATCCCACGATGCGTTGCAGCACGTCCCGCAACCGAAGGTCACGGGAGATGCTGATCACCGCGTCGAGCAGGCGCGCGCTCACTTGCCGGTTACCCGTCAGGAACACCACCACCTCGTTCTCGCCCGGCCGTCTGTGGCGATCAACCGCAGTATTGTCCTAGGCCGGGCTCCAATCTGCCAGGCCCGGGTTTCGGTTCCGTCCGATCCGGGTACTGGATTGTGGCAATGGGTCGGGACATCGAGAGGCTGATCGACATGGGCGCGAGCCGGATGCTCGACCACCGCTACCGACTCGGACCGCAGGTGGGCCGGGGTGGAATGGCCACAGTGCACGCTGCTACCGACACCCGGTTACGCCGATCCGTCGCGGTCAAGCTGTTCAACGCGCCCGCGGACGAGATCATGCTGGCCCGGTTGGAAGCCGAGGCCAGACTGCTGGCCGGGTTGTCGCATCCCGGACTGCTGCGGGTTTTCGACGTTTCCACCGACGCTGGCCAACCCTATCTGGTGATGCAGCTCGTCCGTGGCTGCACGCTGCGCACCGTGATCAACGAAGGGCCGCTGCCGTTGGCCACGGTTGCCCAAATTGGCCTGAAATTGGCCGAGACCCTTCAATATGTCCACTCGCGACACATATTGCATCGGGATATCAAGCCGTCCAACGTCTTACTCGGTCACGACAGCTGTTATCTTGCCGACTTTGGAATCGCGCGTGCGGTCGGGGCGGCCCGGCTGACCGCATCGGGCCACTGCGTCGGCACGGCCGCGTACCTCGCTCCGGAGCAGGTGGCCGGCGCGCGGTCCGGGTCGCCTGCGGACATCTATGCGCTCGGCCTGGTCCTGTTGGAATGCGTGACCGGGGAGCCCGAGTACACCGGGACCGAGATCGAGGCCGCGGTCGCCCGCCTGAGCCGCGCACCGCGGGTGCCCGAGGACCTGCCCCCGACCCTGCACCAGGCACTGGTCCTGATGACCGCGCGGGAACCCGAGGACCGAATCGACGCCGCGCGGTGCGCCGAACTGCTGGCCGACTATCTGGCCGAGGCTGGCGGCGGTGAGCTGCCGGCGGCGCCAGCCGGTTCCGCGGCACTGGAACCGTTCGAGCCGGCTCCGGCGCCGGCCACCCGAATCTTGTCCGACCGGTTACTGCGCGGCGCCCCTCGGCGGCGGCTCGTCCGGGCTGCGGCGGGCCTTGCTCTGCTGGTCAGCGCCAGCACCGCCACCATGATGTCGATCAGCACCACCAGCGCCGGAACGCCGGTGCGCGGAGACCGCCCGGCCGAGCAGCGGGACGCGGCACCCGCCCTGGTCGTCAACCCGCAGACCGCGGTGGCCAACGTCGAGGTGGAACCGGCGGCCACGCCCCAGCCCGAGGCCACGGCCCAGCCGGCGGCGCGCGCGCCGGTCCCGCCACCGGGCCCGAAGTCGCACGGCGGCCCGAAGGGTCACGGGAGAGGCCGCGGGTAGGCCGGCCGCGCCGTCACCTGGTCGTGGTGAATACTCCCTGCACTGACGTGGGAGATCACCAGGAGGACGTCATGCATCCTGACCAGGAGGGCCGGGCCGCGGCAGCCACCCCCGAGCCGAACGCCGGCGGCCGGCACCACGCCGAGGACGGCGCAGACCGGCACCCGTTGATCGATCTTGACCGCGATCCGACTCCGGGTGTCGCCGACCACGCTGCGCCCGACGACGAATAGCCACAACGGCGGTATCTGCTCATTGTCAGCGCCCTTTAACCTGTGCCCGTGACCAGCACGGAACGGGGCAGACGGAAGTACGACGCGCTGGCCGACCGTTACGAGGAGATCTACTTCTACGTGGCGGACCTCGGCCGGCGACTGATCGAGTTCGTCGACCCGGCACCCGGCACCCGGGTGCTCGACGTCGGCGCCGGACGGGGCGCCGTGGCCAGGGCGGCGCTCGCCCGGGGTTGTCTGGTCACCGCGGTGGATGCCAGCGCCGGCATGGTGGCCCACCTCGCCGCCGACTACCCGGAGCTCACCGTCCACCAGATGGACGCCGGCCGGCTCGACTTCCCGTCCGGCTCCTTCGATCTGGTGACCGCCGGGTTCGTGATCCAGATCATGACCGACCCCGCCGTGGTGCTGACCGAGCTGCGCCGGGTGCTCACCCCGACCGGCGCGATCGCGCTGTCCCTGGAGACCCAGGACGTCGGGCGGATGGCCTGGCTGGAGGACCTGTCGGTGGAGTTCTTCGCCGGGGGTCGACGTCCACCGGAGCCGACGCGCGGACCGCTGATCCACGACCAGCTCGACGACCTGCTCGACGCGAGTGGGTTCGTCGGCATCACGCGCACGTCGGTCCGGATGCCCCAGCCGATCCCCGACCCGCCGGCACTGTGGGCCTGGCTGGCGCCGCGCGGCCTGGCCGACGCCGTAGGCGGGTTGCCGGCCGAGCGCGCCGAGGAGTTCCACCGGCGTTTTCTCGCGGCGGCGGGGGAGATGCAGGCCGACGGCGGCATCACGCTCGACTTCGCCGCCACGCTGCACCGCGCCACCGTGGGCTGACTTCGCTGTTGGTAACGGAACGCCCTGCGCTATTGACGCTCGGTGCCGGCGCGCGGAGAATGCGAAGTTCGTACGAAGGGGAGTATTCCTACGCGCTGTCGCCGTCAAGACGGTCAACCATTCTGATGAACCCGGCTTCGCCGGAATGGCCACTCACCCGGCGGTAGCGGTCGCTCGTCGAGGCGGCGGAAGAGACCTTCGGTTTGGCAACCAGAGGAGGGCCGTGCGCTCCGGGACTCACACTCCCAACTGAGACCTCGCCGGGCAGGTACTCAGCTTGCCAGTCAAGAAACTGGTCGAGCTGAGGCCCGCCCCCGCCCCCGCTCCACCAGAGCGAGGGCTCGGAGGTCAGCGCATGGAACTCTCGTCAATCGGCCCCTGGATCGCCGTCGCCGCAGCCATCCCCGCACTGGTCATCCTCGTCGTCTCGATCGTCGCCCTGCGGGGCACCACGCCGAGCGAACGCCCCGCCATCCTGCGCGCCCTTGCCGACCTTTTCCGCGCCACCCGGCGCATCCCCGGCCCCCGGCGCAGCGCCCGCAAACCAACCCCCGGCGACGACCCCTGAGCGGGCTGCCCCGCGGTCACCGTTCGGCAGGTCACCTTCATTCGCTTCCAGCCGCGCAAGGTGACCTTCCGCTGTATCTCGGCGCTCGGCGTTCCGGCTAGGTGAAGTGGTGCTGCCGGGGTGGGGAGATCCACGCGAGCCGCGCGGCAACGGACACCGGCTACCCATGATCGGATGCGGTGTCGTGCCTGTTCAGCTGGCGGAGGATAGGGGATTTGAACCCCTGAGGGTGTTTAGCCCAACACGATTTCCAATCGTGCGCCCTAGGCCACTAGGCGAATCCTCCGTCGCGCAGCTTACCGGAGGGTGATTTGACCAGGCAAAACGGCTGGTAGTTGGCGTTCCGGCCGATCACCGGAGCGGTCGTGGCGTTCGGTGGCCGCGGTCGGCCCTGGTGTATCGCCTTCGGGGCGGGGGAAGCTGACCCGGTTGGGTGGGTTGATCACCGGATTCGGGAGGCGGCGTGGCCGAGCTCGATGTTGGGCGGATCAAGGTGCTGGCGTTCGACATCTTCGGCACCACTGTGGACTGGTGGACCGGAGTGGCGCGGCAGGTGGAGCAGGTGGCGGCGGAACGCGGCGTCGAGCTGGACGGCGGCGCCGTCGCGGCCGACTGGCGTGGTCGGTACGTGCCGTCGATGGACCTGGTGCGGCGCGCCGAGCTGCCCTGGTGCAACCTCGACGTGTTGCACCGGCGCTCCCTCGACGAGTTGCTCGCGCAGCGCGACGTTGGCGCGGCTTTCGACGAGGGGGCGCGCGCCGAGCTGGTCCGGGCCTGGCACCGGCTGCCCGCCTGGCCGGACTCGGCGGCCGGCCTCGCCCGGCTGCGCGGGCGCTACACCGTTGCCGCCGTGTCCAACGGCGGGTTCGCGCTGCTCACCAACCTGGTCAAGGCCGCGGAGCTGCCGTTCGACTGCATTGTGTCGGCCGAGCTGGCCCGGCACTACAAGCCGGATCCCGAGGCGTACCTGAGCGTCGCCGCGCTGTTGGACGTCGAGCCGGCGGAGGTGCTGATGGTGGCCGCGCACGTATGGGACCTGGATGGCGCGCGCCGGGCCGGGCTGCGCACCGCGTTCGTCGAGCGGCCGCTGGAGAAGGGCCCCGGGGCGAGGGCGGACCGGGCGGGCGAGTTCGACGCGGACGTCTCCGCGTCCAGCTTCACCGAGCTGGCCGACCGGTTGCGCTGCTGAGCGCGGGCTAGAACATCGGCACCCAGCGGCCCCCGTCGCCGCGGCGACGCATGCACACCACCGGCTGGCGTTCCCGGGTGAACGAGAACGCTCCGACCGGCGCGCACCTCTCCCCGATGACGGCGAACTGGAACTCGGGCATCCGGGGCTGCGGCGAGGTGGTCGGCGGGGGCTGGCTGCTGGACGTCACCGGCGGTGGCGCGACGGCGATCTCCGCGGTCTCGGTCAGCAGCACCGGCGGATCCATCGTGGGCACCGCGCTGTTCGGCACCGGCCGGCCGTCATCGCCGGAACCACCGGGCACGATCGTCGGCACGGTCGGTGAGCGTCGTGCGGTGCTCTCCCCGCCCCCGGAAGTCGCCAGCAGGATGACCACCCCGAGCAGCCCCGCCGCGGCCACGATGGTGGCGGCCTTCAACCACGGTAGGACCCGGTCGGACGTGCCCGATACCCGCCGGTGCCGCGGCGGCCGGGGCCGGCCCTGCAACTCCGGGAACGCTGCCCGCTGCATGTCTGGTTCTCCGTACGATCGCAGCATTGTTGGCACAGCCGGGCCTAACCTACCGGACCAGGTCAAATTCGCATGAATCCGGGGGCTCGTAACGAAATACTGCCCCGGTGACACTCCTGCACGTGTTCGACATGGACGGCACCCTGCTGCGCGGCACGACCGCGCCGGTGGAGATCGCCCGCCGGCTCGGCTGCCTGCCCGAGCTGCTGGACCTCGAACTGGCCTTCGCCGCAGGCACGCTGGACACCAAGGCGTTCTCAGCGGCGTCCGCCCGGCTCTGGCGCGACCTCACCGCCGAGGTGGTGGTCGAGGTGTTCGCCGGCTCGCCGTGGATCACCGGGCTGCCGGACGTGCTCGCCGACATCCGGCAACGCGGTGAGCACTCACTCGTGGTGACCATGTCCCCAGACTTCTTTGCCTTCGGGTTGCTCGCACTCGGCGTTGACGAGGTGGCCGCGTCCCGGTTCCCGCCGCTGCCGCTGCGCGCGATCCCGGAACCGGCCGGCATCCTGAACCCGGCCGACAAGGTCACCATCGTGGACCGGACCCTGGTCCGGCTCGGCCTCACCACGGCCCAGTGCCTGGCCTACGGCGACTCCGGCTCGGACGTCCCGCTGTTCGGCCACCTGCGGCACACCGTCGCCGTGAACGCCACGGCCGACCTCGTCGGGCTGGCCACGGTGCGTTATGACGGCGACGACCTACGCGAGGCCTACCGCCTGGCCCGGGCTCGCTACACTGATCGTGGACCTCGTGCGGCGTCCATCTCGTGAACCTCCCCAGGGCCGGAAGGCAGCAAGGATAAGCGGGCTCTGACGGGTGCACGAGGTCCCTTTTGCGCTCTGGGACGCACGCGCTGGCCTGCCGATCGTCGCTCAACGGCGATCTGTGCCGCACACCTGCCGAGGTGGCCGAGGCGGTCGGTTGGTGTCCGGAGCGACGGGTAGGGTCGCGGCGTGGCGCTCGCCCTTTATCGCAAGTATCGTCCAGCGACGTTTGCCCAGGTGGTCGGGCAGGAGCACGTGACAGAGCCGCTGCGCACCGCGCTCGCGGCCAAGCGGGTCAATCATGCGTACCTGTTCTCCGGCCCGCGCGGCTGCGGCAAGACGTCCAGCGCGCGGATTCTGGCCCGCTCACTGAACTGCGCCGAGGGGCCGACCCCGGATCCGTGCGGCAGGTGCGACTCCTGCATCGGGCTGGCACCCGAAGGCGCCGGCAGTGTGGACGTGGTCGAGCTCGACGCGGCCAGCCATGGCGGCGTGGACGACGCGCGGGAGCTGCGCGACCGGGCGTTCTACACCCCGGCCGCCTCGCGCTACCGGGTGTTCATCATCGACGAGGCGCACATGGTCACCACGCAGGGATTCAACGCCCTGCTGAAGATCGTGGAGGAGCCGCCCGAGCACCTGGTCTTCATCTTCGCCACCACCGAGCCGGACAAGGTGCTGCCGACCATCCGCTCGCGCACCCACCACTACCCGTTCCGGTTGATCCCCCCCGGCGCGATGCGCGAGCTGCTCGAGCGCAACTGCGCCGACGAGGGCGCGACCGTCGAGCCGGCGGTGTTCCCGCTGGTGATCCGGGCCGGTGGTGGTTCGGCGCGGGACACCCAGTCGGTGCTCGACCAGCTGCTGGCCGGGGCCGGCCCGGAGGGCGTCACCTACGAGCGGGCCATCGCGCTGCTCGGGGTCACCGACGTGGCGCTGATCGACGACCTGGTCGACGGGCTGGCGGCCGGCGACTCCGCCGCCGTGTTCGGCACGGTCGACCGGCTGGTGGAGGCCGGCCACGACCCGCGCCGGTTCGCCGCCGACCTGCTCGACCGGCTGCGCGACCTGGTGTTGCTGCGGGCGGTGCCGGACGCCGCGTCCCGCGGGCTGGTCAACGCCCCCGGCGATGAGCTGGACCGGATGTCCGCGCAGGCCCAGCGGCTCGGGCCGGCCGCACTGACCCGGTTCGCCGAAATCGTCCACAATGGACTTGTCGAGATGCGCGGCGCCACCGCGCCCCGGCTGCTGCTCGAGCTGCTCTGCGCGCGGATGTTGCTGCCGGCTGCGGTTTCCGCCGACGCCGCAGTGGATTCCGCTGTGCTGCAACGACTTGAGCGAATGGAGCGGCGCTTCGCGGTCGCCCCCGCCGCCCCGGGGGCGCCCGAGGCCGCTCCCGGGCCGCCCCCACCGGCGCACGCGGAGCCGGCACCGGCCCGGGCGGCCGTCGCGCCCCCGGCCGAGGAGCACGAGCCGGAACCCGGACCGCCGGCCGCC
>JBJMIG010000021.1:0-84643 GCA_045806965.1 Labedaea sp. | reverse complement strand
GGTCGCCAGGTATCCCTCGTTTAAGACGAGGAAGAGGACGGCGAGGACGCCCGAGACACGTGCCGGGAGATACACCGCGGCGGGCACCCGATAAGGGATGCGCGCCGCGTTGATCTTGGCCTTCGCGCGGGTGATCCGCTGGCCCATGGTGGTCTCCTGGACCAGGAAGGCACGGGCGATCTCGGGTACGGTCAGACCGCCGACCATGCGCAGCGTCAGCGCCACGCGGGCCGGCATCGCCAGCGCCGGGTGAGCGCAGGTGAAGATCAGCCGGAGCCGCTCGTCGTCGATGGCGCCGACCGGCTCGGGCGGGTCGTCGTCGTACCCCATCCGAGCCTCCTTGTGCTTGTCGTCGCGCTTGTTCTCGCGCCGCAGCCGGTCGATGGCCTTGCGGTTGGCGGTGGTGGTCAGCCAGGCACCGGGATTGGGGGGTACGCCGTCGGCCGGCCACCGCTCGACGGCGGTCGCGAACGCCTCGGCCGCCGCCTCCTCGGCGATGTCGAGATCACCGAAACGCCTGGCCAGGGCGGCGACCACCCGCGCCCACTCCTCGTGGTGAGCCTGGGTGATCGCCTCCCGGACGTCGACCACGTTCACGGCATCAGACCGGGTGCTCGACGGTTCGCTCGCCGGCTCACCTACGGGTTCGCTCACAGGAACGGGCGCACCTCGACCCTTCGGTTGCAGGCCTTCGATCCTTCGGCGGCAAGCTTGAGCGCCACGTCGAGGTCGGCGGCCTCCATGATCCAGAAGCCGATGAAGTATTCCTTGGTCTCCAGGAAGGGTCCGTCGGTGATCAGCGCCTCCCCGCCCCGGTTGTCGATGACCGTGGCCGAACTGGGCGATGCGAGACCACCGGCGAACACCCAGTGACCCTGCGCCTGGATCCGGTCGTTGAACGCATCGATGGCGGCCATCTCGGCCGGGGTGGCGGAGCCGGCCGTGTCGTCGATCACGGAAACCAGATACTGCATCTGAAGATCATCTCCTATGGTCCCGAGGCCCCTCGCGGCGACCGCTCACCCCTGCTACGAACACCTCTGCCCCGATCCGACACACCGCCTCCCGGATTTCGTTCACGACATTCTGCCGCGCCGGTGGTGAACCGGAACCGATCGGTCGTCTGGTGCGTCACCCAATTTCACGTGCTCGCGGCCGTCGCATACCGCGGGCGCCCGGCGGGCCGGTAGACCTGGATCGTTACGCCCTTGGCGTCGACTCGCGAGTCGAGCAGGTCAAGCGCGATGTCCCGGCCGGTGTCGGGGAACAGCCGCGCGCCCTGGCCGAGGACAACGGGGACGGTCAGCAGGGTGAGTTCGTCGACGAGGTCGTTCTCGAGCAGCCAGCGGATCAGGGCGCCGCTACCGTGCACCTGCAGTTCACCCGCCGGCCTGGCCTTCAGCTCGCCGATGGCCGCCGCGAGGTCACGGGACAGGACGGTCGTGTTCGACCACTTCGGATCCGTGAGCGTGGTCGATGCCACGTACTTGGGCGTCCGACTCAACGCCACGCCGATCGGATGGGCGCGCATATCCGCGATTTCTCCCCAGGAGCCGGCGAAGATCTCGTAGGTCCGCCGGCCGAACAAGAACGCGTCGGCTCGCTGGTAGGTCTGGGTGATGAACGTCCTGGTCTCGTCGTCGCCCATCCCCGGGGCCCAGCCGCCGCGTTCGAAACCGTTCCGGCGTTCCTCGTCCGTCGCGTGGCCGTTTCCCTGCATCACGCCATCGACGGTGACCTGCGTCATGGTCGTCAGCTTCATGATCGCGATTCCCTTCTCCTTGAGGACGGGCCCCGGTGGGCAGCCGCTCACCCCTGCTACGAACACCTCTGCCCCGATCCGACACCTCCTCCGGGATTTCTTTCGAGATCAGCCCAGGAGCGCAGAGAGCTACGCGGTGCGGTCCATCCCGTGCGGGTTTGGCCGCCGATCGCTTGGCCGGTGGTCACCGGCGGGGTGCCGGATGGCAACCTTCTCCCGGGTGCGGCGTCTTGATGTGTAGCGAACGCCGACCGGGTAACGGCCGATACGCTCGTTCAGAATGATGGGGTAGGTGTGTACCAGAAGCACGACGCCGCAGGTGGGCCCATGAGTGTCTCAACCCCGGTCCGCGCGGGGGCCTTGGTCGCGGTACTGATCGGCGCGGTTGTCGCGGCATCGGGATGTAGCGGTGTGACCGGACAGCCGGTGGCCGGCGCCAGCAGCGGTACCAGCCAGCAGCCAGTGGCCAGCACCACCAGCGGTAGCACCCAACAGCCGAGCAGTACGGCTAAACCCACCGGCACCGCGAGTTCGACCCAGACCGCTGCCAAGCCGGACTTTCCGCCCGCCGTTGCCCCGATCAGCCTCAAACACGGTGGCACCTATTGGGGTGTCTACGTCACGGTTGTTCGTGCGGATGGCAACCTTCAGGTCACGCCGGAGGACCAACGTCGACTTGATGCGGCGCAGAAGTCCTTGACCGACCTCGGATACGAGCCGGATGCCGGGGCGTACGACGTCGGCTGCGAGGACGGCCTCCGCGAGCAGCTCCGGCTGGATCCCCAGCGCAACTACGCTACCGTTCGGATCTTCTTCGCCGAGCCGGCCAAGGCCCAGCAGTTCGTCAAGGCATATCAGCCAGGCGTCGTGGGTACCGCAAAGGTGACCCTGTTCTGCATGGACTGAGCTGTCGGCCGCACGCCTCTTACCGCGCAAGGTGACATTCCGCTTGTAGAAGCCCAGGAATGTCACCTTGCGCGGTACGGAGTCGGGTCAGCTAGGAGATCTTGCGGCGGTAGGTGCGCACGGCGAAGGCGTATGCGACGATGAGGATGCCGAGGCACCAGGCCAGGGCGATCCAGATGTCGGTGCCGACCGGCTGCTGTGTGAACAGGTCGCGGATCGCGTTGACGATCGACGTCACCGGCTGGTTCTCGGCGAAGGCGCGCACGGGACCGGGCATCGTTTCGGTGGGCACGAATGCCGAGCTGATGAACGGCAGGAAGATGAGCGGGTAGGAGAACGCGCTCGCGCCGTCCACGGACTTCGCCGAGAGACCGGGTATTACGGCGATCCACGTCAACGACAGGGTGAACACGACCAGGATGCCGGCGGCCGCGAGCCACGCCAGCACTCCCGCCCCCGACCGGAAACCCATGAGGAGGGCGACGAGCACGACGACAACGACCGAGATCAGATTGGCGATGAGCGAGGTCAGGACGTGCGCCCACAGCACGGCCGATCGGGCGATCGGCATCGACTGAAATCGCTCGAAGATGCCGGTCTTCATATCCAGGAACAATCGAAATGCGGTGTAGGAGATGCCCGAAGCGATCGTGATGAGCAGAATACCGGGTAGCAGGTAGTTCACATACGAGTCTGACCCCGATTTGATCGCGCCGCCGAACACGTAGACAAACAGCAGCATGAAGGCGATCGGCATGATCGTGGTCGTGATGATGGTGTCCATGCTGCGCGTGATGTGGCGCAGGGACCGTCCCAGTAGGACGGCGGTGTCGCCGAAGAAGTGCTTGGTCATCGGTATTCCTCACTTGCTCATGTCGACGGGGCGGTCATTGCCAGCTTCGCGGTCGTTGGCGTCGGACCCACCGACGATCGCCAGGAACACCTCTTCGAGGGTCGGCTGTTTCTCGACGTATTCGACCTTGGCGGGCGGGAGCAACCGCTTGAGTTCGGCGAGGGTGCCGTTCACGATGATCCGGCCTTGGTGGAGGATCGCGATCCGGTCGGCGAGATGTTCGGCCTCGTCCAGATACTGCGTCGTGAGCAATACCGTCGTGCCTTGCCCGGCGAGTTCCTTGACGCTGCTCCACACTTCGAGGCGGGATTGCGGGTCGAGCCCGGATGTCGGCTCGTCCAGGAAGATCACCGGCGGATTCCCGATGAGGCTCATCGCGATGTCGAGGCGGCGGCGCATGCCACCCGAATACGTCGACACCTTCCGTGCGGCCGCGTCGGCCAGCGAGAAACGCCTCAGCAGGTCGTCCGCGATCCTGCCCGAGTCCTTGAGGTGCCTTAACTTGGCGACCAGCACAAGGTTCTCCCGCCCGGTGAGGATCTCATCGACGGCCGCGAACTGTCCGGTGAGGCTGATGGACTCCCGCACGCTCGCTGCCTGCGTGGCGACATCGAAGCCGTTGACGCTGGCCGCACCCGCGTCCGCCCTGAGCAGCGTGGACAGTATTCTCACGACCGTGGTCTTGCCCGCCCCGTTCGAGCCGAGCAGGGCGAGGATGCCACCCCGATCCACGTCGAAGTCCACGCCACGCAGCACATGCAGCTCGTTGTAGGACTTCTCCAGACCCCGCACATGGATCGCCGGGACTTGCTGTGCCGCCATCAGACTGCCCTACCTTCTGCTTCGGTGTTGTCCCCGGCGGCGCGCTCGATGGCGCTGATGAGCCGGTCCCGCTCCCGGACTCTCCACTGCCCCTCGGGATAGTTCTGAATGAACGCCTCAACGAACTCAACGGGGTCCTCCCCGACGATCTCGCGGATCGGGGTTCCGTTCGCCGCGCTCTGTTCGAACAGATCGGCAAGGTCCTCCAACATCGAAGCCCAGCCGGTGCCGTCCCCCCGCCCGAAGTACATCAGGTACCGCCCCAGCGCTTCGATCGCCGTGCGATAGTTCTCGGGAAGCTTTCTGGTGCGTGCCTTGTACTCCCGCCATCGTCGCTTGTCGCCCGCCACTTGTGAGATGAACTTCGAGAACCCGGTCATCTGTCTCCTTCGTGGAGCTGTTGGAGCCGTTCGGTGAGAAAGCCCCAGGTCTTCCAGAACTCTTCGAGGTATTCCCGTCCCTCAGCGTTGAGGGAGTACACCTTGCGTGGCGGCCCCTTCTCGGACGGGATCTTCGCCACGTCGACGAGGCACTTCTGCTCGATCCTGATGAGCAGGGCGTAGACGGTGCCCTCGGCGATGTCGGAGAAGCCCTGTTCCCGCAGCCACGCCGTGATCTCGTAGCCGTACGCGGACCGCACGGACAGGATCGCGAGGACGATGCCCTCCAGCGTGCCCTTGAGAAGCTCCGTCATCTGCTTGCCCACGGAGCGCCTCCTCCCAGCTACTCAGCATTACTGACTACCGGTAGATAGTAACACTGACTAGCGGCGGCAGCGCAAGGTCCACTTGGCGCCGGACGGTATCGTCAGCGGGTCCGTGAGGGGCCGATGTGGACGCTCTGGATGAGGAGTGGCTGGCGCAGGGGCCGTTGTGGAGGGACCCGCAACTCGCCTCGCCCGGGATCCACATCGGCGATGCCGAAGTCCGCCGCGGCCCCCGCGCCGCCGTGCTCGGCGCCGGGGCATCCTCCTGACGGCTGCTGTCGCCGGACCTGGCTCGCCCTGCGGCGCGGTCGAGCCCGGATCACACCCGCCGCACGGCAGCGCACGCACCACGGGGCGGGGCGCCGCCGACCCGGTTCAGGCGACGCCGCCGCCCTGCGCCCGGGGCAGCAGGCCGTTGACGCAGACGGGTGTGCGCACGTCGCGGCCCTGGCGTGCGGTGTCCGCGGCGATGGCGGCTATCGGCGGTGCGATCATCATGCCGATCGCGCCACCGAGCACCCCACCGACCAGCGTGACCAGCAGGATCACGAGCGGGTGCAGCCGAAGCACCGCGCCGAAGGTCAACGGCCGCGCGAGGTTCTCCAGCACCGAGTTGGCCAGGATAATCACGCCCACCATGGCCAGCGCGGTCTCGGTCCCGCCCGAACCCAGCGCCAACAACACCGCGAACGCACCCGAGAGAAAAGCACCGACATAGGGGACGTAGGCGGCGACGAAACACAGCACGCCGATTCCCACGACGAACGGCACCCCCAGCACCAACGCACCGAGGGCGACCACGAAGGCGTTCATCAGCGCGATCCACGTGAGGCCCACGAAATAGCGTCGAGCGGTGTGCGCCGCCCGCTCGGTAACCGACTTCCCGAACGCCGCCGGCCCCGGTATCCAACCGGCGACAAGGGTGTGAATGCGCGGCCCGTCGGCGAGCACCAGCAGCAGGATGTAGGTCGCCAGCAGCACACCGACAACGGCGGTCACCAGGCCGGTCACCCCGGCCATGAGTTGTGCGAACGCACCCGCTGCCAGGGTCGGGCCCAACTGGCCGCTCGCCTGGCTGGCGTTGTCGACCAGCTCGGCACCCCATGGGACGCCGGCCACGAGCTCCCTGGCCCGGCCAACCGCCTCGGTGATCACCTGAAGGATCGAATCCCACTGGTCCACAACTCCGATGAGGAACACCGCCGCGACGCCGGCCGCGACACCCAGGACCAGCAGACACACCACCACCGCGCCAAGCACTCTCGGCACGTGCCGACGAACGAGCCAGCCCACCAACGGCTCGGCAATCGTCGCGGCACCGGCCGTCAGGATCACCGGAACCAGCAGCGGACGCGCGACCAGCAACGCGAACACACCCAGCGCGGCGGCCACGACGACACCGGTGAGCAGCCAGCACGTCGTACCGAGACGTCCCAGCCACCGAGGCACGTCGCCCTGGCGTGACCTGACCGTGAACCGCCGGCCGGGCCTGATCCGAGGGGTCCGACAGGGTGTGGCGGCACGCCTGTTCCGCTGTATCGCAACCTCCGGTATCGAAGCGGTGTCGAGCACCGTGCCGCCCGCCATGATGCCGTTACCAGCGCAGCGGCACATCCCGGCGCCCGATCGGGTCAACCGCCTCGGCGCCGCCCCGGACCGGGCCACACTGCCGCCGCGGGGGTTCCCGCACCCCGGATGGTCGATGATGGGCGGATGTCATCGTCGAGTACCGACCGTCCCGATCCGGTGGCGGAAGCATGATCACCATGCGGCACGAGGTGCGGGACACCGAGCGCCGGGCGCCGATCGTGCCGGAGGACGCGGCGCGGCTCGTGGCGAGCGGGATCAGGCTCACCGTCGAGGAGTCCCCACAGCGGATCTTCCCCAGCTCGGCGTACGCCGACGCCGGATGTGCGATCGCCCCGGCCGGCAGCTGGGTGGACGCGCCGGAAGACGAGTACGTGGTTGGCCTCAAGGAGCTGCCCGACCACCCACCCGCGCTGCGGCACCGGCACGTGTTCTTCGGCCACGCGTACAAGGGGCAGCTGGGCGGGCCGGCACTGCTGCGCAGGTTCGTGGCCGGCGGGGGCACGCTGCTCGACCTGGAGTACCTGGTCGACGACGCGGGTCGCCGGCTCGCCGCGTTCGGCTACTGGGCGGGCTACACCGGCGCCGCTCTCGCGATACTGCACCACCGCGGCCGGCTGACCACACCCCTCCGGCCGGTGTCCAAGGCCGCGCTCGACGACCTGCTCCGTGCCGACGCCGGGGCCGCGCGTGCCCTGGTGACCGGCGCCCTCGGGCGGAGCGGGCGGGGTGCGTGCGACGCGCTCGAGACCGCCGGGATCGAGCCGACCCGTTGGGACATCGAGGAAACCCGCGCGCTGGATCGCGCGGCCCTGCTCGACCACGACATCCTGGTCAACGCGGTCCTGGTCACCGAGCCGACGACGCCGTTCCTGACGCCGCAGGCGCTGCTCGCGCCGCACCGGTTGGCCGTCGTCGCCGACGTCACCTGCGACGTCACCTCCGACTGCAATGTGCTGCCGATCTACGACCGCACCACGACCTGGGCGCAACCCGTGCGGCGACAGGCGGGGGCGGTCGACGTCATCGCCATCGACAACCTGCCGTCGCTGCTGCCGGCCGAGGCCAGCACCTCGTTCTCCGCCGAGCTCGCCCCGCACCTGATGTCGCTTGTGGACGATGGGCCGGCGTGGCGGCGCTGCCGGCGTGCGTTCCAGGAAGCGTGCGAGAAGGAGCTGTCCCCATGACCGAGGCAACCGTGCACTGGATCGGCACCGGCCTGTCCACCGGCGCGAGCGGCCTACGGGTCCTGGCCGAACGGTCCGAGCGGGTCCTGCTGTGGGGCCGCACCGCCGAGCGGGCCGCGAACTGCCTGGCCCGGCTTGGCCTGCCCGGCCGGCTGGGTACCCGGGCCTACGACATCTCGGCACTCGCCGAGGAACTGCGCGCCGGCGACGTCGTCGTGTCGATGCTGCCCGCCACCGAGCATGTCGGACTGGTGCGGCTGTGCATCGAGCAGCGGGCGCACTTCGCGTGCACCAGCTACGTCTCGGCGGACATCGCGGCCGAGTCGGACGCCGCCGAGCGGGCCGGCGTCGTCGTGCTGACCGAGTCCGGCCTCGATCCGGGCATCGACCACCTGTTCGCGGACCGACTGGTGGCCAAGGCTCGCGAGCTGGTCGGGGATGGCGCCGTCACCGCGGAGTTCACCTCCTACTGCGGCGGGATTCCCGCAGTGCCCAACGAGTTCCGCTACCGGTTCAGCTGGGCGCCGCGCGGCGTGCTGAGCGCGCTGCTCGCTCCCGCCCGCTACATCGAGGACGGCACGGAACGCGTCGTCACGAATCCGTGGGAGGCCACCCGCCCGCACGTGCTCGACGGCGAGACGTTCGAGGTCTACCCGAACCGGGACAGCGTCCCGTACATCGCCCAGTACGCGTTCCCGAGTTCGTGGCGGCTGGACACGTTCGTGCGGGGCACGCTGCGGCTCGACGGCTGGCGCGCGGCGTGGTCCGAGGTCTTCGACGAGCTACGCACCAACGACGGCGGACGCATCACCGCGCTCGCCGACCGGCTCGCCGCCACCTACCCCACCACGGAGACCGACCGCGACCGCGTCGTTCTCGCCGTGGCGTTGCGGCTCCACCACGACGGCGAGCTGATCTGGGCCGGCGAGTACCTGCTCGACGCGGTCGGCGACGCGTCCGAGAGCGCGATGGCGCGCTGCGTGTCGCTGCCGCTCTCGTTCGGCGTCACCGAGATCCTGGATGGCCGGATGCCGGCGGGCCTGCGCCATGCGGCGCAGGACGCCGACACCGCGCGCCGGTGGCTGGCGTTCCTGACCGGAAGCTCGATCCCTTGCCGGTTCAGCGAAAGCCGCGCACCGAGCGGGTAGCGGTCAGCGCAGGCGTCAGAAGGACCGCAGGGCTGCGGACTTCACGCTCGGGTGCGCCAGCGGTCGGTAGCCGGCCCCGAGGACCGCGACGATGGCCGGCGGGGTGAGCAGCTCGACGGTCGTGTCGCTCGGGCCCGGCCGCGGTGCGCCGTAGCCATCGAACGACCATGGCAGCAGCCGACCGCCGTCGACGAGGGCGACCATCCCGTGGTGCCGGACGACGGCCCCGTCGGGAAGCTCGCCGAGCACGGCCGGCCGGGTCACCTGGCGGCGGGTGCGTCGGTCCACCCGCTCGGCGTGCAGGACGGTGTCCATCTCGCCGGCGCGTAGCCGCACGTCCAGGCCGTACGCCTCGCGCCACCGCTCGGCGAAGGAGAGATAGTCGGTGCGCCGGCAGTACCCGCAGGGTCGGTGCCCGGCGGCCAGCGCGGTCACCTCGTCCAGGAAGAACAGCGCCGTCCAGCGGCCCGGCGGCATGACGTCGCGCCGAACGTCCCGCCAGACGAGCACGCAGCTGATCCACATCTTGGACCGCCAGCGGGACACCCGCAGCCGGCGGTCCTCGTCGTGCAGGCACCCGCGGTTGCCCATCAGCAACCCGCGCGCCCGATGAGGGACGATCTCCCCGGTTGGCGGGACGCGATTCTGCAACGGCATGGTGCGGCTCTTCCTCACTGTGCGCGCGCCCGGCTTGCTCGCGTGATTATGCCGCAGGGGGCAGACATCGCGGATCGGCTCGGACTCTATCCGTTGATCGACACCTCTCGCTGCCACGCGCGCGGGGAATAGGGAGAAACCGGCGATCGGCGACAGCCGTCATTTCCGATCCGCCCGGGCGCGTCAATTCTTGCGAACGCCGCTCCACGGCAACCTGTCAAGGGCTACCGACATCCGTGTCGTCACGGCAGGATGGTTGGTCGTGGTTTCCCGGTGGTGGCTCAGCATGGTTGCGACAATTGTCTGTCTCACCGCGTTCGCGATCTGGCTGGTAATGCAGTTCTCGCAGGGTGATCTCGATCGCGGCGACAAGTTGGCCAGCATCGTGAGTATGTCCGTCACGGTCATCACGCTGCCGCTGAGCGTGCTCGCGATCGTGGTGACGCTGCGCCAGGGGGCACCGTCCCGGGTGGTCCTCACGCTGGCCGACCGGCTCGACGCGATGGCCGAGGTGCTGGCCGTCTCGGTGCGCAGCCAGTGGGAGGCCGAAGAGCAGCTCCGGCGCGTGCATGATCCGTTTCCGTTGCCGGCCCGGTGGACCAATGCCCCGGATCAACTGATGGATCACTGGCCGAGCATCAACGGCGCCCGCGACCGGCCCGACCCGCTTGTCTTGGACGGCGAGGACATCGTCGAGACGTTCGACCGGATTCCGTCGGGGCGCCTGGTGGTCCTCGGCCGGGCCGGCGCCGGCAAGACCATCCTCACGTCGCGGTTCGTCCTGACCCTGCTGGCCATGCGCCCGGTGCCGGTGCCGGTGCTCTTCACGCTCGGCTCGTGGGATCCCAGCACCCAGCTGCTGCGGGACTGGCTCGCCGAGCAGATGATCGCCACGTATCCGATTCTGGCCGAGCGGGACCACACCGGACTGACCGTCGCGACGCAACTGCTCAACACCGGCCGGCTCCTGCCGGTGCTCGACGGCTTCGACGAGATCAGCGAGGGGCACCGGACCGCCGCGATCACCGGGATCAACGCCAGCCTGCGACCGGCCGACCGGCTGCTGCTGACCAGCCGCCCCGAGGAGTACGCCGACGCCGTCCAGACCGGCGACGTGCTCACGGCCGCTGCGGTGGTGCGGCTGGACGACCTGACCCTGGCCGACGCCGCCGGCTACCTTCCGCTGACCACCCGCCGCACGGAGGTCCACGGTGGAGCGAACAAGTGGGCCACCGTGCTGGCGCACGCTTCGCCGGTGCTCACCGACGTGCTGTCCACACCGCTGATGGTAGCCCTGGCGCGCACGATCTTCAGCGACACCGCCGCCGATCCGGGTGAACTGCTCGCGGTCGAGTCTGGCGCCGAGATCGAGGAGCGACTGCTCACCGGCTTCGTGCCGGCGGTCTACGCCGGCACCGGGCTGGGCGCGCGGGCCGGCCACCAACTGGGTTTCCTCGCCACGCACCTGCGGCGTCTCGGCACCTACGAGCTCGCCTGGTGGCAGCTCGCCCTGGGGGTGCGGCGGATCGCGATCGGACTGCTCGCCGGCACCATCCTGACCGTGACCACCTGGCTGGTCACCGGGTATCCCGCACTGGCCGGCACACTTCCCGATTCCGTGCGGTCGGCCTGGGTGCGCGCCGCCGGTGTCTGGGGACTGCTGGTGGGGTTGTCCGGCGGAATCCTGGTCGGATATTTCCGCGACATCCGGCCGTCGCCGGCGCGCATGCGACCCGCCTTTCGCGGGCGAACCCGCCAGGTCGCCTACGCGGTCTCCCGGGACCTGCGCAACCGCCGCAGCATCTCGTGGGTCGGCGCCTGGATCCTCGGCGGGCTGCTCTTCGGCATGGTCGCCGTGGTGGCCAGCGGATCGAGCGCGGGACTCGGGTACGCGGTCGCCGGCGGCGGGGTCATCGGGGTGGTCAGTTGGCTCGTCGCCGCGACGATCCGCGCCCTCGGTGCCCCGGTCGAACCGACCGAGGTGGTCAGTCCGGACGAGCTGATCCGCACCGACCGGGCCACCGCGATCCGGGAGGGTGCCACCTTCGGGGTATGCGTATCCATCCTGTTGTGGCTCACCGTCTGGCTCACCTTCCAGCCGGCCACCGGACTCTCGTTCAACCAGACGTTCGGCGGCGGAATCTGGTTGATCCACAGCGTGATTCTGACCGTGGGCGCCACCCTGATCTGGATGCTGCTCGTGACCGTTTCCGGTTCCTGGCTGATCGCCCGCGTCTGGCTACCCCTGACCGGACGACTGCCCTGGCACATCATGGCGTTCCTGGCGGATGCCCACCGCCGCGGCGTCCTGCGTCAGACCGGTGGCGTCTACCAGTTCCGCCACGCCCGACTGCAAGACCATCTCGCGCAAACCAGTTCGCCCAGATCCAGCATCCGGTAGGAAAGTGCGAGTGGTCCGACGACGAGGTGCTCATCGCGGTCCGCCGATGGTCCAGGATGCCGTCGTCACGGCGTCACCCCCGGCCGGCCCAGCAGGGTGATCACGCCCCAGGCGCGGGTGCCGGTGCCCGCCATGGACTTGCCCGGGGTGGCACCGCGGGCGGCACTTCGGCGAACGACCTAACCGGCTGAGTGCAGGAGTGCGGCCGCGAGCGGCGTCTGCCGGTAGAGCACCTCGCGGCCGCGGCGCTCCGCGATGACCAGGCCGGCCTCGCGGAGCACGGTGAGGTGTTGCGAGACGGTGGCGAGGGCCAGGTCCACCCGCTGGGCGAGACCGGTTGTCGTGCTGGGAATGAGGGTTTCCGCCAGCACGAACGCGCGGCCGGCACCCAGGAGCCGGGCGAGTGCCGGCGGGCGGGGGGACGGATGCCACAACCGCGCGGTGCCGAACATGGGATAGGCCAGGACCGGGGGAGTGACCGAGGTGCCGTCGGTGGGCCCGATACCCAGGTTCGGCCAGCCGAAGGCCGCCGGGAGGAGGATCAGACCGCGGCCGCGCAGATCGACGACCCCGGCGCGCAGGCCGGTGAGGTGCAGCGCGTCACCCGCCCACGTCGCGCGCGGGTGCAGGTTCGCGAACAGACCCTCAAGGCCGCCGTCGGCCAGTTGCCGGGCCCGCGTGGTGATGTCCGCGTCGAGCATGCCGCGAATTCGGTCCCACAGCGGTTCGACCAGGGCCTGCCAGGCCAGCCGCTGTTGCGCCACCAGCGTGTCGCGGGCCTCGACGGGGTCGCCGGTGAGCGCGCGGTAGAGGTTCGCGGGCACGTCGCGGGGGTCGAGCCGGCGGGCATGGCCGGCCAGCGCGGCGGCGACGATGCCCGGATCGGTGGCCCGTACCCGGGCGAGATCATCCTCGATCGTGGTGAGCGGGCCGGTCGGGCTGGGCCACAGGAAGTCCGGGCCGTGCCCGTGTACCGGCGCGGCCAAGCGCAGCAGACTCAGGTCGAGCCCGGCCACGACGGGTTGGACGTCGCGCAGCCACGGTAGATACCAGCAGTGCCGGCCCGGATCGTTCAGCACCAGCAGGGTCAACATCGTCTCCTGCAACGGTGAGATCGCGAACCGGCACCGCGCCGCGTCGTCCGGACCGAACCTCAGCACCAGCGTCACGCCGGCAACGATGGCACGTCGAGGATTCGGTGTACACCGAATCCGGCATGACCGGCCGCGGCTGGCCGCATCCTGATGGTCATGCTGCTGCGCGGGAATCCCTCCTTCCGGGCGCTGCTGGCGGCGCGGGCGATTTCGTTCGTCGGAGACGGGATCACCGTCACCGCGCTCGTGCTGCTCGCCGCCAAGCAACACGGGCCAACCGGGGTGGCCGTGCTGCTGCTCGCGAACGCGCTGCCGCGCCTCGGCGGACCGCTGGCCGGCGTGCTCGTCGACCGGGTCGCGCCGCGCCGGTTGATGATCAGCTGCGAGCTGGTCTCGGCGCTGGTCATCGGCGTGATCGCGGTCGCCCTGCCGCCGCTGCCGCTGCTGGCCGCGCTGGTCATGGCGGCCGCGGTGCTGGCCACGATCCTGAGCCCGGCCGGACGCAGCGTCGTCCCGGTTCTGGTCGACCCGGTGGACCGCGCCCCGGCCAACTCGCTGTTCGGGCTGACCCGAACCCTGCAAGTCGCGGTCGGCCCCGGACTGGCCGGCTTACTTGCCGCCGGGCCCGGCGGGGTCCGCACCGCGCTGGTCGTGGACGCGGCGACCTTCGTCGTCGCGGCACTGCTGCTCCTGCGGATCCCGGCGCTCGCCCCGGCCCGCGATCCGGCGGCGGTCACCGGGGTGTGGGCCGAGGGTGCGGCGGGTGTGCGCTATGTGGCAACGCACCGGCAGGTGCGGGTCCTGGTACTCACCCTGTTCCTGATCGTGGCCTTCGCCGGGGTCGACAACGTGGCGCTGGTGTTCCTCACCGGCGAGGAGTTGGCGGCCGGGCCCGCCGGTTACGGTCTCGCGGCCAGCGCGTTCGGCGTCGGAATGCTGCTGACGTCCGCCGCGTGCGCCCGGCTGACCCGGGGGTACTCGCCGATGGCGCTGCTGGTCGTCGCGGTGGGCGTCAGCGGCGTTGGCAATGTGCTCACCGGGCTCGCTCCGGTCCTCGCGGTTGTGGTCGCGGCTCAACTGATCGCGGGAGCGGGCAATGCGATGGAGAACATCGCCAACGACACCCTCGTGCAGAACCTCGTGCCCCGCGCGTTGCTGGGCCGCGTGTTCGGCACCCTCGGGACCGCCGCCCAACTGGGCGCCGCAGTCGCCTATCTGGCCGGCGCGCTGCTGGTCGAACTGATCGGCGCGCGGGTTACCTTCATCCTGGCCGGCGTGGGGACACTCGCCATTCTGTTCATACTCGTTCCCGTATCGGGCATCCGCGCCGATGCTGGCCTCGGGCACCGAGGAAGCCGAGGCCCGTGACGCATCGGTCACCCTCCCTGTGACCCGGATGCCCACATCGCGCCGGGCCGCGGATCGCCGGCCCGGCGCGACGCACGTCGTGCTGGCTCAGTTCGTGACGAGTTGGAGCTTGGTGCTGAACCCGTCCAGACTCAGGGCGATCGGGGTGTACCACACCCGCGATGAGCACGACCGGGTCGAGCTCGCCGGAACGCCGGTGCAGGTCACCGGACTGGTCGGGGTGTCAGCCCCGGTAACGGTGCCCCGGGCGAACACGGTCGTGGGGTCCGCGCCGTAGCTGAACACCGGCCCGCCGCTGTCACCGTTGCCGGCGGCGTTGAGCCCGCTCTGCTGGTCCGCCATCACCAGCCGGTTGAAGAACACCGTGGTGCCGTCGGCCTGCACGAAAGTCTGCGAAACGTTGGGTCCGACGATCCTGATGTTGCACCGGGTGCCGGAGAACGCGCCGCTGGTGCACACGAGGTCGCCGAAGTTGTTGCCCAGTTGGCCGGCCACGAAGTTGATGGTCTCCGTGGCGCCGAAGCCGTTGAAGATGATCCCGGCCGCGCGGGCGTCGATCAGCAACGAGTCGCGGGCGGGAACCGTTGGCTTGGTCACGGTGCCCATGGGGTCGCCGCCACCGTCGAAGGCGAAACTTCCGTCGGCGGTGCAGTGGGCGGCGCTGAGCACCTTGGTCGTGGTGCCTTGGGTGACCGCGAAACCGGTCGAGCAGCTCAGGCTCGAACCGCTCCAGCGTGCGCCGCCGAAGTACGGGCTGGAGTCGTCTGCCCGGCTGACGGTCCGCGGCAACACCCCTCCTTCGACGGTTGTCGGAACGGTGGCGGCCGCGACGGCGGACAGCTCCCGGCCGGCGCTCGCCGAGCCGTTGACGAACACCCGCAGGCCACTGGAGTCCGGTCGCGGACCGACACCGGTGATCTGGTTGGCCGGCAGTGCCCGTCCGGCCGGCTGGGACGCCACCATCCGGTCGATCTCGGAGAGCAGTTCCGCCTCGCTGTAGGCGGCCGGCTCGATCAGCACGGTCACCCCGCTGTCCTTGGCGAGCACGGCACGCACCGGCGAGGGCACCGCGCCCTTCCAGTACAACCGGAGCCGGCCCCGCTCGGGCTCGACCACGATGGACCCGAACCCGGTCCCCTCGGGCCCGGCGGCGGCGCCCCGGATCTGGTCGGCAACGGTGTCGATCCGTTGCTGCACGGCATAGAGCTGTGCCCACGAGCTGAACCCGGGCGGCGCGGGAGCCTCGACGGCGATCGCCCGGTTCGGGTTGGTTTGGCACCGGACGCGGCCGCCGGGGTGCCGGATGCGGTTCCGGTGAGTGCGATCAGCGACGCTGCCGCGCCCGCGGTGATCGCGACTGCCCGGCGCAGACGCGTGGTGCGCGCCGGATAGTGAGTGGTTAGGACGCGCGGACGCCCGGCCTGCTCAGATCGACGGCAACGGTCCCGCTCACCCGGCGCGAATCCGAGGTGGCCGTCCTCGCCGCCGGCGGCGCGACGAGCAAGGAGATCGCCATCACCCTGCACCTGTCCGCACGCACCGTCGACAACCATCTGCACAGCGTCTACGCGAAGCTCGGCGTCACCAGGAGAACGGACCTCCCCGCCGCCCTCGGCACACCCGGATGAGCCGTCGGACCCGGCCGGCTGCGACGCCGGCCGGCTTGCGACGCGCGGGTATGCGCCGCATCAGGGCGAAGCCTCGTTGGCCGGTCAGTCGGTGGTCGCGGCGTGCAGGATGAGCTCGAAGGCCTCGGCGACGACCCGCAGGGCCGAGGGGGTCAACCGGTGTAGCAGCTTGGTCATGTTGTCCTCGCCGGCCGCGGTGATCCGGTCGACGACCGCGTGACCCTCGGGCGTCAGCTCGAGCCTGCGTACCCGGCGGTCCGTCGGATCTTCCCGCCGAGTGACCATGCCCTGTGCGACGAGCCGGTCCACGATGCCGGTCAGCGTCGCCAGGCTGGTGCCGAACCGCCTGGCCAACTCCTGGCCGGACGCCTGACCGCGCCGGAACAGCACCATCATGACCTTGAGCTGGGACATGGTGAGGTGCAGGTCCATCAAGGGGTGATCGCCGTCCTCGGTGTACCACTGCCGCAGTCGACGCTGAGTGTCCAGGATCTCGCGGATCAGGGCGTCCGAGTCTGCCACGGCAGGTCCTTCCAGGCGGATGCCGATACTATGCCTGAAGCAAACTATTCCCCTCTAGCAAAGTTTTCTTTACCGGACTACCGGCGGCGGAACGGGAGGAACCCATGTCTGACGCGGCACCCACGGAATCGACACAACCTCCGGGACTGCGTCGCGAGGTGCTGGTGGTCCTGCCCGGGCTGCTGCTGGCGCTCGCACTGGCCATGTTGGACAACTTCATCGTCGGCACCGCGCTTCCCCGCATCGTCGGCGAACTCGGCGGGCTGACCCACCTGTCCTGGGTGGTCACCGCCTACATCCTCGGCACCACCGTCTCCACGCCGATCTGGGGCAAGCTCGGCGACCTGTACGGCCGCAAGACCATCTTCCTGATCTCGATCGTGATCTTCCTGGTCGGCTCGGCGCTGTGCGGCGCGGCCGGTTCGCCCATACTGGGCGGACCCGCCAACGGGATGACCCAGCTCATCGCCTTCCGGGCCCTGCAGGGACTCGGCGCGGGCGGCCTGATCGTCAACGTGATGGCGATCATCGCCGACCTGGTGTCTCCCCGGGAACGCGGCCGGTACCAGGGCATCATCGCCGCCGTCATGTCACTTGCCATGATCGCCGGGCCACTGATCGGCGGGTTCATCACCGACAACCTGAGCTGGCGCTGGGCGTTCTACGTCAACCTGCCGCTCGGCGGCGCGGCGCTGATCGTGCTGATCACCACGCTGCACCTGCCCAAGCGGCGCAGCGAGCATCGCATCGACTGGCTGGGCGCGGCGCTGCTCACCGTCGGCATCACCGCCGTCGTGCTGATCACCACCTGGGGCGGCACCCAGTACGACTGGGGCTCGGCGCAGATCATCGGCCTCGTCGTGATCGCCGTGGTGTCGCTGGCGATCTTCGGCCTCGTCGAACGGCGGGCCACCGAGCCGATCATGCCGCTCGGCCTGTTCCGCAACCGCAACTTCAGCCTGATCTCGGCGATCGGCTTCCTGCTCGGCTTCGCCCTGTTCGGTGCGATCAACTTCCTGCCGCTGTACCAGCAGACCGTCCAGGGCGCCTCCGCGACCAACTCCGGACTGCTGCTGCTGCCGATGATGGGCGCCGCCATGGTGATCTCCCTGATCGTCGGCCAGATGATCACCCGCACCGGGCACTACAAGGTCTTCCCGGTGCTCGGCGGCGTGGTCATGACGTTGGCCATGTACCTGCTGTCCCTACAGGACGTGAACACGCCGCGCTGGCAGACCGGAGTGTTCATCGCCGTTCTCGGTGTCGGTATGGGCTTCCTGATGCAGACCACCATGCTGATCGCCCAGAACAGCGTCGAGCAGAAGGATGTCGGGGTGGCCAGCAGCACCGCCACCTTCACCCGGTCGATCGGCGGCTCGTTCGGCGTGTCGCTGTTCGGAGCGATCTTCACCCACCAGCTCACCGCCGCGCTGTCGGCCCGGCTCGGCACCGCGGGCGCCGAGCTCGTCGGGGGCGCCGGCCGGGTCGACCCGGCCACCCTGAACCAGTTGCCGGCCCCGGTCCGCACCGGTTTCCTCGAGTCGCTGGCCTCGGCCCTGTCCGACGTGTTCCTCTGGGCCGTCCCGTTCGCCGCCGTGGTGCCGATCCTGGCCCTGTCCATCAAGCACGTCCCGCTCCGCGGTCCGGGCACCGACCGGCCGGCGAGCCCCGACGCGGCCGATGTCGCGGCCCGCAACGCGCAGGACAACACGGCTCTCGCCGCCCTGGAGTGACCGCGTGCGAGGTCGGCGGCCGGGCGGCGGCTTCCGGTCACCGTCGGACCAACCGGGCTGCCGGGCTTACCGAGGACCGCCTCGTTGATCTCGGCTGCTCACCGCTTGCTCACGATGGTGGTGAGCGCGCGAGGTTGCAGGGACACGGTCCGGCCGGTGACCGGTGTTGGGGTGAGGGAGTGCGTGTTGTCGGTGAGATAGGCGGTGGCTCGGCCGTGCCCGCGCTGCCAGGTGACCGGCGCGGTGCCGGTGTTGAGGACCTCGATCACGGTCGAGCCGTCATCGTTGCGGAACGCCGAGACCCGCAGGGCGGGGTCGGTTGCCGAGGCGTCGAGCCGAACCGCACCCGGCCGGATGAACCGGCTGTACGCCGCCAACGCCCACAGCCGCTTGGACACGTGATAGGTCTGGTTGACCTGGTCGATCTGGATCAGCCCTCGAGTGGCCCCGAGTGAGTCGCCGACCCAGTACACGTAGGCGCTGACGTTGCCGAGCGCGAGCGAGTCGTGGATCTGCTGCGCCACCGCGAACCCGTCGTAGCCGCTGCCGTCGTCCCAGTTCTCGTTCCAGGTGGTGCCGCTCGGGTTCCACTCCGACATCCAGGTCCGGCTGTTGGTGGGCTGCGGGCTGGTCACCGGGCTGGCGTAAGCGTGTCCGGTATAGGTCTGCACCCAGCGCCGCGCCTCGGGGTCGGCCGTGATCGCGTCCGTGTAGGCCTTGGCCTGGTCCCAACCGAAGGAGTCGCAGCAGGCCAGCTTCACACCCTTGGCCACCGGACCGAGCACCTTGATGAACTGTGCGGCTTGTGCCGGGGTGTAGCGCATCGAGGCGTAGGGAGCTGTGAAGTCGGGCTCGTTGGTGAACCCCAGGTCGGTGATCCGGATTCCTTCCTGGGCATAGAACTTCGTGTACTGCAGCAGGTAGCGGGCGTAGGCGGCTTCCCACTCCGGCTTGACCATGCCGCCGTTGTTCTCGTCGCCATTGGTCTTCATGTAGCTCGGCGCGCTCCAGGCGTCGGCGTAGAACCGGCGCACGCCATAGGATTGGGCCACCTTGGCCGCCCAGACCTGGCCGTTGTCCTGGCCGTCCCAGACGTACCGCGGCGCGGCGTCGGGACCGCCCGGGTCGTCGGGCTGGATGGAGACCATCTTGTCGTAGGGGCTGCCGGTCGGGGATGAGCCGATCCCGAGGCGCAGGATGCTGAGTCCGGCCCCGGTGTTGCGGTCGAACCACAGTCCGAAAATTTCGCGCTGCTGCTTGGCCGAGAGGTCGCGCAGCAGTTCCACCCTGCGGAACGCGACAGCGATGCCGAACCCATCCATCTCCTGATGCTTGGTCCGGTCGGACACGGTGATCACCGAGTTGTTCCCGGCGACGGCTGGTGCGGCGGTGGCGGTTGAGGTGGCGAGCACGGCGGCCGCGACGGCGATGATCCTGCGCATGGGATCTCCGAAATTTTCGATGATGCCTCGGAACTTTCGGGTGCGTTGAGACGGTAAGCAGCCTCGGCACCCAGCGTCAACCCCGACGGTCGCCGTGCCGTGGCGAGGACCGCGCGCCTCTTACCGCGCAAGGTGACATTCCGCGTGTGACAGCGCGGGAATGTCACCTTCCGCTGTTCGACAAATCTGAACATCGCCGACCTCGCCGGCGTACTGTCGGCCCGGATCACCCAGGAGGAGATCGTGGGGGAGGCGTGATGTTGACGATCGATCAATTGCTGCTCATTTGCGCGGCGGCGGTGGTGTTCGCCGTGGTGCCGGGACCGGCGGTGGTATACGTCATCACCCGCAGCGTTCACCAGAGCCGGCAGGCGGGGATCCTGTCGGCTCTAGGCGTTGGGGCCGGAAACCTGGTGCTGGTGTTGGGGACGGCGTTCGGCCTGTCCGCGCTGCTCGTCTCCTCCTCGCTGCTCTACAACATCGTCCGGTTCCTCGGCGCGGGCTATCTGGTGTATCTCGGCGTCCGCAAGTTGCTGGACCGGACCCGACTCCCCGGGGTGGATTCGGTCGAGGAGCAGTCCCTGCTGCACGTCTGCCGCCAGGGGTTGGTCGTCGGGCTGCTGAACCCCAAGGCCGCGCTGTTCTTCCTGGCGTTCCTGCCGCAGTTCGTGGACCGGGAGCGCGGCGCGATCGTGCTACAGGTCATCCTGCTCGGCGCCGTGGTGGTCGCGATCACGTTCGTCAGCGATGGCTGTTACGCCCTCCTGGCCGGCACCATCGCCAGCGGTCTGCGCAAACCCCGGATGGTCAAAGTTCAGCGGCTGGTCGCCGGGACCGTTTACATCGGACTTGGCCTTGGCGCGGCGCTCACCGGCTCGACGGCGGCCGCGAGCGCCGCTGTGTCGCACCGGTGACCGGCAGGCGCGGCCGCTCGGCATCGTGAGAGAACGGAGCCTCCGTCACGTGGGGTCGACGGAGGCTCCAGGGGGATCCCGTCACTGGGGGAGTGCATACGAGATCCCTGCGTCTGGTTCTTCGCCGCTGGGCCGGATGGAGTTACGCGGCTACTCAGGTGAGGTACTCCGTCACCGCCGAGGTCGGCTGTCGCCTGGTGGGCGGGAACGGGTTGGGGTGCTCCGGTGGCCAGCCGATCCGCAGCACCATCTGGGGAATGAGCTCGGCATGCAGTACCGCGTCGCGCACGACCGTGCGGGTGGCGGGGATCTCGAGTGGCTGGGTGAGCGGGCAGGTGGCCAGGCCCATCCGGGTGGCGGCCAGCAGGACCGCGCTGGTGGCTTCCCCGGCACGCAGCCGCGACATCCGGTCGTCGGTGCCAGTGCCGAGGACGAGCAGGGTGCCCGCACCGTCCTCTTCGGACGCCACGGTCCGGTGCAGGTTCAGGGTGGCGAACTGGCGAACGGGAAGATCCCCATAGGCCCTGGCGGCCGGGACACTCGCGGTCGGCACACCGTCTTCGGCGCCGGCCCGCCGCCCGGTCCATCGGGCCAGCTCGTTGACGTAGGCCGGATTGGTCCGCTGGAGCGCGTCCGCGTCGGCGATCGCCGACACCAGGTGGGTGCGGGCCGCGCCGTGAACAACGTGCAGCCGCACCCGCTCGGCCGCGGCGCGGCGGACCAACTCGTCGAGGCAGTCGTCGGGTACCGGCCGGGAGTCGTAGCCGCGGCGGTCGCTGCGTCTGCGGGGGATGGACACGGCCATGGCGAGCTCGGCGTGCGTGGATACCCGGGGCTTGACCCTGATGGTGGCCAGGTGTTCGGGTTGGTCCGGGTTGGGCAGCCGGTCGGTCACCGCGAGCCAGCCGAGGCCGGCGAGTGCCACCCGAAGGTGATGCAGCGCCGCCCCGCAGCTGATCAGCCGGTCCCGCCCGTCGGGGTCGGTGGCGTCGAGCTGCCGGGCGGGATCCGCGTGCAACGCGATGCTGTCCGGGCCAACGCGGAACCGCCACGGCTGCGAGTTGTGTATCGACGGTGCGCGTACCGCCAGCTCCAGTGCCGCCTCGACGGTGTCCGGGTCAAGTGGATTGGTCATGGATGTCGCCTTTTTTAGCAGCCAGCCGATCTCGACGACGACGATCCCCGCAGCCAACCGCCCGACACAGGGTCGCCGGACCCCGATCACCACAACCTTTGGGCCCACATCCGGGTCGCGGCCCGCCAACGGGCCGTCGAGGCCACGACCCGGACCGGTTTCGGGTCGAAGGTCCCGGCCAGTTCGGGTCTCCCGTCGGTGCTGGCGATCTCGCCAGGCGCCGAGAGTGGAGGTGAAGCCGCCGGATGAACCGGACTTCCGCCAGAGAGGATCGACCCGATGACCGCCCAGCTCACCACCATCACCGTGGCGTCGGTGATGATCCCGAACCCGGTCACGGTCAGCCCGTGCACCCCGGTCAAGGACGTCCTCGAACTGCTCGCCGAGCACGCCATCGGCGCCCTGCCCGTGGTCAGCGCCACCGGCCTGGTCGTCGGTGTGGTGTCCGAAGCCGACCTGTTGCCGCGTGGACGAAAGCGCCGCGACCGGGGCACGCGCCGCTACACCGCGGGTGAGCTGATGACCTCGCCCGCGGTCACCGTCCGATCCGAAACCAAGCTCGCCGCAGCCGTCCGGACACTGGCCAGGTCCGGACTGCGCCAGTTGTTGGTCGTCGACGACGGCCGGCTGGTCGGCGTGCTGGCCCGGCGAGACGTGCTGAGCGGGTACCTGCGGCCGGACAAGGAGATCGGCGCCGACGTGGAGCGCGAACTGCTCGGCCGGCAGCATCCGGTCCGGGTCCGGGTCGACGGCGGGATCGTGCAGCTCACCGGCCGGCTGCCCGAGCCCGGCGACATCGAGGCCGTGCTCGGCCGCATCGCGCAGATTCCGGGTGTCATCGACATCAGGGACCGGCTCCTGCGCACCTAGGACCGGAGCGGGCGCCGGAGCGCCGGGACCAAGGTCCCCGGCAGGTGGGGCCCGAGGGCGCTGTCCAGTGCGCGGGAGCGCGACCACGCTGGGTGTCAGACCACCAGGTAGGAGTAACGCGATGAGTACCACCGAGTCGTCCGTGACAGCGGTCATCGGCGATGCGTTGCACGCAGCCGTGCGAGCGCCGTCACCCCACAACACTCAGCCATGGCGGTTCGCGGTCGGCGAACGGCAGATCGACGTGTGGCTCGACCGGGACCGGGTGCTCGCGGTAGCGGACCCGGATGCGCGGGAAGCTCGGATGGCGTGTGGGGCGGCCGTGTTGAATCTCCAGCTCGCCGTGCACGCCGCGGGGTTGGCCAGCAAACTTGACCTGCTTCCCGACCGGGAGCGACCGGACCTGATGGCCACGCTGCGACTGTCCGGGCCGCGGCCGGCCACGCCGGAACAACAGGCTCTCGCGGCCGCGATCGAGCGCCGGACCACCAACCGCCGGCCGTTCATCGAGCGGGCGGTGCCGTTGCCGGCACGGCGTGCGTTGCGACACGCCGCGGACGCGGAGGGAGCCCGGCTGGTGCTGCTGGAGCGGCCGAGCGAGCTGGGCGAGTTCGCCGGGCTGCTGCGCCGTGCGGACCACGTGCAGGGCGAGGACCCGGCGTTTCTGGCGGAACTGCGCGACTGGGTGGCGGAACGCGCCGACCGCGAGGACGGGGTGCCCCGTTCCGCGGGCGGGCCTCGGCCCTCGGTCGGCAGTGTGCTCGCCATGCGACGCTTCCACGGCGATCAGCCCGGCACGTCGTGCGTGGAGCATCCCTACGAGCAGGATCCACTGGTGGCGGTGCTGGCCAGCTACGGCGACACCGCCGCCGACCAGGTCGCCGCGGGCCTGGCGTTGCAGCGGATGCTGCTGGCCGCCACGGTCCATGGGCTGAGCGTGTCGTTCGTGTCCCAACCGATCGAGGTTCGGGAGACCCGCACCGCCTTGCGGGAGTTGATCGGTGGCCAGCACTATCCGCAGGCCGCGGTGCGCCTCGGCTACGGCCATCCGGTGTTGCCGACGCCGCGCCGCCCGGTCAGTGCGGTCACCACCGTCCTGCCGCCGCCGATGGGGCGTTGAGCGAAACAGCGCAAGGTGACATTCCGCTGTACCTCCGCGCTCGGCGAAGCTCGAAGGCGAGCAGCGCGGGGTCCTCTTTCCCGCGGGTGGCGCCGCGTGCCATCGTGAGCACCGTGACCACCACCCGCCGCCGGGCGATGAGGTAGCGGATGCCGTCGAACTGGGAGCCGCGGACGGACGGTGGTGCATCCGGGTCCGCGTCACTGGCCGGACTGCGGCTCGACGAGCTGCTCAGTGAGGTGCAGGACCGGCTGACGGAGATCGCCGCGACCCGGGACCGGATGCAGGGCCTGCTGGACGCGGTACTCGCCGTCGGCGCAGGACTCGAGCTCGAAAGCACCCTCCTGCGGATCATTCAGACGGCGGTTGAGCTGGTCGACGCCCGCTACGGGGCGTTGGGCGTGTTAAACGACGACGGCGGGTTGGCGAGGTTCGTCCACGTCGGGATCGATCCGGAGGTCCGGGCCCGGATGGGCCATCTGCCGACCGGCAAGGGCCTGCTCGGCCTGCTGATCGAGCGCCCGGTGCCGATTCGCCTCGCCGACCTGGCCGAGCACCCCGCATCGGTCGGGTTCCCGCCAGGGCACCCGCCGATGCGCAGCTTCCTCGGCGTGCCGATCCGGGTTCGGGACGCGGTGTTCGGCAACCTCTACCTGGCCGAGAAGACGACTGCGGCCGAGTTCACCGCCGACGACGAGGTGGTGTTGCAGGCGCTGGCCGCGGCGGCCGGGGTGGCGGTGGAGAACGCGCGGCTGTTCGAGGAGACCCGCATGCGGGAGCGCTGGCAGCGCGCCTCCGCCGAGGTGAACGCGACCCTGCTGGGCGGTGCGAGCGGCGACGAGGCGATGCGGCTGATCGTGGCGCGAGTCCGGGAGTTGTCCGCGTCGCACTGTGTACTCATCATGCTGGTTGGCGGCGAGCAGGGCAGTCGGCTGGTGGTGCGCGCGGCGGCCGGCGAGAGCTGCGAGGATCTGGTCGGCTCGACCATTGCCGGCACCGAGTCGGCGCTCGCCGGCGTGGTGGCGGCGGGCACCCCGGCCCTGATCGCCGACCTGGCCGGCGTGCCGGACGGATTGAGCATCGGCACCGGTGCGTACGGTCCGGCACTCGCCGTGCCGCTCGGGGCGGCCGGGCGGGTCAGCGGCGTGCTGCTCGCGCTGCGCCGCAAGGGTGGTACCCCGTTCGACGAGGAGCGGGTCTCGCTGCTCACCTCGTTCGCCGACCAGACCGCGCTGGCCCTCGAGCTTGCCGACAAGCAGCGCGCGCAGCGCCAGCTCGATCTGCTGGCCGACCGCGACCGCATTGCCAACGACCTGCACGACCACGTGATCCAGCGACTCTTCGCGACCGGCATGAGGTTGCAGGGCGGCCTGCGGCGGATCACCGACCCGGAGGCTCGCCGGCGGGTTGCCACCTCGGTGCAGGACCTCGACCAGACCGTGCAGGAGATCCGTACCACGATCTTCGACCTGCACACCAGCGAGGACAGCAGCGGTGTCAGCCTGCGCAGGCGGCTCCTCGACACGGTCGCCGAGCTCGCCGCCGACAACGCGGTGTCCCCGTCGGTGCGCATCGACGGCGCCGTCGACACCCTCGTGCAGGATCAGCAGGTGGTCGAGCACGCCGTCGCGGTGCTCCGCGAAGCGGTCAGCAACGCTCTGCGCCACGCCGAAGCCAACGAGATCGTGGTCACCGTCGAGGCCGGCGACAACCTGATCATCGACGTCGCCGACGACGGCATCGGCATCCCGGCCGGCACCGCACGCAGCGGGCTGCTCAACATCGAGCGACGCGCCGCCAAGTGTGGTGGCACCGCCACCGTGGGCCCTGGTCCGCATGGTGGCACCCGGGTGACCTGGCGGGCCCCGCTGACCTGATCAGCCCTCGGGATCTTGGTGGTCGGGGTTGTTCAGCCGGGCGGCGAGCGCGGCGGCCTGGGTTCGGCGCTGCATGTTCAGCTTCGCCAGCAGGTGGGAGACGTAGTTCTTCACCGTCTTCTCGGCCAGGAACATCCGCTCGCCGATCTGCCGGTTGGTCAGCCCCTCGCCGATCAGCTCGAAGACCTGGTGTTCCTGCTCGGTGAGGTCGGACAGGGGGTCTTTCTGCTCGCGCTCCCGGCGGATCCGGTTCAGCAGCGCCGTGGTGGTGCGCGGGTCGAGCAGGGAACCGCCGGTGCCCACCGTGCGGACCGCGTTGAGCAGGTCGCCGCCGAGCACCCGCTTGAGCACGAACCCCGACGCCCCCGCCATGATCGCGTCGAACAGTGCCTCGTCGTCCGCGTACGAGGTCAACATGAGGCAGGCCAGTTCCGGCATCCGCGAGCGCAGCTCCCGGCACAGCTCCACGCCGTTCCCGTCCGGCAGGCGAACGTCCAGCACCGCCACATCGGGCCTGCGCTCCGGAATCCGGGTCAACGCCTCGGCCACCGACGCGGCCTCGCCGACCACCTCAAGGTCCGGCTCGTCGGCCATGAAGTCGGCGACCCCGCGCCGCACGATCTGATGGTCGTCCACCAGAAAGACTCGAATCACGAGGTTCTCCTCCACTGTCCGACGTCGCCGCCGTTGACGCTACGCCGACACCGGTAACCCACACAGGCGTCGAGCGACCCATCTGATCCGGGTCGAAGGTCCCTCCCGCCGCGAGTCTCGCGCTCAGGCCACTGAGTTCTGCGCTCAGGCAACTACCCAGACCCGGCGGGGGATTCCCGGCCGTACCTCAGGTTGTTCTACTCCTTTCGGCCCATTATCATAAGCCGATTGGTTGAGCCCACAGCCACTCTGGCATCGTCCAGACGGAGGAACCGGCGTCGTCACGGTAGGTCAACCTCCGCCGCCCATTCCGGAGACCTCATGGCGAAAGACCTGGCTACGATTCGTCACCTGCCCGTATTCGAACCCCACCATCCCCTCTGCACGAACCGCTACCTCCACGTCCGGCACCACCGGCCACGCCGGGACCTGCATGTGTGTACCGCGCTCGGCGAGATCGACCTGTGCACCGTGGCGCTGCTGGAACAGGAGCTTTCGTTGGCCCAGCGCCGCAGCGTGCGCTCGCTCGTGGTGGACCTGTCCCAGGTCGAGTTCATCGGCGGGGTCGGGGTGAGCGCGCTGCTCGCCGCCGCCCAGCACGCCGCCCGGTGCCACCGGTCGTTCACGCTGGTGGTCGACACCCCGCCGGTGCGGCGGGTGCTCGACCTGACCGAAGTCAGCCGCCAGATCGTCAGCTACCGGTCGCTGTCCGAAGCGCTGGACGCGCCTTCGTCGTGCGGCACCACCTGCCGGTGAGGGCCGCCGGCCGCCTGCCGGTCTTCGGAAGCCGGCCAGGTCAGCCGGATTCGTCCGTGCTCACGTGTGCGGCCCCAACGGGTTTGGACTCCGGCGAGCCACGCTGGCGCAGGTAAATGCTCAGTACGACCATCGATCCGATGGCGAGGAACTCCGACTGCCAGTTCTGCAGGCTGCGGTTCCAGAAGTCCGCACTGCCCAGATACTCCAGCCAACTCAGCGGGTCCTGCCGGTTGGCCAGTTGGTCGGCGTTGTAGGCGACCACACCGGCCACCGACTGGGCCAGCCAGGACAGCAGGAACAAGCCGGCCATGACGAGTCCGAGGGAGTTGGAGAACACCGTGGTGCGCAAGCCGCCCGCACGCGCCCAGCTCGGCGACCGATCGTGGGTGTAACGGCCGAGTTGTTGCGCCTCATCGCTCTCGGCGCCGAGCTCATCCGGCGTTTTCGATTCGGGCGAGCCGCGTTGCATCAACCACACCGTGGCGAAGATGAACAGGAAGAACTGGAGGTACTCCGACTGCCAGTTCTCCGCGACGTCAACGGCGAACTCACTGGAGCCAATGAACTGGAGCAGCGATTTCGGTTGGCCGCCGCTGGTGATCTGGTGGTTGTTGTAGTCGGCGTGTCCGGCGATGGCCTGGCCGCCAAGGGCGGCGAGGAAGATCAGGCCGAACAGCAGTCCGAGTCCGTTGTCTCGCAGTACGCGCCGCAACCGGCCCTCCTGTCTCACATCCGGAGCAATCCGACGGCGATGAAATATCCGAGACCGCCCAGAATAATGGCCAGATACAAGACGAACATCGTCCGGCGCATCAGCCACCCACCACACAGCGATACGGCGCGTCGCCATTCGGCTGGCAACCGGCCGCCGTGACGAGCCACCCGGAGTCGAACTCGGTCAGGAAGACCGCCCCGCCGTCGGTGCTCACCCGCGCCCACTCCGACCAGACGTCGGTTCCGGTGACCGCGCCCCCACGCAACCGGTCCACCGGCAGCGACCGGGCACACGACTGTCCTTCGGCGACGGCCTGATCCTCGCGGACCCGGGGGGTCAGCAGCGCACACGCCGTCGCGGTGTCGCCCCGGCCGGCCGCGTCGAGAAACCGGGCCGCGACGCCGGCGGCCTGCTGCTCGCCGTCCTGGTTCGCGCATCCGGTCAGCACGGCGAGCAGCATCCCGACCAGCACCCCGACCGACCCGGTCCGCGCGATCCGTCTCACGCGCTCAGAGTGACCCGACACGGCGTTTTCAAACCACAGTGGATCAGTTCGGTGCGGGTCCCAGCGCCCAGCCCCGCGAGTCTCGCGTCCAGGCAAGCGAGTCTCGCGCTCAGGCAACTGAGTTGCGCGCTCGGGCAACGCGTAACCACCGGGCACCGTAGGGGCCGAGGCGGAGGGTGACCTTGCCGTCCTCCGGCACCGGGGTCTCGTGGTTGGCCAGGAGGTCGGTCAGCACGGCCGAGCTGTTCAGGTCGTCGAGCGTCAGCCGGGCCTCGACGTCGGCGTCGGCGAGATTGTGGACGGCGATCACGGTGCCGCCGTCGATGTCGCTGCGCTGGGCCAGCACCGATGCCTCGCCCGCGTCGAGGATCCGGTAGTCGCCCCAGGCCAGCTCCGGGCATTCGCGGTAGCGCTCGATGAGCAGCTTTACCCAGGACAGCAACGAGTCCGGGTCACGCCGCTGGGCCTCGGCGTTGACCCGGTCCGGCCCGTACTCGCCGTCCGGGATCGGGCCGGGCAGCGCATCCGGGTCGGCAGTGGAAAACCCCCCGTTTCGGCCCGAGGTCCATTGCATCGGGGTGCGAACCGCCAGCCGGTCTTCGGCGCGCAGGTCCTCGGCCATGCCGATCTCCTCCCCGTAGAACAACACCGGCGTGCCGGGCAGGGAGAACAGCAGGCTGTAGACCATTCGCACCCGGCGCCGGTCGCCGCCGAGCATCGTGGGGACGCGCCGACGCAGCCCACGCCCGTAGAGCTGCATGTTCTTGTCGGGACCGAACACGGCGAACACCTCGGCGCGCTCGGCTTCGGTGAGCTTGTCCAGGGTGAGCTCGTCGTGGTTGCGCACGAACGTGCCCCAGTGGCAGTCCCGAGGCGGTTTCGGCCGCTCCCGCAGCGCACCGGCGAGGGGCCCGGCGTCGCGACGCGCAAGGGAGAGGTACATCTCTTGCATGCCAACGAAATCGAAGCACATGGTGAGTTGATCGCCGACTCCGTCGGAATGACCGAAGAACGCCATGGTGTCCTGGTACGGCAGGTTCACCTCGCCGAGCAGCACGGCGTCACCGCACCTGCGGGACAGGAACGCCCGCAGATCAGCGAGATAGGAGTGCGGATCGGGTAAGCGCGACGCCTCCGGCTCGTCGTGGGTCTCGAGCAGGAACGGCACCGCGTCCACCCGGAAGCCGGACACGCCCAGCTGCAGCCAGAAGCCCATCACCTTGGCGATCTCATCGCGCACCGCCGGGTTGGTGACGTTCAGGTCCGGTTGAAATTTGTGGAAGCGGTGCATGTAGTACTGGCCGGCCTGTTCGTCGTAGGTCCACAGGCTCTTCTCCTGATCGGGAAAGACCACGCCCTGCTCCGCGTCCGGCGGCGGCTGGTCGCGCCACACGTACCAGTCCCGGTGCGGCGACTCGCGGCTGGCCCGCGCGCTCTGGAACCAGGGGTGCTGGTCCGAGGTGTGGTTCACCACCAGGTCCACGATCACCCGCAGACCGCGGTCCCGGGCGGTGCGCACCATCTCGACCAGGTCGCCGTGCGTGCCGAGTCTCGGGTCTACGCCGTAGAAGTCGGTGATGTCGTAGCCGTCATCGCGATCCGGCGACGGATAGAACGGCATCAGCCACAGGCAGGTCACGCCGAGCTGGGCGAGGTAGTCGATCCGCTCGTTGAGCCCACCGAAGTCGCCGTGGCCGTCGCCGTTGCTGTCGGCGAAGGTCTCCACGTCCAGGCAGTAGATGACCGCGTTCTTCCACCACAGGTCCGCGGTCCGGGTCAGGTCCATCACCGGCGCAGCAACCTCAGCGCGCCGAGCGTCGCGGCCACCGCCGCGCCGGTGCCGGCCACCGCGCCGCGATGTTGCTGGACCCACAGCAACGGGCTGCGTGGGTGAGCCTTGCGGTCGAACCGGCCGTGGGCGCCCTGATCGGTCCCCGCGTCGTCGTCCGCCGGCTCCCAGAGGTTGGCCGGTGCGTTCGGGTCGCGCGGCTGGTCGGTCTGTTGCGAGGAATACCCGGTGCGGGCCAGATAGCGGTCGAGCAACCCTGGGATGACCTTGTTCGCGGTCACCGTGAGTACGGTCGACGCGCCGACCAGGTACTCCCGGCGACGCGGATGGCCGGCGGCGAACACGATCGCCCGAGCCGCGACCTCCGGCTGGTAGATCGGCGGCACCGGCTGCGCCCGGTGCGGGAGCTTGGAGCGCACCCAGTTGAACTGCGGCGTGTTCACCGCTGGCAACTGCACCGTGGTGATCCGCACCGAGGACTTCTCGTGCAACAGCTCGCAGCGGACCGACTCGTACAGGCCGTAGATCGCGTGCTTGGCCGCGCAGTACCCAGCCTGTAGTGGGATTCCCCGCCGGGCCAGCGCGGAGCCGACCAGCACGATCACCCCTCGGTCGCGCGGCATCATCCGGGCCAGCGCGGCCTTGGTGCCGAAGGCGTAACCCAGGTAGGTCACCTCGGTGGTACGCCGCAGCTCTGCCGCGCTGATCTCGGTGAACGGCGCGAACACCGAGGAGAACGCGTTGTTCACCCATACGTCGATCGGCCCGAGCTCTTGCTCGACGCGAGCCGCGGCCGCGTCGACGGCCGCCGCGTCGGCCATGTCCACGCTGACCGGCAGCGCCACCGCGCCGGCCGCCTCGATCTCCCGGGCCGCGGCGTTGAGCCCGTCGGCGCCCCTGGCCAGCAACGCCACCTTGTCGCCATGTCCGGCGAACTCCCTGGCCACGGCCCGGCCCACCCCGCCGCTGGCGCCGGTCACGACCACCACGCGCCCAGTCGCGTCCTGTTCCTCGGGTGACCTCATCGCTGACCTCCCGGGTTGGCGTGGAGCAGGGCACCCATCTCGGCTTCGACCTCGGCCGCGCTGCGATAGCGGCGCACCGGCAGGGCGTACAACGAGCGGCGAACCGCGGAGTCGAAGCCGTACACGTCGGCGCAGGTGACTATCTGCCATTTGTCGGCCGGATACGAGAGGTCCGCTAATACCTCCCGCAGGTGAGGGTCGGGTTCCGTTGAGTCCATATCGAACTGGCTTTCCCGAACGGGACCCGCGCAAACCTCGGCACCGGGCCACCTCGACCCGGTCCGGGCCGATCAGCCGGTGCGCGAACGATGAGCTCGCCAGGTGAGCAGTGCGCTGCCGGCGCCGAGCGCCATGCCGGCGGCGAGGTCGGTTGGCCAGTGCACCCTGGTGCGCAGCCGGCCATAGATGGCAGTGGCGGCGAGCGGCGCCACGAGCAGGGCCCGCCGGCCGTGGTGGAGCATGATCGCGGTGCTGAACGCCGCCGCCGACGCGGCGTGCGACGACGGGAACGACGAGGAGTCCGGCCGTTCCGGCAGCGAGCGGCGGGCCGGTCCGCCGGGAGGTTCCGGCCGTGGCCGGTACGGGACCAGTCGCTTGAGCGCGTTACTGGCCGCGAGTGCCGCCGCGACCCCGACGGCCGCGTGCCGAGCGAGTCGCCGGTCGCCACCCCGGCGCAGCGCCTCTGCCGCACAGAGCAGCAGCCACAGCACTCCGCCCCGGCCGGCCGTGGTCACCGCCGTGACCACCGGGTTCGGCGGCGACTCAGGCAGAACCGGGAGGTCTGCGAGCAGCGCGCGCTCGGCCCGGTTCAGTCGCTCCCACCACGATCGGCTCGGCCCCATCAGTCGCGGTGTTACCCGGACCGGTCGCCGTGAAACGTCCGGGTTTTCCCGGCGGGACGGCGGGTAGACCGTTACCCGTTCGCCTGTCTGTTCGCGTGTTCGCCGAGGTGCCCAGGACGAACACGCGATGCCAGCCAGGAGGCCGTACCAGTCAGGAGGGACGCCATGCCCAAGCAGTGGAGCGACAAACGCGAACGGCAGTACGAGCACATCAAGTCCTCGGCGAAGGACCGGGGCATGGGCGAGGACCGGGCCGAGGAGATGGCCGCCCGCACCGTCAACAAGAACCGTGCCCAGTCCGGCGAGTCCCGGACGGCCAGCAGGTCATCCACGAACGACATGTCCCCGCAACGCCGGGGCGGCCTTCGTTCCGGCTCGAAGGGGCCCAAGGGCCCGACCAAAGACCAGCTCTACAACGAGGCCAAGAAGCGCAACATCAAGGGCCGCTCGAACATGAACAAGAAGCAGCTGGAGAAGGCGCTCGGCAAGTGAGCCGGTGAGCCTGCCGATGGAGGTGTCCCACCTGAGTTAACCCTGTCGACCGGTTCTCCGGCCTTCATCGCAATGTAACTGACGTTCAGTTCCATATCGTCACCCATGGGGGGCCAAAGCTTCACCCGGACCGCCGGTCAGGTGCGGGTTGGGAGCAACTTGGGTGCCGTTCGGGTTCCGCTCTCAGGTCCGGTCCGCGGGTCCCGATGAGTGCCCCATGTTCACTTCCATCGTGGCCCTCATCCTGACGGCGTCCTCGGGCGTCACGTCCGCGCCGAACGTCGACCACGAATTGGCGGCGACCCGCCGATCCACCGTTGTCCGGCCCTACGTCGCGGTGAAGAAGCCGGCCAAAGTCACGTTCACCCAGCGGGTCGACGCCGCCGTGGCCAAGGTTCCGGGTGCGTCCTCGGCGACCTGGATCGTGCAGGACCGGGGTGCCTGGGGGGCGACCGACCTGGGCGCCGGCATCGTCTACATCGCGCCGCGCACACCCGCCGGCCGGGTGCTCGACGTGGTGCGGCACGAGTGGGTGCACGTCCAGCAGGGACGCGTCTACGGCGGCATCGCGCAGGCCCGCACCGCCCTGGCTCCGTGGGGTGGCGTCGAGATCGTCGCCGACTGTGGCGCCAAGGCTCTCGGCGCCACGTGGACGAACTACATCAAACGCTGCTCACCGGCCCAAACGGCCGCGGCGCGGAACATCATCGCCGGCCGACCGGCCTGATCCGAGCGACGGTCCGCGTTCTCGTCGATTCGCCGCCGGAATCACGCGGGTCCGCCCGCCGGCCGGAGATCTCGCCCGGCGCGGGCGAGTCGGTTTTCCCCTGGCTCGGTAGCGTGCGCGGTGGCGGTGAGAAATTCGGGCCGGTGCCGGCGACCGGAGAGGACTGCGACCGATGTTGGCGCGTCTGCTGTTGCTGTGGGTCTTGTTGGCGGTGGCAATCGGGTTGGTCAGCGCACTGCTTCCGGGCGTTCACATCCACGGTGGACTGCTGTCGCTGCTGTGGATCGCGGCGCTGTTCGCCATTGTCAATGTCACGCTCGGCACGCTTCTGCGCCTGTTGACCTTGCCTTTGCTGCTGTTGACGCTCGGGTTGTTCACGCTCGTCATCAACGCCGGTATGCTCTGGCTGACCGATCGCTGGTCCGACTCTCTCGAGGTCGAGAACTTCTGGTGGGACCTGCTCGCGGCGGTGTGTATCACCGTGGTGTCCGGCATCCTGCATCTGCTCTTCCGGCAGCCTTTGAGCAGCAAGTCCGCGGCGGCATGACAGATCCGGCCTCGGACCAGGGGCGGAACTGGAAACGTCCCCAGCCGATCCAGCGCAGGATTGCGCGCTTTCTCACCGGGCCGGTGTCCGTCCGCAACGCGATGGCCGTGATTGTCTACGCAATGGCGGCGAGCGTCGTGGTCGGCGGGACAGTCGCGTGGTTCCTCGACCGAAGCGACTTTCCGAACATCGGAACCGGCCTGTGGTGGTCCTTGCAGACGGTTACCACGGTCGGATATGGCGACATTGTTCCCAACACGCTGGTCGGGCGCATTGTTGGTGCCGTGATCATGCTCGAGGCGATCGCGTTCGTGTCGATTCTCACCGCGCTGATCACCTCCATCTTCGTCGAGCGGGCGCGCAGTCAGCGCCAGTCTCGTACCGGTTCGACCTCCGATGTGGACGACACCATGGAGTCTCTTCGGGATCGTCTCGATGAGATCGCCGCGCGGCTGACCGCGATCGAGGCGTCCCTTCGCTCCGAGGGAGACGCCACCCGGGTCGAGCGATAGCCCAGCGGGGGTCAGTGCGCCGGCCTGGCCCGCTCCGTGCCTGCCGGCACCTCGGGGGCGTTCGCCTCGCGGGCATCGGATCGGGCCGGACCGGGCAGGTTCAAGAACTGGCCGGCCGCCTCCGCGCCCCGGGCGTCGGGCCGGGCCGGGCCGGGCAGGTTCAGGAACTCGATCAGGCCGAGAGCGACCACCAGCAGGCCCGCGATCACCAGTACGGTCGCCCCGCTCGGTTGATCGACGAAGACGAAGACGAGCACGGCGAGTGCCAAGGCCCCGATCCGCAGCACCCGGAGGTTGGCGTGCACCCAGCGGCCGACCGGCCCGGTACGCAGCCCGATCGCCGCGCCGCCGCTGCGCAGGGTGCCCATCATCCTGGACAGTCCGGCCCTGGTCCGCGTGGCGGTGGTCGACGGGCCGAACAGGAAGGCACCCGCGGCGATGACGAGCCCGAGCACGGTCACGGTCCGCAGACCGGTGCGCAGGAAGCGAACCAGGATGTCGAAGGAGGCGGTGGCGGCCGCCACCGCGGTCGCGGGCGCCGCGCCAACCACGAAGGCGCGCGCCGCCAGCAGGCCGACGGCCAGCACCAGCATGGACAGCGCGACGCCGAGGCCGATGCCGAGCACCGCCCGCCGGTGATCCCGGGCCAGATATCCGCCGAGGGCGAGTGTCACCAGCACGGCCCAGGGCAGCCAGCCGGCCACGCTGTGCAGCAGTTGGTAGGCGTTCTGCGCGCGGATGAGCGTGCGGGCGTCCATCAGCTCGATCGTGGGGTGCGCGTCCGGCACCAGGCTGGCCGCCTCGAACCCGGCCGCGACCAGCCGCTCTTTCGCCAGGTTGATGAACACGGCGAGATCGAGCTGCGCGGTGCCGCCCTCGGTCGTGATCGCCGAGCTGTTCCCGGAGAGAGCGGCGATCGCCTGCTGGTGCGTCAGGCGGACGGTCTGGTCCCAGGCCGCGGCGAACTGCGGGCTGGCCACCAGCTCGCCGATCCTGTCGTGGATGAAGCCCTCCACCGCGGAATCCAGTGAGCCGGTGAAGCCGTGCAGCCGGTTGGTGATCACCGGCGGCAGGCCCTGGTTCTCGAGGGCGTCGAGTGCCTGGTCGGCCAGTGCCTTGATGTCCACGCGGGTGAAGATCTCGGTGGTGACCCGGTCGGTGACGGCCGCCTGGACCGCTTCATCGCGGGCCAGCGGCGAGACGGTGGTGACAAAGGTGTCGGTGTCCGAGATCTGGTTGTCGACCCACACCGCGACCAGGGCGACCGGAGCCAGCGCACAGCCGAGCACGATGAGCACCCCGGCGATCAGCGAGCGCCACCGGACCGGTGCTCTGGTGCGCCCGGGGGCCGCCCGCGCACCGGCCAACTCGCGGCGCAGCCGCTCAAGCTCGGCGCGCTCACCGGCATCCAACCCTGGTGCCATGGATCGATCCGCGGGCTCCGACATCCCACCTCCGCACGCGTGCTGTTGGTGTCCAGGCTCGGCCGCGGCGCACCCGCCCGCATCGCCCCTCCGGGGTGACAAACCCCGAGTCGGGCCCGACCCCGAAGATCAACGACCGGGCCGTCACGGCCGCGGCGGCGACCCTCGAGCCCGGCTCCTCGGCGAGCGGCGCCCCGGTGCGCAGGTCGAGGCGGGACACGGATATGGCTGAACCGGCCGAGTTCCACCCGGCGGTGTCGCGGACCTGGCTGACCAGGGGAGCCGACGGCCGGCCCGGCGCCGGGTCGGACCAGAGCTGATGGCCGCCGGCACGTGCAGCCCGACCGGCCCGGCTGGTCCGCGCCGCAGGCGCACCGTCCGGGCCGCCATCCGGTAGACCACCGTGCCGATCGCGGCGCCGCCGACCAGGACGATGAGGACCGGGATGACGATCTCGATCGCCCAGTCCGGCCCGAACGGGCCGATGCCGACGAAGCCGCCGGACCGCTTCGGCGTGAGCGCCGGAATGTCGAGCACGCTCCTGGTGACCGGTTGGTACACGTGAGCTCCTTCGTCACCGGCGGATTCGTCGCTGTCCAAACGGCGGGTCGGACGGCATCACTGCCGAAAACCGTGTCCCAGCTGGACCGAGCGTGGCGGCCGGCGATGCGGGCCAACCTCACCCGCGCCAGGTGAGACCGCGACCGGCCGGGCCGCGGCGTCCAGCGCGTGGTGCCAGTCGTGCACGACCAACGAACGCATCAGGAGGTCCTGAACCGATCTGCGGGAACCGCTCACGGCCACCCACAGCAGCCCGATCGGGAACAACACGCACAGCACCGCCCGCCCGGTCGCCCTCGACCAACCGACCGGCCGGCGGGCCGCGGACAGCACCCGCAGCCCCATCAGGCTGCCCCCGATCGTGCGGCCGTTGGTCGCCCAACCCGCGGCCAGATAGACCGTCGCCAGGACGAACAGCACCGCGAGGGACAGCCACGGCGCCGGCTTCGGCCAGCTGAACGACTTCGGCCGCCAGATGAACTCGGCCGCCGCGACGGTGAGGAACATCCCACCCGCGGTCACCGCCACGACCACCGCGTCCACCAGGGCGGCGACCACCCGGCTCACCACACCGGCCGGGGTGTACTCCCGGCTCGACGCGGTCACCGCGGTGCGGGGTTCGGGGCCGGGCCGCGGCGTAGCAGCCGGTCGACCAGCCTGGCGACCGCGTCGTCCGCCCTGGCGCACTCGGTTCGCATGTCCTGCACCGTCTCCGAGGCGATCGTCTCGCTGGACTCCCGCACGATCCGCGGCAGATCGACCACGTTGATCACCTCGCTGGCCAGCGCGGCGAGGTCGATCCGGTGGATGATCGCGTCGAGGTCGATGCCGACCACGACGGCCTCCAGGTCAACGTCGCTCACCAGCTCGTTGAGGTCGAGGTGCTCCCGGACCAGCGTGGTCAGGTCAACGGCGTCGAGCACCGCCTCGAGCACCGGCCGGAGCACCACCGGCAGGGTCGCCTCGGCGATGAGTCGCAGTCGTCGGCGCAGCAGGCCGCCGCGCGCGGCCAGCGCCGCCGCGAGCCGATCCCGGGTGGTTCCCCTGGTCACCCGGACGGCGATCAGGGTCGCGGTGCGGATCGGCAGCGTCGACCACCGCACCAGGCCCAGCGCGCACGCACCCGCGCCGAGCAGTATGTCCGTCGCCGCGCGGCGATCGGTCGCCGTGGTCATGCCCGCACCGTCCGATCAGGGGGTGGCCGGCCGCGCCCTGCCGGGGAAACCGGCGGCCGCCGGGCTGCGCCGCCCGCCGGACATCGCCGCCCGCAGCAGCTCCATCGCGCCGATCACGACCAGGCTGATGCCGAGCACCCAGACCATGGTGATGGCGCTCGGTGCCGGGTAGACGAGCACCACGATGCCGATCCCCAGGCTGATCGCACCGGCCAGGATGGACCAGCCGCCGCCGCCGGTGAAACCGTGGAACAGCTCGATGACGCCGTTCAGGATCCAGCTCAGGCCGGCCAGCAGGAGCAGGATCGTGACGGTCTGGAACGGGGCCCGCAGGCACAGGATGCCTACTATGATCAACAACGCGCCGAGCAGCACGAACAACGCGCGCACCGCGCCGCTCGCGCCGTCGGTGAAGAACGCGGTCACCAGCCGGAACACGCCGGCGAGGATCAGTTGCACGCCGAAGATGACCGCCACGGCGAGCAGCGTCACATCGGGCCAGACCAGCATGGCCAGGCCGGCGGCCAGGGCCGCCACACCGAGCCCGATCTGCCATCCGCGCGACTTCCCGATGCTGGCCATCCGCTCGTCAGCCGAGTCAGCGGTGGGAGAGGACGTTCCGCTGGTCATCGAACACCTCCGCGCAGTAGTCGCGAGCAGCCGTCTCGCCGGACGGTGCTGCATTCACCCGCCGGGCACATCCCCTGCCAAGGGTGAGGCGTCGCCGTTCGCCCGGCCGGGACCGGGCAACGTTCGACGATTCGCCCGCAGGCTCGGTCACAATGTTCACGGCACCTGGTGCATCGAGACGATGTCGAGGCTGAGCGTGCGGAAGAGGGTCAGGAGACCGTGTAACTGCGCCTCGTCCACGACGTCGCAGTAGATGATCGTCTCGGGTGGAGCGTCGCTGACTTCCAGCGCGCCGAAATCGCCCACTGTTTGCTGTGCCCTCTCCGACAGCCGGCCGGCGACGCGGAACACATACTTGGCCTGCGACACCGGAACCTCCCCAATGCTCTCGGCCTGACGTGAACTCTCACCGTGACCTGCGACCGCTGCCATATTCCTCGCCCTTCCCGGATGAGATGGCCCACCGCGAACCGGCGACGCCGGCACCGGGTAGCCGGAAATCACCCGATTGAGTTGCGCTGGCGACCGTTTCGACTCGATTTCGAACGTTCGCCGTGCGACAGTGAATGTCCAATTGAGCCTGTATCGCGGCACACCGGAGGGCAGGTGCACGAGTCGGAACCCGGCGAAGCGGTACCGCGGCTTTCGCGGCGAAAACGCGCCGTCCCGGAACTGCCGCCAGGTTTCGTGTCCCGGCCGCGTCTCCTCGCCGCACTCGACCGGTCGCCACCTGGCGGGTCCACAGTGGTCTGTGCGCCGGCCGGTTCCGGAAAGACACTTCTGCTCGCCGACTGGGTGCGCCGCGACGGGCTCGACTCGGCGGCGTGGGTTTCGCTCGACGCGGCGGACAACGACGAACGCCGGTTCTGGTCCGGTCTGCTCGACGCGGTTGCCGCCTGCCCATCGGTGCCGGCCGACTCGGTGCTGCGGGTGCTCACGGTGCCGCGTCGGGTCCGGGACGATCCCGGCTTCCTCGCCGAGGCGCTCGACGCGTTCGCCGCGCTGCCCGTGCCGGTCCGCCTCATCCTCGACGACGTGCACGAGCTTGCCGCCCCGGAACCGTTGCACGGGCTGGAACAGCTGCTGCGGCACCGGCCGGCCGGGCTGCGGCTGGTGCTGTCCACGCGGTGGGATCCGCCGCTCCCGCTCGCCCGCCTGCGGTTGACCGGACAGGTCGACGAGCTGCGTTCCGAAGCCCTGCGGTTCCGGCCGGCGGAAGCCGCCGCGCTGGTCGAGGCCGCCGGGGTTCGGCTCGACGCCGGCCAGGTGACCCGCCTGGTCGCCCGGACCGAGGGCTGGGCCGGCGGACTGCGGCTCGCGGCGGTGGCGCTGGCCGCCATCCACGACCCGGACCGGTTCGTGGACGGGTTCGTCGAAGGGTTCGGCACCGAACGGTCGGTGAGCGACTACCTGATTGACGAGGTGCTCGCCCCACTGTCCGAACCGGAACGGGACTTCCTGCGCGCGATCAGCGTGTGCGAGCAGGTGTCCGTGTCGCTGGCGGTCGCGCTCTCCGGCCGGGCCGACGCGGGCGACCTGCTCGCCGCCCTCGAGCACCGCACCTCGATGCTGGCCCGCACCGGCCGGCGCCACCAGACCTACCGGTTGCGCGCCCTGCTGCGCTCGTACCTGCTCGCCGATCTCATGTTGCGCGCCCCGCACCAGGTGCCGCAGCTGCACCGCAGGGCGGCGCAGTGGCTGCGGACGCGCTCCCAGCCGGCCGGTGCCGTGGCGCACGCCCTCGAGGCCGGGGACGCCGAGCTGGTGGCCGACCTGTTGCGCCGGCACGCGCTCGACCTGGTGCTGGCCGGCGAGCACGAGGTGCTGCGCCGGGCGGAGACGGCGTTGAACGCCGGCGTCAGCGGCGACCCGTGGCTGGCGCTGACCGGCGTGCTGGTGCACCTGGACGCCGGGGAGCCGGCGGCCGCCCGGGCCCAGCTGACCCGCGCCGAGCGGGCCTGGCCCGCCGAGCCATCCGGCGAGCTGCGGGTGCTGCGTGACCTGGTTGAGTCGAGGTTCGCGCACGCCGCCGGGGACATCGAGAAGATGGTCCGCACGGTGCCCGGCGCCGGCCTCGAGTACGGGCCCGCACTCAGTGCCATGACCCTGGTGCACACCGGCCTGGCGCTGCTCGCCTCGGACCGGGCCGCGGCCGCGCGCCGGCCGGTCGAGTCGGCCCTCGCCCTCGCCCGCGACCGGGGGCTGCGCCATCTCGAGGTTCAGTGCCTGACGATCCTCAGCGGCGTCGCCGCGAGCGAGGGCGACCTTCGGCGGATGGCGGCGCTGGCCACCGAGGCGGACGGGCTGGCCGCCGAGCGCGGCTGGGGCGGCACGCTGGTCGGCGCGCGGGCCTCGTTGACGCTCGCCGAGGCCGCGCTGGTGAACGCGGACCCGGTCACCTGCCTGGCCAACCTGGCGCGCGCTGAGCAGGTGCTCAACACCATGGCCGACATGGTCACCCCGGCAATGAGGTTGCTGGTCGGCACGCTGCGCGGCGCCGCCTCGTTCGACCTCGGCGAGCGGTCGGCCGGGCTGCGCCAGATGCGCGACGCGCGCCTGGCCGACGCGCATCCGCAGCTGCCCGCCTACCTGGTCGCGCTTGCCCTGACCGCCGAGCACCGGGCCGCCACCCTGCTCGGCCGTGGGGACATCGCCAAGGAGGTCGTCCGCTGGGCCCGGGACCGGATTCCGGCGGCTGGCGAGATCCAGTTGGTCCGGGCCGGCGCGCAGCTGGCGCTCGGGCGCCACAGTCATGCGCGCAACCTGCTCCGGCCGCTGCTCGACGGCGCGATACCGCCGTTGCTGGCCTGGACGACGGTGGAGGCATGGCTGCTCGAGGCGGAGATCGCGGTGCGCTGCGACGAGGGGATGCGCGCCAGGCGCGGCGTCGGCAAGGCACTGGCCCTCGCCGAACAGCTCGGCGCACCGCACCCGCTGGTGTTGGCCGGGTCGCGGATGCTTCCGTTGATCGAGGAGCAGCGGTCGCGGGCCGGACCGAGGCAGCGCTTCGCCGCCGAGGTCCTCCGCAGCCGGGCCGCGCTCGGCGAGCACGCCGACGCGATCGCGCTCACCGAGCGGGAACGCACCGTTTTGCGACTGCTTCCCACCGTGCGGTCACTCGAGGAGATCGCCGACGACCTGATGGTTTCGCCTAACACCGTGAAAACACATATGCGGGCCATTTACCGGAAATTGGGCGTCGGTTCCCGGCGAGAGGCGGTCACCTCCGCGACGGAGCGCGGATTGGTGGACGTTGGTGCACTATGACCTTGTCCGGCACAGTGTTGTGCGGACCTAAGTCGGGGTGGTGGTTCGAACGGGGCGGTCCAGTTCGTCACAGCCGAACCGGTGGCGGGTACCGGCCGCGAAAGTGGCGGTGCCCCGGTTGTCACCGGAGTTCATGACCCGTCCGCGGCTGCTGTCCGCACTCGAGTCGGCGGCCGGTTCCCCGGTCGTCGTGGTCTGCGCACCGGCCGGTTACGGAAAGACGGCGCTGTTGACCGACTGGGTCGGTTCTCGCGACCGGCTGGACACCGCGTGGGTTTCGCTGGACGCGGACGACAATGACGAGCGTCGGTTCTGGTCCGCGATTCTGTGCGCGTTCGGCCAGTGTGCCGCCGTCCCCGCCGCCAACCCGCTGCACGATCTGCGCATCCGGGCGGGCAACACACAGGTGGACTTCCTCGCCGAGTTGGTCGACGCGCTCGACGCGTTGCCGGCACCGGTCCGGCTGGTGCTGGACGACTTCCAGGACGTGGTTCGGGCGGAGCCGCTTCGCGGCATCGCGACGCTGATCCGCCAACACCCGGCCGGATTGCGGCTGGTGTTGTCCACCAGGTTCGATCCTCGGCTCCAGCTTGCCCGGCTTCGGCTCCAGGGTGATCTCATCCGGATCGGTGCCGACGAGCTTCGGTTCACCGTCGCGGAGACCGCGAGCCTGATGCGCACCACCGGGGTGCGCATCGACGAGGATCGCGTTCGGCGGCTGGTCGAGCACACCGAGGGGTGGGCCGCGGCGGTCCGCTGGGCGGCGGTGTCGCTTGCCGCGGCTGAGGATGTCGACGCGTTCCTGACCGATCTCGACGGCGACGACCGGACGGTGGCCGGGTTTCTCGCCGACGAGGTGCTCTCCCACCTGCCGGATGGGACGCCCGATCTGTTGCGCCGGATCAGCGTGTGCGATGCGGTGACGGCGGGCCTCGCAACCAGGTTGTCCGGCCGCGAGGACGCGGGCGCGGTGCTCGACGCCCTTGAGCGGCACACCTCCCTGGTGACCCGGGTGGACGACGGCGGCGGGTCCTACCGGTTGCAGCCGCTGCTGCGCTCCTATCTCTGCGCGGACCTCGACCTGCGCCAGCCGGATCTGGCGACCGAGCTGCACGGCATCGCCGCGCGCTGGTTCGCGGGCGAGAAGCGGATCGGCGAGGCATTGGACCACGCCGCGGCCGGACCGCACCGGGCCGAGATCGTCGACCTGCTCCGCGGTCCGGCGATCCCGCTGCTGCTCACCGGCGCCGAGGATCCGGTACGCAGTGCGCTGTCCCGGATCGGCGAGGACGTGGTGCGCGAGGACCCGGGCCTTGAGCTGGTGTCGGCCCTGGCCCACGTCCAGGGTGGCGAGCTGACCGTGGCGGCCACCGAGCTGGACCACCTTGCCGGCACCCCGACCGGCGATGGCGCCGTGCTCGAGTGGCTGACCGTGGGACACCTCGCGCTGGCCCAGGGGCGCAGCCCGGCGGACACCCCGGCGCCGGGCGGACCGCTTGCCGCCCAGTTCGCCACCTGGGCCGAGCTGGACCGGTCCTGGCGCCTGGTTCACCGAGGTGCCCGGCGCGGCGCGGCGAGCAGGGCGCTCGAGGCGGTTCGCACGGCCCGCCGCGACGGCCTCGACTACCTCGTCGTGCACGGCCTGGCCGCACTCGCCGTCGCGGACGGTCTCGGCGGTGACTATCCGGCGATGCGGACGACCTGTCTCGAGGCGGTCGAGGTCGCGGCCAGGCACGACTGGCGGCGCTCGCCGTGGGTGGCCGACTGCCGTCTCCTGCTCGCGTTCGACCACCTGCTCCGGCTCGATCCGGCGGCGGCGGCGGCGGAGTCGCACAAGGCCAGGGCGGTCCTGCCGGCCGGCGCGCCGCTGCTCGAGGCGCTCAACCAGTTCATCGACGGGGCGATCAGCTTCGACCTCGGCGAACGCCGGGAGGGCTCGCAGGTCATGCGCCTGGCCCGGCACCGGCTGGCCGAGTTCGAACTGACCGGAGTGCTCGCCGCGGCCCTCGCCGTCGTGGAGCACCACGCGGCGCTCGCCGTCGCCGAGTCGCTGCACGCCAAAGAGGTCAGCCTGTGGGCGCGGGACCGGATCGGAGGCACGGCCGAGCTGACCCTGATGCTGGCCAGGACCCAGCTCGCCGACGGCCATGACGACCTGGCCGCGACGACCCTGGCCGGGCTGCGCGACCAGCCGGTCCTGGTGCTGCTGCCGACCACCCCGGTGGACGCCTACCTCCTCCAGACCGCGCTCGCGCTGGGGTCCGGGCGCCGGACCGAGGCGTTGCGCACGCTCGACCGGGCCCTCGAACTCGCCGAGCGGGCCCGCGTCATCCGTCCGTTCGCACTGGCCGAGCCGCGGGTCCAGCACCTGCTGATCGACCAGTCCGGCGGGTTCGGCCAGCTCGACGACTTCGCCAGGACCGTGCGCGGCCGCATCTCCCAGCTCGATCCGCCCGCGGCGGCGGACACGTTGACCGAACGGGAGCAGGTGATCCTGCGGCGGCTGCCGTCGCAGCGCTCGCTCGACGAGATCGCGGCGGATCTCACCGTCTCGATCAACACGGTCAAGACCCACGTCCGGGCCATCTACGTGAAGCTCGGGGTCAACAACCGCCGGTCGGCCGTGCTGGTCGCGCGTAAGCACGGCCTGGCCTGACCTCGGGCGCCGCCGGCCGGGCCCGGCTTCATCTGTTGCAGATGAGGACGCGGGTGCCGGGGCGCGCGACGCTCGACGGGTTCCCATCGCTCGATGCGGACGCATGTTCACGCGAACACGAAAGGACTGCGCACCATGACCGACACGGGAGCGCACTTGCCACACGCGGCCACCCGCGGACGCACCGAGTCCTACAGCAAGGCCGCCACACCCGCGGCGACGGGCTGGGTCGGCTGGGTGGCCTTCGCCTCGATCATGATGATCCTGCTCGGCATCTTCCAGGCGATCCAGGGCCTGGTGGCGCTGTTCAACGACGAGTACTACGTGGTCGGCGCGAACGGGCTGATCGTCTCTCTGGACTACACCACATGGGGTTGGGTACACCTGATCCTGGGCGCCGTCCTGTTGCTCGCCGGCATCGGGGTGATGGCCGGCAACATGGTGGCCCAGGTCGCCGGGATCGCGCTGGCCGGGATCAGCGCGATCGTCAACCTCGCGTTCCTGGCGGCCTACCCACTGTGGGGCGTCATCGTGATCACGATCGACATCATCGTCATCTACGCGCTCGCCGTGCACGGCCGCGAGATGCGCTCCACCTGACCCGGGTTCTCCTCGGCAGACTTCCGGTCCTCGCCCACCACGGGCGAGGACCGCGAGCCGCGGATCGTTGATCAGCGTCCGGTCCGGCCGTGGGCGACATACCATCGGGTCATGGGTGATCTGCGGCCGGCCGGCCGGCGGTGAGCGGGGTCGGGGCGCGCACCGGCGTCGAGCTGCTCGGCGCGCGCGAGGTGCCGCTGGGTGGCGTGCGGGCGATGACCGTGCGCCGGACCTTGCCGCAGCGGACCAGGTCGCTGATCGGTGCCTGGTGTTTCGCCGACCACTACGGGCCGCACGTGGTCGGCCGGGCCGCGGCCATGGACGTGCCGCCGCACCCGCATGCCGGGCTGCAGACCGTGAGCTGGCTCTTCGCGGGCGAGATCGAGCACCGGGACAGCACGGGGGTACACGCGTTGGTGCGCCCCGGCGAGCTGAACCTGATGACCGGGGGGCACGGGATCTCCCATTCCGAGGTGTCCACCGCGGCCGCGACGGTGCTCCACGGGGTCCAGTTGTGGGTGGCGCTGCCGGACCGGCATCGGGAGACGGCGCGCGACTTTCAGCACCATGTGCCCGCGCGCGTCGCCCTTGATGGTGGCACCGCACGGGTGTTCCTCGGCACGCTCGGCGGGGACACTTCGCCGGTGCGCACGTTCAGCCCGCTGCTCGGGGCCGAGCTCATCGTCGACCCGGGGGCGAGCCTCGCCCTTGACGTGGAGCCGGCGTTCGAGCACGGCGTGCTGGTCGACACCGGCACGGTCCACCTGGCCGGCACCGAGCTCACCGGGGGCACGCTCGGCTACCTCGGTCCCGGCGCGCACCACCTCGGCTTGGCGAACCGGACCGGCACGGCGAGCCGGGTGATCCTGCTCGGCGGTGCGCCGTTCGGCGAGAACATCCTGATGTGGTGGAACTTCGTCGGCCGAAGCCACGAGGAGATCGTGCGGTTGCGGGACGAGTGGCAGGCCGGGTCCGAGCGGTTCGGCCGGGTGGCCGGCTATCCCGGTGCGCGGCTGCCCGCCCCGGCGCTGCCCAACGGCCGGCTGCGACCCCGGGTCAACCCATAGGCCACGGCTGGCCGCGCCTGGTCAGCGCGATCAGGTAGCGACAGGGGTCGCCGGCCGGGTTGTGGAACGTGCAGGGTTGCGGCGCTGCGAGTTGCAGGCAGTCGCCGGGTTCGAGCTCGTGCGTGGTGTCGCCCTCGCGGAACCGGAGCCGGCCCTCGATCAGCCAGATCTGCTGGTGGATGAACGTGTAGCAGTCGGCCGGATAGGACACCTCGGCGCCGGCCGGCAACGTCACCTCCACCAGTTCGAGCGGCGAGCCGGCCGGGGACACGGCCCGGCGGCGGTAGTTGGTGTCCGGGTCGGTCCAGGTCGGCTGGTCTCCGGCCCGGCGCAACCGCCGGTCGTCCCCCTCGGCCCGGGCCACCAGCTCGGAGAGCGTCATGCCGAGTGCGGCGGAGAGCCGGCAGAGCAGCGCGGCGGTCGGCTGCGCGGCACCGCGCTCGATCTTGCCGATCATCGCCCTCGACACCCCGGAGCGCTCGGCGAGCGCGCTGACCGACAGCTCGCCGGCGAGCCGGGCGCCGTGCAGGGTGGCGGCCAGCGACAGGGTGATCGGGTCGGCCATCTGTTTACTATAGCGTCATAATTCGACACTATAGTCACGTCATGTGCATCCGAGACGCCGTTCCGGCCGACGCGGCGGCGTGTTCGGCCATCTATGCCCCGTACGTCCGCGAGACCGCGATCAGCTTCGAGACCGAACCGCCGTCGGCGACCGAGATGGCCGCCCGGGTCGACGCCGCCCAACGCGGGCACGCCTGGGTGGTGTTCGAGGACGGCGGGCGGGTGGTCGGATATGCCTACGGCGGCCCGTTCAAGGCGCGCCTGGCGTATCGCTGGTCCTGTGAGGTCAGTGTCTATCTCGAGCGCGGCCGGCAGCGCCGGGGCGGCGGCCGCGCGCTCTACACCGAGTTGTTCAACCGCCTGGCGGCGCGCGGTTTCCGCATCGCGGTCGCCGGCATGACGCTGCCCAACGAGGCGAGCGTCGGCCTGCACCGGGCGATGGGGTTCGAGCCGGTCGGCACCTACCGCCGGATCGGTTGGAAACACGGCGGTTGGCACGATGTCGCGTGGGTCCAGCGGACTATCGCGGGGGGAGCCGATCCGCCCGCCGAACCGAGCTGACCGGCGGACGTCCTCTGTGGACAGTTCGCGCCCTGACCGCTGCCGGTCGGGTCAGGCGGTCGCGTGCAGGTTGCCGTCGGCGCCGATCAGGCACCGGGCGGAGCCGGCGCCGGAGCTGACGAACTCGGTGACGCAGCGGCCGAGTTGGCCGTGCCCGGTGGCGTTGGGATGGAAGGACTGCTGCGCCAGATGGATGCCGATGGCGTCGAGGCCGCCGTGTACCCAGGCGAACGGGTCGACGGTGATCCGGTTCTGCCACTCGCCGGCCGAGCTGTTCCCGCCGCCGCACGCCTCGTGCCCCTCGGTCGCCCTCGAGAAGTCCAGGAACTTCGCACCGACCTGGCTGGCCACGTCGCGCAGTGCCGCGGAAAGCTGCGGCACCGCCGTGGTTCGGCCGTACCCGGCGTCGGCGAGCTTGAACGGACAGCCCTGCGGGCCGTGCCAGGTCGGATCCATCCGCTCGGTGAGCGGCGAGGCATACGAAGCGAGCACCAGGTTGTAGCTGCCGGCCGGGTAGCCGGCCTGGCTCATCGCGGACTTGATGTCGTTGAGGGCCTGCTCGACCCGGGGCGCCATGGCGGTCAGCCGCTGCGGCCACTGGGTGCGCAACGACGGCGCGCAGCCGCGGCTGAACGGGTTGAGCCACTCCGCGATGCAGCCGAGCAGGGTGTCGGCGAACTGTGGCTCGTCGTTCGCGCCGTCCTGCACGATCACCGTGGTGACGCGGTAGGCGCGGGCCACGTCGATCAGTCGCCTCGCCTGTGATCCCTCGGTGTAGTGCGTGGTGTCGGCCAGCGAGACGTTCGCCGAGTTCGCTCCCGAGCAGGCCAGGTTGATCGTGCGATCGGCCAACTGGGTCCGGTGCACCAGCGCGTTGGCGCTGCGGTGGCACCAGTCGCCGTTCTCGCCCTGCGTTCCGGCCTCGTAGCTGCCGGCACCCTCGCCGGAGATGGCGCTGTCGCCAAGGGAAACGATGGCCGTTGGTCTGGTGTCGAGCGGACCGGCCGACGCGGGCGGCGCGGCGATCGTCAATGCGACGGTCGTGAGCACTGCCGCACCGGCGGCAAGCACACGTGAGCGGACACCCGACATGGCTCAATCCCCGATCGTCGTGCGGCGACGCTGCCGCAGCGAACATGTCGAAAATTGACATAACCACCGATGATCTCGCCGAACCAGAACCCGAATGGCCCTCATATTCGCCTCCGTTCGGCCCAACGGCGCGATTCGCGGCCTTCGGGTGGCCCGGCGGTCCACCCCGGCGGGCGAAAAAGTCGTTGCCCGACGACCCGGCCCGGCGTGATGCTGCCGCGGTGGTGGACAGCGGGGATGGTCGCGCCGGTATCGACGCGGGGTTGGTGCGCCGGCTGATCAGGGCGCAGTTTCCACAGTGGAGCGAGCTGCCGGTGACGCCGGTCGAGCTGGACGGGTGGGACAACCGCACCTACCGTCTCGGCGCCGAACTGACCGTGCGGTTGCCGACCGCCGAGCACTACACCCCGGCCATCGAGAAGGAACACCGGTGGCTGCCGGTGCTCGCGCCGGCCCTGCCGCTGCCTGTCCCGGTGCCGGTTGCCAAGGGCGTGCCCGGTGCGGGATATCCGTTCCCCTGGTCGGTCCGGCGCTGGCTGGATGGTGAGCCGGCGAGTCGGGCGCGGATCGCCGACCGGTCCGCGTTCGCCCGGTCCGTCGGCGGTTTCCTCCTTGCCCTGCAACGCATCGACCCCACCGGCGGGCCGGTGGCCGGTACCCACAGTTTCTACCGGGGCGCCTCGTTGTCGCACTACGACGACGAGACCCGACGAAGCCTGCGGGCACTGGACGGCCAGCTCGACACCGAGTCCGCCGCGCGGGTGTGGACCACCGCCCTCGATGCCGACTGGTCCGGGCCGCCGGTCTGGTTTCACGGCGACGTGGCCAGCGGCAACCTCCTGGTCCGCGACGGGAAGTTGGCCGCGGTCATCGACTTCGGCACGTCCGGCGTCGGCGATCCCGCGTGCGATCTGGTGATCGCCTGGACGATGTTCGGCGGGGACAGTCGGGCGGCGTTGCGCGGTGCGGTCGGCCATGAGCCGGCAACCTGGGCCAGGGCTCGTGGCTGGGCACTGTGGAAGGCGCTCATCACGCTGGCTGGCGACCGCGGCGCCGCAGGACCGGGCGCCGCCGCGAACCGTCAATTGGTCCACGAGGTTCTCGCCGACCACGCGGCCGCGACCTAGCGCCTCGATCTTGATGATCTCGGCGGTGGTCGCCTGGTGTCACCCGGAGCGGGTGATGCGGGGGCAGCGCGGACTGCGCAGACTTTGATCACTGTTGGCCGTTTCCTACCATGGGTAGGACTGCTCGAGGAGCTGAGATGACGCTGTGGGACTTCATGGTGTCGATCTTCTGGTTCATGCTGCTGTTCGCTTGGATCTGGATGCTGATCATGATCCTGACGGACGTGTTCCGGGACCATGAACTGTCCGGCTGGGGAAAGGCGTTGTGGACGCTGTTCCTGATCTTCATCCCCTGGCTCGGCGCGCTGGTGTATCTGATCGCCAGAGGCGGAGCCATGCAGGAGCGGGCCATCACGCACGAGGCGCGCAACATGTCCGGCCTCAACCGGTACATGCAGGCGACAACCGCAGCCTCGAGCGCGCCGAGCACGGCCGACGAGCTCGGCAAGCTGGTCGATCTTCGCGATCGCGGTGCGATCTCGCCCGAGGACTATGACCTTGCCAAGGCCAAGGTTCTCGGGGGCGAACGCGCCTCGACCGTCTGACCGGGCCGGCTCCCGCAGGTGCAACTCAAGCCGCTGATCGTCCTTGGCGCGGCACAGTTCCTGATGGTGCTCGACACCTCGGTGATGAACGTGTCGATCAGCCAGCTGGTCGAGGACTTCGACACCACGGTCAGCACCATCCAGGCCGTCATCACCATCTACACGCTGGTGATGGCCGCGTTCCTGATGACGGGCGCGAAGCTCAGCGACATCTTCGGCCGGCGGCGCACGTTCGCCATCGGCATGGTGATCTACGGCGCCGGTTCCCTGCTGACCGCCGTCGCGCCGAAGCTCTGGGTGCTGCTCATCGGCTGGTCGATCATCGAAGGACTCGGCGGTGCGCTGGTGCTGCCGGCACTGGCCGCGCTGGTCGGCGGGAACTTCTCCGGGCCGGACCGGGCGCTGGCCTACGGCGTGATCGGTGGGCTGGCCGGCGCGGGCATCGCGGTCGGACCGCTGCTCGGCGGCTGGGTCACCACCTATCTCACCTGGCGGCTCGTGTTCGCCGGCGAGGTGGTCGTGGTCGTGTTCGTGCTGCTGACGCTGCGCTGGATCAACGACGTGCCGGCCACGGGTCCGCGCCGGCGGTTCGACTTCGTCGGCGCCGCTCTGTCCGTCGTCGGTCTCACCCTCATCGTCCTCGGCGTGCTGCAGAGCGCCGTGTGGGGCTGGCTGGTTCCCCGCGACTCGCCGATCACGATCCTCGGCTTCTCGCTGACCGTGTTCGTCATCGGCGCCGGGCTGGTCACGCTGGCGCTGATGCGAACCTGGTTGCGGCATCAGGAGGCGCGGGGCCGCGAGCCGCTGGTGCGCTCCGGGCTGTTCGGCATTCGGCCGCTGCGGGCGACACTGTCCACCCTGCTCGCCCAGAACCTGATCCTGCTCGGGCTGTTCTTCACCATCCCGCTGTACCTACAGGTGGTGCAGGGGCTCGACGCGTTCCAGACCGGACTGCGGCTGTTGCCCGTCTCGGTCACCATGCTCGTCACGGCGATGAGCGCACCGCTCCTCAACCGGTACGCCTCGCCGAGGCAGGTGGTTCGGCTCGGCTTCGGGGTGCTGGTGCTGGCGACGCTCTGGTTGCTCGCGTCCATCGAACCCGAGCTCAACGAGGCCTCGTTCGCCATCGCGATGGCGGTCCTCGGCATCGGCATGGGCCTGCTCGCAGCCCAACTCGGCAACGTCGCGCAGTCCAGCGTGGGGGAGGCGGACCGCAGCGAGGTCGGCGGTCTCCAGTACACCGCACAGAACCTCGGATCCTCGCTCGGCACGGCGTTCATCGGCTCGATCCTGATCGGCGTGCTCTCCGCCGCCACCGTGGCCGGCCTCTCCGCCAACCCGCAGGTCTCCGACGCGGTCAAGGACCAGGTCGGCGTCGCCGTTTCGGGCGGGGTCAACTTCGTGTCGGTTGACCAGGTCTACGCCGCGCTGGAGCAGGCGAACGTCGCCGACCAGGAGGCCGACGCGCTGGTCGACACCTACGCCGACGCGCAGCTGCTCGGGCTTCGGGTGGCGCTGCTGGCCGCCAGCGCGATCGCGTTGCTGAGCCTGTTCCTCACCCGCAGCCTGCCGAACACCCGGCTCATCCGGCCCGATCCCGAGCCGGCCACCGCTGACGCCTAGTTGCGCGGCTCCAGCGGGATGTCAGCTGTATCGCGTTGCTGGCGTGGGCGACCTCGGCGGGTGCTCAGGCGTACGGTGGCCTGGTGGGTCTACGGCGGGTAGTCGTGGCCGCGACGGTGGCCCTCACCGTGGCGGCCTGCGGTTCGGCGCCGGCACCGCAGGGAGCCGGCGGCGACGGTTCGGCTCCGGAGACGCACTCCGGGCACGTACACGGCAGCGCGCCGCCACCGGCCGTGCCGCTGCGCGACGGTGAGCGGTTTCTCGAGATCGGCCTGGCCCAGCCCTATCAGCCCGCGCCGCCGCAGGGCGGCACCGACGAGTACCGGTGCTTCCTGATCGACCCGAAGCTCACCGCCGCCGCCTACCTCACCGGCAGCCAGTTCCTGCCGCAGAACACCGAGATCGTGCATCACGCCATCCTGTACAGCATCACCGCGTCCGAAGTGGAGCACGCGCGCAGCGTGGACACCGCGGCCAGCGGTGACGGGTGGCAGTGCTTCGGCGGCACCGGGCTCGCCGGTGGGCTCGAGTCCTTCGGCGGCGGTTCGTCCGGCGAGACCTACATCGGCGGCTGGGCGCCGGGCCACCAGGAGGAGCTCACCGCCGAACTGGCCGGCTACCCGGTCCAGCCGGGCAGCCAGATCGTCCTCCAGGTGCACTACAACCTGTTGGCCACCAACGGAAAATCCGGTCCGACCGATCAGTCCTCGGTGCGCCTGCGGCTGATGCCCGGCACCGCCGCGGTCACCGCGTTGCACGCGCTGCGCCTCCCCGCCCCGATCGAACTTCCCTGCGCCCCGACCGAGTCGGGCCCGCTGTGCGACCGCAGCCAGGCGCTGCGGGATCTGGTGCAGCGCACCGGCAATCAGGCCAGCTCCATGGTTTACGGCCTCAACACGTTGTGCAACAGGGGAAGCGCGCCGACTCCGGGGCCCACCCAGCAGTGCGAGATCAAGGTCCGGCAACCGGTCCGGGTGTTCTCCGTCGCCCCGCACATGCACCTGCTCGGCCGGTCCATGACCGTGGAGTTGAACCCGGGCACGCCGAACGCCCGCAAGCTTCTCGACCAGCCTGCGTTCAACTTCGACGACCAGTCCAGCCAACCGCTGCCCGCGCCCGTCACCCTCAACCGCGGCGACACCCTTCGGGTCACCTGCACACACGACGCGACGCTGCGCGCCCAACTGCCCGAGCTCAAGCCGCTCCAGCCGCGTTACGTGGTGTGGGGAGACGGCACCAGCGACGAGATGTGCTTGGCCACCCTCACCGCGACCGCCAAGCTCTGAGCCGGCGCCCCGGCGCAACCCCGCGAGTCCCCGCGCGAAGGCAACTGAGCGGAGTTGCCCGGTCTGTTTTGGGTGAGCGTCGCGGCGAACTATCCGCGGTCGACTGTGGACAACAAGTCACCGGACCCGGCCGGTGTCCGGTGCGGACAGTGGCGTCCGGACGTCAGGCACGGCGTGCGGATCCCATGCCCAGGACTGTGAATACCGCACTACCCGGGAGCGTGTACTCGTGCTGCCGGCGGGAAGCGAGCAGGATACGTCCACCGTTCGTCCCGGACGGATAGACATTCTGGGGGCCCCCGTTTGTCGAATGCGGCAACAATTCGATGATTTCATCGACGAACGGGGATTGGCAAACATGAGTAGACGCCTGAGAAGAACCTTGTCTCTGTTCGTGGCCGCCGGTCTGGCGGTTGTCGCGCCGGGCGTGGCTGTGCCGGCCGCCGTCAGCGCCACCCCGGTGGTGGTGGTGTGCTCGATGATCACCACCAGAGTGTCCAGTGTCGACGGCGGCCCGGTCGACCTGAAGATGGGTGGCACCCTGTGCCGCCCCGATTTCGCCCCGATGCCGCACACCGTCCTGCTCCTCGTACACGGGGCGACCTACACCCGCCAGGTCTGGGACTGGCCGCAGAACCCATCCACGTACTCGTTCGTCCAGGACGCGGTCAACGCGGGCTATGCCACCTTCGCGGTCGATCGCCTCGGTCACGGCGAGAGCACCCACACCGCCGCCGGCGGCCTCACCATCCAGTCCGGCACCACGGCGTTGCACGGGGTGGTCACCCAGCTTCGCAACGGCACCATTGGCGGCTCGCCGTTCGGCAAGGTGGTGTGGGTCGGCCACAGCCTCGGCGCCGTGCACGGTTACGACTACGGCGGCCGCTACTCCGACATCAGCGCCTTCGCGTTCGCCGGCAGTGCGCACGCCATGAAACAGTCCTGGCTCAACCTGATCATCTCAAGCCTCCAGCCGGCCGATCCGACCTCCGGCTACCTGACCACGGTTCCCGGCTCCCGCGCGGCGCTGTACTACAACACCGCGACCGCCGACCCGGCGGTGATCGCCCAGGACGAGGTGTGGAAGGACACCATCACCTATGCCGAGGTGAACACCGCCCTCCCGCTGGTCACCGGCCCCGCCGCGGGCTCGCCGACGCAGGGCATCACGGTGCCCGTGCTGATCGCCATGGGTCAGTTCGACAACCTCGTCTGTGGCGGTTCCGATGGCATGACGTGTACGACCACCTCGGTCCGAAACCTGGAACTGCCCTACTTCACCCACGCGCCCTCGGTCACCGCCCAGGTCACGGCCGGCAGTGGCCACATGCTCAGTCAGCACCCCTCCGCGCCGGTCGCACACAGCGCGATGCTCACCTGGATTCGCGGTATCGCACTGCCCTGAACCGCGCACCCGTTTCCGCACGGCACCGGCCGGCCCTCGGGCCGGCCGGGTTTACCGGTCGGGGAGCGCGGTCAACAGGTGCAGCAAGCCGGTGCGCAGCGCCTGGAGCTCTTGCGGGCCGATCAACTCCGCCCATTGCTGTTCCACGCGCTCGGCGGCCGCGTGGGTGACCGGGGGGACCGACGCGCCGCGTTCGGTGAGGAACACCAGGCGGGAGCGGCGGTCAACCGGATTGGGCCGACGCTCGACATAGCCCGAGCGTTCGAGCGCCTCCACCGCCTGGGCCATGGACTGCTTGCGCACCCTGGCCAGCTCGGCGAGCTCTGACACGCTGATGCCACCTGGCGGGACGAACGGGAACACGTTCCCCGCCGCCGGCCGGATGTCGTCGAACCCGGCCTCGCGCAGCGCGGCATCGATGCCCTGCGCGTGGTGCTGGTAGAGCATCCGAAGCAGGAACCCGATCAAGGGCCGACTGGGAAAGTTCGCCGTCATTAGATAGACAGGTCCCTGTCTACTTCGTTATGGTCGTCAGGTACCTGTCCATCCTAGTGAACGGAACTCGACATGACCACACCACCTCCCGTTTTCAGCGAGTTCGGCCAGGCCCTCGCGTTCGCCGAGCGGACGTTGAGCGGGGTGCTGCGCGAACATCTCGCCGTGCGCGACACCGCGCCCGAGACCTGGTACGCCCTCCAACTGATCGCCACGCGCGGACCGGGTCTCGCCCGGGAGACGCTGCGCACGGTTCTCGAGGGTGTACCGACCCTCGACGCCGAATCCACCGTCGCCCTGCTCGTCCGGCTCGAGGCCGAGGGACTCATCCGCGGTGACGCCGAGGTCGACCTGACCGCCGAGGGGGAAGCCCGGCACCGGAGTCTGCGCGAGTACGTCTTCAGCCGAACCGTCCGGCTGCTGAGCCAGTTCGATGTCAACGCCATCGAGACGACGGTGCGCACGCTCCAGGCGATCACCCGCCGGGTACAGGAAGAGGCCGAGGAAGAGATCGAGGTGTTGGCTACAAGCTGAACGCGGCCGATCGCAGGATCAGCGCGACCACGAAGACGGCGGTGAACGCCAGATCGATCGAGAAGCCACCCGCACGCACCGGCCGCAGCACCCGCCGCACCGGCGCGAGCACCGGCTCCGTGCCGGCGTAGGTCAGCACCCGGGCCCGGCTCACCCACGGCGGACCGCTGGTCACCACCCCCGCCCAGTCCAGCACCATTCGAGCGATCAGCAGCACGACGAACACCGTCAGGGCGTACCCGAGCAGGGCACCGACCAGGCTCATGGCGAACTCCTCCGCGCGGCCGCGTTGGCCGCCTCACCGGTATCAACGGCCCTGGCCGGGTCGGAAGTGCCGCCGTTCGGAGATTCTCAGCCGACTATCAGCCCGGGACTCTCGACAACGCACGCTCGTCTCGGCTAGGCGAGTCACGCCGCGGGTGCGTCCCCTTCGGATGATCCGCCGGCCCGCCCCACCGTCTCGGTAGGTCAGAGTCCTGCGCCGGTGATGTTGCCGCGTCCGGGGAATGATCCCAGCTCGCGCGGTGTTCGCGGGAATGTGGCGGATGGGCGGGCTGTTGGGCTGCGGTCGGATCGTGGACCGGTGTTGCTTGCGGTGATGCTGTCCACCGCGCTGGTCGCGATCGACTCGACGATCCTGGCGACCGCGGTGCCCTCCGTGGTCGCCGATCTCGGCGGGTTCTCCCAGTTCCCGTGGCTGTTCTCGGTCTATCTGCTGGCCCAGGCGGTTTCGGTGCCGCTGTACTCGAAGTTCGCCGACATCGTCGGCCGCCGGCCGATGATGGAGCTCGGCATCATGATCTTCCTGGTCAGCTCGGTGCTGTGCGGCTCGGCGTGGAGCATGCTGTCGCTGATCGTGTTCCGGGCGCTGCAAGGTCTGGGTGCGGGAGCGGTGGTGCCGATCGGGCAGACCATCGTGGGCGACATCTACACCGTGGCCGAGCGGGCCAGGGTGATCGGCTACCTGGCCAGCGTGTGGGCCACCGCATCGGTGGTCGGCCCGACGCTCGGCGGGGTGTTCTCCGACTACGTGTCGTGGCGGTGGATCTTCTTCGTGAACATCCCGATCGCCGTGCTGGCGATCGGGATGCTCCGGCGCGGCTTCACCGAACGGGTCGAGAAGAAGTCCCACACCATCGACTACGCGGGCGCCGCGCTGCTCGCGACCGGCGGCGCGCTGCTCATCCTTGGACTGCTCGCCGGCGGCGTCGACTGGGCCTGGGGATCGCCGGTCAGCATCGCCGTGCTGACCGGCGCGATGGTCCTGCTGCTGCTGTTCGGCCTGGTGGAGCGGCGCGCGGCCGAACCGATCCTGCCGCTGTGGGTCTTCCGGCGCCGGGTCCTGGTCGGTTCCAACGCCGCCACCCTGTGCGTCGGCGTGCTGCTGATCGGGTTGACCTCCTACGTTCCGCTCTACGCCCAGCGGGTTCTCGGCACCAGCGCGGTGGTCGCCGGGTTCGCCGTCGCCGCCCTCACCCTCGGCTGGCCGGTCGCCGCCACCCTGTCCGGCCGGGTGTACCTGCGGTTCGGGTTCCGCAACACCGCGTTGCTCGGCGCGGCCTTCGCCATCGCCGGAGCCGTCATCCTGATCTCCATCGATCCCACCAGCTCGGTGGTCACACTTGCCGCCGCCTGCTTGGTGATCGGCGCGGGCCTGGGGTTCATCAACTCGCCGGCCCTGGTCGGCGCCCAGGCCTCGGCCGACTGGTCGACCCGAGGGGTGGTCACCGGCGCCAACCTCTTCGCCCGCTCGGTGGGCAGCGCGATCGGGATCGCGGTCTTCGGCGCCATCGTCAACGCCGCGGTGGCGGCCGATCGGCAACCCGGCCCGGAGCACCTACCCGCTGACGTCCTGGCCACCGCCATCCACGCGGTGTTCATCGGCACCGGCGTGATCGCCGTCGTCGTGGTGCTGGCGATCATGGTCATGCCCGGCGGAGTTCCGGCCACGGAGCCGGCCTCTGCTCCGTCTACAGTGGACTGACGAAGGTCAGCGGGACGCGCACGCGACCTGTGCCGGGTACCGCGCACAGGCCAGCAACGGGTTGACGTACTGCACGGCGGGCAGCGCGTCACCGTCGAAGTCGAACATGGTGAGGTTGTCGTTGGGCGTGCCGGCGCCGGGTGTCCAGCCCACCCCGGGAATCCATTCCGGCTGCCAGTAGAACACCCCGAGGCCGCGATCGCCCGGTACGGCGGCGATGATCGAGGCGAGGTCGGAGACGAAGGCCAGTTGGCCGCCAGGCGTCGCCGGATAGCCCGGCACGACCTGGCTTTCCTGCCACAGGAAGTTGCCCGTGCTGTCGCCCTGCTTGAGCGTCCAGCCGTACTGCGTCTCGGCGATGGCGACATCCTTGCCGTAACGCGCGGAAAGGTCGTCGACGTTGTGCCGCAGTTGGGTCAGCGTGCCGTGCCAGAACGGGTAGTAGGACAGCCCGATGATGTCGAACGGCACCTGCTGCGCCACGATGTGGTCGAAGAACGTCCGGCTGAACGCGTTGTCACCGCCCTGGTCGAAATGTATCTGAATGAGCGGGGTCGGCCCAACCGCATCCGCGGCGCCGGCGACCCCGGCGCGCAACAGCGTGCCGAGTGCGTCCCAGCCCGCGCCGGTGGTCCAGTCCAACTGGCCGGTCGGCCACAACATGCCGTTGCGGATCTCGTTGCCGATCGCCACCATGCTCGCCGGTGTGTGCTGGGCGGCCAGTGCGTTGAGCACATCCCTGGTATAGCCGCGAACCGTGCCGGCCAGAGTCGGCAGATCCTGGCCCTGCCACGCTTTCGGCGTCGCCTGCGTCTGCGGGTCGGCCCAGAAGTCGGAGTAGTGGAAGTCGAGCAGGATGCGCAGGCCCGCCGCGTGCGCCCGCCTGGCCATGGTGAGCACCGACGCCAGGTCGCTGTAGCCGCCGGGCGGATCGGTCCACAACCGCAGCCGCACATAGTTCGCGCCGTGCGCGGCGAGAATCCGCTCGGGCAACTGTCGCGCACCCCGGTCCCGGTACACGTTGCCGATCGCGGCCTCCTGCACGGCGAAGGACAGGTCGTCGCCACGCACCATGTGGCGCGCGGCCGGGGAGTGCCCGAGCACCCGCAGCGCGCCGACGCACGAGCCGCCGGCAACGCCGAGCCGAACGTAGCGCGCCTCGGTCCGGGCGCCGGGCAACCAGGTCGGCGTGCCCGCGGCCACCGATGCGGCCGACGCGACCGGGCGCAGCCTGGCCGGGCTCGAACCGGCGTCGATCCGCACCGCGCCCGGTCCGGCGGTGCCGAACAGGGTCAACCCGAAGCCCTCGATCCGTTGCTGCCGGCGCAAATCGACCACGACGGCACCCCGGTCGCCGGCCGGGCACCAACTGCTCGCGCCGTCCCCGTCGATCGCCAGCGCCGCCTCGTGGCCGGCCGATGCCGAGTCCGCCCAGGCGGTGCCGAGCAGCGCCACGTCGACCAGCGGCTCGGAGCCGGCATCCCCGGCGGCCGCGCCCACACCGGCCACGCTCAACCCCGCCACCGCGACCAACACCCCGGCACCCGCCAGCCATGTGCGCATGATGGATCCCTCCTGACCACGGCCTGCTCCCACGGTGAGCCCTGTCGCTTCCTGTGTCAACATGTAAGAAAGCTGATCGGTCCTGTTCGATTGAAATCGACACGGGGCCCGCCACGCTGCCCGGCCGCTGCACCGGACGCCGGTCAGCTACCGCCGGTTCAATCAGCGGAATGCCACCTTCATGGCGCTCTCACAGCGGAATGTCACCTTCCGCTGAAAGGGCCGCCCATCGGTACCTGTCCTCGCCGGCCGCGGCGTGGCCATCACCTGTAGCGGGTGATCACTGCGGGGATCGTCCTCATCGGACGCACGGCGGACCCACCGGCCCGTGACGCGACCGCCGCCGGGTGGTCACGGTGACCGGCAGCGCGTCGGCGTCCTCGGCCTTGGCAGCGCCAACTTTCATCCGCGAGGGGTGAGGTCACCGGCACCCGTGATCACAAAGGTGACGCTGCCAGAGTGGGCGGACAGGGAGGCGTGCATGAGCGCGGAGGCAGCAAGTGGCGCGGGGGAAGCTGCGCCCCGAGGGGTAGCTCAGACCGCGAAGACGATCGTCACCGGTCCCCAGTTCATCGCGTGGACCGCGCTGGCGTTCATGACCACGTCATCGGTGGCGAGCCTGCGCCCCGCGCCGACCATGGCCGTCTACGGCCTGGCGTGCATCTTCCTGTACGTGGTGCCCGGCATCGTCTTCCTGCTGCCGACCTCATTGGTGTCGGCGGAGCTGGCCTCGGGCTGGAGCGGCGGCGTCTACAACTGGGTGACCCGGGGAATCACGCCGGCCGCCGGCTTCCTCGCCGCCTGGTGCCAGTTCGCCATGACGATCTTCTACTACCCGAGCCTGCTGTCGTTCGTGGCCAGCACCTTGGCCTACGTTTTCGCGCCGAGCCTGGCCACGAACGGGATCTACACGGCGGCCGTGATCATCGTCGTCTACTGGCTGGGCGTGTACGTCTCGGCGCGCGGCACCAAGGCGCTCGCCGGCCTGGCCAGCAGCGGCCTCTTCATCGGCACGCTGATCCCCGGGGTGGTGCTGATCATCCTCGGCATCGTCTATCTGTTGCAGGGCAACCAGTCCGCGGCGCCGATGGACAGCTCGCACCTGCTGCCCGCCTGGGCCGGCGTGGCCAGCCTGGTGCTGATCGTCAACAACTTCCTCAGCTACTCCGGCATGGAGATGAACGCGGTACACGTGTCGTCCCTGCGCAAGCCGGGCACCGAGTTCCCCCGGGCGATCTTCCTCGCCATGGGACTGGTGCTGGCCATCTTCATCCTGCCCGCGCTGGCCATCAGCTGGGTCGTGCCGGCGGCGGATCTCAGCCTGACCGCGGGGCTGATGCAGGCGTTCCAAGGGTTCTTCGCGGTGTTCGGCGTCGAGTTCCTGACCCCGATCCTCGCGGTCATGATCGTCTGCGCGTCACTCGGCGGCATGCTGACCTGGCTGGCGGGTCCGTCCAAGGGTCTGCTGCTGGTCAGCCGGCAGCACGGCTACCTCCCGCCGTACCTGCAGAAGACGAACGCACAGGGCGTGCCGCGGAACATCCTGGTCGCCCAGGGCGTGCTGACCACGGTCATCGCGCTGCTGTACGGGTTGGTGCCCAACGTGTCCAGCGGATACTGGATCTTCTCGGTGATGACCACCCAGGTCTATCTGATCATGTATCTGCTGATGTTCGTGGCCGCGGTGCGGCTGCGCCGCAAGGAGCCGGACCACCCGCGCGGCTACCGCGCGCCGGCGCTCGTGCTGCTGTGCGTGGTCGGGTTCGCCGCCTCGCTCGCCGCGCTGTTCATCGGGTTCGTCCCGCCGTCGCAGTTCGGCAACGGCAGCGCGGGAACCTACGTCGCGGTGATCTCGGGTGGCGTTCTCATCATCGGTCTGCTCGTGCCCTTCCTGTTCTACCGGTTCCGCAAGCCCGGTTGGCGGACCGAACCGGCCGGCGCCGCGGCCTGAAGGGAATGCGATGAACACCAAGCCGAGGTGGCACCACGTGCACCGGAACAACCGGGTGCTCTACGCCGTCGTCGCGACCCTGCTCATCGTCCTGATGGTGTTCGGCATGATCGCCTTTGCCCTGCCGACGGACAACGAGGAGGCCAGGAGCAAGGCCACCGAGCTGATCTCGGCGTTCGAGCAGGCCGGGCTGCCCGCACCGTCGGCGGACTTCGTCGTCGGCACGTTCGGCACCGACGGCGGCGCGGTCTGCGAGCACCCGGGGGACGCGCTGGCCAAGGCCGCGATGAACCAGCAACTGTCCAACGGCGCCGCCCATACCGGTGTTCGCCCGGTCCAGGTGGCTTACCGGGTCGTGCAGGGCGAGGCGCTGATCCTCAGCGTGTACTGCCCGGACCAGTTGCCGGCGTTCCGGGACTACGTGGCCGGGCTCAAGTTCGCCGACGTCATCCGGACCTGACGGCGCGCAACCGGCGATCAGTTGCCTGAGCGCGCAACTCACTTGCCTGAGCGCGCGACTCGCGGGGGTGGGTGTTGGTTGGGTGTTGTTACGGTGCCTGCTGCCGCAGGCCTTCCAGGATCATCCGGGTTCCGGTGGACATCCACCGCTGACGCAGCGCCGCCGACATCGGCGCCGCGGCGGACCGGCGCAGCACGTCGAACATGACCGCGACCAGCGCCTGCCCGGCGATCTCCACGTCGATGTCCTGGCGCAGAAACCCCTTGGTCATCCCGTTTCGGATCAGCCGCGCGGTGTAGTCGAGGAAGCCGTCCAGTGCGACGCCGAGCCGGACCGGGTCGGTGGCCTGCCGGTAGAGGAACCGGATCAGGTGCGGATGGCGGTCCTGCAGGGCGAACAACCGCAGGAAGATCCGCTCGATCTGGGCGCGGCAGGCGGCAAGGTCGTTGCTCGACTCGGGATCCTCCTCGAGCACGGTCTCGTCGATCCGGCGCACGGCGAGGTCGACGGCCTGGCTGACGATGTCCTTCTTGTTCTCGAAGTACCGGTAGAACGTGCCGTGCCCGATGCCCAGATCCGTGGCGATGTCGGCGATCCCGGCCTCGTGGTAGCCCTTCTCGGCGAACACCCGGGCGGCCGCGTCGAGGATCTGCTCGCGCCGGCGGGCTGTTCTGGCACCCTCGCTGGTCACCGGCGCATGATACGGCGTGTCACAGATGGTCAACGGACATCCCGGTGCGTGCCATCGCCAGTTCGACCAGGCTGGCCAGCAGATGCTTGACCGACTCGCGCTCCCGGGCATCGCACAGCAGCAGCGGCACCGGGCCGTCCACGTCCAGCGCATCGCGCACCTCGGCCACGTTGTACAGCTGCGCGCCGTCGAAGCAGTTCACCCCGATCACGAAAGGCAGGCCGCGGCGCTCGAAGTAGTCGATCGCGGCGAAGCAGCTGTCGAGCCGGCGGGTGTCGGCGAGCACGACCGCGCCGAGCGCGCCGCGGGAGAGCTCGTCCCACATGAACCAGAACCGCTCCTGGCCGGGCGTGCCGAACAGGTACAGGATCAGCTCCGGGTTGATGGTGATCCGGCCGAAGTCCAGCGCGACCGTCGTGGTGGTCTTCTGCGCGACGCCGGCCAGGCTGTCCACTCCGGCACTGGACTCGGTGATCAGCTCCTCGGTGCGCAGCGGCGGGATCTCGCTGACGGCGCCGACCATGGTGGTCTTGCCGACGCCGAACCCGCCGGCCACCAGGAGCTTTACCGCGACCGCGGCCAGGACCGGTTCAGAGGTTGCGGATGCCATCCAGCACCTTCCGCATCATGTCCAGGTCCGGCGCGGCCGGCTGCCAGCCCGAGCGGAAGATCACGAAGTTCAGCTCGACCAGGTCGCTGATCAGCACCTTGGCCACGCCGAGCGGCAGGTTCAGCTTGGCCGCCACCTCCGCGACCGACGCGGGGAAGGCGCACACGCCCAGCACCTCGGCGTGCTCCGGGGTCACCAGCCTGGCATGGGTTTCCGGGTCGACGGCCACCACCAGGGTGATCAGGTCGAGGTCGTGCCGACCGGGCCGGGTGCGTCCGCCGGTCACCTGGTACGGCCGAACCAGCGGGCCGGCGGCGTCGTCGTACCACGCGTCCCCGGCGTCGTTCATGGCGACGGTCACTGGACGCGTGGCGGCACCGTAGCGGCCCGCGGTGCGGTGGACAGGTAGGCGCCGACCCGGCTCACCATCAGGTTGGTCTCGTAGGCCAGCATCCCGAGGTCGGCATCCTCGCGGGCGAGGATCGCCACGCAGGCGCCGCTGCCGGCCGCGGTGACCAGCAGATAGGCGTGCTCCATCTCCACCACGGTCTGCCGCACCGGGCCGCCGCCGAACTGCTTGCCGGTTCCCTTTGCCAGGCTCTGGAACGCCGATGCCACGGCGGAAAGGTGCTCGGCGTCCGAGGCGGGCAGGTTGGTGGAACTGGCCAGCGGCAGCCCGTCGGCGGAGAGCAGCACCGCCCGGTCGGCGCCGGCCACCCGGTCGATCAAACCGTCCAGCAACCAGTCCAGCTCGGTAAGGTCCGACCGCACAGCCATGTTCCTCGTCCCCTTCACCAGTTCCGGTCGGCCTGGCGGCCATTGCTTCCACTGCTGCCGCTGTTGCCATTGCTGCCGCTGCTGCCATTGCTGCCGCTGTTGCCCGGATCGACGCCCCGGCCCTGCCTGGTGCCTTGCTGGAACGCCGACATGCTGCGCCGGGACCGCTCTGGCTGGGGCGGCTCGTCACCTCCCGGCCACACCGCCCCGTCGTGCTCGCCGCCCGGTTCGCCGGTGAGCAGTTGAGGAGCGAGGTTGGCCTGCCGGTGCCGCCGGGGCAGCGGCGGCTTCGCCACGGTTCCCCCGACGATCCGGGTGCGGTCGCGCAACGGCGAACGCGGCCGGGGAGCGACGCTGTCCGGGACCGGCGCCGGCTCGGCCGGCTGCTCCGGCGTGACCACCCGACTCTGCGGGATCAGCACGACCGCCCGCGTACCGCCGAAGTCGGAATCGCGCAGCGCCACCTTGATCTCGTGCCGGTCGGCGAGCCGGGCCACCACGAACAGGCCGACCCGCGACTCCGTGCCGAGCGCCATCATGTCGAAACCGGGCGGGTGCTGGAGCATGGCGTTGAGCTCACCGAGCCGGTCCGGCTCGATGCCGAGGCCGTTGTCCTCGATCTCCACCACCACGCCCCGGCGGACCTGGCTCGCCCGAACCTCCACCGTGGACTCTTTCGGGGAGAACGCGGTGCCGTTGTCCACCAACTCGGCGAGCAGATGCACGATGTCCGCCACAGCGGTGCCGACCACGGCCACGTCGGGCAGCGACGTGACCTTCACCCGGGTGTACTGCTCGGTCTCGGCGACGGCGCTGCGCACCACGTCGCGCAGCGAGACCGGGTTGCGCCACTGCCGGCCGGGCTGCTCGCCGGCCAGGATGATCAGGTTCTCCGCGTTGCGCCGGGCGCGGGTGGCCAGATGGTCGAGCTGGAAGAGCACCTGTAGCTGCTCGGGATCCTCGACCGCGCGCTCGGCCCGGTCCAGCACGCCGAGCTGGCGGTGCACGATGACCTGGCTGCGCCGGGCGATGTTGAGGAACACCGCGCGCACCCCCTGCCGGGTCTCGGCCTCGCGGACGGCGGCGGCGATCGCGGTGCGCTGCGCGTTGTTGAACGCGTCGGCCACCTGGCCGACCTCGTCCGTGCCGTAGTCGAGCAGGCTGGTCGGTTTCCGCAGGTCGACCGACTTTCCCTGCTGAATCCGGGTGACCAGCTCGGGCAGGCCGTTGCGCGCGACGTCGAGGGTCTCACGGCGCAACCCGCGCAGCCGGCGAACCATCCCGCGGGAGAGCCGCAGCGCGATCACGATCGCCAGCAGCACGATGATCAGGATCGCCGCCCCGGCGAGCATCGAGATCTGGAAGGTGTGGTCACCACGCGCGGTGGCCAGGCTCGCGGCGTACTGCGAGTGTGAAACGTAGAGTCCCATCAGCGCGGTGCCCACCTGCCGGGCGGACGACTCCCAGGCGGGCACGTCGAACGTGGGCTGGGTGAAGGTGGGGCCGCGGAACATCAGCGCGTTGTCGCCGGCCACCAGCGCGGCCCAGGCGGGGGTGCCCTTCAGCGCGGCGTAGGTGTCCCGCTCCCGCGGCGTCAGCCGCGGCACCACCGACTCGACCTGCTCGTGGTACATGCCGAGCTGGTGGGCGAGCTCGTGGAACTGGGTGCCGTCCACCCCGGACACGACCGCGCGCACGGCCATCGCGTGCGAGCGGGACATCGCCTCGGCCGACTTGTACAGGTCGTAACTGATCATCTGCTCGAACCCGACCGCGGCGTCCGCGGCCGAACGGGCGATGCCCTGGATCACCGCGCCGCACAGGTCGAGCAGGTCGTCGTAGCTGTGGTAAGCGTGCCACGGGTCGAGCACGCCGGAATCGATCTGCTGCCGCACGGCCGGAAGTCCGTCGGTGGACCGGGCGAGCTCGGCGAGCGTGCCACGCAGGTCCTCCGACGCACCGCTGGCGAGCTCATCGCTCGTCCGGTTGAGCACCGCGAGGGTCTCGTCCACCCGGCGGCGCTGCGCGTCCAGGTCGGCCGGGCCGGCCTGCGACTGGTTGGCCGGGCGCATGGTCAGCCGGCGTTCCTCCTGGACACCGGTGACGAACCGGGAGATCGGCTCGAGCGCCCCTCGGGCGTCGTCGGCGAACCCGCTCACCTGTCGGCCCTGGTACACCAGGTAGGCGGAGAGCGCCGCGCCGACCAGCACCACAGCGATGCTCGGCACGAGCGCGATGAGCAACACCTGGGTCGAGATCGCGGTGACCCGGCGCCGCGACTGCCGTGCGCGCATGCGGATGGTCCCCGCCTTTCTGTCGGTGTGCGGAGAAACCGGGAGAAGTTCCCAGTGGTGTTCGGAGTAGTGCTGTGAGGCTAGGTAGCCGCATCCCCTTCGTCAACAAGATCCTTCCAAATCCCCTACAAACATTTCAGCCCGTCATTAGGGGATTAGGGGATCAACCCCAACGTTGCTCCCTATTCGTCTCGGCCAGGTTGCGGCCCGGTAGCCGGCCGGCTACCGTCCGCCTGACTGAATCACCGTTCCGCGCTGAAACCTGGTTGAGACTTGGAGGGCTGGTGGCCAGATCACACCCCCGGATGCCACGGCGGAAGCTGCTGAAGGTGCGCTCAGGGGCCGGTCGGCCGCTACCGAGCGCTGTGGTCGAGGCTGTGTCCGGGCGCAACGCTGAACCGCGATTCCGCTAAGCTCGCCGGGCCGGTCACCGCTTGCCCCTGGTCGTGACCAGGCCCGGCACCTGTCATTCCCCACCCGGGTGACCCACATTCCGACAAACCCGGAACACGCCGCCAAGCCGTCGCGAAACTGGCTGGGAGAAATAGGAGCATTGTGGCCGATCCGCATTCGACACCTGTTGATCGCGAACGGCGGACCCTCGGTCGTCGCGGCGTGCTCGCGTTCCTGGTCGCGGCCCCGACGCTGACCGTCGCGGCCCGGCTTGGTCTTGGCGCCGAGGCGACCCCCGCCCCGGCCGGGCTGCCCAGCCTGCCCGGCCTCGCGGACTTCGCCGATCTCGGCGATCTGCTGACCACCATGGCGTTGCCCACCTCGCGGCTGCTGATCCTGGAGATCACCACCGGAAACCGGGTGGTGCTCCAACTGCCGAGGGCCGAGGTGGGCCAGGGGATCAGTACCGCGGTTGCCATGATGGTGGCCGAGGAGCTGGACGCCCGGTTGTCCGATGTAGACACTCCGCTCTCGGATGCCCGGCCGGAACTGCTGTTCAACCAGATCACCGGCGGGTCCAACTCGGTGCGCTCACTGTACGAGCCGGTGCGGGCGCTGGCCGCGCAGGCCCGGGCCCGGCTGGTGACCGCGGCCGCGCAGCGCTGGCAGGTGCGGGCGGACACGCTGTCCACCAAGGACACCAAGGTGATCGCGCCGGACGGGCGCACCGCGAGCTACGGATCGCTCTCCGCGGCCGCCGCCAAGGTCGCCGCGCCTGCCGTCGCACCGACCCCGAAGCCGGTGAGCCAGCACAAGGTCATCGGCCGGCCGACCACCCGGCTCGACGCCCGGGAACTGGTCACCGGCAAGGCCAAGTTCGCTCTCGACCTCGCGATACCTGGCGCGCTGCCCACCGTGGTGGCCCGCCCGCCGTCCATCGGCGGCACCGTGGTCTCGGTAGACGACAGCGCCGCACGCGGCCTGCCCGGTGTGGTCGCGGTGGCCGTGATCCCCACCGGCGTGGCGGTCGTCGCGGAGACCTTCGGTCAGGCCATCGCCGCCAAGGACGCGCTCAAGGTCAAATGGGGCAAGGGAACCATCGACGATCTGTCCGATGAGGATATTCGGCGCAAGCTCCGCGCGGCGACGCTGCCGTTCAGCCCGCTCGCCCTGCTCACGCCGAGCGTGGATGCCGAGTTCGACTTCGCGTTCGTCCCGCACGCACCGATGGAGACCAACTCCGCGGTGGCCGACGTGCGCGCCGACCGGGCCGAGATCTGGGCCGGACTGAAGACACCGATCATCGCGCAGCAGACCATCGCCGCCGATCTCGGGCTGCCGCAGGACAAGGTGACCGTGCACGTCACCAGGGGCGGCGGCTCGTTCGGCCGCAGGCTCTTCTTCGACGCCGCCCGCGAGGCCGCGCAGGTCTCCAAGAAGGTCGGCCGGCCGGTGAAACTGATGTGGACCAGGGTTGACGACATCCGGCACGGCCGGGCGCGGGCGGCCACCCACCACAAGATCAGGGTCACCCACCTGGCCGGGCAGGTGCTCTCCTATGAGCACCGGGTGGCGAGCGTCGAGACGGATTTCCGCACCGGCGTCGGCGAGGCGCTCTCCGCGCTACCGGCGAAGCTGGTGCCGGCCGCGTTCCCGGAGGCGGTGTTCACCCTCACCGAGAGGGTGCCGTACAACTTCGGCATCGTCACCGAGTTGCTCAACGAGATCCCGCTGAAGATGAACACGGCCAGCTGGCGTTCGGTGTACTCGGCCACGGTCCGGGCCGCCGAGGAGATCATGGTCGATGAGGTGGCCCGCAAGCTCGGCAAGGACCCCGTCGCCTTCCGCCGGGCCACGCTCAAGACGGCCAGGGCCCGTGCCGTGCTGGACACCGCGGCGCAGCGCGGCGGCTGGGGCCGTGCCATGCCCGCTGGGCACGCCCAGGGCGTCGCCTTCCACGAGGAGTACCGGTCCTGCACGGCCTGCCTGGTGGAGATCGACGCACGCGACCCGAAGAAGCCGAGGGTCACGAAGGCGGTGATCGTCGCGGACGTCGGCCGGCCGATCAACCCCCGTGGCCTCGAGGCGCAGCTGCTCGGCGGGCTCACCGACGGGATCTCCACGATCCTTCAGGCCGGCGTACACATCGACCGGGGCCTGCCGGTGGAGGCCAGCTTCGCCCAGTTCCACTACGCCGTTCAACGGCACACACCGTCCGATGTGGACATCCACATCATGCCGGCGAACGGTGAGCCGGGCGGCGCCGGTGAGCTCGGTGTGCCGGCCGCCGCGGCCGCGGTGGCCAACGCCTACGCCAGGGCCACCGGCACCCGGCCGCGCAGCTTCCCGATCAACTTCGCGGTCGACTTCGACCCGTTGCCCCGGTAGAGGAGCCGACCGACATGCCCCGCTTCACGATGACCGTCAATGGCAAGGCCGTGACCATCGAGGCACCGGCGGACCTGCCGCTGCTCTGGGTGCTGCGCGACAAGCTCGGCATCACCGGCCCGAAGTACGGCTGCGGTGTCGGCGTCTGCCGGGCCTGCACCAGCCACCTCGACGGCGAGGAGATCCAGCCATGCGTGACCGCGGTCGGCGACTGCGCCGGCCGGGAGGTCACCACGATCGAGGGCCTCGCCGACGGCGACATGCTGCACCCGGTGCAGCAGGCCTGGCTGGCCGAGGACGTGGCGCAGTGCGGATACTGCCAGCCCGGCCAGATCATGGCCGCCGTGGCGCTGCTGAACCGCACCGCGCACCCGACGGACGAAGACATCGACAAGATCGAGAACGTCTGCCGGTGCGGTTCGTACTTCCGGATCCGCCAGGCGATCAAGCGCGCGGCGGCCCAGTGAGCGAGCCGTTGGGCACTGTGTCCGAGCAACGGCACCGAGCCTGCGAGGGGTTGTTGTGAGCGAGCTTGCGAGCGAGCCGTTGGGCACTGTGTCCGAGCAACGGCACCGAGCCTGCGAGGGGTTGTTGTGAGCGGGTTTCGGGTGGCGATCGCCGCCATGCTCGCGGTGGCGTTCAGCCTGCCGGCCACCGGCCCGGCGCCCGCCGTGCGAACCGGTTCGGCCGCGGTCATCGTGCGGTTCGGTACCTTCCACGCCTATCTGCCGGGCGGCACCGCGGTGACCTACGACCCGGCACGGGTGCCGGCCGGCGGACGGGCGACCGTGGTCGAGCTTTCCACCCAGAGCGGCACTCTGGTCACCCTGACGCTCAAGGGCCTGCTGCCGAACCGGGACTACGGTGCCCACGTACACACCGCGCGCTGCGGCCCGAATCCGGCCGACGCCGGACCGCACTTCCAGGACCTACCGGACCCGCACCAGCCGTCGACCGACCCGCGCTATACTAACCCGCGCAATGAGATCTGGCTGGACCTGCACACCGACGCGGCCGGCAACGGTCACGCGATGTCCACAGTAGACTGGGTCTTCGCCGGGCGCCAGGCGCGTTCCGTGGTCGTGCACGAGCACCACACGCGCACCGGCGATGGCGCCGCGGGCGCCCGCCTGGCCTGCCTGAACGTCGGATTCCGGTAACCGGCGGCAGCACGCGATCGCCGCTGTCCGGGGATTTCCCTTGTACGTTGGATACTTGACCGGATGAGGTGCCCAACGACTGGGAGGTACTCATGGTGACCGGGATCCCGCGACCTCGAAGGCGGTCTCTGCGATGGTCCGCCACCTGCGCGGTCGCAGTGGCCGGCACGCTGTCGCTGACCGCCGCGGCCGGACCGACTGGCGCGGCCAGTCCGGAGGCGTCGCGCGCCGCCGCCGGCATCTGGGCGGCGTCCCTCGAAGGGGTGCACGGCGTCTCGCCGGACGTGACCGTGCGGCAGATCGCCCGCGTCTCGGTGTCCGGCGCCGGAATCCGGGTTCGGCTCGGCAACCCGTTCGGCACCGCCCCGGTGCTCGTGCGCAGCGCCTGGGTCGGCCGCAGCAGCACACCGGGCGGCGCTCGCCTGGTGCCGGGCTCCAACCACCAGCTGAGCTTCAACGGGTCGCACCGGGTGAGCATCGCGGCCGGGACCGAGGTGACCAGCGACCCGGTGCCGCTGGCCGTGGACGCGCAGCAGGATCTGGCGATCAGCGTGTACGCGCCGGGCAGCCCGGTCAACGACCACACACTGCCGCCGTTCGCCTTCGATCCGCCGGCCTCCTACATCGGCACCGGCGGCGACACCTCGCGCGCCGAGTCCGACGCGGCGTTCCCCAGCCATCCGGTCGTCTCGGGAAGTACGTCGAGCACCGCGACCGGCTACCACCCCGGCCAGACCTGGTGGGTCGACCTGGTCACCGCGGACCGGCCGGCGGCCGGCGGCACGGTGGTCACTCTCGGCGACTCGATCACCGACGGGTACAACGCGGTCGGCCCGCCCGGGCAACGCTGGACCGACGTGTTGGCCGATCGGTTGGCCGCGCTGCCCGCACCGGTTCGGCTCGCGGTGGCCAACGCGGGCATCTCCGGCAACACCGTCAGCGTGCAGCCCAACCCGTACGACCCGACCGGGCAGTGCTGCGGACCGCCCGCGCCGCAACGGCTCGACCGGGACGTGCTGTCCGTTCCCGGACTGCGCACGGTGTTCCTGCTCGAGGGCACCAACGACATCGGCGGCGGGGAGTTCGCCCCGCCGGCACCCGCGGCGCAGGTGATCGGTGCCATGCGGGCGATCGCGGACCGGGTACACGCCAGGCATCTGCGCATCGTCGGCGCCACCGTGCTGCCGATGTGCAACCCGGCCGGCAGCACCAAGGAAGCGGCCCGGCTCGCGGTGAACCAGTGGATCCGGACCAGCGGCACGTTCGACGCGGTGGTCGACTTCGACGCCGTGCTGCGCGACCCGGCCGACCCCACCCAGATGATCGCTGACCTGCGCAACGACTGCTACCACCCGAACGCAGCCGGCGACACCCTGCTGGGCCAGCGGATCCCGCTCGAGGCGCTCACCCGCTGACCTCGGCGGACCCTGCCCGTTTACGGCGCAAGGTGACATTCCTCAGCTAGAAGCGAAGGAATGTCACCTTGCGCTGAGAGGGCTGTGCCGCGATGGCTACCTGACCGTGATGTTCGCGTTCATCGCGTCCACCTGTACCTGGTAGGCGCCGGGCTCAACCTGCGGCCGGGCGGTCGAATCGATGTCGCCCGGGGTGACCGCGAGCGTGGAGACCGGGAACGACAGTTGCACGGTCTTCGACTGCCCGGGGTTGAGGGTGACCCTGGTGAAGGCCACCAACCGCTGCGGCGGCGTGACCACCGAGCTCACCGGCTGGTGCACGTAGACCGGCACCACCTGGGTTCCGGCGCGGCTGCCGGTGTTCGTCACCGTGACGGCGACGTTCACCGTGCCATCGCGCCGTACCGACGGCGTCGCGGCCAGGCCGCTGTTCTGGAAGGTGGTGTAGCTCAGCCCGAAACCGAACGGGTACAACGGGTTGTAGCTGTGCCCCTGGCCAGAGCCGGTGTCCGGCAACTGATCGAAGGTCTTCGGCTGGTCGCCGAGCGGCGACGGGCAGTTGCCGCAGAAGTCGCCGCCGGGGGCGTCGGCCTCGGACGGCCAGCTGACCGGGAGCCGGCCGCTCGGGTTGACCCGGCCGAAGATCACGTCGGCCACCGCGGCGCCGGCCTCGGTGCTGCCCTGGTAGGCCATCAGCAGTCCGGCCGCGTTCCGTGCCGGGCCGAGGCCGAGCGGGCGTCCGGCCAGCACCACGACGATCACCGGCTTGCCGGTCGCCTGAAGCGCGCTGATCAGCGCCTTCTGGTCGGGCGGCAGCGCGGGCGCCGGGTTGTCGCCGAGGCCTTCGGCGTAGGCCTTCTCGCCGACCGCGACCACGATCGCGTCCGAACCAGGTGCCGCGGCCACCGCCGCCGCCTGGTCCGGTGCATAGGTCACGTTGGGGGTGGCCGCCTGGAGTCCCTTCAACACCGTGCTGCCCGGCGGGATCTGGTCCGCGGGGCCCATGCAGCAGACGTGCCCGGCGCCGAACACGCCCTGCCAGCTCACGCTCCAGCCGCCGAGTTGGTTGGTCATCGAGTCCGCACTCGGCCCGGTGACCACCAGCCTCGAACCGGCTGGCAGCGGCAGCAGGTTGTTCTGGTTGCGCAGCAGCGTGATCGACTGCTGGGCCGTCTTGAGCGTGGCGTCCCGGCCCTGCTGTACGGCCGCGTCGGCCTTGCTCGCGTCCACGAACGGATGGTCGAACAGGCCGAGGTCGAACTTCAGCTTGAGGATCCGGCGCACCGACTGGTTGATCCGGTCCATGGAAACCAGGCCCTGGCGCACGTCCTGGGTGAGCCCGGCCTGCCAGCCGGTGAAGTCCGACGGCGTCATGGACACGTCGACGCCCGCGTTGACCGCCTTGGCGATGGCCCCGGGGAAGTCGGCGGCGATGTGGTAGTTGCTGGCCAGCGCCGGCACGTCGCCGAAATCGCTGATCACCACGCCCTTGAAGCCCATCCGCTCCCGCAGGAGCGTGGTCAGCAGGTAGTGCGACGCGGTGGCCGGCACGTTGTTGATCGAACCGGAGTCCACCATCACGGTGGCCGCGTTCGCGTCGATGGCGCCCGCGTAGGACGGCAGGAAAACGTCCTGGAGGTACCGGATCGGCAGCTGCGCCTCGACCCGGTCGTGCCCGTTGATCGACTGCGAGTACCCGGCGAAGTGTTTGACGGTGGCGGCCGCGGCGAGCTTGCCGTGGCTTTCGCTCTGTAGGCCGGTGACGAACGCGCCGCCGAGTGCCGCGCTCAGGGCCGGCTGCTCCGCCCAGGTCTCATAGGCCCGGCCCCACCTGTTGTCCCGGTAGAGGTCCTGCACCGGGGCGAAGTCCCAGGTCCAGCCGGTGGCGGCCAGGGCACGTGCGGTCCCCGCGCCACCCGCCTGCGCGGCGGCCGGATCCCAGGTCGCGCCCACGCCGATGGACTGTGGGAACAGCGGAGCCTCGAACGGGTGGCCGAAGCCGTGCACCGCGTCCACCCCGAGGAGCACCGGGATGTGCAGCCGGGAGTGGTCGATGGCGTAGTGCTGGATGGTATTGGCCCAGTCGGCCCAGCCCTTACCGGTGTTGCCGGCCGGATTGTCCGTGCCGCCGGCCAGGATCGAGCCGGTGAAGTTCTTGATCAGTACGTTGTCCAGGCAACTGGGTTGCAGCGGGTCGTTGTTTCCGCCGGAGTTGCGGCAGTTGCCGTCCGCCGGGTTGCTGCTGTCCCGCAGCGAGCCGGTGACGATCTGGTCCATCTGTCCGACCTTCTCGGCCAGGGTCATGCGGCGCAGCAGGTCCTCCACTCGGGAGGCAACCGGGGCGCGCGGGTCGAGATACTGGGCGCCGTCGGTGTCCGGGGTGACGGCGGACGCGCCGCCGGACGGGACGGCGACGACAAGCCCGGCGAGGCAGAGCGCTACGCCGAACACCCGCAACGGGGCGGCTAATCCTTGAAGTTTCATCACATCATCCGTTCGCATCGACAGTGTCCACAGTGGTCAGTGCGGCTCACGATTGAGGTGCATCGAAGTGCGACTGAGGTCGCGTCGAGGTCGCCGGCCGGGTGGTCCCCGACCGGCCACAGGTATTTGTGGTGGGCAACAACATATTCCTGGACGCATGGTGTCCAGAGAAGACCTGGCGGACGATAGGTTGTAACGTTTTGGCAATGCTGGCGTCACTCCACGTCAGCGGCTCGCGCGCGGCCGGACGGGGACGGTGCCGCCGGCTCAGGCCACGCCCGGCACGTCCACCCGGATGGTCTGGACCTGTCCGGTGCGCCGGCCGTCCGTCCCGAGCGGCCACCCGAGCGGCCACTCGGCGGCGATGATGAACAGCGTCCGGCCGTCCGGTCCGCCGAGGGCGCAGGCGAAGCAGGCGAGCTCGGTGTCAACGGTCGCCAGCACCTCGCCGCCCTCGCGCACCCGGACGCAGTGCCGGCCGGGAACGCTGGCGTACCAGACCGCGCCGTCGGCGTCGAGGCAGATGCCGTCGGGCGCGGCACCCTCGCCGAGGTCGGCCCACACCCGACGGTTCCCGAGGCCGCCGTCCGGCTCGATGTCAAACGCGGTGAGCCGGGCGCTGTAGGACTCGGCCACGATCAGCGTCGAGCCGTCGGGGGTGACCGCCATCCCGTTGGGGAAGGCGAAGTCGCCGGCCACCACCCGCGGTTCGCCCTCCGGGGGGACCACCGCGACGAAGCCGGGCGCGTACTCGCCACGGGGGAACTCGAAGCCGATGTTGTTGACGAAGGCGTTGCCCCGGCGATCCACCACGACCTCGTTCCACGGCTTGGCGGGCAGCCCGCTCAGGTCCGCGTGGGTGACCAGTTCGCCGTCCAGCAGACGGGCCAGCCGCTGCTCGACGGAGGACAGCACCAGCGTCTGTCCGTTCGGCAGCCAGCCGACGCAGGACGGCATCGAGGGCACATTGACGACCACCTCGCTGTTGCCCGCCGGATCGACGGTCATCAGCCGCTGCGCGCCCCAGTCGGAGAACCAGAGCCGGTCCTCGTGCCAGCGCGGGCACTCGCCCATCACGATGCCGGTCATCAGCGTGGTCGGTCGCATGCTGTCCTCCGTGGCCGGGCGCCCGGTGCGGGCGCCGCTCACCACGTACGTAGCCACCGGCCCGCGGTTCTCGACATGGTGCGCGAAAATTGTTCCGGCGCCATTGTGGACGCCCCTCAGAGCCGGTTCTGCAGCGCCTCGGCGGCGGCGAGCAGGTCGGCCGCCCAGCGCGCGCCCGGTCGCCGGCCCATGCGGTCGATGGGGCCGGACACCGACACCGCGGCGACGACCGTGCCGGCGGAGTCGCGCACCGGAGCGGAAACACTGGCCACGCCGGGTTCCCGCTCGGCGACGCTCTGCGCCCAGCCGCGCCTGCGCACCTCGAGCAAGGCCCGCTCGCCGAACACCGCGTCGGCCAGCACCGTGCGCTGCACGGTGGGATCGGCCCACGCGGCAAGGACTTTGGCGCCGGAGCCGGCGGTCATCGGTAGCCGGGCGCCGATCGGGACGGTGTCGCGCAGACCGCTCGGCGGTTCCGCGGTGCTGACACACACCCGGTGCAGGCCGTCACGCCGGTAGAGCTGCACGCTCTCGCCGGTGCGGTCGCGCAGTCGTGGGAGCACCGCGCTGGCCGCGTCGAGCAGTGGATCCGTGGCACCGCCCGCAAGTTCGGCGAGCGCGGCGCCTGGCCGCCAGCGCCCGTCGGATCCGCGGCGCAGCAGGCGATGTACCTCGAGGCCGACGGCCAGCCGGTGTGCCGTCGCGCGTGGCAGGCCGGTCTTCGCGCAGAGCTCGGCCAACCCGCACGGCTCCTTGGCGACCACCTGTAGCACGGCCATCGCCTTGTCCAGAACCCCGATACCGCTATGCTGTCCCACGTACCGATACTATCTTCTCGATATCTGAGAAGTCCAGCATCTGGGAAAGTCGACGGTGACACCAAAATGGGGCACACACTCGCTGAGAAGGTGTGGCAGGCGCACGTGGTGCGGCCAGGCAGCGACGCCGAACCCGACCTGCTCTACATCGATCTGCATCTGGTGCACGAAGTGACCAGCCCGCAGGCGTTCGACGGGCTGCGGATGGCCGGGCGCCCGGTGCGCCGCCCGGATCTCACCATCGCCACCGAGGATCACAACGTGCCTACGGAGGGCATCGAGCTGCCCATCGCGGATCCCGTGTCCAGAACCCAGATCGAGACGCTTCGCAAGAACTGCGCGGAGTTCGGTGTCCGCCTGCACCCGATGGGGGATGCCGAGCAGGGCATCGTGCACGTGGTCGGCCCGCAGCTCGGTCTTACCCAGCCGGGCATGACCGTGGTCTGCGGGGACAGTCACACCTCCACCCACGGGGCGTTCGGCGCACTCGCGTTCGGCATCGGCACCTCGGAGGTCGAGCACGTGCTGGCCACGCAGACCCTCCCGTTGCGGCCGTTCAAGACCATGGCGATCAATGTGGACGGTCGGCTGCGGGCGGGAGTCACGGCGAAGGACGTCATCCTGGCGGTGATCGCGCAGATCGGCACCGGCGGCGGGCAGGGCTACGTGCTCGAGTACCGGGGCGAGGCGATCCGGGCGTTGTCCATGGAAGCCAGGATGACGATCTGCAACATGTCCATCGAGGCCGGTGCGCGGGCCGGCATGATTGCCCCGGACGAGACCACTTTCGGCTACCTCGAGGGCCGGCCGCACGCCCCGTCCGGCGCCGACTGGGACACCGCGGTCGCGGCCTGGCGCGAACTGGCCAGCGATCAGGACGCGGAGTTCGACGCCGAGGTGCACCTGGACGCGAGCGAGCTGACCCCGTACGTCACCTGGGGCACCAACCCGGGCCAGGGCCTGCCGCTCTCCGGCCGGGTGCCGGATCCGGAGCGGATCGCCGACGAGAACGCCCGCGTGGCCGCGGAGAAGGCACTGGCGTACATGGACCTCGCCCCGGGCACCCCGCTGCGGGACATCTCGGTGGACACCGTTTTCCTCGGCTCCTGCACGAACGGGCGGATGGAGGACCTGCGGGCCGCCGCGGAGGTGTTGCGGGGCCGCAAGGTGGCCGCCGGCGTGCGGATGCTGGTCGTCCCCGGCTCGATGCGGGTCCGCGCGGCCGCCGAGGCGGAGGGGCTGGACCGGGTGTTCACCGACGCCGGTGCGGAGTGGCGCAGCGCGGGCTGCTCGATGTGCCTCGGCATGAACCCGGACCAGCTCAGGCCCGGCGAGCGGGCGGCGTCCACATCGAACCGCAACTTCGAGGGCCGGCAGGGCAAGGGTGGCCGGACCCACCTGGTGTCCCCGCTGGTCGCCGCGGCCACCGCGGTGCGCGGCACGCTGTCCTCACCTGAAGACCTGCCAGCCGACCCCAGCACGCAGAACCGGTAGGGAGCAGCAGCCATGGAGCCGTTCACCACGCACACGGGCGTCGGGGTGCCGCTGCGGCGGTCCAACGTGGACACCGACCAGATCATCCCGGCGGTCTACCTGAAGCGGGTCAGCCGCACCGGGTTCGAGGACGGCCTGTTCGCCGCCTGGCGGGCCGACGAGCAGTTCGTGCTCAACCTTGAGCCCTACCGCGCCGGCAGCGTCCTGGTGGCCGGGCCGGACTTCGGCATCGGGTCCTCCCGCGAGCACGCCGTGTGGGCACTCGACGGATACGGCTTCCGGGTGGTGATCTCTTCCCGGTTCGCGGACATCTTCCGGGGCAACGCGGGCAAGCAGGGCCTGCTCGCCGCCGAGTGCGACCAGTCGGACGTCGAGTTGCTGTGGAAGCTTCTCGAAGCCAGCCCGGGCACGGAAGTGACCGTGGACCTGGCACAAAAGACCGTGCGAGCCAACGAGTTCTCCGCTGCGTTCCGGGTGGACGACTACACCCGCTGGCGGCTGCTCGAGGGACTCGACGACATCGGCCTGACCCTGCGGCATGCCGCCGCGATCACCGAGTTCGAACACGACCGCCCGCAGTGGATGCCCAGAACGGCGCCCGTCCAACCGGCCTGAGAGGCCCGTCAGATAGCCCACGCGACAACGGATTCGGACGACCAAAGTGACGAATTTGGGCGAGTCGCGTGGAAATTGTGCGCGTTTAGGCATACGGTGGCACGAAGTCGGCCAGATGGGCCGAGACGGCAGTGCGTTCTCATGGAGGACTGAAGGGTGAACAAGGCCCAACTGATCGAGGCGCTGTCCGAGCGCCTTGGTGACAAGAAGGCAGCCGGCGCCGCGGTCGACGGCCTGGTGGACGTGATCGTTCGGACGGTCAACAAGGGTGAGAAGGTCAACATCACCGGCTTCGGCGTGTTCGAGAAGCGCGCACGCGCGGCCCGTACGGCGCGCAACCCGCGCACCGGCGAGACGGTGAAGGTGAAGAAGACGACCGTGCCGGCGTTCCGTGCGGGCACGACCTTCAAGGATGTGGTGAGCGGCGCGAAGAAGCTGCCCAAGGTGGCGGCCACCCGCCCGTCGAGCCGCGGCACGGCGGCGACGCCCGCCCGCAGCGCGGCGTCGACCACCCGCACCACGGCGGGCCGCACCACGGCCGGCCGCACGGCGGCAACCCGTACGGCGGCAACCCGTACGACGACAACCCGTAGCGCGGCCGCTACGCGTACCCGTGCGGCGGCGGCCAAGCCGGCCACCACCACCGGGTCCACCACGAGAAGGGCCGCGGCGGCCAAGAGCACCGCCGCCAAGCCCGCCCCCAAGGCGGCGGCCAAGGCCACCACCGCCAAGAAGGCGACCGCCGCCAAGACATCCCGCCCGGCGGCCAAGAAGACCACCAAGAAGTAGGTTAGCGGGCCTGAGAGAGCCCTGCCCGCCTCCCGGCGGCGCAGGGCTTTCTCATGCCTTCAGTTCCCGAGTGCCGCGTTCCAGCAGTGCGTCCCGCACTCCGGCGCCGTGCCCTGAGCACGCACTCAGTTGCCCGAGCACGAGACTGGGGGCTTTTCCTCGGTTGGTCAGGGCTTGGGAATGTAGTCGGCGGCGGCCAGGCGGGGAATGGCGCCCCGGTGAAAGGACAGGACCCAGGCGCTCGCTTTGCGGCTTTCCGGATCGGACATGGGCAGCTCGGCCTCGGCGGCCAAGCGGGCAACCAGATCCGGGATCACCCCACCCTGACTGCACAGTGCCGGAATGCCCCCACCGCCGACGACCTCCCTGAAGCGGGCCACGGCTTGCTGCTCTTGCCCGGTGTAAGTCTCCTCGGACAGCAGGGGTTCCTGAACGGTCTCCACGCCAAGGTCCTCGGCGATCGGTTGCACGGTCTGGACGCAACGGACGAGCGGCGCGGCATGCACCTGGGAGACGCCGAACAGCGGCAGCAGGGTACGCAACGCCTTCACCTCCTGCCAGCCGCGCTCGCTGAGTGGCCTTGCCTCGTCCGGCCGGTGCCATCGGGACCTGCTGCCCGCCTTGGCATGCCGGACCAGCATCGCGGTGGCGAGATCCGGTGGCAGCGCGAGGAACGCTCGCACGATCTCGGCATCATGCGGGTAGCTCAACAGGTTCGCCGCCTCGGCCGGCGTCACCCAGCGCAGCAGGTCGACCTCGGAGTTGGGCCGGAACGCGCCGGCATGGGCCCGCGCGGCCAGGTAGTCGACCGTTTTGTCCGCTGCGACCGGCCGGCTGACCCGATACCGGACCCGCCCGACGTGTCGGCCCAGCACGGCGGAGAATCCGGTCTCCTCGGCGACTTCGCGCGCCGCCGCCCGCCACACGTTCTCCCCGGGCTCGAGCTTTCCCTTGGGCAGGCTCCAGTCGTCGTATCTCGGCCGGTGCACCACCGCGATCTCCAGCGGATCCGCCGTACGCCACAGCACCGCACCGGCGGCGAGGATCCCCACGGTGGTCAACCGGCCGCGCGGTGGGTGGCCAGCATCCGGGCCTGGTGATCGCGCACGGACGAACCGTCCTCAGGGGACGGCTGCCACTCGCCGTCCGGACCAAGCACCCAGCACCGGGTCGCGGGGTCGAGCGTCGAGTCGAGCATCGCGTCGAGCTCCCTGGTGAGCCTCGGATCGGCGATCCGCACCGCGACCTCGACCCGCCGGTCCAGGTTGCGGTGCATGAGATCGGCACTGCCGATCCAGTGCTCGCCGGAACCGACGAAGTGGAACACCCGGGAGTGCTCGAGGAACCGGCCGAGGATCGAGCGCACCCGAATGTGCTCCGAGAGCCCGGAGATTCCCGGCTTGAGCGCGCAGATCCCGCGCACCACGATGTCGACTCGCACACCGGCCTGCGATGCCCGGTACAGCGCGTCGATCACCTGCTCGTCAACCAAAGAGTTGATCTTAAAGCGGATCCCGGCCGGCCGGCCGGCCCTGTGGTGCTCGATCTCCTGCCCGATCCGCTCCACGATGCCGCGCCGGATCCCGTACGGCGCAACGAGCAGGCTGCGGTACTGCTCCTGGCGGGCATAACCGGTCAGCACGTTGAACAGATCGGTCAGGTCGGCGCCGATGGTCGGCTCCGCGGTCAGCAGCCCGACGTCCTCGTAGAGCCGCGCGGTCTTCGGGTTGTAGTTGCCGGTCCCGATGTGGCAGTACCGCCGGATGGTGTTGCCGTCCTGACGTACCACGAGCGCGATCTTGCAGTGCGTCTTCAGGCCGACCAGCCCGTACACCACATGCACCCCGGCCTTCTCCAACGTGCGGGCCCATTTGATGTTCGCCTGCTCGTCGAACCGCGCCTTGATCTCCACCAGCGCGACCACCTGCTTGCCCGCCTCGGCCGCGTCGATCAGCGCGTCCACGATCGGAGAGTCACCGGAGGTGCGGTACAGGGTCTGCTTGATGGCCAACACCTTCGGGTCGCTGGCGGCCTGCTCGATGAACCGCTGCACGCTCGTGGAGAACGAGTCGTACGGGTGATGCACCAGCACGTCTTCCTCGCGCAGCGTGGCGAACACGCTTCTCGGCGTCTCCCGGTCGGCGAACGCAGGGTGGGTGGCCGGCACGAACGGGGTGTCCTTGAGGTTCTTGCGGTCCACCGCGTGTAGCTGCCACAGACAGGAGAGGTCGAGCAGGCCGGGCACCACCACAACGTCGTTGGGGTGTACCTCGAGCTCGCGCAACAGCCGCTCCATCATGTGGTCGCTCATGTCGTCGGCCACCTCGAGCCGAACCGGCGGGCCGAACCGGCGCTGCGCGAGCTCCCGCTCCAGCGCCTGCAACAGATCCTCGTCGCGGTCCTCCTCCACCTCGAGGTCGGCGTTGCGGGTGACCCGGAACGCGTGCACCTCGGAGACGTGCATCCCGGTGAAGAGGTCGGAAAGGTGCGCGGCGATCAGCTCCTCGAGCGGCAGGAAGGTGTCCGCGTCGTGGTCTCGCCCGCGGTTCACCGCGACCAGCCTCGGCACGTTGTCCGGCACCTTGACCCGGGCGAAGCGCTCGATGCCGATCGCCGGATCCCGCACCGTCACGGCGAGATTCAGGGACAGACCGGAGATGTAGGGGAACGGGTGCGCCGAGTCCACCGCGAGCGGGGTGAGCACCGGGAAGACCTGCTCGGTGAAGTACGCGGTGAGCCGAAGCCGCTCGGGCTCGTCCAGCTCCGCCCAGCTGACGATCCGGATGCCCCGCTCGGCAAGCTCTGGGCGGATCCGATCCTCGAACGCCCTGGCGTGCTGCTCGACCAGTTCCTGGTTGCGCTTGGAGATGTAGCCCAACTGCTCGCGCGGAGTGAGCCCGTCGGCACTGCGCACCGACAGGCCGGTCTCGTTGCGGCGCTTGAGCCCGGCCACCCGCACCATGTAGAACTCGTCCAGGTTCGAGGCGTAGATGGCCAGGAACTTTGCCCGCTCGAGCAGCGGCTGGGACTCGTCCTCGGCGAGCGCGAGCACCCGGGCATTGAAGTCCAACCAGGACAGTTCTCGGTTGAGGTACCGGTCATCCGGCAGTCCGGTGTCGGCGACCTCAGGTGTGACGGCCGGCGGCGCGGACGGCACCCCACGCGGTTCCGCCTGTTCGCTGCCGGTTACCTGCTCCGCGCTCTCGGTACTCACCCTGCCATTGTCCAGTACCGCGAGCCGGGGGCACCGCCCGAGCCGGACTTCACCTAGGAGTCCCACAACAGACCAGTGTGGACGTTCGGGGGCCGAGGCCGAGGCCGGTGGCCACCGCCAGATCCTCGTCCGTGTCCACGTCACAGCGAAGCGACGGGACCGGCGCGCGGATCGGTAGCGCGCCGCCGTCCTGGTGACTGCGCGCCGAGCCGGTGCCGAACCGGGCGTCGAGCGGCTGTCCCGGCGCCGAAAGCAGCAGGGTGGTGCCGGTGCCGGCGCGGTCCGCGCAGAACGCCCGGCGCCCGTCCGCCTCGCGCAGCGCCGCGCCCAGGTCGGCCGACCGCAGCGCGGGCAGGTCGGCCTGCAGTGCGCCGACCGCGCCGTGCGGGTCGCCGGCCCGCAGCACGCTCGCGCCGAACTCCAGCGCCGGGTTGAGCCCGGGCAGCCCGCGCTCGTCCACACACTCGACGCCGGTGCCGCGCAGCGCCGCCGGCACCCTGGCGTCCTCGCACACCACCAGCACCCGCCGCACGCCGGGTGCCTGGGTCGCCGCGGTCACCGTGTCCAGCAACAATGCGAGCACCAGGGCCACGTGCTCGTCCACGGCGCCACGCAGCCGAGACTTGGCCCGGTCGAGACGCTTGACGGGAACTATCAGGTCCACCCGGTCCATCTTCCACGAATGCCGCGCCTGGCATCCTTGGTGGATCGGGTTCGCCACCAGGGGCGAACCGGGGTCGAACCAACGTCGAGGAGGAGCAGTTGGCGAGTCGCGAGAGGGGCGGCTTCTGGGTCGGCGCGTTCGCCGTGTTCTTCTACCCGCTGAACTGGATCGCCAAGGTCACCCAGCGCGGGAACGAGCGGATCCCGCGCGAGGGCGGCGTGCTGCTGGCGATGAATCATGTCTCGCACTTCGATCCGGTGGTGGACGGGGTGTTCGTGCACAGGAACAAGCGGGTGCCTCGGATCTTGGCCAAGGAGTCCGTGCTGCACGTGCCGGTGTTCGGCCGGATGGCCCGAGGCGTCGGCACGATCCCGGTGTACCGGGGCACCACCGACGCCCGGCGGAGCCTCTCCGCCGCGGTGACGGCGCTGGCGGAGGGCAAGCTGGTGGTGATCTACCCGGAGGGCACGATCACCAAGGACCCGGCCGGCTGGCCGATGTATCCGCGCACCGGCGTGGCCCGGCTGGCGCTGGACAGCGACGCGCCGGTGTTGCCGGTGGCCCGCTGGGGCACCCAGGAGATTCTCAACGGCTACACGAAGAAGTTCCGGCCGTTTCCGCGCAAGTCGGTGCGCATCTCGGTCGGCGAGCCGATCGACCTGTCCGCCTACCGCGACCAGCCGGTCACTCCCGAACTGCTGCGTGAGGTCACCAACCTGGTGATGGGCCGGGTGCGGGATCTGGTGGCCGAGATCCGGGGCGAGCCGGCGCCGGAGGAGTTCTTCCGGCCACCGGTCGTGGCGAAGCCGGCCGACGGCGAGCGCACGGGCTGATGCCGGAGCAACCGCCGCGGTTCGCCGTGCTCGGCTCCGGTTCCTGGGGCACGGCGTTCGCCAAGGTGCTCGCCGACGCGGGCAGCGAGGTGACCCTGTGGGCGCGGCGTCGCGAGGTGGCCGAGGCGATCGGGGAACGCCGGGAGAACCCGGACTACCTGCCCGGGGTCCGGCTGCCGGACAGCCTCATGTCCACCTCGGACCCGAGGATCGCGCTGGACGGGGCCAGCGCGGTGGTGCTCGCGGTGCCGAGCCAGAGCCTGCGTCACAACCTCACCGCCTGGCGCAACCTGATCAAGCCGGAGGCGACCCTGGTCAGCCTCGCCAAGGGCGTCGAGCTTGGCACGCTCAAGCGGATGAGTCAGGTGATCACGGAGGTCACCGGGGTCGAGGAGGACCAGGTGGTCGCGGTGTCCGGGCCGAACCTGGCCAGGGAGATCGCCGAGGAGCAGCCGACCGCGACCGTGATCGCGTGCACCGACCACGACCGCGCGGTCGCCATGCAGCGGGCCAGCACCACCGGCTACTTCCGCCCGTACACCATTACCGATGTGGTCGGCTGCGAGTTGGGTGGCGCCTGCAAGAACGTGATCGCACTGTCCTGCGGGATGGCCACCGGGCTCGGGTTCGGCAGCAACACGCTCGGCACGCTGATCACCAGGGGGCTGGCCGAGACCGCGCGGCTGGGCGGCGTGCTCGGCGCCGATCCGCTCACCCTGTCCGGGCTCGCCGGGCTCGGCGACCTGGTGGCCACGTGCCTGTCCCCGCTGTCCCGGAACCGGGCCTTCGGTGAGCGGCTCGGCCGCGGGCAGACTCCGGCGCAGGCCCAGGCCGCGGCGCACGGCCAGGTGGCCGAGGGAGTCAAGTCCTGCTCGTCGATCCGCGAGTTGGCCGCCGAGCACGGCGTGGAGATGCCGATCACCGAGGTGGTGCACCGGGTCTGCCACGACGGTTTCGACCCGCGCGACATGGCCGCCGACCTGATCGGCAGGCGGACCAAGCCGGAGCGCTAGCTGGGCGCGCTACACCGGCAGATCCACCAGCATCACCGGGCCGGTGGTCGGCGCCGGCGATCCGCCGGCCGGTTCCACGGTGAGACCGACGCCGTTGGCCGTGTTCACGTCGTTGAGGTCAAGCCGGGCCGTGCCGGCACCGGGCAGCAGGCCGGCCGGGTGCATGTCGCCGGTCGAGTCGCGCAGCCAGGCCTGGTAGACGTGGCCGCTCGGCGGCTCGGCCAGCCCGCTGGCGAGGATCAGTCCGCGGTTCTGCGCGCGGGAGGTCACCACGAGCGCCGAGCCGCCGGAGTCAACCTTGGCGGCGGACGCCTTGACGTCGCCGGCGTCGAGGATCGAGCTGAGCGACGTGGCGGACTGCCGGGCGTCGTCGAGCGCGCCGCGCTCGCGAACCAGCAGCACCCCCAGCACCGTGGCCACGACCAGCAGCACCGCCGCGGCGGAGCTGGTCAGCCACAGGGTCAGCCTGGCGCGGCCGGGGGAGCGCTGGCCGCCCGGCGGCTGCTCCGGCGGAAGTTGGCGGACCTCGCTGATCCTGGCCAGTACCGCGCTCCGCAATCCGGGCGGCGGCTCGGCCGTCGCGGTCTGGCCCAGCCGGGTGGCGGTCTCCCGCAGCTCGCGGACCTCCTGGGCGCAGGCGTCGCATTCGGCGAGGTGGCGCTCGAATGCCGCGCGTTCCAACTCGGGCACGGCGTCGAGCACGTAGGCGCCGGTCAGGGCGTGCACGTCTGGGCTCATTTCGTCACCTCGCAAGGCTCGGTCCGCTCGCTCACTGGTGCACCATCCTTGTGTCCGACCGTCCATGTGGGAGGGTTCGGGCGCACCTGAGGTCCCCGCCGGGCCATCGCCCTGCTCGCTCGACCGTTGAGGTCCACGATGAGTTCTGCGAGGCCCGGCGGCCCAGGACGCGCGGACTGGCAACAGGGCTGTGCGCCAGAGAGCGCCGATCAGTGAGCGACCGGCAGCCGCGTCCCGGGACCACCGGGTGTCTTCCCACTGCGCCAACAGCGAGGAG
>JBJMIG010000020.1:0-55692 GCA_045806965.1 Labedaea sp. | reverse complement strand
CGCCGGGCGCGCCGGGCGTGGCGCCGCAGCCGGCGCTCACCCGGTGCCCGAACTGCGACACCCCGCTCGACGGGCGGTTCTGCGAGGAGTGCGGCCACGACTCGCTCGCCGCACCGCCACCCCGCGCAAGCCATCCGTCCACACCGGACGCGGCGCCGAAAGCGCCGGCGGGACAACCGGTCTGGACCGCGACGGTCAGCGCCGACCGGGCATACTACGATTCGGTGATAGCCGCCGGCGGGCCGGACGCGGACGGCATCGCGTTCCCCCCGTACTGCCCGGAGCGGTACTTTCCGTTGCGCGGCAACCGGATCACCATCGGCCGGCGCAGCACCTCGCGCGGCACCAACCCGGACATCGACCTCACCGGGCCGCCAGAGGACCCCGGCGTCTCCCACCTGCACGCGGTGCTGATCCGGCAGGACAACGCCCTGTCCGTGGTAGACGTCGGTTCGTCCAACGGAACCACGGTCAACGACAGCCAACTTCCCCTGCGCACCAACGTTGCGCATCCCCTGGCCAACGGCGACAAGGTCCACCTCGGCGCCTGGACCACGATCACCCTCCGCCTCGACGGCTGACCCACCCGCGAGTCTCGCGCTCCAGCAAGCGAGTCTCGCGCCCAGGCAACTGAGTCCTGCACTCAGGCAACTGAGTCCTGCGTTCAGGCAACTGAGTCCTGCGTTCCGGCAGGTGCCCGCCGAGATGACATGACGTCGACAGACCTGGCCCGAGACACCATCGACGGTGCCAGCTGTCTTCCTTGGTGGGCCAGCGGCCGGGTGAAGGTCAGTCCCCGCGGCGGAAACCGCCTTCGGTGTTGATGATTTGGCCGGTGATCCAGTGTGCGTCGTCGGTGACCAGCCAGGCGATGAGTCGGGCGGGGTCGTCAGGGGTGGCCCAGCGTGCTTGGGGGAAGTGTCGGCGTACGGCTTCGTGGACATCGGGTGGTGCGCAGCCGGTGTCGACCGGGCCGGGGTTGACCGCGTTGAGGGTGATGGCCCGGTCGGCCAGGTGATCGGCCAGGGTGCGGGTGATGGACGCCAGCGCGCCTTTGCTGGTGGCGTAGGCGACCTCGGCACGCATCGGGCCGAGGTCCTGGCCGGAGGTCAGGAAGACGATCCGGCCGCCGGGGCGCCCGTCGTGTTGGGCGGCGAAGGCTCGAGTCAGCAGGATTGTCGCGCGGGTGTTGACCGCCCAGTGCGCGTCCAGCATGGCCGCGTTCACGGTGTCCAGCGGTCCGTCGTCGCCGCTCCGCGCGTGGTTGCAGATCAGGATGTCCACGTGTCCGAACGCCTCGGTGGCGGCACCGACCAGACGCTGCGGAGCATCGGCGTCGGCCAGGTCGAGCTCGGCGTGGTGGACGCGTGCCGTCGGGTCGGCCAGGGCTGCGGTGACGCCGTCGACGACGGCCCGCGGTGCTTCGGGGTCAGCGCCCCAGGGTTGGTCGCGATCGTGCGGCAGGTAGTGGTGCAGAAACAGGCCGGCGCCAAGCGCGGCCAGCCGCCGGGCGATGGCGTAACCGATGCCCGCGCGGCGGCCAACGCCGGTGACCAGGGCGACCCGGCCGCGCAACGGTGTGGCGTCGGGTCGCAACTCCTGGGGATCGAGATCAGAGTTGGTCAGCTGATCGCACCCGAAGCGCAGCACATACAGGCCATGATGGCGAAGGTTAGCAACAGGAGCGTGCCAGCACGTGATCGTGACAGCCCGACCTGGAGACCGCCGTTGACCGACTTCGACTCCGCCCGCGTCTACGCCATCCCCTGACGCCGCGAGTCCTGCGCCCAGACCCGCGAGTCCTGCGCGCTGGCCCGTGAGTTCTGCGCCCAGGCCCCGAGTTCTGCGTCCGTCCCTACGCACGCCCGTAGGGCTATCAACGCTCCAGACCGTCCCAAAGCCTGCGCATCAGGTCGATGTCCTGCGGCGGGCGGTTCTCTGCGCTCGCGGTCGGCGTATCGGAACTGGACCTGGGTGTGCGGACCGGCAGTCCGAACGGCGTGCGGTCGTAGAGGTCCAGTTCGGCCCAGGTCACCCGGCCATGCGAAGTGAGAGCTGAGCCCCAGTTCTTGGACCTGGCATCAACTAGAGCGAGACCGTTTCGGTCCATGGCTGAATTAGCAGCCGGCAGCCTCGCCGGCTGAGTGGCGTCGTCCCACACCTCGACGCCGAGGGTGCGCTCAAAGCCGAGCAGGCGGAGGTGGAGGACGCTGAGTTCATCGAGGTCCGTCAGGCGTACGTCCTCGTCTGTCACACCGCAGGTGTGGATCGAGTGCCGGACCAGCTCGACGGCCAACAGCTCGGTGTCGGCCTCGGCGAAGCAGATGCCCCAGCGCCGCAGGGTCGAGTTCACGAACAGTCCCGTACAGAGGAGGGCGGTCGGCAAGGCTGCCAGGTCAAGCGAGCGCTCGAAGCACGGCTGGTGTGACAGCTCCGACGGCGGACGCAGCTCGGTGGGAGCCGGGCGGGGTGGCATCTAGTCGCCCAGGAGCACGTTCATCAGCCGCACCGTCCATGCGGGAGCCACAGGACATTTGTGCCCTTGACCAACCGGGGAGCGAGACGGTCGTCCGGATCCGGCAGGCCAAGCAACTCGGCAACGACCTCGGGCAGAGTGCCGTCCTGCTTCGACCAGACCGTGCCGCCACCGTAAGCCTCGTCGAGGACGCGAACGCCAATGATAGTGCCCTGGTCGTAAATCCAGAGAGCGTCGGTGTATTGCCGCTGGCTATAACTGGCGATGACACCTTCGATGCCGTTGTCGCGGTCGCCGATGAGGCGAAACGTCCAGCCGGCTCGGCGCAGGGCCACCAGTTCCCGTAGTTCAGGGAAGCGGCGCAAGACTTGCTCTTCGGTGATGTACATCAGCTCACCGCCTCTCGTCGCGAACAACGCCATCAGCTTGTCGCGGAAAAGCGCCACATGTCGCTCCCGGGCGAACGTGTGCCGACATGCGGTCGGTCTGGTCCTTACGCGGCATCGGGACGAACACGGTCACTGGCCTCTCCAGGTTCAACGGGGTGGTCACCTAGAGATTAAGTAAGCCATCATCGGCATGCCCTGCCAGTTCCTTGGTATTGCTCGCAATAGTTCAACAAGTGCGAATACAGAGCAATCAGTCGCCATCATCGAGAGCTTGTGGCACCAGATCGTCGATGACGCGGGTGATGATGGCGCGGGCCGACCGGCCGTAGCTGGCGACGGCGGCCAGTTCGTCGAAGACGGTGATGTACAGCTTGATCTCTTGTGGTTGGGCGAGGTTCAATCCCGCGGAAAAGGTCTCGACCAACACCTTCTCCTCATCGTAGAGCCAGAAACCGTGCCAAGGTGAGGCGGTGTAATGACCCTCAAAGCCGATGATGCCCAGCCGCACGTTGGGCAGTGCAGAGAGGGAGATGAGCCGGTCAAGCTGGCCAAGCATGACACCGGGAGAGCACATCCGGAACCGCAGCGCGGCTTCCGTGAGAACGAAGTGGAACCGCTTGTCAGGGCGATAGAAGATATCCTGTCGCTTCATGCGGCCTTCGACCGCTTCGTTGATGTCGTTGGGCAACTTGAAGATACGGATGCCTTCGGTGAAACGGGCGCGGGCGTACTCAGAGGTCTGCAGCAGTCCGGGGATGACGGTGGCCTCGAAGACCCGGAAGAGTCGCGTCTTCTGATCCAGCTCGGCCAGCTCGTTCTGGCGCGGTCGGGCGCCGGTACGCAGCACCCGCTGCCACTCAGCGTGTTGAACCTCGAGAGTGTGGAGCGAGGCGAGTAGGCCGGCGGCCTGGCTCGCCGACCCGGTGGCCCGCGTCCACGCCCGGATGTCGTCATCGCTGGGTGTCTGCCTGCCGTTTTCGATCTTGGAGACCTTCGACGCCTGCCATGACAACGACTCTGCGAGTTCCCTGCCGGATTGACCGGCTTGCGTGCGGAGCTCGCGGAGTCGATTGCCCAAGGCTGTGCGTGCCTCGTGGACATTGGAGACACCGGTGGCCTTATTCCGTGGCAAAGTCATCCCGTCGTACCGCCTGGTGCCAGGCGGCATCACGCCAGTAGTTGTGCCGCACAACCTCGGTCGGATCGTCAATGAACTCGCCACCGAGGAAGACGGACTGATCATCGAAGTTCATCCGGACCACGGTGCGAGAGTCGAACATCCAGTAATCGTGGCTTGGTAGATCCGCTGACTGATCGCGAGCGATGTAGCGAATATCCTCGCCCGCCTCGACGGTGAACTGCGAAGCCCACAGGCCGAAGCGGCTGTAGTCGGTGAGCGGGACGCTCACCACCCGGACACGAGAGAACGTCCGTCCTTCCGCTCGCCCGGCCCGCACGAGTTGAAGCCAGGTGTTCGACCACTCCAGGTCGTCAGGCTCACCAGCGAGGAACTTCCGAACCGATTCGTTCTCGTAGGGCGCGTCGTACCAGTCCCGCACCTCGAGGCGAAAGGCCGTGTGCCTGAACTCTCGGAAGAGCTGCCTGAAGTCAGGGCCGGGCTTGATGATCGGGGTCAGCTCTACGCCCCCTCCTGCCGGTACCGACGTGTGTAGAACATAAGGACATCCTCAGGGATCTCAATCAGCGTCTCGTGCTCGGGAACCGGGCCGACGTCCGCGAGCACCTCGGGATCGGTCACCTTCCAGCCCTGGGCGATGTAGGTCACTCGGTCTGTCCGATCGGTGGCGAACAGTGTAGGAGAGTTCTCCACGTGCGAATCCGGATCCTTGCCGAGAAACTGAGCGCGCATGAGTTCTCCTTGTGAGCAATTCTACGGACCTTGCTCGCCATGCTGCGCCCAAAAATGGTCGGCGTCAACCGACCTCACCGATTCGGCTGACTCCGCGAGCCTGCGCCCAGCCAGGCGATTTCTGCGCTCAGGCAACTGATTTCTGTGTTCGGGCCGGTGCGCCCGGACGACGTGATCTCGACATGCTCACCCTGGCCATACCTGGCACGCTGGGATCATGGTCGGCTTGAGCCGAAACGACGGTGACCGGTTCACCCGCTGCGCGCAGGGCCACGTGCACTGGGGGCGGTTCGGCGCGGCCGGCCTGATGATCTACCACGACGAACACGTCCTGCTTCAGCGCAGGTCCTGGTGGACGCCGGGCCGCAACAGCTGGGCCCTGTTCGGGGGTGCCCGGCACCGCGACGAGGAACCGGTGGCGACCGCGCTTCGGGAGACCGCAGAGGAGAGCACGCTGCCGCCGGACGCGGCGCGGGTGCACGGGATCATCACCGAGGATCACGGCAACTGGGCCTACCACACCGTGTTCGGCACCGTGCCGGCGCTGCTCGACGTGCGGCCGGGCTCCCGGGAGACCAGGGCGGCCGCCTGGGTGCCGGTGTCCGAAGTCGACCAGCTGCGCCTGTTCACACCGTTCGAGCGGACCTGGCCCCGGCTGCGCGACGGGTTGCGTCGTCCGGTGCTCGTTGTCGACTGCGCCAACGTGATGGGCTCCCGGGCGGACAAGTGGTGGCTGGACCGGGCCGGCGCCGCCGCCCGGCTGCGCGACGAACTCGCCCCGCTGACCGAGCGCGGCTGCACCGCGATCCACCCGTTCGACCGGGCCCATCCGGAGATCGTCCTGGTGGTCGAGGGCCGGGCCAGGGGCATCGGCTCCGGCGCGACGAAGATTCGGGTGGTCGATGCCGAGCGGATCGGCGACGACACCATCGTCGCCCTGGTTTCCGAGCCCGACCCGGACGCCCGCTACCTGGTGATCACCGCCGACCGGGCACTGCGCGCCCGCTGCGAGGCGGCGGGCGCGCAGGTGACCGGTCCACGCTGGCTGCTCCGGCAGCTCAGCACAGAATGATCAGCCCGGTGACCACGAGGCAGGCGGTCATCGCCCGATCGTTGGCCGGGTTGGGATCGGCCGGCGAGCTGGCCGTGCGGGCGGCCGTGGCCAGCAACGGCAGCCCGAAGGTGAGCCCACCCTGGGTGGCCCGCACGGTGCGCACGGTGGACTGCTGCACGCCGAGCGCTCCGGTCGGGCAGCTGACCGTCTTGGTCGACGAGGTGTAGGTGCAGCCCGGCGCCGAGACGGACACCGTTGAGCTCGGCACCCGCAGTGTCACCGTGCCCGAGCTGAGCGCGCCGGGGCCGCGGTTGATCGCGGTGACCGAATAGGTGATCGTCGGATTGAACAGGCTGGACGAGTCGGACAGCCGGACCGCGAGGTCCGCCGCAGGCGGGCTCACGATGGCCAGGTCGTGGTCGTCGCCGGCGACCACCGACGTCACGTTGGACAGTACCGCCGAGCACGGCGCGGCCTGCCCGACCGCACACACCCGCCCCGGCACCGATCGCGACACGGTCGTGCCGTCGCCAAGCTCTCCGGCCGCGTTGAAACCCCAGGACACCACCGATCCGTCGGCGAGCACCGCGACACTGTGGAACGTGCCGGCCGAGATCTCGTTGGCACCACTGAGAAATACGGTGCACGGCGCGGTCTGGCCGACCGCGCACACCCGCACCGGTACGGGCCGCGACACGGTCGTGCCGTCGCCGAGCTGCCCGGAGAGGTTGGATCCCCAGGCGAACGCGCTGCCACCGGCCCCGAGCGCGACCGAGTGGCCGAAGCTTCCGCCGGCCACGGCGGTGATCCCGGTGAGGAACGCCGAGCAGGGCGCGGTCTGACCGACCGCGCAGACCTGCACCGGAGTCAGCCGGTCGACCGTGGTGCCGTCGCCAAGCTGACCGTTGAAGTTGTTGCCCCAGGCGTAGACCCCGCCGCCGGGGCCGACCACGAGCGAGCTGTCCAGCAGGCCGGGACCGAGCGAGCTGACCCCGGTGAGGAAGGCCGAGCAGGGTGCGGTCTGGCCGGCCGCGCAGACCCGGGTCGGCGTGACCGAGTCGGCCAGGGTGCCGTCGCCGAGCTGACCGTAGGCGTTGTCCCCCCAGGTGAGCACCGAGCCGTCGGTCAACAGCGCGACGGTGTGGTCGTCCGCGCCGACCAGCGACCGCACCCCGCTGAGGAACGCGGAGCACGGTGCGGTCTGGCCGACCGCACAGGTGCGGACCGGAACCCAGCTGTCGGTGTTGGTGCCGTCGCCGAGCTGACCCTGAAGGTTGAGTCCCCAGCCGACCACCGAGCCGTCGCTCAGCAGGGCGAGCGTGTGGCTGCGTCCGGCGGCGATCGAGGTCACCCCGGTGAGGAACGCCGAGCAGGGCGCCACCTGCCCGACCGCACAGACCCGGGTGGGGGTGAGCACCGTGTTCGTGGTGCCGTTGCCGGTCGCTCCGGTCGCGCCGCTCCCCCAGGCCAGCACGGAGCCGTCGGCGAGCAGCGCGGCACTGATGTTGTCGGCGCCGGCGACCACCTGTATCGCCGAGGCGAGCTGGCCGGGACACGGCGCGGTCTGTCCCACCGCACACACCGCGACCGGCACGGTCCTCGAGGTCGTCGTGCCGTCGCCGAGCTGGCCGGCGACGTTCAACCCCCAGGACACCACCGGTCCCGGCGGGCCGGCCGCGCTCGCCGCCGAACCCATCAGCGACGCCGTGACCAGCATGGAACCGACAAGCAGTGCGACCAAGCGACCACGTCTTCCGGCCACGGCGACACCTCCCTCATTGACAAATTGGTCCCGACCGGTCCGTTCGTCGCGGGACACGGTCACACCGTTACCAATCACTGGTGGCACGATCGGGTACACCATGACGCTCACCGATCTGCTGCCGGCCGCCGCCGACCCCGACGAGTTGTTCGACGCGTTCTCATCTTGGGCCGCGGACCAGGGACTCACGCTCTACCCAGCACAGCAGGAGGCGATGATCGAGATCGTCTCCGGGTCGAACGTGATCCTGAGCACGCCAACCGGCTCCGGGAAGAGCATGGTGGCGGTCGGCGCCCACTTCACCGCGCTCGCCACCGGCGTACGCAGCTTCTACACCGCGCCGATCAAGGCACTGGTCTCGGAGAAGTTCTTCGCCCTGTGCGACACGTTCGGCGCGGACAACGTCGGCATGCTCACCGGCGACGCCAGCGTGAACGAGTCCGCGCCGATCATCTGCTGCACGGCGGAGATCCTGGCCAACATCGCACTGCGGGACGGCGCCGCGGCGGACGCCGGCCTGGTGATCATGGATGAGTTCCACTTCTACGCCGAGCCGGATCGGGGCTGGGCCTGGCAGGTGCCGCTACTCGAGCTGTCCGGTACGCAGTTCGTGCTGATGTCCGCGACGCTCGGCGACGTGGCGCGGTTCGAGGCGGACCTGACCCGCCGCACCGGCCGGCCGACCGCGGTGGTCACCTCGGCCGAGCGGCCGGTACCGCTGTACTACAGCTACCGGCTCACGCCGATGCACGAGACGCTCGAGGAACTCCTGGCCACCGGCCAGGCGCCGATCTACGTCGTGCACTTCACCCAGGCCGCCGCGCTCGAGCGGGCCCAGTCGCTGATGAGCATCAACGTGTGCACCCGCGAGGAGAAGGACGAGATCGCCCGGCTGATCGGCCGGTTCCGGTTCACCGCCGGCTTCGGCAAGACGCTGTCCCGGTTGGTCCGGCACGGGATCGGCGTGCACCACGCCGGCATGCTGCCCAAGTACCGCCGGCTGGTCGAGCGGCTGGCCCAGGCCGGGCTGATGAAGATCGTGTGCGGTACGGACACCCTTGGGGTCGGGATCAACGTGCCGATCCGCACCGTGGTGTTCACCGCACTGTCCAAGTACGACGGGGTGAAGACCAGGCACCTCAAGGTACGGGAGTTCCACCAGATCGCCGGCCGGGCGGGCCGGGCCGGCTACGACCCGGTTGGCAACGTCGTGGTGCAGGCGCCGGATCACGTGGTGGAGAACGAGAAGGCGCTGGCCAAGGCCGGTGACGACCCGAAGAAGCGCCGAAAGGTGGTGCGGCACAACCCACCCGCCGGTTTCGTGTCCTGGGGCGAGCCGACCTTCCAGCGGTTGGTCGACGGCGAGCCGGAGCCGCTCACCTCCAGCTTCGTGGTGAGCCACGCCATGCTGCTCAACGTGATCGGCCGGCCGGGTGACGCGTTCCACGCCATGCGCAAGCTGCTCACCGACAACCACGAGGACCGGCCGGCACAGCGCCGCCACATTCGCCGGGCCATCGCCATCTACCGGGCGCTGTTGGCCGCCGGGGTGGTCGAGCGGCTGCCCGAGCCGGACCCGGCCGGCCGGCTGGTCCGGCTCACCATGGACCTCCAGCTGGACTTCGCGCTCAACCAGCCGCTGTCACCGTTCGCGCTGGCCGCGATCGAGTTGCTGGACCGGGAGTCGCCGAGCTACCCGCTGGACGTGCTGTCCGTCATCGAGTCCACTTTGGACGACCCAAGGCAGGTGCTGTCCGCGCAGGAGTCCAAGGCGCGCGGAGCCGCGGTCGCGGCCATGAAGGCGGAGGGCATCGAGTACGACGAACGAATGGTGCTGCTCGAGGACGTCACCTACGCCAAGCCGCTGCGCGAGCTGCTGGACGCGGCGTACGAGACCTACCGGCGAGGGCATCCGTGGGTTTCCGACTACCCGCTCTCCCCCAAGTCGGTGGTCCGCGACATGTTCGAGCGGGCCATGACGTTCACCGAGTACGTCAGCTTCTACCAACTCGCCCGTTCCGAGGGTGCGGTGCTGCGCTACCTCGCCGACGCCTACAAGGCGCTGCGGCAGACCGTGCCGGCCGAGGCCAAGACCGAGGAGCTGAGCGATCTCGTCGAATGGCTCGGCGAACTGGTCCGCCAGGTCGACTCGAGCCTGCTCGACGAATGGTCGAAGCTGGTCAACCCGGCCGACGCCGACGCCGAGGCGGAGCTACCGCCCGCGGTCACCAGGAACAGCAGGGCATTTCGGGTACTGGTCCGCAACGCGCTCTTTCACCGGGTGCAGCTGGCCGCCCGCCGCGACTGGGCCGCACTCGGCGAGTTGGACGCGGACTCGGGCTGGGCGGCGGACGACTGGCGGGCCGCGCTCGAACCGTATTTCGAGCTGCACGACGAGATCGGCATCGGTCCGAACGCACGCGGGCCGGGCCTGCTGATCATCGAGGAGGAGCCGGAGCGGTGGGTCGTCCGGCAGATCTTCGACGATCCGGCCGGCGACCACGACTGGGGCATCGTGGCCGAGGTGGATCTCGGTGCATCCGACCGTGCAGGTGAAGCGTGCATTCACACTACGTTCGTAGGAGTTTGGTAAGGACCTTCGACCCAGAGACAAACGATCATCGCCGCGCGTACGCTCCGAAAAATTGACAAAGGGGCGTAATGGATGAGCAGGCGGGAGAGCTGTTGGTGACACTGTGTAGACGGTCGACCGGCGACGTCCATCTTGATCTGGCCGAGTTGGACTCGATCGACCTGACCGCGGTGGTCGCCCTACTACGCGGCGCGGCGAGTATGACAGCCGGTCGACACCTGGTTCTGCACAATCCGCCGTCGACTCTCGGTCCGATCTTGGCCGTGGTCGGCGACGCGATCGGCGACTCAGGCGTTCGGGTGATGTGACCTGAGGATTTCTCGAACTTCTCCGTCGGATACCTGACGAAAATCCTGAAACCATTGGCCCACCGAGCTGAACCGGGCCGGCGACTGGAGACACACGACCTCGTCGGCGAGCGCGTCCAGGCGGGCGAGCGCGTCCGCCGGTGCGACCGGAACCGCGAGCACCACCCGGCCCGCGCCGAGCCCGCGCACCACGGCAAGCGCGGCGGCCACAGTGGACCCGGTGGCGATGCCGTCGTCCACAATGATCACAGTGCGCCCGCCGAGTTCGGTTCTGCCCTTGTCTCGTAACAATTTTCCACGCCGGGTCAGCTCCGCCCGCTCCCGGTCCACCTGCTCGGCCAGGTCCTCCCAGGACATGCCGAGGTCACGCAGTACGCCGACGTTTCGCACGGTGACGCCGTCCTCCCCGACCGCTCCCGCCGCCAGCTCCGCCCGGTGTGGCGTGCCGACCTTGCGGACCAGCACGATGTCCAACGGCGCCCTCAGCTCACGCGCGATCTCCGCCGCCACCGGCACCCCGCCCCGGGGCAACCCCACCACGACGGGGTCCGCTGGGATGAGATGGGCGAGGCACCCGGCCAGCCGCCGGCCGGCCTCGGCCCGATCCCTAAAGCGCATGTGCTTCTCACCTCAGCGAAGGAGTGTCCCTCTTCGGCGAAGAATCCGGGTAGTGCGGCCGGTGCGATTCCACCATCGACACATTCGGACGGCGCACCATTCTTTCGCGTCCGCCTCAGGCTATGTCGCGCAGCCAGGACGACACCAGGAAATGCTCGATCGAATCCACCCGGCCCTCGCCGATGGCGAGCACCTCCTCCCGGGCGAACCACCTGGCCTCGATCAGCTCCGCCCCGTCCACCGCGATCAGCTCGGACTCGGCGACCGCGCGGAACCCGACCATCAGGCCAGCCGGGAACGGCCACGCCTGCGAGGCCTGATACCGCACCCGCGCCACCCGTACCCCGGCCTCCTCGAGGGCTTCCCGCCGCACGGCGCCCTCGAGGCTCTCGCCGATCTCCACGAAACCGGCCAGCGTCGAGTACGCCCCGGCGGCGGCGCCCCGGTGCCGGGCGAGCAGGCACCTGGCCGGCGGGCCGGGCGCCTCGATCAGGACGATCACCGCCGGCTCGATCCGGGGGAACAGCAGCTTCCCGCAGCCGGAGCAGACGCGCAGGTGCCCGGCGTCGCGGCTGACCGTCGCCGAGCCGCAGGCGCCGCAGAACCGCTGGTTGCGGTTCCAGTGCAGCAGGCCCCTGGCGAACGCGAGCAGCGCGGCCTCGTCGGCGGCCAGCGACGCGAACAGCTGCCGGATGTCCACCGCCGCGCTGGCCCCGGCCACCCGTAACGCCTCGGACTCCGGCATGGCGGACAGGTCGGCGGCGAACATCCCGGAATCGCCGGCCAAGCCGAGCAGCACCGGGTCGCGCACCTCGGACGGATGCACCCGCGCCGGCTCCCGGCCGCGCACCAGGCAACTGTCCTGCCAGAACAGCACGGTGCCGGCGGACGGGTCCGCCGCCCGCCGCGCCACCCAGGCGGGATCGGTTCGGGCCGCGCCCGCCCGGTCCAGCGCCGACCCGTTGTACGGCAAGGTGACTTCGGTCAGCACACCTGCCACCCTACGAGCATGGCCGACGACGACAGCTGCGCGGTGGCGCACGGCACCGCGGCGGGGCGGACCGACACCCGCACCCTGGTCGCGGTGTTCGCCTCCCCGGTGGCCGGTTACCTGATCCGGTACGGCAACGACCTCGGTTTTCGCACGATCCTGGTGGAGCCCGAGCGCGGCCGGGTGAGCAGCGGCGAGGACGCCGCGGCCGGCACCGTGCTCACCGCCATCCCGCGCGATCTCGGCGGCGACGCGGACGTCGTGGTCACCGACCACCATCGGGTGGAGCTCGGCCCGATGCTGCGCGACGCGCTGGCCTGCCCGGTGCGCTGGGTGGGCGTGCTCGGCAACCCGAGGCACCCGGGCCCGCACCGCACCGCGCTCGCCGAGCTCGATGTCAGCCAGGCCGACATCGACCGGGTGCACCGGCCGGTCGGGCTGAACATCGGCTCGCGCACCCCGCCGGAGATCGCCCTCGCCACGCTGGCCGGCCTGCTCGCCGACCGCAACGGCCGCACCGGGGGCTTCGAGTTCTGACCGGTGGACACGGCGACGTCCCCGGGGTAATTTCCTAAGCGCTCGCTTACCTCAGGAAAGGGGAGATTGCTGTGACCGTGTCCCGTGTCGCGATCGTCACCGGAGGCGCCCGAGGCATCGGCGCCGCCGTTGCCAAGCGGCTGGCCAAGGACGGGTACGCCGTCGCGGTGCTCGACCTGGACGAGTCGACCTGCAAGGACACCGTCGCCGCGATCGAGGCGGACGGCGGCCGGGCGATCGCGGTCGGCGCCGACGTGAGCAACGGCGAGCAGGTCGACACCGCGGTGCGGCGGGTGGCCGACGAGCTGGGCCCGCCGACCGTGCTGATCAACAACGCCGGCATCACCCGGGACAACCTGCTGTTCAAGATGACCGAGGCGGACTGGGACGCGGTGCTCGGCGTGCACCTGCGCGGCGCGTTCCTGATGAGCCGCGCGGCTCAGCAGCACATGACCGAGCAGGGCTTCGGCCGGATCGTGAACCTGTCGAGCACCTCAGCGCTCGGCAACCGGGGGCAGGCCAACTACTCCGCCGCGAAGGCGGGCATGCAGGGCTTCACCAAGACCCTGGCGATCGAGCTCGGCAAGTTCGGCGTGACCGTGAACGCGATCGCACCCGGCTTCATCGAGACCGAGATGACCGCGGCCACCGCCGAACGCATCGGCATCTCCTTCGAGGACTTCAAGAAGGCCGCCGCGTCGCAGATTCCGGTGGCCAGGACCGGAACACCGGAGGACATCGCCGCGACGGCGTCGTTCTTCGTCAGCGACGAGGCGTCGTTCGTCTCCGGGCAGGTCATCTACGTGGCCGGCGGACCAAAGGACTGAGGAGGCGGCAATGCGAGTCTTCGCCAATCTGGCCGAGCTGGCGGCGGCCAAGGGCGAGCACCTGGGCTGGAGCGACTGGCACACGGTCACCCAGGAGCAGGTGAACACGTTCGCCGACGCCACCGGGGACCACCAGTGGATCCACGTCGACCAGGACAAGGCGGCCACGGGTCCGTTCGGCACCACGATCGCCCACGGCTACCTGACGCTCTCGCTGATTCCGGTGCTGGTCAAGGATGTCTACCGGGTCGACGGAATCCGGATGGGCATCAACTACGGGTCGAACAAGGTGCGCTACCCCTCGGTCGTGCCGGTCGGCTCCCGAATCCGGGCCGGCGTCGAACTGGTCGACGTGGCCGAGGCCAAGCTCGGCCGGCAGATCGTCATGCGCACCACGGTGGAGATCGAGGGCTCCGAGAAGCCCGCCTGCGTGGCCGAGACCCTCGCCCTGCTCGTTCCGTAACGAGCGGCATTCCCGCGACCCACAGCCGATGAAGGAACACAGATGACCCAGACCAAACCGCCGACCACCGCCGACGAGCTCCGGCACCGGGTCAAGGAGTTGCTCGACGCACACGACCCCGCGACGACAGCACCGCTCGAGTTCCTGCGCGCCCGGTTCGACGCCGGCCTGGCCTGGGTGCACTTCCCGGTCGGCCTCGGCGGGCTCGGCATCGCCAGGCAGCTCCAGTCCGTTGTGGACACCGAGCTGGCCGCGGTGCGCGCGCCGGACAACGATCCGCGCCGGATCGGCATCGGGCTGGGCATGGCCGCGCCGACCATCCTGGCCTTCGGCACCGACGAACAGAAGCAGCGCTTTCTCCGTCCACTGTGGACCGGCGAGGAGGTGTGGTGCCAGCTGTTCAGCGAGCCGGGCGCCGGTTCCGATCTGGCCGGTCTCGGCACGAAGGCGGTCCGGGACGGCGACGACTGGGTGATCACCGGGCAGAAGGTGTGGACCTCCAACGCGCACAACGCGCAGTGGTCGATCCTGGTCACCAGGAGTGACCCGGACGTGCCCAAGCACGCCGGCATGACGTACTTCCTCTGCGACATGACCGCACCCGGCGTCGAGGTGCGGCCGTTGCGCCAGATCACCGGTGAGGCCGAGTTCAACGAGGTGTTCCTCAACGACGTGCGGCTGCCCGATTCGCTGCGGCTCGGCGCGGTCGGCGAGGGCTGGAAGGTCGCCCAGACCACGTTGATGAACGAGCGGGTCGCGCTCGGCGGCCGGCCGATGCCGCGCGGAGCCGGCATGATCGGCTCGGCGGCCGGCACCTGGCGGGACCGCCCCGAGCTGCGTACCGCGGGCACCCACGACCGGCTGCTCGAGCTGTGGGTCGAGGCGGAAGCGCTGCGCCTGGCCGGAATCCGCATGCAGCAGCAGCTCGCCGCCGGCAACCCGGGGCCGGAGGGATCGGCCGTGAAGCTCACCTTCGCGCGGCTCCAGCAGCAGCTCTCCGGGCTCGAGCTCGGCCTGCTCGGCGAGGAGGGCCTGCGCTTCGACGACTGGTCGCTGCGCCGGCCGGAAGGCGTCGACTTCTACGGCCGCAACGCCGGCTACCGCTACCTGCGCGCCAAGGGGAACTCGATCGAGGGCGGCACCTCGGAGATCCTGCGCAACATCATCTCCGAACGGGTGCTCGGCCTGCCGAGCGAGCCCCGGGTGGACAAGGACCTGCCGTGGAAGGACCTGCCGCGATGACCGTTCAACTGAGTGACCAGGACAAGCAGGCCCCGAACCTGCTGTACACCGACGTCGAGGAGGCACTCCGGTCGAGCGTCGCGGACCTGCTGGCGGACCGCTGCTCGCCGGCCAAGGTGCTGGCCAGGATCGAGACCGACAAGCCGTACGACCTGCAGCTGTGGCGGACGCTGGCCGCGGACGTCGGCGCGGCCGGCCTGCTGGTGCCCGAGGAGCTTGGCGGCCACGGGTCCACCGCACGCGAGGTCGCCGTGGTGTTCGAGGAGCTGGGCAGGCGGGTGGCGCCGGTGCCGTTCCTGGGTAGCGCGGTGCTGGCCACCGCGGCGCTGCTCGGCGCCGAGCCGGAGGCCGCCGCGCCGTTCCTGGCCGAGCTCGCCTCGGGTGAGGCCAGCGGCGCGCTGGCCGTCCCGCTGCCCAACGGCCCGGGATCGGCCTTCCCGGCCTCGATCCAGGTCCGCGACGGCGCGCTGCACGGCCGGGTCACCTCGGTCGCCGACGCGGCGGTCGCCGACCTGCTGATCGTGCCGGCGATCGGGCCGGACGGGCCGGAGCTGCACGCGGTACGCACGTCGGCCGCCGGCGTGACGGTGAGCCCGGTGATCTCGCTCGACCTCACCCGCCCGATCGCGGACCTCGACCTGTCCGGGGCCGGCTCCACCCGGCTGGCCGGGCCCGGTCGCGCCGAGTCCGCTGTGGACGGTGCGCTGCGCGCCGGAGCCGGACTGCTCGCCTCCGAACAGCTCGGCATCGCCGAGTGGTGCCTGGCCACGACCGTGGCCTACCTCAAGGAACGCAAGCAGTTCGGCCGCGCGGTCGGCTCGTTCCAGGCGCTCAAGCACCGGCTGGCCAACGTCTACGAGGAGATCGTGCTGGCAAGGGCCACCGCGCGCTACGCGGCCGACGCGCTGGCCGACGGCAGCCCGGACGCGCCGGTGGCGGTGAGCACCGCGGCGGCGTTGTGTTCCACGGTCGCGGTGCACGCCGCCGAGGAGGCCGTGCAGCTGCACGGCGGGATCGGCATGACCTGGGAGCACCCCGCGCACCTGTACCTCAAGCGGGCCAAGGCGGACGAGATCGCGCTCGGCACGCCGGCACAGCACCGCGCGCTGCTCGCCGCGCTGGTCGATCTGCCGGGCCCGGTGGAGTGACCGAGACCCTGCCGGAGGATCTGTGGCCGGACGTCCGCCCGGACGCCGCCCGCCGGCTGATGGCCGCCGCCATCGAGTCGTTCGCCATGAACGGCTACCACGCCACGACGACCCGCGACATCGCCAACGCGGCCGGGATGAGCCCGGCCGCGTTGTACGTGCACTTCCCGTCCAAGGCGGCGGTGTTGTCCGCGATCAGCCGCAGCGGCCACGAGCAGGCCTTGCGGATGGTGCGGGAGGTGGTCAGCACGACGGCGGACCCGGTGGACGCGATGCGACTGATCGTGCAGCGGTTCGTCGCCTGGCACGCGAAGCGGCACCGGGTGGCCCGGATCGTGCAGTACGAACTGCACGCACTGCCCGAGGCCGACTACCGGGTCGTGGCCGACCTCCGCAGGCGCACCGAGCAACTGGTCCGGGACGTGATCAACGAGGGCATGGGCGCGGGCCGGTTCGAGGTCGGGGACGTCCGCACGGCGGCGCGCGCCGTATTGTCGTTGGGTATCGATGTCGCCCGTTGGTACACCGACAATGGCAAACCGACCCCTGCGGCGCTCGGCCGCCAGTACGCCGAGCTGGTGCTGCGCATGCTGGGGGCCTGAGGGGTGAGGGAACTCCATGGAGCTCGTCGTGGCCATCGACCTCGGCGGGACGTCGATCAAGGCGGCCCTGCTCGACCCCGGTCTCGGCATCGTGCACACGCTGCGGGCCCCGACCAGGCGCCTTGACGGGGTGGTGGACGTCGAGCAACTGGCCGAGCTGGTGGACACCCTCGGCGAGCACGCGGCCGGGCTCGGCCACACGGTGACCGGCGTCGGCATCGCGGTGCCCGGCATCGTGGACGGCGACCTCGGCATGGTGCGGTTCACCGCGAACCTCGGCTGGCGCGACGTGCCGCTGCGGGACCGGTTGACCGAACGGACCAGGCTGCCCCTGCGGATCGGACACGACGTGCGCACCGGTGGGCTGGCCGAGTTCACCGTTGGTGCGGCGGTCGGCGTGCGCAACGCGATGTTCATGCCGGTCGGCACCGGGATCGCGGCGGCGTTCCAGGTGGACGGCAACGAGCTGACCGCGGGCGGCTTCGCCGGCGAGATCGGCCACGCGGTCGTCGATCCACAGGGGACGGTCTGTGGCTGTGGCGCGCGCGGGTGCCTCGAGACGCTTGGCTCGGCATCGGCGATCGCCCGGCGCTATGCGGAGAAGTCCGGCCAGCCGGCGAGCGGCGCGCACGAGGTGGCCGAGCGGATGCGGACCGGCGACCCGGTTGCCGGGCAGGTCTGGGCGGACGCGGTCGGCGCGCTGGCCACCGCGCTGACCATGGCGGTCGTGCTGCTCGCCCCCGAAGTGATCGTGCTCGGCGGCGGGCTGGCCGAGTCGGGCGAGTTGCTGTTCGCGCCGCTGCGCGCGGAACTGGCCGGGCGGTTGACCTTTCACCGCCGGCCCGAGTTGGTGGCGGCCGCGCTCGGCGACAACGCCGGCTGCGTCGGGGCCGGGCTGCTGGCCTGGCGGGCGGTGCGGGAGGCGACCCCGTGATCGTGCCGGCCGGGGAGATCATCCGGACCGCGCGGCGCGGGGTCGGCGCGTTCAACGCGATCCAGCTCGAACACGCCCAGGCGATCGTGGCCGGCGCGGAAACCGTTGGCGCGCCGGTGATCCTGCAACTCAGCGAGAACGCGGTGAGCTACCACGGAGCGCTCGCACCGGTCGCGCTCGGCCTGTTGGCGCTGGCCCGCGCGGCGGCGGTGCCGGTGGCCGTGCATCTCGACCACGCCACCGATGCCGGCCTGGTGCGGGAGGCGATCGAACTGGGCTTCGGCTCGGTGATGTACGACGGCTCGGCGTTATCCGATGTGGACAACGAGGCCGAGACCCGGCGGATGGCGCAGCTGTGCCACCACGCCGGCGTGTGGATCGAGGCCGAGCTTGGCGAGGTGGGCGGCAAGGACGGCGTGCACGCGCCCGGCGCCAGGACCGACCCCGACCAGGCCCGCCGGTTCGTGGCGGCCACCGGGGTGGACGCGCTCGCTGTCGCGGTCGGCACCTCACACGCGATGCTCACCCTGGACGCCGCGGTCGACCTCGAGCTGGTCGCGGCGCTGCGCTCGAGCGTCCCCGTTCCCCTTGTGCTGCACGGCTCCTCCGGCGTGCCGGCGGCCGACCTGGAGCGGGCGGTCGAGGCGGGCATCACCAAGGTCAACATCGCCACCCAGCTGAACAAGGTGTTCACCGGCGCCGTCCGCGAGCACCTCGCGGCGCACCCGGACGTGGTGGACACCCGCAAATACCTGCGGCCGGGGCGGGACGCGATGACCGCCGAGGTGGCCCGGCTGCTGACCGTGCTCGGCGCGGCGAAGGAATGAGTCAGCCGACCACCGGCAGCAGATTCGGCCGCCAGACGCCGTCGTGGGCGCGGGCGGTGACCACCCGCTCCTCGGGCACCCGGCCGTAGGTGGTGGTGCGCTGGCGAGCCGGGCGACCGGCCGCCGCGGCCAGCGCCTCGAGGTCGGCGATCGTCTTGTAGCTGCCGTTCTCCGAGCCGGCCATCCGGCTGATCGTCTCCTCCATCAGGGTGCCCCCGAGGTCGTTCACCCCGCCCCGGAGCACGTCGACCACGCCGCGCTCGCCCAGCTTCACCCAGCTGGTCTGGATGTTGTCGATCCGGCCGTGCAGCAGCAGCCGGGCCAGCGCGTGTACCGCCCGGTTCTCCAGCGCGGTCGGGCCGGGGCGGGCGATCCCGGCGAGGTAGAGCGGCGCGTTGGTGTGCACGAACGGAAGCAGGACGAACTCGGTGAACCCGCCGGTGCGCGCCTGAAGGTCGCGGATCAGCTTCAGATGCGCCACCCAGTGCGTCGGGTTGTCCACGTGGCCGTACATCATCGTGGACGTGGTGGGGATGCCAAGCGAGTGCGCGGCGGTGACCACCTCGACCCAGGTGGCGGTCGGCAGCTTGCCCTTCGTCAGCACCCAGCGCACGTCGTCGTCCAGGATCTCGGCGGCGGTGCCAGGCAGCGAGTCCACGCCGGACTTGCGCGCCTCGATCAGCCAGTCCCGGATGGACAGGTCGGCCCGGCTGGCCCCGTTCACCACCTCCATGGGGGAGAAAGCGTGCACGTGCAGACCCGGCGCCCGGCGTTTGACCTCGGCCGCGATGTCGAAGTAGGCGGTGCCCGGCAGGTCCGGATGGATGCCGCCCTGCATGCACACCTCGGTGGCGCCGACGCTCCAGGCCTGCTCGGCCCGCTGGGCCACCTGCTCGAGCGAGAGCGTGTAGGCGTCGGCGTCGGTGCGCCGCTGGGCGAACGCGCAGAACCGGCAGCCGGTGTAGCACACGTTGGTGAAGTTGATGTTCCTGGTCACCACGTAGGTCACGGTGTCGCCGACGGTGTCCGCGCGGACCGCGTCGGCCAGTGCGGCAAGGGCGTCGATCTCCGCGCCGGCCTCGGCGGACAGCAGGGTCAGCGCGTCCGCGTCGGACAGTCCGGCCGGGTCCGACTCGGCGTGCCGCAGCGCGGTGCGGAAGTCGGACCTGGTGTGCCGCACCGGGTCCGGTGCCGCCGGCGTCCGGGCCCGAAGCTCGGCCCAGTCGCCGTAGACGGAGTCGAAGTCGTCGCGCCGGTCGCTGCTCCGGCCGGTGGTGTCGATGCTCTCGTGCAGATCCGTGCGGCCCGAGTCGTGCAGCGCCACCTCGGGTTCCTGCCACGGTCGTCCGGTGAGAACCGGGTTCGGCACCGCCAGGCCGGTTTCCGGATCGGCTAGCGCGGCTACGTGGGCGCGCACCCGGGGATCGAGCCAGGGCTCGCCGCGCAGCACGTACTCCGGGTAGACGCACAGCCGCTCGGCCATGGTCAGGCCCTGCTCCGAGGTGCGTTCGGACAACAGGTCGATGCGCGGCCACGGGCGCTCCGGGTTGACGTGGTCCTTGGTCACCGGCGACACCCCGCCCCAGTCGTCGATTCCGGCGCGCAGCAGCAACTCGAACTGCCCGCCGATCAGGTTGGGCGGGGCCTGGATGTGCATCTTCGGGCCGAGCACGAGCCGGGCCACGGCCACCGTCGCGGCCAACTCCGCGGCGTCCACGTCGGGCGTCGCGCGCATCGCGGTGTCCGGCTTGGCCCGGAAGTTCTGCACGATCACCTCCTGAACCCCGCCGTACTGCCGGGAGATCCGCCGGATGGCGAACAGCGAGTCGACCCGCTCGGCCAGCGTCTCGCCGATGCCGATGAGGATGCCGGTGGTGAACGGGACGGCCGAGCGGCCGGCGTCCTCGAGCACGCGCAACCGCACCGCGGGCTCCTTGTCCGGGGAGCCGTAGTGCGGGCCGCCCGGCTCGGACCACAGGCGCCGCGCCGTGGTCTCGAGCATCATGCCCATGCTCGGCGCGACCGGCTTCATCCGTTGCAGCTCGGTCCAGCTCAGCACGCCGGGGTTGAGGTGCGGCAGCAGCCCGGTCTCCTCGAGCACCTTGATCGCCATGGCCCGCACGTAGGACAGCGTGTCGGGGTAACCCGCCTCCTCCAGCCAGCTCCGCGCCGCTGGCCAGCGCTCCTCGGGCCGGTCGCCAAGGGTGAACAGCGCCTCGGTGCAGCCTTGCGCCGCGCCCGCGCGCGCGATCTCCAGCACCTCGTCGGGGCTGAGGTAGGCGGCTGGCAACCGGTGCGGCACGGTGACGAAGGTGCAGTAGTGGCAGCGATCCCGGCACAGCCGGGTCAGCGGGATGAACACGCTGCGCGAGTAGGTGACGACCCCGGGCCGCCCGGCGGCCGCCAACCCCGCGTCGCGTACCCGCCCGGCCGCGTCGAGCAACGCCTCGAACTGTTCTCCCCGTGCGTGCAGCAACACCTCGGCCTCGACCGGGTCGAGCGAGACGCCGTCCCGCGCTCGCCGCAACGCCCGCCGAACCGATGACTCGGTCGGTACGAAACCCGTCACTACCAGCACCCTCCCCTGCCCGATGACCAGCTCAACCTATCGGCCATCCCGGCCACCGTCGTGTGACGCCCGTCGCTGGATCCCCAACTCCGGCCCGCCCAGGTTCATTCCGCAGCCGGAATATCCGTTCGGGTGCTCGCCGACCACGGGTGCGTCTGCCTAGGCTGGCCGTCACCGGCAGCAGGGCGCACCTTGCCGATCAGATCAGCTCGTCTCGGTGCGACTACACGCGGTATTCGGGCTTCCGCCTCACCGTGAGGAACCCGATGCCGCGTGGGCCATGGTCTCGGTACGCCGCCGGCTGCCGGGCCGGCCCGGATGGACGACAAGGCCACATTGGAGGTTCCCGTGGGACGTCTTCCCGTGGGACCTCGCCGGAGCGTTGGACATCGGTCGCCGGCGAGGACTGTCGCGCCCGTGTTGCCGGCCGCGGGTGGACCGCTCTGGTTCGGGCGGTCATGTCATCCTGGCCGTTCGGTCGGACCCGTGCGCCATCGCCCCACCATTCCCGTTCCCGCCCGGAGGAGTTGATGCCCCGCTGATGCTCGAACCTGGACGCCATGACGACACACGGCTGAGTATCGCCGAGGCACTGCGAGGCTTGCGCAGAACCGTCGGCATTACTAGCGAGGGATTGGCGGATAGAACCGGGATAAGCCAATCCAAGATATCGAAAATCGAGACCGGCAAATTCGTCCCGAGCATCGCCGATATCCAACGCATCATCCGGGCCCTTGACGTTGACCGCGACTATGCGGCGGAGTTGCTGGAACGCGCACAGGTCGGAACCATCGAATACGAGCCCTACCGGGTCGCCCGGCGCCGCGGGATTTCGACCGTGCAGCGAGAACTGGCCGCGATCGAGCGCTCCTCCAGCTATGTCAGGCATCTGTTGCCCACGATGGTCACGACCCTGCTCCAGACCCGGGCCTACGCCCGCCAGTGGTCGATCAGCTCGGTCGACTCCGGCCTCACCGCCGACACGTGCGCTCAGGTGGTCGCGGACAAGATCGCTCGGCAGCAGGTGTTGTCCGACACCAACAAGCGGTTCTCGTTCGTGTTCGCCGAACCCGCGCTGCGCTGGCGGATAGTGGGCGCCGCGGACATGGTCGACCAGCTCGACCAGATCGTCTCGATCTCGGAGCTGCCGACCGTGTCGGTGGCTGTGGTGCCGGCGGCGGCCCAGGTGTCCGGCAGTCCGATCTGCACCAGCCTGATCTACGACGAGCAGTTGGTACAGCTGGTCACGGCGTCCGGTCTGGTCGCGCTTCGGAGCCCGCACGACGTTGCGTATTACCTGGACCAGTTCGAGTATTACCACTCGAACGCACTCACCGGCGACGAGGCCCGGGACTTCATTCGGGGCATCGCCGGCGAATTCCGGGCTGAGGTCGGCGACGCCGGGCATATTCGGCAGGGAGAATAGCCGGTTGAGGGATCGCATCGGCTTGGGTGGCTCTTTAAGCTGGCTGCCATGCTGTCGCCCGACCGAATAGATCTGCTCCACGCCCTGGTCAGGCTCAGCGCGCTGCTCAAGAAATTCACGGCTGACGCGCTGACCGAAGAGGTCGGTGAGCACATGTGGTTCGAGTTGGCGGACATCCTGGCCGAATCAGCGCGTCAATGCCGGCAACAAACACCTGTGGAGGCGACATGTCAAGGACGGCCGGCCTGACCGATCCCTACGTCGGCGGCGTACCGGCCTCGTACGTGCACGCTTTCGGACACACGTTCCGGCTGGTCGAGGGCGATCGCTACATCGCGGTGATGCGCGGCACCTGCATGGACGGACGCCGGGTCTACGTGATCAAGGACTACCTGGCCGGGCAGGTGGTCCTGGAAAGCCCGCAGCCGGTGATCGACACGATCCTGGTGACCGGAAACGAAACTCACGAGTACCGCCAACTCCAGGCCACGGTGCACCGGTGGGCCCGGCAGCATCTTGTGTTGCACTCCGGCGAGGCTAGTTGACCTCGAGGTAACTAGAGGTTCAAGACTTGGCCCGTGCGAGTGGTGCGAGTGGACTCCTTCGGCGGGCCCGAGGTGCTGGTGCCGGCCGTGGTGCCCGATCCGGAGCCGGCCGCCGGTCAGGTCGTGGTGGACGCGGCGGTGGCGGACACGTTGTTCGTCGAGACGATGATCCGGCGTGGGATGGGCGCGAAGTGGTTCGGCGTGGTGCCGCCATACGTGCCCGGTCGACGGGGTGGCCGGGACCGTGCGAGCGGTCGGCGCCGCGGTGGACACCGGCCGGGTGGCCCGGCGAGTGGTCACCAGGACGCACCGGTACGGCGCCTATGCGGTCATCCATGACGGCCGCACCGCGATGCGCCTGCTCGCCTCGACCGAGGTCCGGGCGGGCGAACGGGTTCTGGTCACCGCCGCGGCCGGCGGGATGGGTGTGCTGCTGGTGCAGTTGGCCCGGGCGGTCGGCGGGCGGCTCGGCCTGGACGCGTTCGCGCTGACCAACGACGGCGGCCGGTCTCCGCGCATGGCGCGTCGAATGGTGGTTTCTCCCCCATCGACCAAGCGGATGCGGAGCGGCGCGGGATCCGGCTACCCGGCATCCAGGACGTGCGGCAGACAACCGGCGAGGACCGGTTGACCGTCCGGGCACTCGGCGAGGTGGCCGCCGGGCGCCTGCGGCCGGTGATCGGACAGATCTTCCCGCTCGACCAGGCCGCGGCCGCGCACGCCGCGATGGAGTCGCGGGCCGTGCTCGGCAAGACGTTGCTGCTGGTCTAACCGGGCAAGAGCTCCTTGACCCGGCCGGCAACGGTCTCGGACACGTCGTGCGCCAGGCCGGCCATGTCGTGCGCGAGGTCCTGGGCACCGTCCGCGACCCGCTCGCCGGCCTTGCGGGTGCGCCAGCCGAGCGACGGACGGCCCTCGGTGTCGGCCGAGGCCAGCAGCAGGCCGCCGAGCAGGCCGAGATTCTTCAGGAACTGGATCCGCTGGCTGTTGCGCTCCTCCGGGTCCTCAACCTTCCAGAAGGAGTGCGCGGCCAGCGTGGTCGGCACCAGACTGGCGGTCAACACCAGCGCGGCCAGCCGAGGCAGCCGCCCGGTGGCCAGGGCCAGGCCGGCGAGGATCTTGGCGGCGGCATCCGCGGCGACGACCGAGTTGGGCTCGGTCGGTACCGCGTCCGGCAGCCTGTCGCTCATCGCGTCGGTCGCCTTGCCGACGGTCTTGTCCAGGAACGGTTTGGCCACCTCGGCGTGTCCCTCGAGGTTGCGCAAGGCGTTGACGCCGCCCCACACGAAGATCGAGGCGAGTAGCGGACGGGCCACCCGGCGAAGGATCATCTGTGCCTCCCTGTTCGGCTTTGGCCTGGTAATACCCCGCCGCCGGCCGGGTCAACCGGCTAATAATGGGGACCATGGGCAAGCTCTACGACCGGATCGACGGCCGGCTGCGCGCGTTCATCGACGAGCAGCGGATCTTCTTCGTGGCCACCGCGCCGCTGTCCGGGAACGGACACGTCAACATGTCGCCGAAGGGACGGGCCGGGACGCTCGCCGTGCTCGACGAGCGGACCGTGGCCTACCTCGACTTCGGCGGCAGCCACGCGGAGACCATCGCGCACCTGCGGGAGAACGGCCGGATCACGCTGATGTGGTGCGCGTTCACCGGGCCGCCGTCGATCGTTCGGGTACACGGCACCGGCGAGGTGGTGTTGCGGGACGACCCGAGGTTCGCCGAGCTGTTGCCGCGTTTCGGCGACGCGGACGGGCCGGGGTTGCGGGCGATCATCGTGGTCACCGCGGACCGGATCAGCGACACCTGTGGCTATGCGGTGCCGTTCATGGACTACGTCGAGGAGCGCGACCTGCACGAGCGCCACTTCGGCCGCAAGTCCGACGTGGAGTTCGCCGCGTACTGCGAGACCAGGGAGTACAACCCGGTGAGCATCGACGGTCTGCCGGCGCTGCCGCTGCCGTTGCCGTTACGTCCGCAAGCGTAGGAGAAACCTCCGGTATACCCGCCGAAGCGTAGCGGGAGAGCCGGTCAGCGGCCGACGACAACCATCCCGTCACCGGCGATCCTTGACGCCGGAGGTGAAACCGAATGTCGATCAAGGAGCAGGCCGGTGCGCTCGGCCGGTCGCTGTACCGATCACTACAACGGTCCTGGACCGACGGCTCCCGGGTGGAACGGGCCGCCTATGCGGTGGCCGCGGTGCTGTTCGCCAGCGGGCTGGTGCACCTGTGCCTGCTGCTGGGCTCGGGTGGGAGCTGGACCGGACCGCTCTCGATGCGCAAGCCGACCACGTTCGGACTGTCCTTCGGCCTGACCCTGGCGTCGGTCGCCTGGGCAACCTCGTTCCTGCACCTGCGCGCCCGGACCAGGACCCTGCTGCTCGGCGCCTTCACCGCCGCATCGGTGGTCGAGGTGACGCTCGTGAGCACCCAGTTCTGGCGCGGCGTGCCGTCCCACTTCAACTTCGAGACCGGCCTGGACACCGCGATCACCGCCACCCTGGCCGCCGGCGGCGGAGTCATCGTGGCCACCGTCCTGGCCTGGACGGTCTTCGCGTTCCGCGCGGTGGCCGATGCCCCGCCGAGTATGCGGCTGGCGCTGCGCTTCGGCTTCGTCGTGCTGCTCGCGGCCATGGCGATCGGCGCCGCGATGATCGCCACCGGCACCGCGGCGAGGGACAACCCGCAGCTCGCGTACACCACGGCCGGATTCCTCAAGCCGGCGCACGCGGTGACCATGCACGCGATCCTGGTGATCCCCGGACTGGCCTGGCTGCTGACCTTCACCCGCTGGCCGGAGCGTGGCCGGCTCGCTCTCGTGCGCCTCGGCGTGGCCGGCTACCTGCTGCTCACCGTGGTGATCGTGATCGAGTCCGTCGCCCGGGTAGCACCGCTGGCGGCGCCGGCCCTGGCGACCCTGGCCTCCCTCGCCGGCCTGGCCGCGCTGGTCATCGCCGGGCTGCTGGCCCTCGCTGGGTTGTCGCCGCGGCGCGAGACTCAGTTGCCGGAGCGCGCGACTCGCTTGCCGGAGCGCGAGACTCGCGTTTAGACACGTCTCGGCTCCGTTCAACAGGCCGAGGGCGGCCCGAGCGCATCCCTAGACTTGGGCCATGTCGTCGCGGACCCGACGCACCCAGCAGGAGCGCAGCGCGGCCATGCGCAAGCGACTGCTCGACGCCACGGTGGAGTGCCTGGTCAGATACGGCTACGCGGGGACGACCACGACCAGGGTCACCGAGCTCGCCGGGGTGACTCGCGGCGCGCAGGTACACCACTTCCCCACCCGGTCCGACCTGGTCGCCGCGGCCGTGCGGCAGCTCGCCGACCTGCGCACCGAGTTGGCCTTCGGCGGGATCGACGCGGTGCGCCGGGCGGCCGACCCGATCGACGCCGCGCTCGACCTGATGTGGGAGCTGCACCAGGGACCGGTCCTGTGCGCGACGGTCGAGATCTGGGTGGCCGCGCGCACCGACCCGGAGCTGCGCCAGCAGCTGACCGTCGTGGAGCCGGCCGCGCGGGCCGCGCTGCTGAGGTTCGCCGAGGCCGCGTTCGGCGAACCGGGCGCGAACCCGCGGTTGCAGCGTGTGCTCTACACCGCGCTGGACACCGTCCGGGGCATTCTGCTGCTTGGTGCGTCGATCCCGGACGTGGCCGAGTTGAACGCCAGGTGGAAACGGGCAAAAGCCGACCTTCGCCTACTTGCCGACATCGCGCTGTCACCAACCGTCATCTCGTGATCGAGGTTGTATCACACAACGTGTGACCGGCGATCTCACGATGGGACCGGGGCAGGGTTCCGACTTGGCGGGAGCGGTGGCGCGTGTGCGGTAGCCAGGAAGAGGTCCGCGAACTGGTCGACCGAGCGGTGTTCGAGGAACGTGACCGGATCGCCCGGGATCTGCACGACCTCGTGGTGCAGCGATTGTTCGCGATCGGTCTCGGCCTCCAGACGCTGTCCCGGAACCCGGCCGGCGTGGTGCCCCAGGATCGGCTTGGCGGCTTCGTCGAGGACATCGACCAGACCATGCGGGACATCCGGCGCAGCATCTACTTCCTGCAACAGCGGCCGAACTCGGTGCCGACCGTGCGCGGCGAGGTGCTCCGGGTCATCTCCGAGGCGACCGCCTCGCTCGGCTACGAGCCGACCGTGCGGCTGAGCGGCCCGCTGGACTCGGTGGTGCCCGCGGACGTGCAACTCGACCTGATCGCGACGCTGCGCGAGACGCTGACCAACGTGGTCCGGCACGCCGCGGCCCAACGGGTCTGGGTGACGGTGACGGTCGACCCGACCGCGCGCCGGCTCGAACTGCTGGTTCGGGACGACGGCCACGGCCTGCCAGCCAGCCAGGCCAGGCGCAGCGGGCTAGCCAACATCGCGAAGCGCGCCTACCGTTTGCGGGGACACTGCCACGTCTACTCGCCGAACGACGGCGGTACGCGGGTGTTCTGGACGGTGCCGATCACCATCACGGGCCTGATGGCGGAGGTGCCGGTAGCGGTGGAGGCGGCCCCGTGAAGATCTCCGTATTCGTGGTGGACGACCACGAGATCGTCCGTCGGGGCATCCGTCAGCTGCTCGAGGTCGAGCCGGACATCGAGATCGTGGGCGAGGCGTCGACCGCGGCGATGGCGATGGCCGCGATCCCCTCGGCCCAGCCCCAGGTGGCCATCCTCGACGTGCGGCTGCCGGACGGCGACGGCGTCACGGTCTGCCGGGACATCCGCTCGGCGACCGAGCCGCCGCCGGCCTGCCTGATGCTCACCTCGTACTCCGACGACGAGGCGCTGTTCGGCGCGATCATGGCGGGCGCCTCCGGCTACATGATCAAACAGGTGTCCGGCAACGACATCGTCGCCGCGGTCCGCACGCTCGGCGCCGGCGGCTCGCTGCTCGACGCCGGAGTCACCGCGACCGTGCTGAACCGGCTGCGCAGTGGGCGAAACGGCGACCCCCGCTACCGCTCGCTGTCGCCCCAGGAGCGCAAGATCCTCGAGTTGATCGCGCTGGGCATGACCAACCGGCAGATCGCCGCGCAGCTCTACCTGGCCGAGAAGACGGTCAAGAACTACGTGTCCACGCTGCTGCACAAGCTCGGCTTCGACCGGCGCACCGAGGCGGCGGTCTACGCCACCCGGCTGCGCGAGGAACTGCGCGGTGCCAGCGAACTCGGTTCCTGACGCGCCTTGAGGGCGCGCCGGCCGCGCCTGCGGCGGACTGCGCGGTGTGCGCGGCCGGTCAGCGGGCGTAGGAGTAGAACCCGCGCCCGCTCTTCTTGCCGAGCAGTCCGGCGTCCACCATGCGCAACAGCAACGGCGGCGGGGAGAACAGCGGCTCCTTGAACTCGGCGTACATCGACTCGGCGATGGCCTTGGTGGTGTCCAGGCCGATCAGGTCGGTCAGGTGCAGCGGACCCATCGGGTGCGCGCAGCCGAGCACCATGCCGCTGTCGATGTCGTCCGCCGAGGCGAAGCCGGATTCGAGCATCCGGATCGCGGAGAGCAGGTAGGGGATCAGCAAGGCGTTGACCACGAAGCCGGCCCGGTCCTGGGAGAGGATCACCTCCTTGTCCAGCACATCCTGGACGAACCTCTCGGACCGCTCCCGGGTGACCGAGTCGGTGAGCAGCGAAGGCACCAGCTCGACCAGCTTCAGCACCGGAACCGGGTTGAAGAAGTGGATGCCGATCACCTGGCTCGGCCGGGAGGTGGCCATGCCCAACTTCATGATCGGGATGGACGAGGTGTTGGACGCGAAGATCGCCTCAGGGTCCTCGACCACCTTGTCCAGCGCGGTGAACACCTCGGTCTTGGCCTGCTCGTTCTCGATCACGGCCTCGATCACCAACTGCCGGTCGGCGAACGTGCCGAGGTCGGTGCTGAACCGGATCCGGCCGACCGCCGCGTCCCGCTCCGCCTCGGTCAGCTTGGCGTGCTTGAGGCCCCGGGCCAGCGACGCCTCGATGCGCCCCCGGCCGGCGTCGAGCGCCTCCTGGCTCACCTCGCTGACCAGGACGTCGAGCCCGGCGCGAGCACACACCTCGGCGATGCCCGAGCCCATCAGGCCAGCTCCGACGATCCCCACCCGACTGATCTCACCCACCGCTGTCCCTTTCCCGGCCGGACCTCGCTGTCACCACGTCACCCGCGTGTCAGCCACGTGTCACCCACGACCCTAGATGTACCCGGCCGAGACGTGGTTGCAGCGGAAGGTGACATTCCGCTGTACCTCGGCGCTCGGCGTTCCTCGCTCGGGCGACGTGCGCCCGGCCGACCGCCACCACGGTGACGGCCGGGTACCCCTAGACGTTGCGCCGGTACTGCCCGCCGACCTCAAAGAACGCCTCGGTGATCTGGCCGAGCGTGCACACCCGGGCCGCCGCCATCAAAGCCTCGAACACGTTCGCCTCGCTCGAGGCCGCATCGCGCAGCCGGCGCAGCGCCTCGGCGGCCGCGGCCGCGTTGCGCTTCTGGAACTCCCTGGTCCGCTCCACCTGCGAGCGTTTCTCCTGCTCGGTGGCCCTGGCCAGCTCGATGGAGGTCACGTGGTCCTCCTCCCCCTTCGGCGGCAGGAAGGTGTTCACCCCGACCAGCGGCAGCGAGCCGTCGTGCTTGCGCTGTTCGTAGAGCATCGACTCGTCCTGGATCCGGCCGCGCTGATAGCCGGTCTCCATGGCGCCGAGCACGCCGCCACGCTCGGTCAGCCGGTCGAACTCGGCCAGCACCGCCTCCTCGACCAGGTCGGTCAGCTCCTCGATGACGAACGAGCCCTGCAGCGGGTTCTCGTTCATGGACAGGCCCCACTCCTTGTTGATGATCAGCTGGATGGCCATCGCGCGGCGCACCGATGACTCGGTCGGCGTGGTCACCGCCTCGTCGTAGGCGTTGGTGTGCAAGGAGTTCGCGTTGTCGTAGAGCGCGCAGAGGGCCTGCAGCGTGGTGCGGATGTCGTTGAAGTTCATCTCCTGGGCGTGCAGCGAACGGCCCGAGGTCTGCACGTGGTACTTGAGCTTCTGCGAGCGCTCGTTGGCGCCGTAGCGATCGCGCATCGCCACCGCCCAGATCCGCCTGGCCACCCGGCCGATCACGCTGTACTCGGCGTCCATCCCGTTGGAGAAGAAGAACGACAGGTTCGGCGCGAAGTCGTCGATCCGCATCCCACGGGCCAGGTAGGACTCCACGTAGGTGAACCCGTTGGCCAGGGTGAAGGCAAGCTGGCTGATCGGGTTCGCGCCGGCCTCGGCGATGTGGTAGCCGGAGATCGACACCGAGTAGAAGTTGCGCACCGCCTTGGCGATGAACCACTCCTGGATGTCGGCCATCATCCGCAGCGAGAACTCGGTGGAGAAGATGCAGGTGTTCTGCCCCTGGTCCTCCTTGAGGATGTCGGCCTGCACGGTGCCGCGCACGGTCTTCAGCGTCCAGGCGGTCAGCTCGACGCGCTCCTGCGCGGTTGGCTCCCGGCCGTGCTCCGCGGTGAACGCCTCGACGCTGCCGTCGATCGCGGTGTTGAGGTAGAAGGCCAGGATGGTCGGCGCCGGGCCGTTGATCGTCATGGACACCGAGGTGCTCGGCGCGGTCAGGTCGAAGCCGGCGTAGAGCGCCTTCATGTCGTCCAGCGTGGCGATCGACACGCCGGAGGTGCCGACCTTGCCGTAGACGTCGGGCGGGGTGTCCGGATCGCGGCCGTAGAGCGTGACCGAGTCGAACGCGGTGGACAACCGCGTGGCGTCGCCGTGGGCGAGCAGCTTGAACCGGCGGTTCGTGCGGAACGCGTCGCCCTCGCCGGCGAACATCCGGGCCGGGTCCTCGGTGTCCCGCTTGAACGGGAACACCCCCGAGGTGAACGGGAAGGCGCCGGGCAGGTTCTCCCTGCGCAGGAACCGCAACAGCGTCCCCTGGTCGTCGAACGAGGGCAACGCCACGCGGGGAACCCGGTTGCCGGACAGCGTCTCCCGCCAGAGCTGGGTGTGCAGCTCCCGGTCCCGAATCCGGACCACCAGCTCATCGGCGCGGTACCGCTCGACGGTCCCCGGCCAGGCGTCGAGCAGCTCACGGGTGTCCCGCTCGACCCGGCGGGCGGCCTCCTCGGTCAGCCGCTCGACATCCGCGATGGACGCGGCGGCCGAGCCGGCCTCGGCGAGTGCCCGGCCGGCCTCGGCGAGCGCGGCCTGCCGGCGCACGACGCTCACCTGGGCGTCGGTGTGCGCGTGGTAGGCGCGCACCGTGTCGGCGATGTCGGAGAGGTAGCGCACCCGGGCCGGCGGCACCACGGTCGCCGCCTTGCTGGACACCTTGCCGTGCACCGGCGCCAGCGTGCCGTCCCCTGGGATCAGCCCCTCCTCGGCCAGGAGGTCGCGCAGGTGCAGGTAGAGCGCGGTCACCCCGTCGTCGTTGAAGGTGGCCGCGCTGGTGCCGAACACCGGCATCGTCTCCCAGGACACGCCGAACGCCTCGCGGTTGCGCACCAGTTGCCTGGCCACGTCCCGGCGGGCGTCCTCGGCGCCGCGCCGCTCGTACTTGTTGATCGCCACGGCGTCGGCGAAGTCGAGCATGTCGATCTTTTCGAGCTGGGAGGCGGCGCCGAACTCCGGCGTCATCACGTACAGCGAGGTGTTCACGAACGGCACGATGGCGGCGTCGCCCTGGCCGATGCCGGGGGTCTCCACGATGACCAGGTCATTGCCGGCCGCCTTGCAGGCCGCGATCACGTCGGGCAGCCCGTCCGGCACCTCGGCCGCGGCGCCCCTGGTGGCCAGCGACCGGAAGAACACCTGGTCGCCGTCGAGGCTGTTCATCCTGATCCGGTCGCCGAGCAGCGCGCCGCCGCCGCGCCGCCTGGTCGGGTCGACCGCGAGCACCGCGATCCGCAGCTTGTCCTGCTGATCCACCCGGAACCGCCGGACCAGCTCGTCGGTCAGCGAGGACTTGCCGGAGCCCCCGGTGCCGGTGATGCCGAGCACGGGCACCTGGCGGCGCCCGGCAGCCGCGCGCAACTGCGCGGCGGCCGGTGCCGGCAGCCTGCCGGCCTCGATCAGGGTGATCGTTCTGGCCAGCGCGGCCTGGTCGCCGGCGAGCAGCGCGTCGGGCGCCGCGAGCGGTCCGGCGGCCAGATCGACGTCGCAGGCCTGGATCATCAGGTTGATCATGCGGGCCAGGCCGAGGTCCTGGCCGTCCTCCGGCGAGAAGATCCGGGCTACGCCGCGCGAGTGCAGCAGCGTGATCTCCTCCGGGACGATCACCCCGCCGCCGCCGCCGAACACCTTGACGTGACCGGCGCCGTGCTCGGCGAGCAGCTCGACCAGGTAGCTGAAGTACTCGACGTGACCGCCCTGATAGGCGCTGATGGCCACGCCTTGGACGTCCTCCTGGACGGCCGCCCGCACCACCTCCCGGACCGAGCGGTTGTGCCCGAGGTGGATGACCTCCGCGCCCTGCGACTGGAGGATCCGGCGCATGATGTTGATCGCGGCGTCGTGGCCGTCGAACAGACTCGCGGCGGTCACGAATCGAACCGGATGGGCCGGACGGTGCAGCTTGGCCATCTCACCTCTCATGAGAATAGTTTGACGTCCTACTATTGGACGTGCAACTAGTGTGTGGCGAGTCTCTCGCCTGTGAGAACATGGGCCGCTCACCCATCGTATCCGCGGAGACTCAGTGATCCCTAAAGCCGTACGAGTGATGTGGGACGAGGACGTCGCGTCCAGGTCACTCGGGATGGAGCTGGTGCAGGCGGCCCCGGGACGTGCCGTGGTCCGCATGCCGGTCACCGACGCCATGATCAACGGGCACGACGTGGCGCACGGCGGCTACCTGTTCCTGCTGGCCGACAGCGCGTTCGCCTGCGCCTGCAACAGCCACGGTCCGGTCACCCTGGCCGCCGGAGCGGACATCACGTTCGTCGCGCCGGTCCGGCGCGGCGACGTGCTCGAGGCGCACGCGATCGAGCGGGTTCGCTTCGGCCGCAGCGGGGTGTATGACGTAACCGTGTACCGCGGCGACGAGGTCGTCGCCGAGTTCCGCGGCCGCAGCCGCACGACGAACCCAGGGAGAACCGATGAAGCCCGGTGAGCTGGCGCCAGAGTTCGAACTGCCGGACGAGACCGGGGCCACCCGCAGCCTCAAGGAGTTCCTCGCCGAAGGAGCGGTGGTGCTGTACTTCTACCCGGCCGCGATGACGCCCGGCTGCACCGCGGAGAGCTGCCACTTCCGGGACCTGGCCGCCGAGTTCGCCGCGGCCGGCGGCGTCCGGGTCGGGATCAGTCCGGACCCGGTGGACAAGCAGAAACAGTTCTCCGACAAGCACTCCTTCGACTTCCCGCTGCTGTCCGACCCGGACGGTTCGGTGGCCAGGAAGTTCGGCGTCCGGCGCAGCTTCGGCCCCCTGCTCACCAAGCGCCAGACCTTCGTCATCGACACCGACGGCACGGTGCTCGAAGTGATCAAGAGCGAGCTGCGCATGGCCGTGCACGCCGACAAGGCCCTCGCCGCCCTCAAGGCCAGGAAGAGCTGACCCGTTCGCGGCTCGGCCCGGCGAGCCGGTCGTTGCCCGAGCGCGGAACTCGGTTGCCTGAGCGCGCGACTCGCTTGCCTGAGCGCGAGACTCGCTTGCCTGAGCGCGAGACTCGCGCTGGGTGGCGCGGGGTTACTGGCGGGGGACGTCGACCAGGGCCTCCTTCGGGACTTCCTGGTCGGTGCGCAGCGCGTCGAAGAGCTTCGTTTTCTTGACCTTGTCCCAGGTGATCGCCGAGCCCACGTTGGTGCGCAACGACCCGCCCATCGGAACCGTCGTGGTGACCGTGCTGCCGTCACTGGCGCCGCTGATCGCGAAGGCCATGCTGGGCAGGTTCTGCAGGTGGTCGCCCTCGTCCACGGTGAACGCGTCCGGTGCGTCGGCGATCAGCGGGACGAAGCGGAACGGGTTGAGCAGAGTGCCGGCGCTGGTGGCCTTGGCGGTCAGCGCGCCGATGAACTCCCGCTGGTGGATCACCCGGTCCAGGTCGGCCCTCGGGGTCGCCCTGGTCCGCACGTAGCCGAGCGCCTGCTGACCGTCCAACTCCTGACAGCCGGCCGGCAGGTCGATGCCCGCCTTCGGGTCCTTGATCGGCTCTTTCAGGCACATGTCCACCCCGCCGACGGCGTCCACCAGGTCGGCGAACCCGCCGAAGCCGATCTCCACGTAGTGGTCCAGCCGCAGATTGGTGTTCGTCTCGACGGTCTGCGCGAGCAGCTTGGCCCCGCCGAGCGCATAGGCGGCGTTGAGCTTGTTCTTGCCCTTGCCCGGGATGTCGACATAGGAGTCTCGCAGCAGGCTCACCAGCGTCGGCTTGGTGTCGTTGTCGGGGATGTGCAGCAACAACATGGTGTCCGTGCGCTGACCCTTGGCGTCCCCGGTGGCCAGCCGCTCCTGCTCCTCGCCGGAGAGGTCGGCGCGGCTGTCCGAGCCGACGATCAGCCAGTTGGTGCCCGCGCCGGCGGCCGGCCGCCCGTCGTAGTCACCGAGCGCGGCCACCCGGTTCAGGTTCAGGTCGAGATAGAGCCAGACCGCGCCGAGCAGGACGACCAGTGCCAGCAGGACGTTCAGCTGCACCCGGCCGAGCCGGCGTTTGCGCGGGCGTGGCGGCGGCGGTGGCGCACCGTAACCGGCCGGTGGCGGCTGCCGCCGGTCCGGCATGGCTGGTGCGTCGGGCTGGGGCACGTCCATGCGCCGGGTGCTGCCGTAACCCGGTCGCCGGGGTTCCGCCGGCCCATATCCGTAGCTCATCGAACGGCTCCGTGGTGCGTAGTCCATGGCTCCCCTGTCTCCCTCCTGTCGTTAGACGTGGGAGACCCGGTCGGGGTTGTGCGGCCACCCTAGAGTTCGAACGCGGCCAGCACGAAACCCCGCACCAGCCGCGTCCATTCCCGGGGCCGGCGCAGCATCGCGTGGCCCTCGCCCCGGATGTCCAGCCGCCGCACCGTGTCGCTGACCTGCCTCGCCCGCTCGGCGAAGGCGAGCGAGTCGACCGGACGCGTGGTGGTGTCCCGGTCACCGTGTGCGATCAGCACCGCCTTCCCGGCGAGGTGTTCGACGTGGTCGTCCTCGGTGGTCCACGGGGCGAGCGCGCACACCGCGACAACGCCCGGCTCATCCGCCACTCGCAACGCCACCCGGGCGCCCATCGAGTGGCCGACCAGCGCGACCGGCACGTCCGGATGGGCCCGCCGAATCCGGGCGATCGCCCACCTGGCGTCCGCCACCGGGTCGAGGTCGGGCCTGTTCCAGCCGCGGTACCGGTTGCGCAGCAGCCAGACCGCGACGCCCCGATCCCGGCCGGCCCGGCGCAGGTCGTAGCCGAACGGCAGCATCCGCAGGTAGGCCGGATACAGCCGGCGCGCGCGAGACTTGCTGTGCTCCTGTCCGCCGTGCAGCACCAGGACGACGGCGCGGACCGGCGCGGACCCGTTGGCGTTGAGCACCCGGACCCGGGGCATCGGCCGCCGCACCATGTTCATCGGACGCCGATGCTACCGGGGGCCGGCGTACGGTGTGATCACACTTGGAGGTGCGTTGAGCGAACCGGACGAGCTCACGGACAGCCCGACCGACTGGGTGGCCGCCCATATCCGCGAGTACGTCTCGAGCGGCGGCAAGAAGGGCGCGCGGTTCTACGGCCACGAAGCGCTGCTGCTCACCACTGGGGGGCGCAGGTCAGGGCGGTTGCGGCGGACCGCGCTGTACTACGGCGTGGACGGCGACCGCTACGTGCTGGTGGCCTCGGACGGCGGCGCGCCGGCCGACCCGAACTGGTACCGCAACCTGGCCGCCGACCCAGGCGTCGTGATCCAGGTCGGCACCGAGACGTTCGGCGCCTTCGCCAGCACCGCGACCGGGACGGAGCGGGCCCGGCTGTGGGAGCTGATGGTCGGCGTCTTCCCGAAGTACGCGCAGTACCAGGCGAAAGCCGGCCGGGAGATCCCGGTGGTGATCATCGAGCGGGCCGTTGAGGCAACCTGAGCCGGCGGCCGCCGGGCTGCTGCTGGCCGCGGGCGGCGGGCGGCGCTATGGCATGCCCAAGGCCCTGGTCCGGCATCGCGGGCAGTTGTTCGTGGAGCGCGCCGCCTCGATGCTGCACGACGCGGGGTGCGCGCCGGTGATCGTCGTGCTCGGCGCCGCCGCCGACGAAGTCCGAAGCCTGGCGACGCTTCCCGGCTCGTCGCTGGTGGACAACCCGGCGTGGGAGGACGGGATGGGATCCTCGGTCCGGGCCGGACTGGCCGCGCTGTCCACTTCGGACAGTGCCGCGGTGGTCGTCCTGCCGGTGGACACGCCGGGCGTCACCGCGGCGGCGGTACGCCGGCTCGTCGCGCTGGCCGGCCCGGACGCGCTCGCCAGGGCCAGCTACGACGGGGTGCCGGGACACCCGGTGCTGATCGGCCGCGCACACTGGGCCGGCGTGGCCGACCTGGCCACCGGAGACGCCGGCGCCCGGGAGTACCTCAAGCGGCACAACGCGATCGACGTGCCGTGCGCGGACCTCGCGTCCGGTGTGGACGTCGACCGGCCCGAGGATCTCCCGTAGGTGTACTGCCCGGTGACGTCAGCTCGGCGTTGCCTGAGCGCGCGACTCACTTGCCTGAGCGCGCGACTCGCGGGTTGGTTGGCGTGGCGGTGCCGCTACGCCGCCGCGGGCTGGTTGGCGAACTGGGTGGTGTAGAGGTCGGCGTACCGGCCGCCCGCGGCCAGCAACGTGTCGTGGGTGCCGGACTCGATGATCTCGCCGGCCTCCACCACCAGGATCTGGTCGGCCGCGCGGATCGTGGACAGCCGGTGGGCGAACACGTTGGCGGTGCGGCCGGCCAGCGACTCGGCGAGGGCCTCCTGCACCGCGACCTCGGACTCGGAGTCCAGGTGCGCGGTGGCCTCGTCCAGAATCACCACCCGCGGCTGGGCGAGCAGCAGCCGGGCAATGGTGAGCCGCTGGCGCTCGCCACCGGAGAGGCGGTAGCCGCGCTCCCCCACCACGGTCTCCAGTTGGTCGGGCAGCGCGGAGACCAGCGCGGCGAGCCGGGCCCGGCGCAGCGCGTCCCAGATCTCCTCGTCGCTTGCCTGCGGCCGGGCATAGGCCAGGTTGGCCCGGATCGTGTCGTGGAACAGGTGCCCGTCCTGGGTGACCACGCCGACCGTGTCGCGCAGCGCGTCCAGGCGCAGGTCCCGAACGTCCACGCCGGACAGCCGAACCGCGCCGGCGTCCACGTCGTACAGTCGCGGCACCAGCGCGGCGATTGTCGATTTGCCCGCACCCGAGGAACCGACCAGGGCCACCATCTGCCCGGGTTCGGCGCGGAAGCTCACCCCGTGCAGCACCTCCTCGCCGGTGCGCTGGTCGAGCACCGCGACGTCCTCGAGCGAGGCGAGGGACACCTTGCTGGCGGCGGGGTAGCCGAAGCGCACCTCGTCGAACTCGACCGAGACGCCGCCCGACACCGCGCCGGTGACATCGTCCGCGGGCAGGGCGCGGGCGTCCGGCCGCTCGGAGATCATCGGCGGCAGGTCGAGCACCTCGAACACCCGCTCGAAGGACACCAGCGCGGTCATCACGTCGACCCGCACGTTGGCGAGCGCGGTCAGCGGTGTGTAGAGCCGGGTGAGCAGCAGGGCCAGCGCCACCACGGTGCCGGCGGCCAACTGCCCGGTCAGCGCCAGGTATCCGCCGAGGCCGTAGACCAGCGCCTGGGCCAGCGCCGAGACCAGGGTCAGGCTGGTCATGAACCAGCGGGTGTACATGGCGCCCCGGATGCCGATGTCGCGCACCCGCCCGGCCCGCACGCCGAACTCCTCGGCCTCGACGGCCGGCCGGCCGAACAGCTTCACCAACGTCGCGCCCGGCGCGGAGAACCGCTCGGTCATCTGCGTGGTCATCGCCGCGTTCAGGGTGGCCGACTCGCGCTGCAGGTCGGCCATCCGCTTGCCCATCCGGCGCACCGGCAGCACGAACACCGGGAGCAGCACCAGGGCCAGCAGGGTCACCTGCCAGGACAGGGTGGCCATGACCACCAGCGTGAGGGCCAGTTGGATCACGTTGGTGACCAGCCCGGACAGCGTCGAGGTGAACGCCCGCTGGGCGCCCATCACATCGTTGTTCAGCCGGCTGACCAGCGCACCGGTCCTGGTCCGCGTGAAGAACGCGACCGGCATCCGCTGCACGTGCTCGAACACCGCGCGGCGCAGGTCGTAGATCAGCCCCTCGCCGATCCGGGCGGACTGCCAGCGCTCGGCCAGGCCGAGTCCGGCGTCCAGGATGGCCACCCCGGCGATGGTCACCGCGAGCCAGACGACGGTGGCGACCGCGCCGTGTCGGACGATCTCGTCGACCACGCGGCCGGCCAGCAGCGGCGTGCTCACCGCCAGCACCGCCGAGATCACGGTGAGGGCCAGGAACACGATCAGCTTCGTCCGGTGCGGCCGGGAGAACTGGAACACCCGGCGGACCGTCCCGCGGCGCAACCCCTTCGGCGTGTCGCCCGCTCGCATGGCGCCACGCATGAACACCCAGGACCCGTCCATGCCTGGCCTCCTTCATCAGTCATCTCAAGCGAGCAACACCCGCGAACCGGCAGAACTTCCCGTGCCGATTACCCTGCGGGCATGTCCGAGCCGGCCGAGCGCACCAGGGCGCTCCGGTTCGATCTCCTGTTCTACCTGACAGGCCTGACATTCGCGGTGGCGACCGCGTTCGCCTCGGAGTTCTACGACTACCGCGTGTGGGGGAACTTCGCCACGTTAGGCTACCTGTTCGCGCTCGGCGTGACGCTGCTGCGCCGGTCCCGCTGGCTGGCGGTGGCGGCGGCGGCGCTGCTCGGCGTGCTGGCCCCGACCCTGTTCCTGGTGTTGCGGCGCGTGCCGGAGTTTCGCTGGGGGCCGTGGCCGTGGTCGTTCCCGGCCCAGCCCGAGGTGTGGGTGGTTGAGCGGTCCGCCCGGCTGCTGCTCGACCACGGCACGCCCTACGCCGACCTCACCGCGCTCGGCCGGCCGCCGGTCCCCGACGACTACACCCCGTACGGCCCGGTGATGACCGTGTTCGGGCTGCCGAGAGCGGTGTTCGGGGACGCTGCGGTGACCGACGCCCGGCTGGTGTTTCTCGCCGTCGCGGTGCTCGCGGTCCTGCTGTCGCTGCGGTCGCTCGGCTGGCCGCGGGTGCCGGTGGTCGCCGCGCAATTGGCCGCGGTCAGCCCGCTCACCGGGCTGACCGTCGCCGTCGCCGGGGACGACCTGGCCGTGACCGCGCTGATCGTGCTGGCCACCGTGCTGGTCTACCGAGCCGGCCCGGTGCCGGCCGGGCTGGTGGCCGCGCTCGCGGTGAACGCGAAACTGTCCGCGCTGCCGGCGCTGGCCGTGCTGGTGGTCGCGGTGGCGGCGGCCCGAGGGCGTCGGGCGCTCGCGGTGTATCTCGGCACCGTGCTGGCGACCACCGTGGTTGTCGTGCTGCCGGTGCTGCTCGCCGGGCCAGGCGCCTTCGTCGAGCACGTGATCAAGTTTCCGGCCGGCCTCGGGCTGGCCAGATCACCGGCGGGCAGCCCACTGCCCGGCCACCTGATCGCGTCGGCCGGCCCCGCCGGGCCCGCCGTCGCGATGGGACTCCTGGCCGGCACGGCGGTCGCGATCGCCGTCTGGCTGCTGCTGCGCCCGCCACGCAGCCCAGCCGACACCGCCGCCCGGATCGCCGTCGGGCTCGGTGCGGCGATCGTCCTCGCCCCGGCGACTCGCTGGGGCTACCTGATCTACCCGCTGACCATGCTCGGCGCGATGATCACGCTACGCACGGCCGCGACCCCAAGCACTGTGGGCGCCGCCGAGCCGCACCTGCCCGGCGACACCCCGGTGGGACCTACCGAATCGCCTTCTCAACCCTGACGTCCGTTGAACTTCCGGCCCGCACCGCGGCAGAAGCGTTGGCCTACTTCTTCTTCGTGCGCGTGGCACCACCACGGCCGCGCAGCGTGACCCCGGACTCGGAGAGCACTCGGTGTACGAAGCCGTACGAGCGGCCGGTCGACTCGGCAAGCGCCCGAATGCTGGCGCCTTTCTCATACTTCTTCTTGAGGTCAGCGGCCAGCTTGTCGCGCGTGTTGCCGGTGATCCGCGCGCCTTTCTTCAGGTCAGCCACGTCATCCGCCTTCCGTTAACGTGCAACTGAGGTCTGTGCAACCCCTGCCGAGCAATGATCGAACAGGTCGGCCAGGAACGCCAGGCGAGATCGAAAATTCACGACGAACATCCCCCGGACGCACCAAAGCAAGCGCCTTCCTCCGGCGCCAAGTTCGTCGCGCGAGGCTAATTCTCAGGCCAGCTGAACGAGTTCCAGATAGTCGACTGACCAGAGATCTTCGGTGCCGTCGGGCAGCAGGATGACCCGTTCCGGCTCGAGCGCCTCGACCGCGCCCGGGTCGTGAGTCACCAGGATCACCGCACCGGAGTAGCGGCGCAGCGCGTCGAGCACCCGCTCCCGGCTGGCCGGGTCGAGGTTGTTGGTCGGCTCGTCGAGCAGCAACACGTTGGCCGCGCCGCAGACCAGCCCGGCCAGCGCCAACCTGGTCTTTTCGCCTCCGGAGAGGGTTCCGGCCGGCTGGTCGAGCTGCTCGCCGCTGAACAGGAACGTGCCGAGCAGCGAGCGCAACTGCTGCTCGGGGGTGTCCGGCGCGGAGTGCCGGACGTTGGCCCAGACGCTCGCCTCGAGGTCGAGCGTCTCGTGCTCCTGGGCGTAGTAGCCGATTCGCAGGCCGTGCCCGGGAAGCACCGAACCGGCGTCCGCTCGTTCCATCCCGCCAAGTAGTCGCAACAAGGTGGTTTTTCCGGCACCGTTCAACCCGAGCACGACAACGCGGGAGCCACGGTCGATGGCCAAATCCACTCCGGTGAAAACCTCGAGCGATCCGTAGCTTTTGCTGAGTCCTTCCGCGGTCAGGGGAATTCGACCGCACGGCGCCGGATCCGGGAACCGGATCTTCGCCACCTTGTCCGCCTGACGCACCTGGTCCAACCCGGACAGCAACCGCTCGGCCCGCTTGGCCATGTTCTGCGCCGCGGTGGCCTTGGTGGCTTTTGCCCGCATCCGGTCCGCCTGAGCCATCAGCGCGGACGCCTTCTTCTCCGCGTTGGCCCGCTCCCGCCTGCGCCGTTTTTCGTCGGCCGCACGCGCGTCGAGGTAGCGCTGCCAGGTCATGTTGTAGAGATCGACCTCGCCGCGCATGGCGTCCAGGAACCAGACCTTGTTCACCACGTCGGCGAGCAGGTCGACGTCGTGACTGATGATCACGAGGCCGCCAGTGTGTCCTTTGAGGAACGTGCGCAGCCAGGTGATCGAGTCGGCGTCCAGGTGGTTGGTCGGCTCGTCGAGCAGCAGCACGGTGCCGGTGCCGGCTTCGGAGGCGCCGAAGAGAATCCGGGCCAGCTCCACCCGGCGGCGCTGACCCCCGGAGAGCGTGACCAGTGACTGGGTCAGCACCCGGTCGGCGAGGCCGAGGTTGTGGCAGATCCGGGCCGCCTGGCTCTCCGCGGCGTACCCGCCGAGGGCCGCGAAACGCTCTTCCAGGCGGCCGTAGCGGCGTACCGCGGTGTCCCGCTTGGCGGGGTCGACGTGCTCCGCCATGGCGCTCTGGGCCTTCTCCAACTCGCGCAGGAGTTCGTCGAGGCCGCGGGCGGAGAGCACCCGGTCCTTCGCCGTGACGGCGAGGTTGCCCTCGCGCGGGTCCTGCGGCAGATAGCCGAGCGGGCTCGCCCGGCGCAGCTCGCCGGCGTACGGCTCGCCCTCGCCGGCCAGCACGCGCAGCGTCGTGGTCTTGCCCGCGCCGTTGCGGCCGACCAGGCCGATCCGGTCGCCGGGCTGGACCCGGAGGGTGGCGTCGGACAGGAGGATGCGCGAGCCGGCGCGCAGCTCGAGATCGGTTGCCGTGATCACTGAGATAACTCCCCGAGTGGCTGGTCGTGGACATGCCTCGTCGGCTCGCCTGCCGTGACCGGCGAGCTGGGAAGCGTCCTAGTCCATCCGAACGACCACCAGGCAAGTGTACGGGTGCCCGGCAACCCGGTTCGCGGGACTCGCGACTAAGCGCCCGCTTAGCTAGAGTGCGGCCATGACTTCTGGTTGGGATTTCACCGGCCGCGCGGCCCTGGTCACCGGCGCGAGCCGGGGCATCGGCCTCGCCATCGCCGAGGAGCTGGCCAGGGCCGGCGCCGCGGTGACCATCATGTCGCGCAAGGCCGACGACATCGCCGCCGCGGGCGAGGCGCTGACCTCGTCCGTGTCCGGGGCGAAGGTGCTCGCGGTGGCCGGCAACGCCGGCCACGACGAGGACCGCGAGGAAGTGGTGCGGCGGACGATGGAGGAGTTCGGCCGGCTCGACATCCTGATCAACAACACCGGGATCAACCCGGTGTACGGGCCGCTGGCCGAGGCGGATCTGGCCGCCGTGCGCAAGATCTTCGACGTGAACGTGGTGGCCGCGCTGGGTTTCGTCCAGCTGGCGCTGAAGGCCTGGATGGCCGAGCACGGTGGCAACGTGGTCAACGTGTCGTCGGTCGGAGGCCTGCGCTCCACCGGGGTGATCGGCGCCTACGGCGCGAGCAAGGCCGCGATGAACCATCTGACCATGGAGCTGGCCTGGCAACTCGGGCCCGGGGTGCGGGTCAACGGGATCGCGCCGGCCACGGTGAAGACGAAGTTCGCCGAGGCGCTCTACGTTGGGCGCGAGGAGGACGCGGCGGCGGTCTACCCGATGAAGCGGCTGGGCAGCCCCGAGGACATCGCCCACCTGGTCGCGTTCCTGGTGTCCGACCAGGCATCCTGGATCACCGGCGAGACGGTGCGCATCGACGGCGGCCTGCTGGCCACCGGCACGCTCGGCTAGCTAGCCGCGCACGGTGACCTTCCGCTGTACCCTCGGCGCTCACTGTGTCTTTGGCGCTCACTCGTTCCTCGTTCGCGCGGCTCGCGGCCGTTGAGCCGATGTCTTCCCTCCTGCGCTGCTCACTCGCTCGTTCCTCGCTCGCTGCGCTGCTCGTCAGTCCAGACACCGGCCGGCCGACTCGCACAGCTCCGGATCGCCGCCAGCCCTTACAGCGGAAGGTCACCTTCATGCGGTTCTAACCGCGCACGGTGACATTCCGCTGTAACTTCCGCGCTCGGCGCTGCTCGCCCGGGCGGCGTGCCGCCGGCCGGCTCGCACGGCTTCGCAGCCCTCGGCCGGTAGAGCGCAAGGTCACCTTCATGCGGTTCTAACCGCGCAAGGTGACCTTCCGCGCTACCTCCGCGCTCGGCGTCGTTGGCTGTGAGCTGTCAGCGCCCGCCGCGACCGTCCCGGAACGGCGGCGCCGGCGGCCCGCCTCGGATCTCCGGGCCGAACCCCGGGCGGTGGTTCCGGGACAGCCCGGGCCGGCCGTCGCGGGAGAGCCCGGGCCGGCCGTCGCGGTGGTCGTTGGCCGCGCCGATGAGGTAGCCGCCGAGACCACCGCCGAGCAGGAGGACGAGGCCGATCACCGCGGCCACCCAGGTGCGGGTCGTGGCCGGCACCCGAATCCGCCGCCGGCGCGCGACCGGCTGGGGCGCTGCGGCCGGCTGAGCGTGCGCGGCCGGCCGGGGGTCGCCAGACCCGGCCGGTGGCGCTTGGCCCGCCGGGTCCGGCCGCGGCGGGCCGGCCGGCTGGGGATCGGGCTGGTTCATCGGCAGCGTCGGAGCCTGGCCAGCGCCCGCCGACTGCTCCCCCGGGTCTGATGTCCGCTCGTTCTCATCCACCGGGCAAGTGTGGGCCGGGTACCTGTGACGATCCTGAAGTTGAGCTGTGCGGTTCCTCTGATTGCGCGGCCGTCCGCCATCGCGGGGCCGATGCCACGGGTCACGGGTCCTTGACCACGATCTCCACCGCTCGGGCGCGTTTGGCGGCCTCGTCGAGCACCGTCCTCCTCGGCTCGGGGACGTCCAGGATTCTCGGCTCGGCCCTGGCGAACACCGCGGACAGCCGGGGATCGGCCCGGAGCGTGTCGAGGGCGTGCTGGTCTCCGCCGAGCATGATGGCGTCGAGTTCGGACAGCCGGGGCATCAGCACCTCGAAGGTGTCCGTCGCGGCGGCGGCGAGGGCGACCCGCGCCTGACCGTCGCGGCGGCGGGCGAAGCGTTGCTGCGACCAGCCGCCGGCCGCACTCCGGCCGTGCACCAGGCGGCGGTCGGTGCGGGACGTCTCCACCCGGCCGCCAACCGCGATTCCCACGCTGTGGCCGCCCAGTCGCACCAGCACCAAGCCGATCCGTCTGGGCCGCAACAGGTGCAGCGCAAGCACGTCAACCGCGAGCCGGGGATCCGGCGGCGGCACCAGTGGTCCAAAAGGAACGGTCGCGCTGGCGGTCGCGCCGTCCTCCGCGGTGACCCCGATCTCCTCCGGAGTGATCTCGATGCGGGCGATGCCGTTGTGCCGCTTGGCAAACCGGTCGAACCAGCCGACCACCCGCTCGGGCTCGACCTCGACGGCCCGGCCGCCGCCGGCTACCGAACGGGCGCGGCTCACAGCACGAACGTGTCGGACCACGGCTGGCCGCCGCGGCCGGACAGCGCGTCCAGCAGCGCGACCGCCTGGCTGTCCGTCAGCGAGGCGACGAAGTCGATCACGGCGCGGCCCCTGGCCAGCTCCCGCAACGCGTCCATTCCGCCGGGCAGCTCGCCGGCCGCTCCGATCAGCGCCTCCGGCGCCGTGGCCGCCAGGTCCCGGTACTCGTCGGCGGCGAGCTCCACCAGGTCGTGCAGCCGGCGCGGCAGCCGGTCGGACTCGTAGCGGTCGCCGAGCCATTGGTCGAGCGCCTCGACCAGCGTCGTGATGAGCCTGGCCTGGCCACGCTGGTGCAGCGCAAGATCCGGCCGGAGCAGCACGAACTGCCGGTGCACGAACTTGAGCACCTGCACCTCGTGCCACTGGGCGGTGGCCAGCACCACATGGCCGGACCGGGTGGGCGGATCCATGGTCACGCCGATGCCGGCGACCAGCCGAGCGGTCCACCGCGCGGAGAACCGGCCGACCGCCTGCTCGGCGTCGACGGAACCGTCGAACGGGGTGGCCAGCAGGTCGTCGACCAGCTCGGCGCGCACCCGGGCCACCGCGGCCACGAACGCGTCGTCGTCCACGATCCACGCGTCCCGCCGGTGCAGCCTGCGCCGCAACAGCTCGAGCGACCGGCCGGGCCGCCGGCACTGGGCCGCCAGCGTCTCCTCGTCCAGCCCGGCCAACTCCAGCGCGCCGGCCAGCCACTGGCCGAGCTCGGCCGAAACCGGCGCGTGCTGGAGCACCCCGATCCGGTGGAAGTCCTCCAGATCGTGGATGGCGTAGGCGATGTCGTCCGCGGTGTCCATCACGGAGGCCTCGACGGTCTGCTGCCAGTCGGCCACCCGGCCGGCGAACGGCTCCCGCGCGGACACCAGATCGTCCAGCTCGGACACGTACGCGGAGAACTTGCTCGACCCGCTGCCCGGCTCGTCGGACGGCTCGGCCGCACCCCGTGGCGAGACCGGCAACGCCCTGGGGTGCGGCCGCGGAAACGAGAGCCGGGTCCACGGGTACTTGAGCATCGCCGCGCGCACCGCCGCGGTGAGATCGAGGCCGATGCCGCCGGGACCTCTGGTGTCGGTGGTCGTCACAATCCGGAAGCTCTGCGCGTTGCCCTCGAACCCGTCCGGCAGTTGGAACCGGTGCCGGGCCAGCCGGTCGAGCACCTGCTCGCCGAGGTGCCCGAAGGGCGGGTGGCCGAGGTCGTGCGCCAGCGACGCGGCCTCCACCACGTCCGGGTCACAGCCGCCCAGCTTGTCAAGCACCGGCACCAGCTCGGCGTCGGTGGCGAACCGCTCCACGATCGCCCGCGCGACCATGCCCACCTTGAGGCTGTGCGTCAGCCGGTTGTGCAGCAGCCCGGACCCGCTGGCGCTGACCACCTGGGTGACGCCGCCGAGCCGGGCGAAGAAGGGCGAGGCGACGATCCGGTCGCGGTCGGCGCGGTACGGGCTGGCGGCGAGGTCCACCGGGGCCCCGCCGGCACCCGCGAACCGCCGGGCCTCGCGCCGGTCAACCAGATCGCCAGCCATGCCGTCGACCTTAACCGTCGCGTGCTGGGATCGTCCGATGGCGGATGTGCTCGTGGCGGGCGCCGGGCCGGCCGGCTGGGCGGTCGCCGCCGCGTGCGCCGGGCACGGCCTGGACACCGTGCTGGTCGACCCGGACCCGCACGCGCGCTGGCCGGCCACCTACGGGATGTGGGCCGGCGAGACGTCCCTGTTGCCGGCCGGCAGCCGCTGGCGGGATTCGCCGGCCCGGGTCGTCGCCGCGACGTCGCGGTCGCTGGCGCAGCGCTATGCCGTCTTGGACAACGAGTCCGTCCGGACGGCGCTGACCACCGCCGGGGTCGCGACGGTGACCGGCGCGGTGTGCGACGCCGCGGGTGGACCGAGGGGCTGCGCGGTGACGCTGGCCTGCGGTCGCCAGCTCGCGGCGGCCGTGGTGATCGACGCGACCGGGGCGCGCCGGGTGCTCTGCGGCGGACCGGTTGGCGGGCCGCGAGCGGAGCAGACCGCATACGGGCTCGTGCTGCCCCGGGCGGTCGAGGCGGCCGTGTTCATGGACTGGCGGCCGCCGCCCGGCTTCGGAGCCGGCACCTTTCTCTACGCGGCGCCACTGCCGGACGGCGCGACCCTGTTCGAGGAGACGTCGCTGGCCGCTCGTCCCGGGCTGGACCTCGCCTCGTTGCGGGCGAGGTTGCTGGCCCGCCTGGCCGCGCTGGACGTCCCGGCCGGAGCCGGCCGGGTCGAACGGGTGCGCATCCCCCTCGACCTGCCGGTACCCCGCGCCCGGCCAGGGGTGGTGGCGTTCGGCGCGACGGCCGCGCTGGTGCACCCGGCCACCGGCTACAGCCTGGCCGACGTGTTCCGCCTGGCGCCTCGGGTGGCTTCGGCGATCGCCCTGGAGCGGGTAGCGCCGGCCAGGGCCGCGCGGGCGGCCCGGCGGGTGCTCTGGCCGCCGGGAGCACGGGCGGTGCGGCTGCTGCGGCTACGCGGGCTGGCGGCGCTGCTGGGGATGCCGCCGGAGCAACTGGCGCGGTTCTTCGAGCTGTTCTTCGGCCTCCCGGACGAGTTGCGACAGCGGTACCTGGGCGAACGGTCCGATGTCCTGGCAACCGTCGCGACCATGACCGCGATCTTCGGCCGGGCGGATCCGGCCCTGCGGATGACGCTCGCCCGGCACGCGGTGTCGGGCCGACCGCGTTCGGCCCGACCGGCGCGCTGACGCCGCCGTCACATCGCGCGCAACAGCTTGCCGAGCGTGCCCATCGCGGCCTCGAGCTGATCATCGCTGAGATACGGCGCCGGGCCGAACCGCAGGTGCTCGCCGCGACTGTCGGTGGCCACGCCGTGCTCGGACAGCGCGCGTTGGATGTCGCCGGCGCGCGGCGAGGACATGGCGAGAAATCCGCCGAACTCACTGCGTGGCCGGGAGCGGTCCCGGGTGATCAGTTCGGCCGGCGCGCCGAGGCCGTCGAACGCGGCGGCCAGCAGTCCGGTCTGGTGCAGCGACACCTCGCGCAGCAGGCCAGGGGTGAGCCGGTGCTCGGCGAAGAACTCGAACACCAGGGCGGCGCGGTAGTGGCTGGTCGGATCGTAGGTGGAGCCGGCGAACCGGGTGCCGCCCGAGGCGTAGCTGACCCGGTCCGGCCGCGCCTCGCCGGCCAGCCCGTCGAACTCGGCGAACCAGCCGGTGAGCACCGGACGCAGCGCCGCGGCCTGCGGCGGCAGCCGCAGGAAACAGTTGCCCTCACCCAGTTGCAGGTACTTGTAACCCCCGCCGGTGATCCAGGCCGAGTCGAGCCCGAGCGCCGGCACCGAGAACGGCACCACACCGAGCGCGTGGTAGGCGTCCACCAGCAGCTCCGCCCCCACGGTCGCGCACTCTCCGGCCAGCTCACCCAGGCCGGGCACGATCCGGGAGCTCTGGAACAAAACCGCCGAGACGAGCACCGCGGCGGTGCGCCGGTCGGCCGCACCGGCGAGCCGCTCGGCCAGCGTCTCGACCGGTTCGGCCGGCACCGCCACCACCTCGACGCCCTCCTCGGCCAGCCGGGCGAGCTGGCGGCGCACGGTGTGGAACTCGCCGTCCGTGGTGACCAGGCGTGGCCTGCCGCGCAGGTCGAGCGCGGACAGGAACCGGATCACCAGGGCATGTGTGTTCGCGTCGAGCGCGAGGTCGCAGCCCGGGTCGTCGAGCAGCCCACGAAACCCGGCCCGCACCGCGTCGGCACGCTGGAAAGCCCGCTCCCACTTGGCATCCACTGAGGCCGCGGCGTCGTCGAAGGCCTCGAGCTGGCCCTGCCGGGCGACATCGGGCCAAGCCTGGTGCGAATGCCCGGTGAGCAGCAGCCGCTCGGCCACCCGGAACCGGGAATAGTGCCGGGCCAGCGCGTTCGGGGTGCGCCGCAGGTCGTCGAGGTTCATCAGAGCTCGCTCCGCACTGCCCACAGGTCGGGAAACATCGGCTGGAACAGCGTGGCCCGCAGGTAGGCGGCCCCGTCCGAGCCGCCGGTTCCGGACTTGCCGCCGATCGTGCGCTCCACCATCTTCACGTGCCGGTAGCGCCACTCCTGCAAGCCCTCGTCCAGGTCGACCAGCAGCTCGGCGACCGTCGATGGGCCGGCGTCGTGCCGGTACACCTCCAGCAGAATCCGCTGGACCTGCTCGGAGGGCTCGACCGGGAGCGTGTGGTCACGCTCGGGCGGCACCGAATACCCGTGCACCTCGAGGTACCGGAGGAAGGAGTCGAACAGGGACGGCCGGTTCATGGCCTGCTCGATCCGCACCCGTCCAGGGCTCTGCGGGGGGTAGTTCTTGAGCACCCGGCGGTCCCGCCGGCCGAGCACGGCTTCCAACTCTCGGAACTGCGCCGACTGAAACCCGCTGGACGCCTCGAGCCGGACCCGGAAGCTGGTGAACTGGCGCGGGGTCATGGTCTCCAGAACGTCGATCTGGGCGACGACCACCTTCAGGATGGTGAGCGCGCGGCGCAGGGTGCGAATCGAGTGCGCCGTGTCGCCCTTCGCCATCCGTTCTTGCAACCGCGCAAGCTCGTGCAGAAGCTGCTTGAACCACAGCTCGTACACCTGATGGATCACGATGAACAGCACCTCGTCGTGATCGTCGGAGCGCGGCCGCTGCGCGCCGAGCACCTCGTCCAGCGCTAGATAGGACGTGTAGGTGAGTGCGGCGGCGTGCGGGTCTGCGGTCATGAAACGGTCACCTCGTCGAAGTGGCGCTGCGCCGCCGGGGCGAGCGCCGGGTAGATGGCGTGGAACAGCCGCACCGCCTCGGCTCGGTGCGCCGGCTCTGGCACCAGGTCGGCGGGCAGTTCGGGGTCCAGGAACGGGAACTCGCGGAAGGTGTGCACCAGCCGGGTACGCAGCAGCAGCGCCTCCCGGTCGTCCCGGGTGCGCCGGTCACGGAACTGGCCGACGAACACCCGGTACCGGGTACCCAACTCGCCGAGGTCCCAGGCGCGCATGGCGGTCGCCGCGAAGTCCACCTCGGTGGACGGCCGGCCGAGCAGCACCCCAACATGCTCGGCCACACCGAGGTCCTTCACCAGTTCGGCCACCGCCCGCTCGCGGTCGTGCGCGGCCAGCCAGGTGCCGTCCTGCATGGAGCCGAAGCCGAGGAAGCGCAGCCGGCGCACCAGCCGGGCTCGGGCGGTCCGCCGGTCCTCCGGGATGCTGTGCCAGAGCACGGTCCACCGGTTCGACCGCCGGGTCGTGCGGCCGAGGGAGAAGATCCGGCGGTCGCCCTCGGCCAGCACCCCGACGGTGCGCGGGGTGAGCGTGTAGTGCACCAGCCGGCCGTCCCGGTTCGGTGTCAGCAGGTCGCGGGCGACCAGCCGGTTGAGCGCGACCCGGGCCGCTCCGGCCGAGAAGCCGAACTCGTCGAGCAGCCGGACCAGGCCGCCGGACCACACCCCACGCTGGCGGCGCGGGTTGACGTGGGCGCCGAGCAGGGTCAGCACCAGGTCCTGCGGGGCCGGATCGAACCCCTTGAGCAGGTCAGCCACACCGGCAGTTTAGTTGACGCTGTAGCGCGGTCAACCGTAAACTGTCGCGAGTGAAGGTGGGCATCGGGCTTCCCAACACCGTTCCCGGCGCGGAAGGTGCGCTTCTGGTCGAATGGGCCCGCCGCGCCGACGCCGGTCCGTTCTCCACCATCGGGGTGCTCGACCGCCTCGTCTATGACAGCATCGATCCGTTCGCCGCGCTCGCCGCGGCCGGCGCGGTGACGGCGCGGGCCGGACTGGCCACCATGATCGCCATCGGCCCGCTGCGCACCCCCGCGATGCTGGCCAAGCAGGCCGCCTCGGTGGATGTGATCGGCCGCGGCCGGCTCACCCTCGGACTCGCGGTCGGCGCCCGGCTCGACGACTACCAGGCGGCCGGCGTCGAGCACCGTGACCGCGGCGCCCGGCTCTCCGCGCAATTGGCCTACCTGCGCGGCGAATTGGACTCAACCGGGGTCGGGCCGATCCGGCCCGGAATCGACCTCCTGGTCGGCGGCGCAAGCGGACCGGCGTTCGCCAGGATGGCCCGCTACGCCGACGGGTACGCGCACGGCGGCGGCCCGCCGAGGGCGTTCGGCTCGGCCGCCACCCGGGCCCGCGCGGCCTGGCGCGACCACGAGCGCACCGGCGAGCCGAAGCTGTGGGGACAGGGCTACTTCGCCCTCGGCGACCCGGATCGGGGCGCCGCCTACCTGCGCGACTACTACGCGTTCACCGGCCCGTTCGCGGACAAGATCGCCGCCGGAAACCTGACCAGTGCCCGCGCGGTCAAGGACTTCGTGCGCGGCTACGAGGCCGAGGGGTGCGACGAGTTGATCCTGTTCCCCACCGTGGCCGACCTCGACGACCTGGACCGGCTGGCCGAGGTGCTCTCGACATGCGCACCGTAACGGTGGTCGGGGCCGGACCGGCCGGGTTGTACCTCTCGATCCTGCTGAAGAAGGCGGATCCCGGACACGAGGTCACGGTGCTCGAACGCAACGCGCCGGACGCCACGTTCGGCTGGGGTGTGGTGTTCTCCGAGGAGACGCTCGGGGCGCTTCGGGACGCGGACTACAAGACCTACGTGGAGATCACCGACTCGTTCGCCCGCTGGTCCACTGTGGACATCCGGTACCGGGAAACGGTGATCCGGTCCGGCGGGAACCGGTTCTCCGCGATCAAGCGCACCCACCTGCTCGACATCCTCCAGCGCCGGTGCCGCGAACTCGGGGTGGACCTGCGCTTCGGCGTCGAGGTGAGCGACCCGCCGAGGGCCGACCTGATCGTCGCGGCGGACGGGGCGAACAGCAGGCTGCGCGACGGGCTCGACTTCGGCACGTCGGTGCGGCCGCAGGGCTGCAAGTACGTCTGGTTCGGCACCGATCTGGTGTTCGACGCGTTCACGTTCATCTTCACCGAGACCGAGTACGGGCTGTTCCAGGTACACGCTTATCCGTTCGACGAGCGGACCAGCACGTTCATCGTGGAGTGCGCGGAACCGGCCTGGCGCCGCGCGGGCCTGGACACCATGTCCGAGCAGGACAGCATCGCGTTCTGCCAGCGCCTCTTCGCCGAGCACCTCGGCACCAGCCGGCTGCTCTCCAACAGGTCGACCTGGTTGAGCTTCCCGTTGGTACGCAACAGTTCCTGGCACCAGGGCAACACCGTGCTGCTCGGTGACGCGGCGCACACCGCGCACTTCTCGATCGGCTCCGGCACCAAGCTCGCCATGGAGGACGCCATCGCGCTGGCCAACGCGTTCATCCGGCACCCAACCGACCGCGAGGCGGCGCTGATCGACTACGAGTTGGAGCGGCAGCCGGTGGTCGAGCGCTTCCAGCAGGCCGCCGGGGACAGCGCGGGCTACTTCGGCCGGGTGGCCAGCTACACCCGGCTCCAGCCGATCCAGTTCGCCGCCAACCTGCTCACCAGGAGCGGCCGGATCAGCCATGCCAGCCTGGTGCAGCGTGACCCGGACTTCGTGCGGGTGCTGGACGCCTGGTTCGCCGGATCGTCGGGAATCGCTCCCCCGCCCGCGTTCGTGCCGTTGCGGCTCGGCGGGGTGCGGCTGCCCAACCGGGTGGTGCGGGTCGTACCGTCGTCCACGGTGGACGATTTGGTCGCCGGCGCGCGCGGCGGCGCCGGGCTGGTGCTCACCGGCCTCGTCGCGGCCACCGCGAACGGGCGGGTGTCGCCGGACTCCCCCACCGCGCAAGGAAGCTGGGCTCCGGTCGTGGCGAAGGTACACGACGAGGGCGTGCTGGCCGGGCTGCGCCTCGGACACGCCGGGCGGCGCGCCGCGACCCGATCCCGGCCCGGCGCCATCGACATTCCGTTGCGGGACAACGGCTGGCCGATGTTGTCCGCCTCCGCGTTGCGTTACGGGCCGTTCGGGCCGGTGCCGTCGGCGATGGCGGGCGAGGACTTCGACCGGGTGCGGGCCGGGTTCGCCGACGCGGCCGAGCTGGCCGCTGGGGCCGGGTTCGACGTGCTCGAGCTGGACCTTTCCGACGGCTACCTGCTGGCCAGCTTCCTGTCGCCGTTGACCAACCGGCGCACCGACGAGTTCGGCGGCGCGCTGGAGAACCGGCTGCGCTACCCGCTTTCCGTGCTGGACGCGGTCCGGGCGGTGTGGCCGGCCGAGCGGCTGCTCGCCGTGCGGCTCACGGTCACCGACTGGGCGCGGGGCGGCCTCGCGGTCGAGGACGGCATCGAGGCGGCGCGCCGGCTGGTCGAGCACGGCGCGGAGCTGATCCAGGTGCGGGCCGGGCATACCGTGGCGCAAACGCGGCCGGAGTACCGGCGGGGGTTTCTCACCACCCTCGCCGACCGGGTGCGCAACGAGGTCGGGGTGCCGACCATGGTCGGCGGTTACCTGACCACGGTTGACGAGGTGAACACGGTCGTCGCGGCCGGGCGGGCCGACCTGTGCGTACTCGACCTGCCGAGGACCGAACTCGAGCGGACGGTGCTCGGCACATGACCGAGACGTCGAACACCGCGCCCGGCCACCGGTTCGCCGACCTCACCTCGCCCCAGGTGGCCGACTTGCTCCTCGCCGAGCGCCGCCCGGTGCTGCTGCTGCCGGTCGGGTCGGTCGAGCCGCACGGACCGCACGCACCGCTGCGCACCGACGCGCTCATCTCCGCCGGGGTGTGTGAGCGCGCGGCCGAGCGGCTGGCCGGCGACCCCGCACTGCGGGTGCTGATCCTGCCCGCGCTGCCCTATGGCGTGACCCGCTACGCCGCCGCCTTCCCCGGCGCGGTGTCGGTCGGCGAGGAGACCCTGCGCGCGCTCGTCGTCGACATCTGCCGATCCCTTGCCCGCCAGGGATTTCGGCACATCGTGGTGGTGAACAACCATTTCGAGCCGGAGCACGTGGCCGCGCTGCGGGCCGCTGTCGCCGAGGCCGGGGTCGGCTACCTGGACATCCTGCGCCGGCAGAACGTGGCGCGGCTCACCGAGGAGTTCCAGTCCAGCTCATGCCACGGCGGGCAGTACGAGACGTCGCTGGTGCTCGCCGACCGTCCACATCTGGTGGACACCGCCACCATGGCGGCGCTGCCCGAGGTCACGGTGGACATGGCCGGGGCGATGCGGTCCGGCCGGACCGACTTCCTTGCCATGGGTATGGACCGGGCCTACTGCGGCGCGCCCGCGGCCGCAACGCCCCAGGAGGGACAGTCCACTTTCGACACTTTGACCGACCTGCTGGTCGAGGTGATCCGGGAGGTCGTCGGGAGGCCGTGATGCTGAGCTACCAGGATATTCCGGCAATGTGCAACCTGGCCTCCTACTTCGTGGACCGCACCGTCGAGCGGGGCGACGGCGGGCGCACCGCGCTGGTCACCCGGGCCGGGGTGATCAGCTACGCCCAGCTTGCCGCCCGGATCAACCGGATCGGCAACGTGCTTCGGGAGTTGGGCGTGCGCCGGCGCGGCCAACGGGTGCTGCTCGCCCTCTCCGACGGTGTGGAGTTCGTGGCCTCCTGGTACGCGGTGCAGAAGATCGGCGCGGTGACGGCCGAGGCCTACACCTACCTTCCGGTCAAGGACTACGCCTACTTCCTCGAATACACCATGGCCGAAGTGGTCATCGTGGACGGTGTGACGCTGGATCGGGTCCGCGCGGCCGCCGCCGGGGCCCGCTATCTGAAGCACCTGCTCGTGGCCGGTGCGGGTGGAGTCGAGCTGCGGCCCGGCGAACTGGACCTCGCCGCGCTGGCCGGACAGGCGCCGGACACGCTGGACGCCGTCCCGGTCGAGCGCGACGGCGTGGCGATCTGGAAGTTCACCACGGGAAGCACCGGCGCCCCCAAGGCCTGCGCCCTGCCTGCCAGGGCCCCGATCCTCAGCTTCGACTGGTACGCCAGGGGTGTGCTGGACATCCAGCCGGACGAACTGGTGCTGCCGGTGCCCAAGCTGTTCTTCGGCTACGCCCGCGACCTGGCCGCGCTGTTCCCGTTCGGGGTCGGCGCGGCCGGGATCGCGTTCGCCGAGCGCAGCACCGTCGAGCTGATCTTCGCGCTGATCGCCGAGCACCGGCCGAGCATCCTGGTGAACGTGCCGACCATGATGAGCGCGATGGTCGCCCACCCGGCCGCCGCCGACCAGGACCTGAGCTGCCTGCGGTTGTGCACGTCGGCGGGCGAGGCACTGCCGGCGGAGCTCCTTCGCAAGTGGGACACCACCTTCGGCGTCGAGGTGGTGGAGGGCATCGGCTCCTCCGAGGCGTACCACATCTACATCTCCAACCGGCCGGGCAACACCCGCGCGGGCAGTTGCGGGCAGGTGGTGCCGGGCTACACGGCGCGGGTGGTGGACCAGGACGGGATCGAGCTACCGGACGGGGAGACCGGGCTGCTCGAGGTCAGCGGCGAGACGGTCGCGCTCGGCTACTGGGACGACGAGGAGCGTTCCGCAGCCACCTTCCGCGGCACCACGGTCCGCTCCGGCGACCTGTTCTCCCGCGATGCCGACGGGTTCTTCCACTACCAGGGCCGGGCCGACGACCTGCTGAAGGTGAGCGGGGTGTGGGTGGCGCCGAGCGAGATCGAGCACTGCCTGATCGGCCACCCGGACGTGCTGGAGTGTGCGGTGCTCGGGTACGAGGCCGGCGGCCTGGTCCGGCCGCGCGCCTATGTCGTGTTACGCGGGGGACTGCGCGGGTCGGTCGAGTTGGGCGCGGCGCTGCGGGAGTACGTTCGGGCCCGGCTCTCGCCACAGAAGTGCCCACAGGATTTCCGGTTCACCGACGAGCTGCCCCGGACCACCAACGGCAAGCTGGACCGGCGAGCGCTCCGGGCGATCAACGACGAGGAGAGCGGATGTTGAGCGAGCGTGCGAGCGAAACCAATGGGCACCGTGTCTGAGCAACAACACCGAGCTTGCGAGGTGGTGTCGGGAGCGAGCGTGCGAGCGAAACCAAT
>JBJMIG010000019.1:0-12249 GCA_045806965.1 Labedaea sp. | reverse complement strand
CTGTCCCAGGCCCGCGACGCCCGGCTGGCCATCCTCGACGTGCTGGCCGAGGCGATCGACAAGCCGGACGAGATGAGCCCGTACGCGCCGCGCGTGACCAGCGTGAAGATCCCGGTGGACAAGATCGGCGCGGTCATCGGGCCGAAGGGCCAGATGATCAACGCGATCGCGAACCCGCAGATGCCGAAGGTGGGCGAGCGGTTCCTGGGCACCGTGGTGAAGACCGCGGCGTTCGGCGCGTTCGTCTCGCTGCTTCCCGGCAAGGACGGCCTGGTGCACATCTCCAAGCTGGGCAACGGAAAGCGCATCGGCAAGGTGGAGGACGTGGTCAAGGTCGGCGACAAGCTCCGGGTGGAGATCGCCGACATCGACCAGCGCGGCAAGATCAGCCTGGTGCCGGTCAAGGAGGACGACGCCGGTCAGCCCGCCGAGGCCGAGCAGCCGTCCGGCCAGTGACGTCGAGCGGTCAGGGGAGCACGAAGGTTCTCGAGCGCACGGCCGATGGCTGTGTGGTCAAGCGCACCGTGCTCCCCGGTGGCTTACGGGTGATCACCGAACAGGTTCCCGGGGTGCGCTCCACGTCGGTGGGGATCTGGGTCGGGGTCGGCTCGCGGGACGAGAAGCCGGCCGTCGCGGGCGCCGCGCACTACCTGGAACACCTGCTGTTCAAGGGAACCGAGCACCGCACGGCGGTGCAGATCGCGCAGGAGATCGACGCGGTGGGTGGTGAGCTCAACGCGTTCACCGCCAAGGAGCACACCTGCTACTACGCACACGTGCTGGACGAAGACCTGCCGCTGGCCGTCGATCTGGTGTGCGACGTGGTGTTCGACGCGCTGCTCGCCGAGTCCGATGTGGAGACCGAGCGCGGTGTGGTGCTCGAGGAGATCGCCATGCGCGACGACGATCCCGAGGACCTGCTGCACGACGCGTTCTGCTCCGCGCTGCTCGGTGATCACCCCCTCGGCCGGCCGGTGCTCGGCACCGAGCAGTCCATCACCGACATGAGCCGCACCGCGCTGAACGGCTTCTACAAGCGGCGCTACACGATGCCGACCATGGTGCTCGCCGCGGCAGGCAACCTGTCCCACGGCGAGGTGCTTCGCCTGGCGCGCAAGGCATTGCGCGAGCGGCTCACCGGCACCGCGACGCCGGTGAGCGCTCGCGGCGGCCGGGTGCGAATCCCGGCGGTTGCGAACCTGGTGGTGCACCCGGATGACACCGAGCAGGCGCACATGATGTTGGGGGTGCGCGCCCCGCACCGGCACGACGACCGCCGCTGGGTGCTCGGTGTGCTGAACACCGTGCTGGGCGGTGGGATGAGCTCGCGGCTGTTCCAGGAGGTTCGGGAGCGCCGGGGTCTGGCCTACCAGGTGTACTCGTCGGTCGCGTCCTATGCCGACACCGGGCATCTGTCCGTCTACACCGGATGCCAGCCGAACCACCTCGGCGAGGTGGCCAGGGTGGTCCGTGAGGTGCTCAGCGGCGTGGCCACCGACGGAGTGGACGCCGACGAGGTGGACCGGGCCAAGGGACAGCTGCGCGGCAGCCTGGTGCTCGGTCTCGAGGACAACAGCTCGCGGATGTCGCGGATCGGCAAGGCGGAGCTGGCCTACGCCAGCTACCTGTCGGTGCAGGACACGCTGGACCGGATTCAGGAGGTCACGCCGGCGCAGGTCGCCGAGCTGGCCAGGGAGTTGCTGTCCCAGCCCGTCGCGGCGGCGGTGGTCGGGCCGTACGCGGACGCCGACGACGTGCCGGTCGAGGTGCGCCGCCTCGACGCGCTCGGTCCCGGGAAGAACCGAAGGTGAGCGTGATCCGTCGATGATCGTGGCGAGGACGGAAGACAACCCGATCCGGGTCGGCGTGCTCGGCGCCAGAGGGCGGATGGGCGCCGAAGTGTGCCGGGCCGTCGAGGCCGCCGACGACATGGAGATCGTCGCGATGGTGGACACCGGCGACTGGATGTTCGACATCGCCGACGCCGGCGCCGAGGTGGTGGTCGACTTCACCCACCCGGATGTGGTGCTGGACAACATTCGGTTCTGTGTGGATCACGACATCCGTTGTGTCGTCGGCACGTCCGGGTTCGATCTGTCCAAACTGGACACGGTCCGGCAGTGGCTGGAGCCCAAACCCGAGCTCGGGGTGCTGGTGGCACCGAACTTCGCCCTCGGTGCGGTGCTGGCCATGCGGTTCGCCCAGGTGGCGGCGCGCTACTACGCCTCGGCCGAGATCGTCGAGCTGCACCACAACCGCAAGGCGGACGCGCCCTCCGGGACCGCCGCACACACCGCCCGGCTGATCGCCGCCGCGCGCACCAGGGCCGGTCTGGTCGCCGGGCCGGACGCGACGACCTCCGAGCTCGACGGTGCCCGCGGCGCGCTGGTCGACGACGTGCGGGTGCACTCGGTCCGGCTGCCCGGCCTGGTGGCACATCAGGAGATCATGTTCGGTGGCGACGGCGAGACCGTGACCATCCGGCACGACTCCTTCGACCGCAAGTCCTTCATGCCCGGCGTGCTGCTCGGCGTGCGCGCCATTCTGACCCGCACCGGCCTGATCGTCGGCCTGGAGAACCTGCTCGACATCTGACTCGTCCGAGTCGCCACCCCGCCCGCTAGGCCGTTCGGCCCGATCAGCTGCTCCGTTCGGGCCCTGGTGCTTCCGGGCTGATCAAGTAGCGTTACGGGCTGTCAGTCTATAACCAACCTCCGTCTGTTCGCGCAAATCTCCCACCCCTGCTGCCGACGGCGACCCGCGCGATGAGGGCCAGACGAGAAGCCGGAAGCCCGTGCGCGGGTGCTCCGGTCCGTTTGACCTGCGTGGCTTCCCCCGGTTCGGCGTCCGCGGCCGTCCTGTGAAGGGAGCGACACCGATGTCACCCTCCGACTCGGAACCCAACGCCCCGGCGACCGGTGAGACGTCGTGGTTCTGCTGTGGCAGTGCCTGGGGCCCCTGCGGCGCCACCGGGCACGGGGCTTGCGGCACCTGCAACTCGAGTAGCCGGCAGTGCGCCTGGCCGAACGTCTCCGACGCCTGCTTCAACATCACCCGCCCCGACCAGTGCGGCGAAACCCTGCTGCGCCGCGCCTGCGGGCACACGTTCTTCGTGCGCAACCTGTGCGGCACCACGGAGATCTCCGTGAAGATCGCGGACTGCGGGCCGCACACCAACTTCTGGTGCGGCGAGCGGTCCTGCTGTAGCGGAAGCTGTGCCACCAACCGAATTTTCGACCTGACCCCGTCCGCGTTCAGTGCGATCGGCAACCTGTCCAGCGGACTCATGCCGATGGCCGTGCACAGCTAGGAGGTCTCCGCCATGCTCGACGCTCTCGACCGCAGAAGGTTCCTCACCCGGGCCGTGCTCGGCACCGCGACCACCGTGGTCGCCGCATCCGCGCTCGGCGCGACCACGCCCGAGGTGGCCATGGCCGAGCCGAGCTTCCAGGTGGAGCCCGGCGGCATCGACCCGAACTTCGCCGAGGGCCGGATCGCCGGGATCAAGGGCAGTCTGCTCATGGTCACCGGCTCCGACCTGACGCTGCACCAGATCCAGCTCACCAGCGGCACCAGCGTGTGGAAGCTGCGGCCAACCACGATCGACGCGGCGTTGGTCGGCGACGGCCTCTACGCCCGAGGGGTGCGGCTGCCGGACGGCACGCTGGCCGCTGACGCGGTGTGGCTCAACATCGTCAACCTCGAGGTGCACATCACCTCGATCGGCAAGGACGTGCTGCACCTCGACCACTCCGGCAACCGCGTCGTCGGGCACGTGGTGTCCGGCACGTCAGCCGCCGTCTACAACGGCACACCCGCGGTGACCGACCTGTCCCTGCTGCGGGTCGGCCAGCACGCCCAGGTGGTCGGAGCTTGGCGTCCGGACACCAACGAGGTCGACATCGCCACGGTGTTCGCCGCCGCCTGAAGCTGAAGGAGAACCATGATCGCGTGGTTGGCGAGTCTGCAACCGCTGCTGGTCGGCGGCGTGCTGGCCGGGGCGGGCGGGCTCAAGGTGTTCGGCCGGGGTAGCGAGGTGGCGGCCCGCCGCTCGGCGCTGGCCCGGCTGGTCGGGCGGGACCGGGCGCACGGCGCGTACCAGCTCGTCGGCGGCGTCGAGCTGGTGCTGGCCACGCTCCTGGTGCTGCCGCCGGCGCAGCCCGCCGAAGCGGCGGCCGCGCTGGTACTCGGCGTCGGCATGCTGGCCTACCTCGGCTACGCGCGGATCGCCGCGCCGCAGTCCTCCTGCGGCTGCCTCGGCGCCAAGCACGTCCCGGTGCGGGCGCGCGGCTTCGTCCGGGCGGCCGTGCTGGTGGCGGCCAGCGCGGTGGCGTTGTTCGCGGTGGACTGGTGGCCGGTGGCGTTGGTGGAACGGCCGTTCGCCACGGTCGGACTGCTGGCCGCGGAGGCGGCGCTGGTCGTCGTGCTCTCCCCGGAGCTGGACGGCGGCTGGCTGCTGCCGCTGCGCCGGTTGCGGCTGCGGATCAGCCACCCGCTGGCCGGCCGGCCGTTCGAGGTGCCGCTCGCGTCCACCGTGCAACAGCTGCACCGCAGCGCCGCGTACCGCTCGGTGGTCGAGGTGCTCCGCTCGGACCTGCTGGACAGCTGGGACGAGGGGGAGTGGCGGATTCTGACCTACTCGTCGCGCCGGGACGCCGGTTCGGCCACGGCGGTGTTCGCGGTGCCCCGGCTGCGCTACGACCCGGACGCGGTGCGGGTGGTCCTGGTACCGGAGCCGGCCGGGCAACCGGTCGGTTGGTGACCGGTCAGTGCGGCCAGCCGGCGACCAGTGCGGGTGCGGCGGCGAGCAGGCTGAACCGGACGAAACGGCCGAGCAAGCCGGCCGAGATGAAAGCGGTGAGGTTCATCCGGACCAGCCCGGCCATGATCGAGGTGGCCATGAACGGAGGTACGCCCACCAGCGAACTCACCCCGTAGGTGCCGACCATCCAGTGCGGGTGGCGGTGGCAGCGCTCGGTCAGGCGGCCGAACCAGGCCCGGATCCGCTTGGTGCGCATGGCGAACCGCTCGGCGCGAAGGGAGGGTTGGCGCGGCCGGCGGCGCAGAAACGCCGGCAGCTGCCAGGAGCCGCGGGCGGCGTAGTAGTAGATCAGCTTGCCGGCCACCTGCCCGACCGCGATCGCCGCGCCGAGCGCCAGGCACGGGATGCCGGGCTGATGGGTCACCAGACCGACCAGGAACAGCTCGACACTGAGCACCGGGAGCAGCGCGGAACCGAACCCGACCGCGATGCTCACGCCGAGCCACATCAGCAAGCGGGTACCCCTCTCGGCGGTTTCCGCGCCGCTGTCTGTGCTCGTCAGGCTCGAAACGCGGGGCTCGAACCCGGGGACAGCGTAGCTGGCTACTGGGTCAGCTCCAGGTCAAGGGCGCCGGACAGGCGCAGCTCACGCAGTGGCACGCCCCCGGCGTCGAGGGTGCGCACCGTGCCGTCCGGTGCCCAGCCGGCCCTGCGGTAGAAGCTGGTCGAGGCGGTGTCGGCCTCGGGCACCCAGCAGATTCCCCGGGTGTGGCCGGTCACGCGCAGCGCCGCCGCGGCGGCGGCCAGCAGCCGGCCGCCGTGCCCGCGCCGGCCCCAACGCGGTTCCACCAGCAGCGTGCTGACCAGGGCCAGGTGTGCGGCGTCGGCCGGTGGGGCGCCGTCCGCGCCTGCCGATTCGGAGCGCGGTGCGGGCCCGGCCGCGCCGAAGCCGACCAGCCACCTGCCTTCGGTGGCCACGAACACCAGGGCCGGACCGGTGTCGATGGTGTCCCGCCACTGCGCCGCCGCGGCCGCCTCGTCCACCCCGGACAGCAGCCCGGCGGGCAGCAGCGCGGCATAGGCCGTGCGCCAGGTGGCGAGCTGGATGCGGGCGATCTCCTCGGCGTCGGCGCGGGTGGCCGGTCGGACGGCGGCAGCGGCCATGCCGGCAACCTAGTCCACGCTCTCATCCACCTTCTCATCCACATTGCGGCTCGTACGCTGCCTGCCGTGTGCCCCCGGCCGGGTTACCCGGCTGGCCGGGGTCCGGACGGACAGTGGGGCGGGAACGACGGTTGTCGGTGGTTCGTGCCAGGGTGGCGCCATGAGTCAGACGCCGACAGTGGACGCCGGCCGGGCCACGCCCGGGTGGCTCGCCTGGGGTGCGCTTGGCGTGGTCTACGTGGTGTGGGGTTCGACCTACCTGGCCATCCGATTCGTCGTGGAGTCCATGCCGCCGCTGCTCTCCGGCGGCATCCGGTTCGTGCTCGCCGGGCTGGTGCTGATGGTGGCCGTGCTGTTCTTCACCCGCGGCCGGGGGCTGCGGATGAACCGCAGGCAGCTGGGCAGCGCGGTGTTGATCGGGCTGCTCCTGCCGGCCTGGGGCAACGGCATGGTGGTCATCGCCGAGCAGCACGTGGCCTCGGGGCTGGCCGCGCTGCTGGTCGCCTCGGTGCCGCTGTATGTGGTGGTGCTGCGCCGGCTGCTCGGCGAGCGACCGCCGGCGATCACCCTGGTCGGGGTCGCCATCGGGTTGGCCGGGCTGGCCCTGCTGCTGCTCGGCGGGCCGGTCGCCGGCGCGCACGGCTCGGCCGGCTGGGGCCCGTGGCTGGTGTTGCTGGCCGCGCTCGGCTGGTCGATCGGCTCGGTGGCCAGCACCCGGCTGCCGGTACCGGCCAACCCGTTCGCGCTCTCCGCGGTCGAGATGGTGGCCGGCGGGACGGCCATGACGGTGATCGGGCTGATCACTGGCGAACGGATGCGCCTCGGCGAGTTCACCACCGCGTCCTGGCTCTCCTGGATCTACCTGATCCTGTTCGGATCGCTGCTGGCGTTCAGTTCCTACGTGTTCGTGCTCGGCAAGCTGCCGGTGTCCACGGTGGCCACCTACGCCTACGTCAACCCGGTGATCGCGGTGGTGCTCGGGGTGCTGTTCGCCGGCGAGCACTTCGGCTTCGCCCAGCTCGCCGGCGGTCTGGTGGTGCTGGCCGCGGTGCTGGTGGTGGTCCGGGCCGAGCGGGCGCCGAAGCCGGAGCCGCCGTGCGGCGAGATGTCGGTTCCGGCGCCGAACCAACTGCGCGAGCCGAGCCACCAGGAGGACCCGAGTCGATTAGGAGGGCGCAGGTGACCGAGCGGTTGACCCAAGCCGCCGCCCGCCGGATGGCCCTTGCCGCACAAGGGTTCGCCGACCCGCGCCCCAGTGGCGTGGTGTCCCGCCGGCACCTGCAACGGGTGCTGGCCCGCACCCAGGTGCTCCAGCTGGACTCGGTGAACGTGGCGGTCCGGGCGCACTACATGCCGGTGTTCAGCCGGCTCGGCCCGTACCTACCCAACCTGGTGGACGACGCCGCTTGGGCACACACCGCGCGCCGGCCGCGGCTGCTGGTCGAGTACTGGGCGCACATGGCGAGCCTGATGCCGGTCGGCGACTGGCCGCTGCTGCGCTGGCGGATGCGGGCCTACGAGCAGCGGTTCTGGGGCGACACCGCGCGGTTCAGCAAGGGGTTGATCGACGACCTGTTGGCCGCGGTGAAGGAGCTCGGGCCGGTGAGTGCCGGGCGGCTGGAGGAGGAGCTCGGCACCAGTCCGAGGCAGGCGCGGGCCGCGGGCGGCTGGTGGAACCGGTCGGATCTCAAGCATGCCTGCGAGTACCTGTTCGCCACCGGAGCGCTCACCACCGGTACTCGGCAGGGCTTCGAGCGGCGCTACGACGTGCCCGAGCGGGTGTTGCCGGCCGACGTGCTGGCCGCGCCACCGGTGTCCGACGAGGAGGCGGCCCGGCAGCTGGTGCTGCGCTCGGCGGTCGCGCACGGCGTGGCCACGGAGCCGGATCTGCGCGACTACTACCGGCTCCCGCCGCAGCGCAGCCGGGCCGCGGTGGCCGAGCTGGTGGCGGCCGGGCTGCTGGTGCCGGTCACGGTGGCCGGCTGGCGACACCCGGCCTATCGGCACGTCGACGCCAAGCTGCCGAGACGGGTCACCGGCCGCGCCTTGCTGTGCCCGTTCGACCCGCTGATCTGGGAGCGGGACCGGACCGAGCGGCTGTTCGGCTTCCACTTCCGGATCGAGATCTACGTTCCGGAGCCCAAGCGGGTGTACGGCTACTACGTCTTCCCGTTCCTGCTGGACGGCGAGCTGGTCGCCAGGGTCGACCTCAAGGCGGACCGGGCGCTCGGCGTGCTGCGGGTGCGGTCCGCGTTCGGTGAGCCGGGCATCGACGTGGGCCGGGTGGTCGCGGAGCTGGCCGGGGAGCTGGGGGTGATGGCCGGCTGGCTGGGGCTCTCCGGCGTGGTGGTCGGTGACCGGGGTGATCTGGCCGCCGCGCTGGCCTCGGTGGTCCGCCCGGTGGCAGGCTGACCGGGAGCCCTGAAGGCCGCCCTGAGTTCGGCGGGAACTGTGACAGGACGGGCGACCTTCAGGGTTCCTCCAACCCCCCGGTCAGGTTGTCGCCGGGCTGACCACCGCCAGGCCCGACGCGGTGCGCCCACGAACACGCAGGCGGGGTGCGGACTCCGGCCGGGCACCGGTGAGCGGTAGCTCGCTGCGTGCCTCCCCGGTGCCCGAGGACAGGTCGATCTCGGCGGCCGAGCCGGCGCGCACGCCCACCCGGATCGCACCGGAGCCGGTCTGCAGCTCGATTTCGCCGGACGCGGCGTCGGCCACGGTCAGGTCGCCGCTGCCGGTGCGGGCCATCACGTCGCCGGCCACCGCGCCGAGCCAGACGTCGCCGCTGCCGGTGAACAGGGAGGCGGAGCCGGCGATCGAGCTCACTTCGAGGTCACCGGTGCCGGTGCGGGCGCGCAGGCCGGCCAGCATCGGGCCGAGCCGCACCGCGCCCGAGCCGCTGTGCACCTTGGCCGGCCCGTCGGCCCGGTCCGCGGTGATCTCACCGGAGCCGGTGTGCGCGTCGAGCCGCCCGGCGGAGCCGGCCACTTCAATGTTGCCGGAGCCGCTGCGCGCGTTCGGGTGCGAGCCGGCCGGGGCCCGCACGATCACCGAGAGCGGCACCGAGCGCAGCGGCAGTGCCCTCGGGGCGCGCACCACCAGCCGGCCGGCGGTGAGGTCGATCCGGGTCTGCCGGACCGCTTCGGCGGGCGTGACGTCACCGAACCGCTCGCCGAACTGATCGCCGAACCGGTCGCCGAACTGTCCGCCGAACCAGGTGAGCAGGCTGGACATGCCCTGCAGCCACGGGCTGCCCGCACTGGCGTCGGGCCGCACCTCGACGTGTACGCCGGGCTCGTCGGTCAGCCGGACCTCGATCCGTCCGGCGCTGATCTCCAGATCCAGCTCGATCGGCCCGGTCACGTCGAAGCTCTGCTGACGCACCGCAGGCGCGTCGGTCTCTTCGGTCATGGTCGTGTCCTCAGCCCTCGTAGAAGCCCTGGACCCGCGACGAGCTGCCGCCGGGGCCACGGCGCTGCTCGTCCGCCCACTGCTGCTTCCACTGGCGCTTCCACTGCTGCTTCGCCTCGCGCCAGCTCTCCTTGTCGCCGTGCAGCGCGGACTGGAGGGCGTGCTGGACGAAGGTGTTCATCGAGACACCCTGCGCCGCGGCGGCCTGCTCGGCCTTCGCCTTGAGCTGCTCGACGAGCCGCAGCGTCATCCGGCTCATGTCGCCGCCCTCTTCGGTGTGCGGCGGCGGGGGTGGGGCATCCTCCTGCTGCGCGGCCCCGGTCGAGGTCACCACCACCTGCACGTCCCGGCCGTCGAGGCGGACGTCGACGACGTGGTCGTCCAGCGACGCGGTGACCTCCGCGGCCAGGTCGGCGAGGGCGTTCATGATGGCCAGCCGGGCGGCGGGTTCGAGCGCCGCGGCGAGCACCGCAGCGGCGCGCCGAGTGTTCTCGTCGCCGGCCGAGGCGGTGGTGGTGAGGTCCTCGCGCAATGCGGCGAGGTAGGGGCTGAGATCCATGACGCCACTATGACGTCATTCGTGACATCAGTCAAGGGGGAGGTGACATCACGATGATGGCGAGTGGCGCTTGGGCCGGTGTACGTGCCGGGCGGTTAGGCTCTGCGCTGGTGGCGGAGTCGGAGGAGGGTCGAGGCTGACATGGCTGACATTGTGGCGCCGAAGGTGGAGCTGATCGGGAAGACCGAGTTCTTCGCGCCGGCCGAGGTGCCCTGGTCGACCGACGCGGACGGGGGCGAGGCGCTGGCCGAGTTCGCCGGCCGGGCCTGCTACCAGTCCTGGAAGAAACCGAACCCGGCGACCGCGACCAACGCGGGCTACCTGCGGCACATCCTCGAGGTGGGCCACCTGTCGGTGCTGGAGCACGGTTCGGTCAGCTTCTACATCACCGGCATCTCCCGGTCGCTCACCCACGAGCTGATCCGGCACCGGCACTTCTCGTACTCGCAGCTGTCGCAGCGTTATGTGCCGGAGAAGAACGCCGCCATGGTCGAGCCCGAGGTGATCGCGGCCGACCCGGAGCTGCACGCGAAGTTCGTGGCCGCCGCCGAGGCGAGCGTGGCCGCCTATCGCGACCTGCTGGCCGGCCTTGAGGAGCGCTTCGCCGACGTGCCCAACCCGACGCTGCGCCGCAAGCAGGCCCGCCAGGCCGCCCGAGCGGTGCTGCCCAACGCCACCGAGACCCGCATCGTGGTCACCGGGAACTACCGCGCCTGGCGGCACTTCATCGCCATGCGCGCCACCGAGCACGCGGACGTGGAGATCCGCGAGCTGGCCGTGGAGTGCCTGCGCCAGCTTCAGAAGGCCGCCGCGAACGTGTTCGACGACTTCGTGATCTCCACCCTGCCCGACGGCACCGAGGTCGCCTCCAGCCCGTTCGTGACCGAGAGCTGACCCGGTGAAGCGGCTGGCCGTGGATGTCCGGCCCGGCGACTACGCCATTGCCAAACTTCCGGCCGGCACCGCGCTCCCCGCCGGTCTATTCTCCGGCGCAGGCACCGCCCTGGTTTCCGTCACCAGCACCCCGGACGAGGTGTCGGTCGTCTGTCCGGCCGAGCTCGCTCCGGATACGGACGCCCTGGACGGCGGCTGGCGCCTGCTCACCGTCCGCGGCCCGCTCGAGTTCACCCTCACCGGCATCATGGCCGCCCTGGCCGGCGGCCTGGCCGCGGCCGGCGTGAGCCTCTTCGCCGTTTCCACCTACGACACCGACCATTTGCTGGTAAAAGCCGTGGACTTGGACCGCGCCGTTCGGGCGCTCACCGAAGCCGGACACGAGGTGCACCAGGAAATTTCGAGCTGATTCGTGGCGCGCTTCAGTGTCGGAGCACGTTGCGTATGAGTTTCTGTTGGGGGTCCACCCATTTTGGTGGTGTGAAGTAGGGGATACCACGTATTACCTGGATGGTCCATGGGGTGTTGTGCAGTATTCGGTGGTGTCGGCGGCACAAGAGAACCATATTTGACAGATCAGTTGTGCCGCCGTCCACCCAGTGATGGATGTGGTGCAATGCCACTAAGTTAGGCTGGGATGTTGAAGATGTGGATCTTGGGTGGACCGTCGTGGTGGGTGCCGTGGTCGGTGGGACGTTTGATGCGGTGATATTTTGCGAAGTGTCGTTTGACGACACGAGGATAGGTGCGGTTGCGTCGTTCGAGGTTGGGGATCTCGATGATTTCTTCGATCGCTTCGTCTATCAGCTCGTGGAGTCTATGAGGGGGGAAAATCCGCTCGCCCGGTGATTTGGCGGCGAATGAGTCGAAGGCTGCGGATGAACGATAGTCGGTCGGGGTCGACGTCGGCGGTGTCAGCGGCTTCGTGCATGAGATGTCGGATCGCGTAATGCGCCAGCAGGATGCCCCAGATCTCCTGTTTGACCATCTCCGGTGATTTGGATCGCAAGACTCGGCCATGGCCGAGTTGGTGGATCTCGATTTCATCCAGGAGTGTTTCGAACTCCCACCGTTCGTGATAGAGCGCGGCAAGTTCGTATGCGGGTGCGTATTCCCAGTCGAGGATCGAGGTGATCAGGCAGAACGTTTCGGTATCCTCACCCCGGTTGGGGAGCATGTATTCGACCACCCGGCAGGCGGCGCCGAGCTTGTCAAGTTGTCTGTGTAAGTTGATGTAGAAGTGTGTTAGCCGAGGTAGGGGTTGAGGCGTTCGGGGTAGTGCAGTGCGAGGGCGCCGAGGGCTTGTTTCCAGCCTTGGACGATGGCGCTTTCGACGAGTCGGGCGGGTGCTCTGCGTTGGCCGGGTGGGAGGCCTTTCTCTTTGGCTCGTTGTCGGGCGCGTTTGTCTTCGATGTCGCGGATGGCTAGCCAGAGCAGTTTGATGACGGCGTCGTCGGTG